>JBNKKB010000180.1:0-7243 GCA_050291605.1 Desulfobacteraceae bacterium | reverse complement strand
CTTGCCGTTGGTGCCGGCAATGTGAATGGCCTGAAAGTCACGCTGGGGTTCCCCCAGGCCCGCCAAAAGGGTGTTGATCGTATCCATCTCCAGCTTGATGCCGAAGCGCCGCAATCCATACATGGCGGAAAGGCAGCGTTGGTAGGAAATTTCATCCATAGTGATCTCCTGCAACGACATTAAAAATATATGGACCTAATATACAAGAATTTGGTAGATAGGCCCGAAAAAAATTAAAAGCGAAAGCATCCTGTAAACATTTTCAATTTTGATATGGATGAGGCGGGTTCCATGAAATATGAAACCCGGTCCTGAAGTCATCAGGGCCGGGTTTTGTAATCCAATAATTATATAGGCTGCTAACGATAGTGTTTGCGACGGGCCGCGGCAATCCGTTGCCGACGCAGCGCTTCGCGCTGTTTACGACGACGGTATTCGCTTGGTTTTTCATAGCTTTTTTTCAGCTTCAAGCGTTTGAACAAGCCATCATTTTGGATCTTTTTCTTGAGGATCCGCATGGCTTTTTCAAGATCGTTGTCATTGACTCTGACTGTGATTTCCTTCAACTCACTCGCCCCTTTCTTTCCATCAACCGGTGTTCACGGGCCGGCTGGATGGTTAATCTTCTACGATTTAAACAAAATCTTATATCCAAGTAATTTTAGGTTTGCAAGCCTAAATTTTAAATTGACACTTCCACACCCGCCGGCGGCAACAGACCGCCCCCATTATTGGGTTGACACCCAACCTGCTTTTGATAATAGTTAAACCTTTTCCAATTGCAGCATAAACAGGGTTTCCTGTTAGTAAGAGCATTCATATCATCAACCAAAAGGAGGTCACATGCGTCTCATTCTATTGGGCGGGCCTGGCGCAGGCAAAGGCACCCAAGCCAATTACATTAAGGAAAAGTACCAGATCCCTCAAATTTCAACCGGCGATATGCTGCGTGCTGCAGTCAAAGCCGGTACCGAATTGGGTATAAAAGCCAAAGGGTTTATGGACGCCGGCGGATTGGTACCCGATGAAGTGATTATCGGTTTGGTAAAAGAGCGCATTCAGGAGGCCGACTGTGCCAAAGGGTTTTTGTTTGATGGCTTTCCGCGCACCATCCCCCAGGCAGACGCCATGAAAGAGGCGGGCGTGGCCATCGATGCCGTGGTCGAGATCGACGTTCCCGATCAAGAGATCATCAAGCGCATGAGCGGGCGTCGGGCCCACCTGGCCAGTGGCCGAACATATCACATCATCTATAACCCTCCCAAAGAAGAGGGCAAAGATGATGTCACCGGTGAACCGTTGGTGCAGCGTGATGATGACAAAGAAGATGTGGTGCGTAAGCGGTTGGATGTCTATCATGCACAAACCGAGCCTTTGGTGAAATACTACAAAAAATGGGCGGATACCGGCGAAGCGGGTTCCCCCAAACACCTTCGCGTTGAAGGTGTCGGCAAAGTGGACGAGATCCGCGACCAGATTTTCAGTGCCCTGGGCACTCTTTGATTTGCGTCTGATCAGTACCCAAAACGCCCTGAACCTGTATCGGTTCAGGGCGTTTGTTGTTTGCGATGGACCCGATTGCGGGGTTTATTTACCGGGTCGGCTTCTCTGATTTAAATAAGCCTCAACCCAATCCAGCGCCTGCTGTCGATGGGTGATGGTGCCTGCCAAGCGGGCTTCTTGAATGCCACGCAACAAGGATCCCAGCAGCGGTGATGGATACAGATCAAAGGTCGCCATCAAATCTTTGCCATCGATCAAAGGGGGTGCCTCGCGTTGCGCAGCGGTTTTAAGATAGGCGTCCAGCAATTGCTCGAAAAACAATATACGTGCCGTGCAGTGGCGGTGATGGCCCGGTTTTTTACCCATATTGTCCACCATAGCATGCAGGATGAGACTTGGAGCGGCTGCACCGGATTGCCGCAAGAATTTTCCCAAGGCTTTTTTGCTCGGCCCCCCGTGCTGCTGGCCCAGGTAAAGGTCCAGCGGGCGCTGGTGATGGTCGATGATCTGTCGGACCCATTGGGCGTGGCGTTTGGGCAGCCGTAGGCGTTCAAATATAGATTGGGC
Source organism: Desulfobacteraceae bacterium (assembly GCA_050291605.1). GTDB lineage: Bacteria > Desulfobacterota > Desulfobacteria > Desulfobacterales > Desulfosarcinaceae > JARRKU01. Next base: position 5,173 of record JBNKKB010000180.1, on the reverse strand, counting down.
CATCCGGGCTCCGATAGCGGCATGCCCATAGAAATGCACCTTTCCAGATGCGTCAGTGGTGCGTTGACTGGGTTTGCCGATGTCATGCAGCAACAGCGCCAGTTTTAGTAGAACCCGTTTTTTTCGAGATAGCGTTTTGGCAACTGCCACGGCCTGCTCGGAAAAATGCTTGTGCGAGCCGGCCCATATGGACTCCAGGGCATCCAGAGCCAGCAGGGTATGCCCATAGACGTCAATGCCGTGGTCTTGATTTTGGCGGCAACCTTTAAGGGCCATCAATTCAGGCAACATCACATGGAGCAATCCACATTGGGCCATTTGTTGGAGCGCCTTGACGCTTTGGGTACATGCCAGGATCATAGCCAACTCTGCCCAAATGCGCTCCCCGGCGCTATGTTGAAGGAATGCAGCATGGGTGGAAATGGCTGCGGCGGTGGCGGTCTCGATCTCAAAATCAAAACACGCGGCCATGCGAAAAGCGCGCACCAGCCGCACCGGATCGTTCTCAAATGCGTGGGATGACACCATACGCACCAACCCCTGCTTTAGATCCGTTAAACCACCACCGGCATCAATCAGGTCCCCATCAGCCAGATTGCAGGCCAGGGCATTGATGGTGAAATCGCGATCCATGAGATCGCGAGCAATCTTGCCTCCTTTGAGAGGCGTAACATCGATGACCAGGGGGCCGTTGACCACCCGGTAGAGCGGAAATTCGCGGTTGCCGATAACCACCGCGTGGCCGTTGCATCTGGCGGCCAGGCGCTGGGCATACCCTTTGGGGTCATCAGCCACCGCGATATCGAGATCCATGGGATGGCGCCCGCAAATTATATCTCGTACGGCGCCGCCCACCAGGTAGGCTTCCGGTGCGGGAATCACGATGTCGGTGGGCAAAGGTAATTTCACGATGACACCTGAAAAGTGCGCGCCGCAGGTGCGTCACCCCTATGGCGGTTGAGTGGTTTTTTTGCGTGGCTGTCCATGGCAATTTTAATTCGTCCTCCCGGTGCGTCGCCTTGCGGCATGCAACAATGGTTATTTTAACATTGCCCAGGGGCAAAGCCAATGATGTTCATGCATTATTTGCAATCGGAGTTTCAAAAACCCTTGACAGTGCGGGTACCTTCATATAATCATGGCCCTATAAATGGAACCCGCCCTGCTGGAGAGAATTTCGAGGCACGAAGCAATTTTCTCCCTAAGATAGCAACTTTTATTCCTCCAACAAAATCACTAGTTCCATTGTCACCGAAAGGGCGATCAATACCCGATACTTACGATAAGGTGGTTCAACGCTAACGATTTGACACGGTTTTACAGTTTTGTTGTATCCACGTTGATACTGCAGGCAGCGTGTGATTGGATTCCAGGACACTTAAGGGGATTCCCTAAAAATAAAATTGATTTTGAAAAATTATGGAGAACATTGAATGAATGTTTCTGAGCTAAAGAGTAAAAAAATTAACGAGTTGACACAGTTGGCCAAGAAGCTGAAGATCGAAGGTTACGCCGGCATGCGCAAACAGGAGCTGATCTTTTCTTTGCTACAGGCCCAGATCGAAAAAAACGGCCTGATCTACGGGGAGGGCACCCTGGAAATATTGCCGGATGGATTCGGTTTTTTGCGTGCGCCGAGCTACAACTATCTGCCTGGGCCGGATGATATCTATGTGTCACCTTCCCAAATCCGACGGTTTAACTTGCGCACGGGGGATACGGTTTCGGGTCAAATCCGCCAGCCCAAAGAATCGGAGCGCTATTTTGCACTGCTTAAAGTGGAAGCCATTAATTATGAGGACACCGAGACGGCGCGGGACAAGACCCTGTTTGACAACCTGACGCCTCTTTATCCTGAGGAAAAAACCAACCTTGAGGTTGATTCTGAAAATTACTCGGCACGCATTATGGACCTTTTGACGCCCATTGGTTTTGGTCAAAGGGGGTTGATTGTCTCCCCGCCCCGCTCGGGCAAGACCATGTTGCTCCAAAATATCGCCAACAGTATGGTGAAAAACCATAAAGACATTATTTTGTTTGTGCTGCTCATTGACGAGCGTCCGGAAGAGGTGACCGACATGGAGCGATCGGTTCGAGGCGAAGTCATCAGCTCAACATTTGACGAACCGGCCGAGCGCCATGTCCAGGTGGCCGAGATGGTCATTGAAAAAGCCAAACGCCTGGTTGAGCATAAAAAGAATGTGGTTATTTTACTGGACAGCATCACTCGTTTGGCACGTGCCTACAACTCGGTGATGCCGCCATCGGGGAAAATATTGTCCGGTGGTGTCGATTCCAATGCCCTTCAGCGCCCCAAACGCTTTTTCGGCGCTGCTCGCAATATTGAGGAAGGGGGCAGCCTTACCATCATTGCCACGGCATTGATTGATACCGGCAGCCGAATGGATGAGGTCATTTTTGAAGAGTTCAAAGGTACCGGCAACTTGGAGATTCAATTGGATCGCCGCCTTGCGGATAAGCGGATCTTTCCGGCCATTGACATCAAAAAATCCGGTACCCGGAAAGAGGAGTTGCTCCTGGATGACACCACCCTTAACCGGGTATGGATTATCCGGAAATTGCTGGCTTCGCTAAATCCGGTCGATGCCCTTGAATTTTTACTTGATAAAATGCATGGAACCAAAGATAATAAGGACTTTTTAGAATCCATGAATGCATAATTTGTACAGGGGGTTGAAATTATAATGAAAAAAGATATTCATCCGCAATATGCTCCAACGACCATCAAGTGTGCCTGCGGTAATGCCATTGAGGTGGGGTCCACCAAAAAAGACATTAGCGTGGAAATTTGTTCTCAGTGCCATCCCTTTTTTACCGGCAAACAGAAACTGGTGGATACAGCGGGTCGGATTGAACGGTTTCGAAAAAAATACGCCAAGTATCAAGAAAAGTAACTGTTCGGTCATAAATGCCGCTGCCATCGGCACCATCAAGCTGTCTGACCCGGGTCGACAGCTTGACGTGTTATATGGACAACTGATGTGGGTATGAAATTGGTCGACCGATAGGGTCCAATATCGTATTTTCCTGTTGGGATGATCACCGACTGGGAAATCGTTTTAAGAGAAGCACCATGTTCAATAAGTTAAACGGCGTGGAAGAACGATATGGCCAACTTGAGGCGCTGTTAAGCGATCCCAAGGTTCTTGAAGATCGCGCGGCCTACCAGAAATACGCCCGGGAACATTCTGAGCTGTCTGAAATTGTTACCGTGTTTCGCGCTTTCAAAGAGGCCGATCAGGAACTTGACGACAGCCTTGAATTGATCAAAGACGACGATCCTGAGATCAAAGCGTTGGCCAAAGAGGATGTCGAACGCCTCCATCTCCACAAAGACCAGCTTGAACAGCAGCTCAAAAAGCTGTTGATCCCCAAAGATCCGCTGGATGAAAAAAACGTACTGCTGGAGATCCGGGCGGGTACGGGTGGGGACGAGGCCGGGCTCTTTGCGGCCGATTTGTATAAAATGTACAGCCGCTATGCGGAAGGGCGCCAATGGAAACTCGATGTGATGAGTCACCATACCACCGGAGTCGGTGGCCTCAAGGAGGTAATTGCGCTAGTCAAGGGCAAGGGCGCCTACAGCCGGTTTAAATTCGAAAGTGGCACGCATCGGGTACAGCGTGTACCTACCACCGAAACCCAGGGCCGCATCCATACATCAGCTGTCACCGTAGCGGTCCTGCCCGAAGCCGATGATGTGGAAGTCAAGGTTGACCCCAATGAGCTGCGGGTTGATGTTTTTCGATCCACAGGGCCCGGCGGCCAATCGGTCAATACCACTGATTCAGCTGTGCGCCTGACCCATCTGCCCACGGGGCTGGTGGTGACCTGCCAGGACGAGAAGTCGCAGCACAAGAACAAAGCCAAGGCCATGAAAGTATTGCGGGCCCGATTGTTGGATCAAAAGGTGAAAGAACAGAATGCCCAACGCTCCCAGGAACGTAAAAACCAGGTGGGCAGTGGGGATCGCAGCGAACGCATCCGCACCTATAACTTTCCCCAGGGCAGAGTAACCGACCACCGCGTTGGACTTACACTGTACAAGCTCGATGCCATTTTGCAGGGTGACATCGACGAAATCATAGAGTCCCTTGCCACCTTTTATCAGAGCCAGGCCCTCCAGAATGCGAAATGACCACCCGAAAAACAGTCCTTGGACTGTTTTGGGTACCCTTCAATGGACCGTAAACTATTTCAAGCGCAGGAACATAACCCACCCCCGGGCAGTGGCAGAAGTTCTGCTGGCGCATGTCCTGGATTGCCAACGTATTGATCTTTACTTGCGTTACGACCAACCCCTGCAAAGCGAAGAACTGGCTCAATTCAAAAAATTGATCCAACGTCGGGCGAATCGTGAACCCGAGGCTTATATCGTGGGGCACAAAGAGTTCTGGTCCCTTCGGTTTAAAGTATCGCCGGCTGTATTGATTCCAAGACCGGAAACAGAGTGCGTAGTTGAAACCGTCTTGAGGCTTTTGGGCACGAATCAGCAGGCCCGTATTTTGGAACTGGGTACTGGATCCGGGGCCATCAGTGTGGCCTTGGCATCGGAAAAAAAGAGATGGCAATGCTGGGCATCGGACGTCTCGCATCCCGTGGTTGAACTGGCCCGTTGCAATGCACGCCGCTTGCTGGGTCGGGACGGTATTCATTTTTTCGTCGGGTCCTGGCTCGATTCAACAAGCTCTGCTGGCGTGCAATTTGATGCAATCATTGCCAACCCACCTTACATTGCATCTGCGGATATCGAAACCCTGGCACCTGAAATCCGGCAATTTGAGCCTCGCAACGCATTGGACGGGGGACCAAACGGGATGCACTGCCTGAGCGAGATCTTTAAAAATGCTGCAGATCATCTGGTAGCGGACGGTCATTTGATACTAGAAATGGGCCATGACCAGCGCCCAGCAATGGAAGCGCTGGCAGATGAAATTGATACCTACGACGAAATGATTATTCACAAAGACTATAGCGGCTTTGATCGGGTGGTACAGATAAAAAAAAGTTTTTAGTTTTAGGTTTTATGTTTTAACTCAACTTTCGGTTTTCACTAGCCGGCGCCGCCAGCGGGTGGTTTTCGTCATTTGCAGCTTCATTCAAGTGTCACTAAGACGCGCTGCGGGCGCCCCGCAAACTCGCTTTGCTCAAA
>JBNKKB010000179.1:0-26746 GCA_050291605.1 Desulfobacteraceae bacterium | reverse complement strand
GTAGGGCCGGCCTCTGTGCCGGCCTGTTGGAACACCATAGATCGGCAAATCGCAATGGCCGTAGCCGGCAACGCGTTTAAAAGCATCCCTTTACGCTTAGTTTTAAAACTGATTGTGCCTAAACGTGATTTGCACACCAGAAACCGGCGGCCGTCAACATACATTTGTTCGGTAGACAGGCCTTTTTTGTGTACTCCTTACCGCACAATACCGAGTGGGTAAAAATCGATGAATCAAACGCCAAACCCAGTGCAATCCCCATCGATCCTGGAGCGATGGCTCAGTGTTTTTTTGCTGGGGGTGCTGGTGCTTATCGTTGGAGCGGTGTTGGTGCTGCAGAACCGCTATGACGCGGGCGAGTGGTGGGAACAGGCCAAAAATGGGGATGTGCACACCGTGGCCGAATCGGCCTTGCCCCGAATTGAAGGTTTGACAACCTTGTCCGCCATTGAACAGTACGATGCGTCCAATTTATCCGATAAGATCAACGGCAAGGCTGAGCTCTATCTATCTGCTGGATTCAAGCAATTGGAAAGCCGGCGATTTGGTTTATCAGCGGACAGCGCACGCTGGATGGAGCGCTATGTTTATCGCATGGCGAATTACCGCAGTGCTTTTGCTGTTTTCAGCGGACAGCGGCGCGCCGATGTTCAGATGCTGGAAATGGGCAGCCATGCTTACACTGCCGCTAACGGCCTGTTCTTGGTGCATGGGCCCTATTATGTTGAAATCATAGCATCTGAAGTGGCAGATGATCTGCAAACCGCAGCCATGGAATTGGCTCAGGCATTTGTTGCCGCGCATAAGGTGACGGCGCCACCGCTAGTGGAGATGACCCTATTTCCGGATAAAAGCCGGGTCATTAACAGCCGGGTGTTAACTGCCGCCAGCACCTTTGGTATCAATGGCCTCGATTGGGTCTATACGTGCCGCTATATTGAATCCGGGCACGAGGCGGTCGCTTTCATTTCCAGAAGGGCCTCGGCCGAAGAAGCCGGTACACTGGCCCGCTTGTTTATCACCCAGTGGCTTGATTATGACGGAGAAGCTGTGCCCCTTGGTCCATCTTGGTCTAATGCGAGGGCTGTCACCATTTTAGACAATTACGAAATCGTGTGGGTTCAGGGCCGATACCTGGTGGGTGTGCACGAAGGCACGGATCTGGATTTCAGCCTTGGGTTGGCCCAGCGACTGCAGCAAGCCGTTAAGGAGGGTCCCCATGGACCGTGACCCGGTTGCCGGCCGACGGGAATTCCTGATTCGTTTATGGCGTTGTGTCGGGTTGGCGCTGGGCAGCAGTGCCCTGGGCGTGGCATTCTGGGACCGTAAAGGCTCGTCGGCCAAAGATCGGCTATCGCGCGCCATTGAGATGCCGACATTTTCCGTGTCGAACCCGGCTGAAAAGATGGCTGTGGTCCGGGGCACAAACCGTGCGTCAAATGTCAATGCTGCCGTTAAGGCCTTAGGGGGGATGGCCCAATTTGTGGCACCCGGCGATAAGGTTTTACTTAAGGTCAATGCCGCATTTGCCACGCCGCCGATGTTGGGTGCCACCACCCATCCGGAGGTGGTTCAACAGGTGGTCGCGCTATGTCTTGCCGCCGGTGCGGCCCAAATTGCAGTGACGGACAACCCCATCAACGATCCCGCCAGCTGTTTTGAATTATCCGGTATCGGCCCGGCCGCTCGCGAGGCCGGTGCGCAGATCATGCTGCCCAACCCCGGCCGGTTTGCACTCTTTTCATTAAAAGGTGCGAAGCTGATTCAAAATTGGCCTGTTTTGAGCGCGCCTTTGCACTGGGCTGATAAAGTTATTGGCTTGGCACCGGTAAAAGATCACCATCGCAGTGGCGCATCCATGACCATTAAAAATTGGTATGGCCTGCTGGGCGGCCGACGCAATATTTTCCATCAACAGATCCATACCATTATCACTGAACTGGCAATGATGGTCCAACCGACCTTGGTGATTCTGGATGGGACCTGGAGCATGATGGCCAACGGCCCCACAGGCGGTTCACTGAGTGACTTAAAATCGACCCGGACGTTAATCGCCGGAACGGACCCCGTGGCTGTGGATGCCTTCGGAGCCACACTGCTTGGCAAATCACCTAAAGATTTACCGCATCTGATGATGGCGCAAAACGCCGGGGCGGGGACAGTGGATTATAGTTCACTGAATCCAATAGAAGTAAGGATTTAAAAAAGTTTTAAATTTTAAGCTTTAAGTGAAGGAATAAAAGTCAATTTTAGAAAGCATTTTTTCCAGATTTGTGAAAATATATTTTATGAATATGGCCATTTAAATGCATTTGCTTAAAACCTAATACTTAATCCTGCGGCGATATTTAGCTACCTATCGTCATCGCTGTTGATCGAGCCGGAACTAGTCCGATGTTAAAAATAATAACAACCCGCCGCATCTCCCAGACCTTCTTCTTTCTGCTATTTTTATGGTTCTGTATTGTGACGACCCTTGGCCAGAATTGGTGGCAACTGCGGGGCTGGCCTGTCAACTGGTTTCTGCAACTTGATCCTTTGGTGGGAATTGGGGTGCTGCTGGCCACCCACACCCTTTATGCGGGCTTGTTGTGGGGTGTGGCAACCCTTGTGCTGACCCTCTTTCTGGGGCGCTTTTTCTGCGGATGGGTCTGTCCAATGGGCGCTTTGCAGCAATGGGTCGGCTATCTTGGGTCGAAAAACCGGAAAAAGTCCCAAAAAATCCGGTACAATCAACCCCATTCGACCCAGCGTTTAAAATACTGGCTGCTGATCTACTTGCTGTCGGTGGCGGTCATCGATTTGCTGCGCTATTTTTTTACAGGTCCTTTAAACAGCCCATTGCTCCTTGCAGCCGTCACGCTCTCTTTTATCCTCATGTTTGGGGCTTTGTACGCCTACAAACTGATTAAAATAAAGCCAAGAACCCTTGCGATTGCCGGCGCGCTGTTTGGCTTGGGCGCCGTGTGGCAATGGCGTTTTCCCCAAGTGCAATGGCTGGCAGCCTCTTTACAGATCGGACTGCTGGACCCCATTTGCTTTATGCTGCGGGCCGTAAATCTCGTTATACTTCCCATTGTTGATCAGCCCCTTCACCTGATCGCAGCGATACCTCGTTTTTATCAGGGCAGTGCGCTGATGGGCATTCTTTTTCTAACTGTTATTTTGCTATGTTTGCGCTTTCCCCGCTTTTATTGTCGGTTTATTTGCCCATTGGGCGCGCTTCTGGGGTTGCTCAGCCGCTGGGCGCTGTGGCGCATGGGCAAATCAGAAGATCGGTGCCGGCAATGCCGCCAATGTGAAGCCCATTGTGAAGGCGCATGTGCCCCCAGCCAGACCCTTCAGATGGCAGAGTGCGTCTTGTGTTTGAATTGTCGGGACCAGTGCCGCCATGGATTGATGGGGTATCACCTTCACCCCTCGGCGGCCGGTGAAGCGCCCGGGCCCGATCTTTCACGCCGCTATGTGGCATCGGCCCTAGCGGCTGGAATCGTTACCCTCCCTTTCCTGCGCGTCAGTGGGGGGCTGGCCGGCAATTGGAATCCTCAAGTGATTCGTCCCCCGGGCGCCCTTGATGAAAAATATTTCCTGGCCCGCTGCATTAAATGCGGTCAATGCATGCGGGTCTGCCCCACGAATGTGATTCATGCGGCCCATGGGCAAGCCGGTGTTGAAGGCCTTTGGACGCCCATGCTGAATTTCCGCATCGGCACCAGCGGTTGTCAATACAATTGCGTGGCCTGCAGTCGCATATGCCCAACGGCTGCCCTGCGTCCCCTTAGCGTGGATGAACGTATGGGACGCAATGCATTTGCCGATCAGGGCCCTTTGCGCATAGGGACGGCTTTTGTCGACCGCGGCCGCTGCTTGCCTTGGGCCATGGACACCCCTTGTATTGTGTGTCAGGAAAACTGCCCGGTGAGTCCCAAGGCCATCTTCACCCGCACTGAATACCGAGCCATCCGGAACGGCGTTGCCAAGGTCCAGGCCGTCGATGCCAATCGGATCACCCTTGACGGACCGGACCGGACGCCCCATGCATTGAGCAGCGGTGATTTTTTCATGACCGTTCAGGGGCACCGGCCCATGGTCATACAGTCCAACACGGCCCGCACCATTACACTGGGCACAAAGCAACCCGGTGCGCTTGGGTCCCTGATGGGCCAACAGGTTGAGATTGCGGTCCGGCTGCAAAAACCCTATGTAGATCCGCGCCAATGCATGGGTTGCGGTGTGTGCGAACATGAGTGTCCCGTGCAAGGAAAGCGCGCCATCCGTGTTAGCGCGGAAAATGAGACACGGCATTCCCGCCATCAAATGATCCTTCGGTGAGCCGCATCCGGTGTTCCGCGCCAATCGAATTCGTTTCTGCTGCGCCGGATCAGCAATTCTGAATGAATCCGATTCACCGCGTTTGATAAGCCTTGCGGCATCTGCTGGAAAAGAATTTTCGTGCACAGCTGCGACAATTAGGCCTTGTGCGGGCAGGCGGTGGGTGCCACGTGAGCAATTGCGGCTTAGTGCCCGTTGGATGCAGCGCAGGAAAAGCGGCCCGGACTGTTTAAGCGCAGCGAGTTACCGGGCCACCCGGAGCGCATCCTACGGGCACTTGACGCTGTTGCGTGTGGCGCCCGCAGCCTGCCCGCACAAGGCCGGGTTTAATGAACCATGTTCAGTCAGAATTGATAGAACCGGATATTGGAGATTGAGCCGTGGCCGGGATTGTGGTAGGAAAGCGGTTTCGAATGAAAGTTGTTGTATCATTGGCTAGGAATTGAGAGTCCTGTTATGGAAAAAACATACGATTTAAACGTCCTGAGACGGACGTCCATCATTACACCGGATCAGCTGCGGGAAGAATTTCCCATGACGGAGAAAGCCACCCAAACCGTCCAACAAAGCCGCAAGGAGATTGTCAATATTCTCAATGGCAGTGATGATCGTCTTCTGGTGGTCACTGGGCCGTGTTCCATTATAAGTGAGCGGCAAGCCTTAAAGTATGGTGAGCTCCTGTCCGGGCTTCAGGCAAAGGTTCAACAGACCGTCAAATTGGTCATGCGGGTCTATTTTGAAAAGCCCCGAACCAACGTAGGCTTTAAAGGCCTGATTTCAGATCCCCATATCGATAAAAAAACATTTGATATTGACGAAGGGTTGAGAAAAGCCAGGAAGGTTCTAATGGCCCTCAACGAGATGGGGGTGGCCGCCGGAACGGAAATTTTAAGCCAAACGGCAGCCGAACGTCTCTCCGGTTTGGTATCCTGGGCTTGTATCGGCGCCCGCACCACAGAATCCCAGAACCACCGGGAGTGGGCCAGCGCCTTCTCCATGCCGGTGGGATTTAAAAACGGTACCGATGGCAACTTGGATACCGCCATCAATGCTCTTCTGGCCGCTTCTACAGCTCAGGTGTTTATCGGCAATGATCCTTATGGCGTAACCTCAAGGGTGTTTTCGAAGGGCAATCCCTATTGCCACATCGTGTTGCGCGGCGGTAAACGACCCAATTATGATCCGGTGAGCATCAACGAAGCACGCGACAGGCTATGCGAACATCCCCATTTGCTGCCGGCGGTCATCGTGGACTGCTCCCATAAAAATTGCGGCAATGACTACCGCAATCAGGAAGAAGTTTTCAATCACGTGCTGATTCAGCGCATCGGTTCTGCCAATGGGGTTCAGATAAAACCCAATACAGTCATTCGCGGCATGATGCTGGAAAGCAATGTGGAGGAGGGCAAGCAGTCCTTTGTCTACGGGGAAACCCGCAAGGAAGCTCTCAACCCGTTTGTTTCGATAACAGACCCTTGCATCGGCTGGGATACCACCGAAAAGATTCTACTGGCTGCCCATGCACAGTTGCGTCTTTGCAGATGATCAGCAAAGATTTTGCTCAAGATCCCGGCAGCGATAAAATCGTCCAGGTTGGCTGCGACCCCTTGGTCTTCTCTCCTGCCAACTTCCTGAGAATATCTTTATCCGTTAGCCAACCACTGCCTGAATACCGGGTCCACTACGGTCCAGGGAGCACGTTTCCGCTCTTTGTGGATCAAATCCAGTTGACCCAGTTTTTTGGTGGCCGACTGGATCCCGCCAATGGATTTCAAACCGTGTTTTTTGATAAATCCCATGGACATGATGGATTTTGACGGTTCATTGGCAATGGCTTTGAGCAAAGCGATCTGTTGGGCTGCCAGTCCTTGGATAATGGCTTCAAAGACCGGCTGTTCGCCGTGCACCAGCTCGACGAGCCCCTGCTTGACATTGGTTTCTTTTATGGTGCGGCCGGCCAGCTCAAAGCAGAAAAAACCCAGTTTTTGACAATAGTAGGGATGGTCTTCCACCGATTTGGCCATCTGGGCGGAAAGGTTGCGGGAACATTGTTTGCCTCCCTTGGCAAACCGGCTCACCAGAAAATCGACCATTTCATCATGGGGCAGTTTGGGCAGTTCGAAAGTGATGGCGCTTTGAAAAAACGGCCTTCGACGCTGGGTAAACATTTCCAACAGCACGCGCCTGCGGCTGCCGACGAAGAAATAGCTGGCGTGGTGATTTTGAATGTGCGAACGCATGATGCCTTCTATGTTGGGATCACGGATCTCGGTGATTTCCTGAAATTCATCCAGGGCCACATTGACAGGCTTTTTGCGAGACACAATAAATTCACCCAACTCGGCTAGCGTTCTGTCCAGCAGGTCGGCGCCGGACAGATTGGGACTGACGCACTCGGCGCTAATGGAAATGCCGTTTTCATCGGGCCGTATCACGGGCCTGTGACTTTTGATGATGTTGATGGCTTTTTGAAACACATTTTTTTCTTTGTGGATGGCTTTGTAAACGCCTTTGGCGATGCGTTTGGCGATGTTATCCGCTGAACTGAGCCCAAACAGATCGATATAGGTCGTCAAGAATCCCGATGCGGCCAATCGCTGCTGTACCTGGTAGAGCAAGGATGTCTTTCCGAAACGTCTGGGGGAGTAAATGACGATGTTGTTGTCACTCGAAGCGTAAGAGACCAGTGTGTCGATCTCCTGGGCCCGGTTGCAAAAGTGATTGGGGTTGGTGATGACTTTCAGGCTGAATGGGTTTTTCATGAGCCACCTTTTCGGTCTATTAAGTAACTTAAATGGCATTATTCTAATACAGTAATCAAATTATTGCAACCCATCCTATCTGCGATCATTTGGATTCAAGCCATGAAAAGGTCATCTATGTCTACCGATTGACATAAAATACCCGTTTTGTCATAGTCCGTTCAAGTCGTTAAATCCATATCACCACCGGCCATTGCCGACACAAAAAGGGGCACTACGATGAACGATAATGCCAAGCGCTGTACCCGTAGGGAATTTTTCAAAGCCACCGGCGCTGCGGGTGTGGGAGCGCTGATCACGCCCCTGACCGCCGGGGCTCAAATTCGTCCGGATCCAGGCAACCTCAAGTTTTTAGCCGAACAGATCCAGGTGCCCACCCGTTCTTTCGGCAACTCCGGCATTCAAGTTTCCATTTTATCTTTGGGCGGCATGTTTGATATTATCAGCAACCAATTGATGCTCAGGCAGGCATTGCGTTGGGGGGTAACCTATTGGGATACCGCGGATTGTTATGGGGGGGGCAGTGAAGCGGGGATCGGCAAATACTTCCGTAAATATCCCCAGGACCGAAAGAAAGTTTTTCTGGTTACCAAATCCGACGCTCGCGACCCCAAGGGTATTGCCGAACTGTTGGATCGCTCCCTTGCCCGATTGAATACCGACTACATTGATCTCTACTTTATACACGGCATATCCAGCATCGACGAACTCGGTGACGATACCCGACGATGGGCTGAAAAGGCCAAAGCGGCGGGGAAAATAAGACTGTTTGGCTTCAGCACCCATAGCAACATGGAAGCGTTGCTGTTAAAGGCGTCCCAATTGGGTTATATTGATGGGATTATGATGACCTATAACTTTCGCAACATGCACACCCCGGAGATGAAACAAGCCGTAGCGGCATGTGTCAAAGCCGGCATCGGCTTGACCGCCATGAAGACTCAGGCTGAGCGATCATGGCGCAGCCTGAGCAAGGGGGATCAGGCGCAGGAAAAATTGATGACCGCCTGGGAAAAAAGAGGGTTCACCGAACACCAGGCCAAACTTAAAGCCGTATGGACCAATCCCCATATCGCCGCCGTTTGTTCCCAGATGCCCAACATGACCATTCTCAAAGCCAATGTGGCGGCAGCCGTAGACGCGACGCCCTTGTCATCGCAAGACATGCATCTGTTTGAGCAATATGCCCATGCATCGGCCGCACAGTATTGTGCCGGATGCGGCCGAATATGCACCCACGCAGTTAATAACAAAGTGCCCATCAGCGATATCATGCGTTACCATATGTATGGCCAATCTTATGGCCAGCTCGATTGGGCTCGTGATCATTTCAAGGCGTTGCCGGCCAGGGTGAAACAGCAAATTCCCCAAATTGACTACAGCCTGGCTGAACAACGTTGCCCCCAGAAAATGCCCATTGCGAGGTTGATGCGGGAAGCGGTGAAAAAACTTGCTTAGAAGCTTTATGCATTTAATAACCTCAGGCAACTGCGGCGATTGATATAGTAAAGTAAACCCGCTGTGGCAACAAAGGTGAGCATCGTCATCATTGGAGACGGGTAGTATAGTATATTGTTATAGACATAAGCCTCTTTTGCACCCATGTATAGCACCATCTGCTCTTTGACATAATTGCAGATCAAATTGGGCCAAAACCGCACTGCACTTCTAAACAGAAACGCAAAGATGTTCAGGACCATGGCCGTAGACATGAGCTGCCGCGACCATTTTTTGAAATGGTAGAGCCCTGGTGCTGCGATGATTCCAGACAATCCGGCCAACACCAACGAAAGTTGAGTCGCCGCGGCAAGGGTGATACAAATTTTAAACTGGTGCGGTTTGGAAAATACTTCCCATACATAGTGCAGCTTGAAAATTTGGATAAATACCGTGAAGCTAAAAAAGATAACCGAACCCATAGAGATCATTTTTACGGAATGTCTAGGAACCATCATATACTTTCGATACCGCCCGGAAAAGGTTGTCGATTGACTTTAGGAATAAGCATCGCATCATCCGTGTTTTTTTGTCAATTGTTCGCGCGGGTGGTTAACATATTGGAAATCTTAGGGGCAACCCGCTCCATGAGGAAGCGACAAAAAACCCGGCAACTGAAGAAAAGGTTGCCGGGTTTGGATGGATCGGTAGAAAAGAATTACATTTCACTTTCAGGATGGAATATTTCAACGTCCTTTAAGTCTTCACCCAGGTAGACGCGTTCATTTGGACCGAGAATGCCCAATGAAAGGCATAGCAGCGTCCACAGATGCACGGTCTCCCAAGGATGATTCCGTTGTTCGGACAAGTCGTGAACCTGAGCGTGGCAATTGTGACAAGGTGTGATGGCATAATCGGCACCGGTGGCTAAAATTTGGTTGGCCTTGAGTTCACCGTATTTGCGCCGCTCGTCCGGATAGCCTGATTGCAGAAAGCCGCCGCCGCCGCCGCAACAAAAATTGTTGGAGCGGTTGGGATACATATCGATAAAGTTTTCCTCTCCCACCACAGCTTTTACGACATAGCGCAGATCTTCAGCAACCGGGTCTCCAAATGTCTTGCGCACCAACTGGCAAGGATCCTGAACGGTAAATTTGATTTTGCGTTCATCGTTCCAATTTGAGCTGGGTTTGAGTTTTCCCTCATGAATCCACTGGGCATAAAGTTGAATGATACTCTGGATCTCAAAGTTGGCCTTGATACCGAATTTTTGCATTCCGAACCGGACTGCGAAAAGTTCGTGCCCTCACTCAGTGTTGAGCCAGACTTTACAGCCAAGATCCTCCACCGCTTTAACTTTTGTCTCAACAATGCGCTTCCAGTTTTCGTTATCCGCCAGAAACATGCAATAGTTTTCCGCTGCCCAGCCTTTGGTCCCGTATGTCCAATCAGCGCCGGCCAGATGAAGAATCTTCCACAACGGCACCATCTCGTCAGGCTCGGTCACCGGTTCACGAGAGTTTTGGTTTAGAAAATAGTACGCACCCTGCTGGTTGACCTGAGCTTTCATTTCCGCAAATTCAGGCTGCGCTTCCCGGTACTCTTCCAAAACATCTTCTACCACGAATTGGAAATCCTCTTCAGTGGCGCCCATGGCACTGCAGGTATCATTTCGCAAGGCCATATCGCAAGAACCCAAAATGCCTTTGGGTCGCTCCTCGCGTGGTGTGAGCGCGCGGGCATTGTAGACCAATTGGGGAATATTAATTTTCATGGGGCAGACATACATGCAACGGGTGCACATGCTGCACATCCAGGGCCACTTGGAGTTTATAATCTCTTCATCCATGCCCAGGGCGGCCATACGTAAAAATTTGCGCGGGTCCATCCCGTCCAGCCCGGTGGCCGGGCATCCTGATGAACACGCCCCACAGGTCAGGCAAAGGTTTAAATTCCCGCCTTCGGGAAGCAGTTCCTTGACCTTATCTATAAAGGTGCTCTTTTTCTTGCCGCTAAGTTTGATTGCTTGTTCAGCCATTTGGTTCCTCCGTAAACATGATACTCACCCTCATTGTTGCGTGACGGTTTAACATAAAGGCAAACCCAAGCCCAAATTACAAGGAAAATTTGGAAAAGCTTCAACAACGCGCACCGCACTTTCCATAACCTTTGGCTTTTGTGCTCAGATCAAACTCACCAAAGCACCCATTATCCCATCCAATCGAGTGAATAAATGGGCAAAGGCAAAGGTCCCATATAAACCAAATCGGCAGGAATGTGTCAATAGCCGGCGCATCTTTTCGCCATGCGTTTGCTTGATCTGCTCCGGGCGCTTCTCTGCTCAACATGAGGATTAATAATTGAACAAAGGGTGACCGGCCTTTTCCATCCTCAAAGATAGTACCTTTACCCGCCGGCGCACAGATTAATTGATTGGATATAATGTTATTTTAATAGTTTAACGCTCACTAACTTTACAGGTAACTTGACAGATAGAGCTGATAATTTTTGCTTGACAGGGAGGATGGCGGCTGATACTGAATGAGTATTCATTCATAAATATTATCCATGAGAGGACCCCATCGGCACTATGAAACAGAACTCAGATAAGTACCTGCTAATCCTGGAAGCTGCCATCGTCGTATTTGCCGAGCAAGGCTTTTTTCAAGCCACTGTCGCACAAATTGCTAAAAAAGCGGGCGTGGCTGATGGTACCATCTATCTCTATTTTAAAAATAAAGATGATATTTTAATCCAATTTTACCAATACAAGACCAAACAGGTGTTTGATCGTTTTCGCACAGCAGTGGACCGGGCCGATAGCGCTGGACAAAAACTGCATCGCCTGGTTCACACCCATCTTGAGGAATTCCAAAAAGACATCAATATGGCCATCGTTTATCAGGCCGAGACCCATCAGCATCGGCGATTGGCTCAGGATGTCATCAAAGAGATGTCCAAGTGGTATCGGAATATCATTACCGAGATTGTGGAATTGGGCCAGAAAGAGGGCCACATGCGTCACAATCTTTACGTGGGGCTGGTGATGCGAATGATTATCGGAGCTGTCAATGAAGCCATCAACGCCTGGATTCATTCCGGAGGCAGCTATGACCTGGTGTCAATGGCCGACCCCTTGGTGGATTTGATCCTTCGCGGCATCGGCGTTTGCGAAGCAGGTGAAAATGGGGCGTCCCGGGCTTGAAAAAGGTTTTTACTGCTTCTCATCCCCATACCGGTCAGCTTTGGGGAAAGGACAAGTTTCGCACAATAGATTATTTAAATAGGCAACAAAGAAGGGGAGGGAATCATGGCACAAAAAATAGCGGATCGCAGAGATGTCGATTTTGTGCTGTTCGAACAACTTGAGGTTGATGCTCTGAGTGCTCACAAACAGTTTGCTGAGTTCAACCGTAAAACCATGGAACTGGTGGTAACCGAAGCGCGCAATTTGGCCATCAAAGAGATTTTACCCACCCAACAAGAGGGTGACCATGAGGGTTGCAAATTTAATGACGGTCAAGTGACGGTGCCCGAATGCTATCACCGCCCCTGGGAGATGTTCCTCGAAGGCGAATGGCTGGCGCTGCCCGAAGATCCGGAATACGGTGGCCAGGGAATGCCGCGTACCCTGTCTTTGGCAGCCAACGATTATTTGGTAGGGGGCAACTATGCCTTGATGATGTATGCCGGTCTGACACATGGTGCGGCCTTGCTGGTAGAGGCTTTCGGCTCCAGCAGAATTAAAGACCTGTTTTTGAAAAAAATGTTCACCGGCCAATGGACCGGCACGATGCTCCTGACGGAGCCCGAAGCGGGGTCAGATGTGGGCCGTTTGACCACTACGGCAGTGAAAAATGATGACGGCACCTATTCCCTGAGCGGCAATAAGATATTTATATCTTCGGGTGAACACAACCTGTCTGAAAACATCATTCATCCGGTATTGGCACGCATCGAAGGGGCCCCGCAGGGGACCAAAGGCATCTCCCTGTTTCTGGTGCCCAAATATTGGGTCAATGATGACGGCTCTCTGGGTGGTTTTAATGATGTCACCTGCACCGGCATTGAGGAAAAAATGGGAATTCACGGCAATGCTACCTGTTCATTGACTTTGGGCAGCAAAGGCCAATGCCGGGGATATCTGCTGGGTGAAGAGAATAAAGGCATGCGGGCCATGTTTTTAATGATGAATGAGGCACGTCTGCTGGTGGGACTGCAGGCCATGGTGTGCGCCAGCAATTCGTATCTGAATGCCTTGGATTATGCCCGCCAGCGGGTTCAGGGGCGTAATCTGCTCCAGATGATGGAATCCGATTCGCCGTCGGTGCCCATTATCCAACACCCGGATGTGCGGCGCATGTTGATTTCCATGAAAGCCTATGTTGAGGGCATGCGCAGCTTGCTCTACTACGTGTGTTTGCTCACCGATCAAAAGCATACGACCGACGATGAAGAAGAAAAGTTGCGCTTGCAGGGCATGGTTGATTTGCTGATTCCCATCGCCAAGGGCTATGTGAGTGACCGGTCGACGGATGTCTGCAATATGGGTATGCAGGTGTATGGCGGCTATGGCTACGTACGCGAATATCCTCAAGAACAGTTGGTGCGCGATTGCCGCATTACGCAAATCTATGAAGGCACCAACGGGATTCAAGCCATGGACCTGCTGGGCCGCAAGCTCGGTCTCAACCAGGGCAAACCCATCATGGACCTGATGGGCGAGGTGCAAAAAACCATCGCCCGGGCCAAGTCATCAGAAGCATTGCAAACACCGGCCGAGGCGCTGGAAAAAGCCTTGAACCGGTTGGCAGAGGTCGCCATGAACTTAGGCGCCATGGCCATGTCGCCTAAGGTACTCAATGCCTTTGCCTTTGCCCACCCGTTTATGGAGGTATCCGGAGATGTGGTCATGGCCTGGATGTTATTATGGCGGGCCGGCATCGCTGCGGCTAAATTGAGCGACGGGGCCAAAAGCAAAGATAAAGCTTTTTACAAGGGGCAAATAAAAAGCGCCGAGTTTTTTACCCAGTGTGTGTTACCGGTCACGATGGGAAAGATGGATGCCATCATGGCCGGATGTGGTGCCGCTGTAGAGATGGAGGACAAAAGCTTCGGCGGCAAATAAAGGGGCAACCCGCATCATCGTTATGGGGTGCGCTGGAACCGGAAGCCTTTGGGAGGGGGTGGGCTTCCGGTTCCTCTTTTTCGGTGTCTTATGCGTCCCGTTTTTCCGACTCTTCGGCGCGCAAAGTCTTTTTGAGTACTTTGCCCACGTTGGTTTTGGGCAGTTCCGTTCGAAATTCCACTTCTGTAGGCCATTTATATTTGGCCAATTTGCCATCACAGAATGCAATCATCTCCTCTTGGGTGGCGCGTTCCCCGGGTTTGAGCACCATAAAGATTTTAACGGCTTCACCCCGCTTTGGGTGGGGAACGCCAATGGCAGTCGCTTCGACCACTTTGGGATGTTCGAAAAAGACCTCTTCCACATCACGGGGATAGATGTTGTAGCCGCCTGAAATGATCATGTCCTTTTTGCGATCCACGATAAAGACAAACCCCTGCTCATCCATCGTGGCGATGTCGCCGGTGTGCAGCCAACCATCCGTGAGGGTCTCTTTGGTGGCATCGGGCCGATTGAGATAGCCCTTCATCACCTGGGGCCCTTTGATCAGCAACTCGCCGGATTCGCCGAAAGGCACATCCGTGGTGCCGTCATCGAGACTCACGATGCGGCAAAGGGTGTTGGAGATGGGAATGCCGATGCTGCCGACCTTACGGACCTCCGGGTTAAAGGGATTTACATGGGTCACGGGTGAGGATTCGGTCAGTCCATAGCCTTCCACAATGGTTGCACCCGTTCGGGATTCAAATTCCTTGATGACTTCCACCGGCAAAGGGGCGCTTCCGGAAAAGCAGCCGTTGATAGAGGTCAAATCCGCCTTGTCAATGTCCGGATGCTGTAAAATACCGATGTACATGGTGGGCACCAAGGGTGCAAAAGTGGGCTTGAATTTAGCGATGGCTTCCAGTAGCTGGGGCGCCTGGGGTTTTGGGATCAACAGGTCCCCCCAACCGAAGAAAATGGCCAAGTTCATGGCGGTGGTGAGGCCGAAAACATGGAAAAAGGGCAGGGCGCCCAGCATAATTTCATCCGATCCAAACCCGGGAAACCAGGCAGCGGTTTGTTGAACTTGTTTGCTTAAGTTGCCGTGGGTCAACTCCACCCCTTTGCTCACCCCCGTGGTGCCGCCGGTATATTGATACATGGCCACATCGTCAAAGGAAAGCTTCTCCGTGGTAACATCGGGCGCGTGTTGCGCCAACAGGGGTTTCCATCGATAGACCCTGTCCGCTGGTTTGACGGTAGCCGCCAATTTTTTCTTCTTGGCCACAAGGGGAAAGAGAAGGTTTTTCGGAAAGGGCAGGTAGTCACCGATGGAGGTGATCACGATCTGTTGGATTTTGGTTTTAGGTCGCAGATCGATCATGCGGTTGCCCAATAAGTCTAATGTGACGAGAAGTTTGGAACCCGAGTCGTTGAATTGATGTTCCAGTTCACGATCGGAATAGAGGGGGTTGTTCATCACGGCAATGGCGCCAATGCGCAAGACGGCATAATAGGCCGCCACACAAGGAATCACATTGGGCAACAGGAGAGCGACCGCATCGCCTTTGGCAATGCCGAATTGGCGCAAAGCAGTGGCAAAGCGGTTAACCATTTCGTTGAGACGACCATAGGTAATTTCATAGCCTTGAAAATTCAGAGCCATTTTGTCGGGAAAGCGATCTGCCGAACGTTGGAGGAATTCCGGCAGGCAGGCGTTATCGAATTCAATTTTTTCGGGGACGCCGGGTTGATAGAATTGTAGCCAAGGTTTGTCCTGGTAGGTTGCCACTACGACCTCCTTGTTTAAGGATTCTTCATACTTGCGGTGCGCTTCGTTGGCCTGTGATGGTAAAACTTAGGGGGTTATTTACTCATTAAAACGTCAAGGTCAGCTTTGTCAAGAAACTCGTTGAGCTGTTATGCTTAAGATTAGATATGGGGTTGGCGTTCCCCGTAAAATGATGTAGGTACTGGATGTTTTTAACCGGAAAATTTCGAGTGGATTTGGACTTAATTCGCTTGACACAAAAGAGGAGTGTTGGTAATGAATGAGGACTCATTCAATATTATTTTGATACGATCCAGGACAAGGTATTAACAATGGAATCCGCTTTAATCAGTCCAGCCAGCACGAATTTTTTATCCATTCCGGCACCGGTGGTCTACACGGCCTTGCCGATATTGGGCGTGGCCATCTTCCTTTATATGATTTATATGCGCTCCCGGCTCCTTTTCAAAGCCGCACCCGATACCCGATGGCACATGCTGCCGCAGCGCATTGGTAAAGTCGTTAAAATCTGGCTGCTGCAATACCGTCACCCGCGCTATCTGTTGGCGGGTGCTCTGCACATTCCTTTATTTGCCGGATTTCTCATTCTGGGGTTGCGCTCGCTTGAGATGATTTTTATCGGTATCTTTCCCGACTTTAAACTTCCCGGACTGGGTGGCTTCTACAATGTATTGCGCACCTATGCCGCCACATGGGTTCTGATTGCGGCGATTGCAGCCATGGTGCGTCGCGGACTTTTTAATCCTGCCCGCTATGCCGTTCCAGCTAAATATGGAAAGGCGCATACCGGTGAGGCCATCTTTGTGTTGTGCATGATCTGCACTTTGGTGATCAGTGAGTCGTTGTTTGAGGGCGTTCTGGTATCGGCGCAACTTCAACAAGGCGGGCATGCCGAATACCTGGCGCCTGCGACTTTGGCCTGGGGGTTCCATCACCTGCTGGCCGACGCCGCCACGGGAACGCTCCAAGGGATCTATGAAGTCTCTTATTTTATCCATGAGTTGACCTTTTTCACCTTTCTCTGTTTCCTGCCTCTGGGCAAGCACTTCCATGTTGTGACATCTCTGTTCAACGTATTTTTCATGCGCCTCCAACGCGGCAACCTCAAGCCGGTCCGCCATGGGGTCAGTGATGAACAACTGGATAATCTGGACACTTTTGGTGTCAAACAATTAGAGGACTTTACCTGGAAACATATCCTTGATTTTTATTCCTGTGCCGATTGCGGGCGCTGCTCTGACAATTGTCCGGCCAATGCTGTCGGTCGCCCGCTGTCACCGCGCTTCATATCCATAAAAGGGCGTGATCTGGCGTATCGCAAATATCCCTTGAATCCGCTCGCCGAAGCGTCCAATGGTCAGCCCGTTATGGGTTCCATCTATGAAGAGGATGAGATCTGGTCCTGTACCACATGCGGGGCCTGTGAGCAGGAGTGCCCTTTGGGGATTGAGTATATCGACAAGATTGTCGATTTGCGCCGCGGCATGGTGGATGACGGCACCGTGCCGCAATCCCTGCAAAAACCGCTTCGCGCTTTGGAAAAAAGGGGCAATCCCTGGGGCAAATTAGAAAAAAAGCGCGTGGACTGGACCAAAGCGCTGGATGACGGTATCGCCGTCAAGGTGCTGGACGGCAAAAAAGCCGGCGCCGATATGCTCTACTTTGTGGACAGCATCACGTCATATGACGACCGCATGCAGGCCATCGGTTGCGCCACGGCTGCTATTTTACACAAAACCCATACCGATTTCGGCATCCTGGGCAAAAAGGAAAAAGACAGCGGCCACGAAGTGCGGCGCTTTGGCGAAGAGATGCTGTACCAGGACCTGCGCGATCAAAACATCGACGCCATTATCTCATCGGGTGCATCCAGGATAGTGACCGCTGATCCGCACGCTTACAATGCATTGAAAAATGATTACGACGATGTACCACCGGTGGAGCACATCAGCCAGTTTCTGGCGCGCAAGGTGCGTCAGGGCAGCCTCACATTCAAACCCCTGGACGATGGGAACAAGGTATTTACTTATCACGATCCCTGCTACCTGGGCCGCCACAATCAGGTGTATGAAGATCCTCGGGCTGTTTTAGACGCCATTCCCGGGCTCAGGCGGGTGGATATGCAGCGCAGCCGGGATCGCAGTTTTTGCTG
This sequence comes from Desulfobacteraceae bacterium, assembly GCA_050291605.1. Lineage (GTDB taxonomy): Bacteria > Desulfobacterota > Desulfobacteria > Desulfobacterales > Desulfosarcinaceae > JARRKU01. Next base: position 9,161 of record JBNKKB010000179.1, on the reverse strand, counting down.
CGGCGGTGGCGGCTTGATGCTTTTTTACGAACCTGAAGAAGATCAGCGCATGGGGGTGCTCCGGGTTGAAATGGCCGCCGAAGCGGGTGCCGACGTGATTGTGACGGCATGCCCGTTCTGCCTGGTGAACATGGAAGATGCCATCAAAGTGGCCGGCATGGAAGGCCGGATGGAGGCCCTGGATTTGGCGGAGCTGGTGGCGGCGCAATTAGAGCCGTAACCCTGCCGAAACGGTAATAAAAAAAGGCGAACCTTAAAAAATAGCACTATAGTTAACAGGGAGGGCGAAATGGAGATTCTCGTTTGTGTCAAAAGGGTTCCTGACACGGCTGAAAATGAAATCGAAATCAAGGCGGATGGCACCGGCATCGAAGAAGACGATTTGGTCTACTCGGTGAATGAGTGGGACAACTACGCTGTGGAGGAAGCCATTCAGATTCGCGACAAAGTGGGCGGATCGGTGACCGTGTTGACGGTAGGCGATGAGGAGGCGGAAGAGGTGCTGCGCCGCGAGATGGCCATGGGCGCCGATAAAGGCATATTGCTTTCCGATGATGCCTTCGAAGGCTCCGACGGTCGCGGTATCGCTGCGATCCTGAAGGCCGAGATTGAAAAAGGCCGGTATGACCTGGTGCTCACCGGCGCCCAAGCCGATGACGGTGCCGGCCAGGTGGGCGGCATGTTGGCGGCGATGCTGGATTGGCCTTATGCTTCTTTGGTCAATTTTATCGATGCCCAGGACGGCGGCAAGATCAAAGTGGGCCGCGAAATCGAGGGGGGTAACCAGGAGATGAATGAGATCGGCTTGCCCTGCGTGCTCTCCATCCAAACCGGTATCAATGAACCGCGCTATGTGGGCATCCGGGGCATCCGCAAAGTCGCCTCGGTGGAGATTCCGGCCCACGGGGCCGGCGATCTGGGTCTGGCCGGCGATGCGGTCGGCGCTGCCGCTGCCCAGGTCAAACGGGCCGATTACTTCATGCCGGAACTGGGAGAAGGCGCAGAAATGCTTGAAGGCAGCATGGAAGAGAATATCGAGAAACTGATTGAAATGTTGAAAGCCAAAGGAGGGCTCAAATAATGGCACAACTTTTCGCCTATATTACACATAAAAAGGGCGTGCTCGAAGACAGTGCCGCCGAATTGGCCGTCGCCGCGGCAAAGTTCGATACCGGTGGACAGGTGATTGCCGTCGTCACCGGCAGTGGCGAGGCGTTGGACACCGCCTGCCAGGCAGCCGCCAAGATCTATCCCGCGGTGTGGAAATTCGATCATGCCGAACTCGACTATCCCAATGCCGAAAAAGTGCGCAAGCTCCTGGCGGGTGCATTGCCGGCAGGCAGCGTTGTCCTGATGGCCCACGACACCTTCGGCATGGATCTCGGCCCGGGACTCTCCATCAAAATGGATGCCGCCTTTACCGCCGATGTGGTGGGCATTGAAAGCGTCAGCGACAGTTCGGCAACCCTGGTGCGGCAGGAGTACGCCGGGATGGCCCATGCCCATGTCACCTGTGGTCTGGCCAAAGGTGCCGTGCTGACCCTGCGCCCCGGTTCGTTTCAAGCCGAAGAAGGAGGCGATGCGGCCGGCCAGGTTGAGGATAAATCCGGTGAGGTCGGGGACCTGACGGTCAAACGAAGCTTTCTCGAAGTCGTGGAAGCTGAAGTGGGCGATGTGGACATCACCAAATCCGATGTACTGGTTTCGGTGGGCCGCGGTATCGAAGACGAGGAGAACATCGAGCTGGCCGAAGAGTTGGCCGAAGCCATGGGGGCGGTGGTCTCATGCTCACGGCCCATCGTGGATGCCAAGTGGCTGGAAAAATCCCGCCAGGTCGGCACTTCCGGCCAGACCGTTAAACCCAAAGTTTACATGGCCATGGGCATCAGCGGCTCGTTCCAGCATCTGGGCGGCTTGAAAGGCTCGCCGTTTATTGTTGCGGTGAATAAAAATCCCAAAGCGCCAATCTTTCAGGTGGCCGATGTGGGCATCGTGGAGGACATCTTGGAGTTCATGCCTGAATTGACTGAGAAAATTCAGGAGGGCTGATTCAGCTTTTCACATCAGCGCGGTTTTGGCCGTGCTTCCGACCTTTTCAATCAAGCCGTTGGGGATCACGCAAAACCCAACGGCTTGTTGATTGCGTAAACATCGTCCTTAGCGCCGGGTTACCGACAGGCGGCTTTGCTTTAACATCGTCAGCACCGGCCGGGACAGAGCCCGGCCCGACGAAGATCATCTGCCGGGCAACCACCGCTTCAGCGCAGGGCCGGCCTCTGCGCCGGCCGGTTGGAACACCATGGAACAGCAAAGCGCAATGGCCATATCGGGCCATGCATTTTGAAACGTATCCCCTGACCCAATACCCATGTTTTTATTTAGGTGCACCCTATCGGAATCGTTTATAGCGCCCAGCACATATAGGGCAGGTGGTTGCATGGGATGGGTTGTGCATTATTATCTGTCATCAAGATTTAAATCAAAAAGCCCAATAATTTTCTCTCAATTGTTCAAAATTTAATTTCATTAACAATTGCCGTTGAATGAACGATTGGAGAAAAAATTTAACCCACAAGCAAGGAGGCGGCATGGATAGAAAAAAAGTAATGGCCATGTTCAATAAAAAGACACGCGTCGGCGCATTGGCAACGGCCAATAAAAATGGAGATGTCAACACCGCCGTCTTTGGGTCCCCGCGCATGATCGATGAGAACACCATCATTATGGCCATCGGCGATAACCGCTCCTATCAGTATCTGCAAGAGAATCCCAAAGCCACGTTTATCGTCATCGAACCGGGTGCATCCCCCAAAGAATGGGCAGGGGCGCGCTTGTATCTGGAAGTGGAATCGTTCGAACGATATGGAGAAGTATTAGATTCATTCCGGGAGAATATCCGCAAGGTGGCCGGAAACAGATCCGCCGATGCCATTGTTGCCGCCATACGGTTTAAGATTACCGATGTGCGCCCATTGATTTCACCATCTGCATAGAAGCTGCATCAATGGCTTGCATCCGATAAGGGCGACGCTCAATTGATCTTACCCGTTATGCGTGCGATTTCTGCCTGCAAAAAAGCGTTCACATTTTCCAAATGATCCACGCTGGCCTTTATGGTGGCAATGGCGTCTTCACTCTGGGGAAGACCAGGATCAAAATCGGTTATGCTCTTGTAGCGCACGATCAATTCCTGGTTGACCAGAAAAAGTTTTGCAATCAAAGAGGTCTGCAGCTCATTCAAAGCATCCAAATCAAGCTCTTGTGGCTCATACTCGAACAATTTTTTATTGTTGGCGTCCCCTCCCATTTTCTATCCCTTCGCTTTTAACGGATTGGTACATGAATCAGGTCATCCAAGGCCGGCAGGCCTTATGGTGCTGATATTACCATCCTTCTATCCTGGGCCGCTGCCATCATCAGTGAGAAACGACGGGGCCCATCTGTTGAAAGGATAGAACGAAATAACCGATACCCGAATACCATACTGGCTTACCCAGGGAAATGCAACGGCAGGGTGTTTGATAAAACAAGACCCTTGCTCCGGTAACCCCCCCCCCCTAAAACCTAAATTCTTTTGGAAGCACTTGAGAATCTGACCATATATGAAAAATCATATGTTCTATTTGATTTTTCATATTTTAAATGGTATGCAAGTTGTCGTTATGCAGACCATTGACCGAGATATCGATACCCTTGAAATTAACCGGCGGCTTGACGGGTTTCCTGTCACAGCCATTCTTGGCCCCAGGCAATGCGGTAAAACGACACTCGCACGCCGGCTGGATGCCGATCACTATTTCGACTTGGAGAATCCGCGCGATGCTGCCCGACTCGAACAGCCCCAGTTGGCGCTCGAGGATCTGAAGGGTCTGATTGTGATTGATGAAATTCAGCGTATTCCTGAGCTGTTCCCGCTATTGCGCTATTTGGTCGATACGCGCCCCAGTCAAAAATACCTCATATTGGGAAGTGCTTCGCGGGATCTTATCCGTCAGAGCGCTGAGTCACTGGCCGGTCGCATAGCTTATTTTCGGTTGGGTGGATTTCGCCTCCAGGATTTTGAATCGGATAAATTTGTGCAGCTGTGGCTTAAAGGTGGTTTGCCCCTTTCCTATCTGGCCGACACGGAACAAAGTCGATTGTGGCGGGAAAATTATATCACCACATTTCTGGAAAGAGACATCCCTCAGCTCGGCATTCAGATTCCGGCAAAAACGCTCCGACGATTTTGGATCATGCTCAGCCATTTTCACGGCCAAGTACTCAACTATGCCGAACTGGCAAGAGCTTTTGGAATTTCTGATATGACGGTGCGCAAATATATCGATATCTTGGAAGGTACTTTCATGGTGCGCACCCTGCAGCCCTGGTATGTCAACATCGGCAAACGCCTGGTCAAACGACCGAAGATTTATTTGCAGGACAGCGGGTTACTCCACACCTTTCTTGATTTGGATACCCTTGACCAATTGCAGGCCCACCCCAAAATCGGCGCCTCCTGGGAAGGTTTTGCTTTGGATTGCGTAATCCGCAGCACGCGAAAAGATGAAAATGACTTCTTTTTCTGGCAGGTCCACTCGGGATCGGAAGTCGATCTGTTTTGGCAGGATGGCGGCAGGAACTGGGGCGCTGAATTCAAATATGCGGACGCACCCATCTTGCAGCGGTCCATGACGGTCGCTGCCAAAGATCTTGATCTGTCCCACCTGTGGGTCGTTTATCCAGGGAAAACAAAATATCGCTTAAACCGGTATATTACCGTACTGCCCTTAAGTGAGATTCAGGCCCATTGGAAGTATGCCTGAAGCATATACGCGCTTATACAGTTGGTTGTTACCTCATCACGGACCTTTGAGGCCCTTGACTTAACGGCGCCACCGACACCTACACTTATGTGCCGGGCACCAGCCGCATCGAGGCCATCACCCCGGACGGCGGCGGCCCGGTTGAGTTCGGCTACGACGGTCACGGCAACACCACCAGTGTGGGTGTGCGCACCTTTACCTATAATGCCGCCAACCGTCTGGTGGGCATTGCCGACAGTAGCCTGAGCGTCCGGTATGTCTACAATGGGCTGGGCCGGCGGGTGATCAAAGAGGTGGACGGGATTCGCACCGTGTTTCATTACGGCATGGGCGGTCATATGATCGCCGAGACGCCGGCCGGAGGAGCAGTGGACCAGGGCAGCGAGTACATCTATAAAGGCAACAGTTTGCTGACCAAGGTTGATGTGGCCGACGGGGCCCTGTATAGTTACCATACCAACTACCTGGGGGCTGTGCACCAGTTGGTTAACGCCGACAATACGGTGGTGTGGGAGGCGGTCTATCAGCCCTTTCGGTGCGGCCACGGTGAGTGATGAATCCAGCGTGGTGAACCACTGGCGCCTGCCGGGGCAGTATTTTGATCAAGAGAGTGGGTTGTACTATAATTTTCATCGGTATTATGATCCAAGCATTGGGAGGTATCTGACGCCGGATCCCATTGGGTTGGAAGGGGGGATTAATCTTTATGCTTATGTCCAAAATAATCCGGTGAATTGGATTGATCCGGTGGGGTTATGGCCAACTGACATTCACAATAAGATAATACGACAAGCATTTTCATCTCTTCCTCCATCTGCACGTGAAGCAATAGAAAGAGGGAGTAAATATGCTGATTCTTCAGAATTTCAATCCCCAGAATATGGATATATGCATTCAATGAGACCAAGTACTCAGACTGTTGAGGAAGCAGAAAAACTAATGAATAATTATATCACCGAACATCTAAATGAATATAAAAAGCAAATGAAAAATGGTAATTGTGATGACGCATATTTCCATTTAGGTATGGCTTTACATCCTGTAATGGATTCAACTTCACCAACGCACTCTGGTTTTCAGATTTGGGATGGAATTATGTCAACACCAGGTTATAAATTAATACTACATGTGGCTGGTGAACGAAATATATCACAGGCTCAAATTTCGCAGACAGTTCAACTAATCAACAATAAATTAAAATCTGGCGGAATAAATTTTTAGTTCAGAAAGGGAATATATATGGGAAAACAATTATATATACTGATAATAATTATTCTCATATTTTTAATACTAGTTTTTCCTTTTAAAATAGAGATGGCTAAAAAAAGAACTCTTACTATTATTGATAGTGATGGAAAGCCAGTTTCTTCGGCTATTGTTAGACATAACTGGGACAATTATTCTTTAAATATTCGTGGGGAAATCGATTACTCGGTTGATTATAAAGGTAGGGTGTCTATTAAAGGACAATCCGTAAGAACAAGCCTAATTTCAATTATTTTAGGTTCTATTAAAGAGTTGTCTAAAACTGGTATTCATACAAGTTTTGGATCAAGAGAAAGTATTGGAATTTTAGCCGAGGGATTTGAAGATAGATGGTTTTATGATGGAAAAGGATTGAACTCGAACGTTATTGCTATCAATAAGAAGAAATAAGGCCGAAGTGCGCTATAAACTTGCGGGACAATGGGGACGCTCTACACATTTGACATAGAACATTGATAAACGGTGGTTTACTAGGAGTTCATAGGGACGCCCTTCAGATTTGCACATTTAACATAAAGTTATGACATGCGGCGGTTTGCGAAGATTAAAGAGGAACTTTGGGGGGCGCCCTTAACTTGCATTAGTTTCCGATAAAGATATGAAGGTGAACAAATAGTAAGATTCAATTAAATTGCGTTTTGAAAATTTACCACGATTTCAGTCAATGCGGGCATCTGCCATACAATGCCATCGGCAAGCCAACCCGCATGCGGCCTTGTGAAGGTTGGGGATGGAATCGAACCATAAAAGCAGGCATCCATTTTTCAGCATGGCCGTTAAGCCGTTCAATGGCGCCTTGAATGCCTGTGCCGGCAATAAAAGATTATTGCGCCACAACAATTGATAAATATGGAGCCGATAAAATGACCCTACAACGTGCCGGAGCCATTTTCTTTTTTGCCGCCATGATATCGTTGATGGCCCTGCCTTGCCATGCCAAAATGTACAAGTACAAAAAAGACGGTGTCTGGCACTATACCGACTCGCCCCCCAGGGAGGTGCTCAAAGAGAGCCAGGCGATGGACGGGGTTGGGGGCGATGCACCGGCGCCCTCTGTGGAGGGAACGCCTCTGTTGACGGAGTACCTGGCCAGCAAAGTCCGCAATCCCATCGAGAAGGTGGCCGCGGCCACCGTGGCCATTAAAGGGGGTCTGGGTTACGGCAGCGGTTTTTTCATTTCAAGGGACGGTTATATCATCACCAACAAGCATGTGGTGCGCACCACCAGCGACCAGGCCCAGCAAGAAAAAGGCTATTTTGATGCGGCGGATGGCCGTCTTCAAGAGGTTCAGGCGGCCTTTGATGAAGAAAAAAGGCGTCTGGATCAATTCGAGGTCAAACTCAAGGAGCTCAAACAGCTGGCGGAAAATGAAAAAAATTCCATACGCAAGAAATCCTACCAAGACGAGCTGGCCTACCGTACCAACAGCTATGATCAAGCCAAAGCGGACTATGAAAGCCGCCGCGACAAATTTGAAGCACAAAAAAAGGACTACTTGTATAAAAAGTCCGATTACGACTACGGCAAAACCGTGGCCAATTTATCCCGGAGCTTTGAGATCACCCTGGCCGACAACATCCGGGTGGCGGCCCGCCTGGTGACCGTCAGCGCCGCGCACGATCTGGCCCTGCTTAAAATTGACGGGTACCAGACACCGGCCTTGAAACCCTCGCGCGCCACGTTTTTTCAGGGGTTTCCCCTCATCGCCGTGGGCAACCCGGCCAGGCTTCAAAACACGGCCACGTCGGGCATCTTTTCAGGGTATGAAAACGGATTTATCAAAACCAATGCCCAAATTTACCCGGGCAACAGCGGCGGCCCGCTGGTCAACGTGCTGGGAGAGGTTGTGGGGATCAACACCTTCAAACAATTGACCCGTAAATATGAAGGCCTGGGCTTTGCCATCCCCATCGGCAAAGCGCTGGATGAGTTTGGCCGGTACCTGCGATAAGGGTGAACACAGCCTCACGCTGGAGCGGGCGCGGTTGTACATTGCCGGTCAGCGTGAACCGATCATATTGATACAGATCGCATAGAAGGAGACAATGCATGAGAACGCGGATCATATTATGGATATGGATTGCCGTACTGGTGCCGCTGGCGGGCAGCGCCCGGGCCAATCCCCAATGCCAGCCGTGGGGGGTCAACACCCTGCGCGGCGATGTGCAGGCCCTGCTGACCGGCAAGGGCGTGATCGAGATCAGCCCGCCCGACGAGTTTGTCTACGCCGTCATAGACGGTGCGGCAGCCACGTAGAAATTTGAAGTGGTCAAGGCCGGGCTGCGCAACCGGATCACGGACCGCACCATGGGGCCGGGCACGGTCATGGCGATTGCGCGCTATCGTTTGCGCACCGACTATCAAAACAACCTGAGCACCGATCCCCCCGCTAAAGAGGATGTGGAAAAAAACATCACCCTGTCCTTTTCTGAGCCCATCGACGTTGCATCCATTCCGTCGGACACGCCTTTGCAGCTGGTCTTTGACTTCAGCGCCGATCCCATTGCCGCCGGGATCACGGACCTGTATGTAATGGTGATTTTCCATGGCCAGATGGAAGGGGTTGAAGATCCGATCGCTGCAATCGGTTTCAAAGACCTTTATGAACCCCACCACATCCTGCGCTGGAATAACACGGACTGGTTTTTTATAGATAATCAGTGGCTGACCAGTACAGATATCCGGGCCTCATCGCCCTTGATGGACTTCGTTGATGAAAACTGCTGGTATATGGAGCCCTACATCGATCCCATGGATATCGAGCTTTTTGTCGGTTTTAGCGCTGAACAACAGGATGCCCCCGTCTATGTGGTTCACTACCAAAACATACCGCCCGGCCGGTTCGGCCGCCTGATTGCTTTATCGGACGCCGAACAGATCTGGATGCATGCCCGCAGCGTGACCCACAGCCCCGATGACACATTGGACTGGACAGGTGTTATGCCCGTTGTGATCATCCAGATGGATCCTACTGGATTTACCTCGACCATACCCTATACCACCAGGGGCATTGTTACGCACTCTTCTGTAGGATGGAGCTGGACCTGCCCGGCAGTCAGTTCAATCAGCTGGGAGCTGACGGAAGAATT
>JBNKKB010000178.1:0-12675 GCA_050291605.1 Desulfobacteraceae bacterium | reverse complement strand
TGATGTGGCGCATGATCTGAGACAAATTGCCCACAGAGGTTTTTATCAGTAAGTGATAATAGTTATCCATCAGGTAATAGACATGTAGGCAGGCCCGTAGCGCTCGGTTGCCGCAGGAAGTGATGTGATAAAATGCGCCGTAGTTCGATGCGCCATGGCCAAGCCATATATAATTCCTTTCGGCAAGTCGGCTGGCCTTCTGACCTCCTGTTTATAAGATGCGATAGGCCAGTTCTTATTAGCCTTGTTTTGTGCTACGGGTCCATAGAATTATTTTTAGATGGCATCTTGTAATTATGTCAAATGTGGAGACCTGACCCCTTTGGGTTTTTCCATAACGGAGCGTTATGTCTACTTTCCGCAATGCTACGCTGTGTCGATGATGTTAAGGCTATTGGTGGGTGTCCACCCGTCCGCCCCAAGGGGCTCCCAGTAGGGATCGGATCGATTTTAAAAAACGAAACGACGGCCATAGAAGAAATCTACCTTCGTAAACCGCTGTATATCAATGATTTATGAGAATGTTATTATTTTAGGACCGTCCCTAATGTTCTCACAAGGGGATCCCAAGAAAGGATCTTATCTGATTTTATAAAAACAAAACAGCAGTTAAAAAAAGCAGGCCCTGTAAACCACCGTCTGTCAATGGCTTATGGAGAAAAGCATAAAATCATGGCTGTCCCCATTATTGCCCTTTCTTAAAGAATTTCAACGTCGCAAACTGGAGGACGCCACTTTGATAACTGGATTGTTCCTTCAGGAAGTAACCGTCCCATAGAATTAACAGGACTTGATTGAGTTACCTGATCATAATCCTTATTATTGCAGAAAGCAAACTAATTACTTGTTTTTTTTGGAAATATATTTTTCTATCCGCATTTAAAACTACAATAACGAACAGTTAGCTTCGAAAGGAAAAAAAATTCGAAAGCGTCCCAATTAAGCAAATCCGTCTGTTTATGCGATATAAACGTATATGGTGATATAATGACTTATACTACCCGAAATCACAAATAAGTGCCAAATTCCATGAAAATAAGACACTTTTTTATCTAAACCATAGAAGAACAAACCGGACGTATAAAATAGCCCTCCCAGAAGAAGCCAGAAGGCGCCTGGGGTCGGCAGAGAACGCAACAGGGGATCTAATGCAACAACGATTAACCAGCCCATAACCAAGTAGATCACCATCGAGACAATCGCGCGACCTTTTGGGAATAGCATCTCCAAAACCATGCCAAACCCGGCCAGGCCCCATACAAGACCGAAAACTGACCAACCCCATGCGCCTCTAAGTGTGACTAGGGTAAACGGGGTATATGTTCCTGCAATTAGGATATAAATCGCCAGATGATCAAGTCTACGGAAAATAGCCTTCGTGGTATGCCGCAAACTGTGGTAGAGGGTTGAAAAAAGATACAGCAATATAAGGCTGCTACCGTAGATTCCGAAGCTCACAACCTTCCATGGATCGCCCTGTTGCGCGGCGTTTACCATCAGACAGGCAGTGCCGGCAAAAGCTGCTACTGAGCCGATCAGGTGACTGACACTATTAAATCGTTCGCCTTTATACAAAAGTACTTATCCTATGACATACGGGAATCGATCCTTTCCGGTAGCATTTAACCGGTTCTACTAGACCATTCAATCCGAATACTGTGGATTTCCAACGGTTTCTCAAGTATTCAAAGGCAATGGCCATCTTTACCTGTAAATTTCATTAATCCAATCTTTGAACCACCTTGGCTTCTGAAATAAGACCATAATCAGGGCCATCGCTGTGATCGGAATTGGGATGACCGCATCAAAGACAGCAAGCAAAGCGAGGTATATCAGGATTTGTGTTTGTGTAGACAAAATGGTCCTTTCTTTGCCGTACAGTCTATCGGCTTGAAAAATTACTCTCGTTAATAGTGCCCTCTTCCACGCCTATCTCCACCCCCCCTATCCTTGCTTCGCCGTTTTTCAGTGTGAGGCCGAGCCTCATTGACGGTAATCGTTCTCCCTTTAAATGCCTTCCCATTTAATGCTGCAATTGCAGTTTGAGCCTCGGCTTGATCAGGCATCTCCACGAATCCAAAACCTTTTGACCGGCCGCTTCGTTTATCTTTGAGAACGGTTGCTGATGTTACCTGCCCGTATGCCTCAAAAGCGTGGCGCAAATCTCCTTCGATAACATTGTATGACAAGTTACCAATGAAAATGTTCATTTTAATCCCTTAACTTTTTTAACACAGCGCATGATATATAAAAGGGCAATCGCGCCTGTGGCCGCAAATATCAGACTCCCTATGAGGCTGCTTTCGGTAAGGACGTCTGCCTTTTTAAAAAGCGCTCCGCCGATCAACGCCCCCGTCACTCCGGTAATGAGATCTGTGATCACGCCGAAACCTTTGCCGGCCAAAATTTTTTCTGCAAAGCAACCGGCAGCCGTGCCAATTAAGATCAGTCCAAAAAATTCCATACTGATTTGCCCTCATGATTGTTTATAATAATACTGGGTACTGGTGAATTATTTTCTTCTTGCGAACTTTTCTTTTTCAATCATATGCATGGTGCCGGACGCTCTCATCTGTCTTATCTTCTGTTTTTTCATCGCTTTTGCATCGCTTGCCAAAAGAACGGGGAGCCAGATCTTCACGATGGTTCCGATGCCCAATTGAGACTCAACAGAGATCCAGCCGCCGTGGTTTTTCACTATTCCGTAAACCGCCGCCATTCCAAGGCCACGTCCTGGAAAGCGGGTCGTAAAAAAAGGCTCAAACACCCGCCTGCGCGTTTCTTCTTCCATTCCCCTGCCGTTGTCCTCCACCGTCAAGCATGCGTAGATGCCGGGCGCCAATCCTGAAAAGTATTTTACGCTCTCATCGGTCATCACCTCCTTGCGGCCGATGATGCGGATAAGCCCCTGTTTTTCAATGGCCTCCGACGCATTGGTCAAGATGGCGTGCAAGGCCACTTGCATCTGGTCCTTGTTCGCTTGTATTGGAGGCATGTCTGGTGGTATCTCGGTTTCAATAGTGATGGAAGGTTTAAAGATAGGCTTAAGCAAAAATAGATTTTCCCTCACCAGATCGCTCAGCAAGATCGTTTCAATGCAATACTTTCCGCCCCTGGCGTAGGCTAAAAGTTCCTGGTTCAGACGGGACATCCGATCCACTGCTTCTGTCTTTAGCCGAAGGCACTCCTCCACTTCCTGATTTATTCCATTTGCCTCAAGCAGGTTCAAACCGCCTGTGATGACGCTGAGTGCATTATTGAATTGATGGGCCATCCCACCGGCCAATGCGGCCGCAGCGGCCATTTTTTGAGCCTGTTTGAGTTTGGATTCTAAGCTGTTACGGTTTCTTTCATCTTTCTTACGCTGCGAAATATCGCGGATATTGCACTGGATCGTTCGCTTTTGGCCAACCTGATAGACATTGCTGATGAATTCGACCTCAACGCTTCGCCCATCCTTGGTTTCCAATGGTAAATGCTTGTAGCGGACATAGCCGCCACTCATTAAATCCTGAAATGCCGATTTGCTTGCATGGATATCTTTGAAAGGACCGAAGCTCCATAGGGATTTTCCGATAAAGTCTTTGCGCGAATAGCCTAACATGTCCATCAGAAATGGATTGACGTCGGCTATATGTCCAGTTCCGGCATCGATGATCAATATGCCGTCTTGGGCGGTTTCAAACAGCCGGCGGTAGCGTTCCTCGGATACGATCAAGGCGTCCTCAGCCGGATTTTTCATTTGTTTGATTTCTCTTGTATTCATATGGTCCCTGCTGTGCTCCATATCTTTATCCTTCTTCGAAATATTGTCTTTAAAAAATGTATAATTCACAAATTTTAGAGATTAGATTCCTTTATCCCTGGCCGCATGAATGGCCTCCATCCCTTCCGATTGGGATACCGTGTGGATTTGAATTTCCAATGGTTCGGATAATAGGGCTTTTATCCCAAGCAAAGCGCCGAATCGGTGCGATGTTAAATGCTGATCCAGGTCTTCACGGGTCTCCCACTCCTCCAACAGGCTGAAAAGGTACCGGTTTTCGATGTCGCAAAAAACGTTATAGCTCAAGCACCCCGCCTCCTTAGACGTGGGTTCGATCATAGATAGAAGGGTTTGCATGACCTCCAGCTGTTTTTCCGGAAGAGGGTTCATGGTAATTCTAACGACGATCATCACGGCCACCTCTCTTAAATACCGACCTTTTGTGATTATTCCAAGATTTCGAGCACCGCTCGTTTTTTCTCCTTGGCCGAAACGGCGCTTAATATGGTCCGAAGTGCACCGGCGGTCCGGCCCTGTTTACCCACGACTTTGCCGATATCTGCTTTGGCGACTTTGAGTTCCAGTATTGATGTGTTCGCACCACCAATTTCTGTAACGAATACAAGATCAGGTTGATCCACCAGGGCTTCTGCAATGATTTGAATGATCTCTTTCATGGTCCGACTCCTGTTAAAAGGGTATGAAAAATGTATATGGGACACAAAAATCAAGAAAGCGGTGACAAAAATAATGGGTATGATGCGCGTTCCAAAACAATAGCACATTCATACACGTATTTTACTTACCCAAAATCCATGCCGATATTTGCAGGCTTTGTGTAATGTCGATCAACAGACTGATTTTTAATAGGTACCTGTTTGAGTGTATACCGGCCGGGGAGTGGCGGGTTCGTGCATAATCAGGGTCATATATGACCATCGGTCAGATATGACCCAATTCCTTGGTTTCTTGGGAGACGAATTAAGGCTTTTTGATACCCAGCCTTCGCATGCGGGCGCGCAATGTGCTGCGCTCAAGGCCAAGGATCTCGGACGCACTGTGTTTGCCGCTCACTTTCCAGTGCGTCCGCTCAAGCACCCTTATAATATAGTCCCGTTCTACATCAGCAAGGGGCCGATCCGCATTTGTTAAATCCTTGGCCGGCTTTTTCAGAGCATCAATCAGGCGCAGTTTGGGTCCCGAAGAGTTGATCACCGCCCGCTCTAATACATTTTCAAGCTCGCGGATATTGCCGGGCCAGTGGTAATTCTGCAAGGTATCCATCACAGTCGTTGGGATACTCTCGATAGATTTGCCCAACCTTTTGGCAATGATGCCGACAAAATATTCCACCAACAAAGGAATATCTTCACTGCGCTTCCGCAACGGGGGCACGGTAATCGGAAATATGTTCAACCGGTACCAGAGATCTTCCCGAAAGCGCCCTTTGCGGACCTCTTCTTCGAGATGGCGGTTGGTGGCCGCAATCACCCGCACATCGACTTTAATCGTTTTGGAACTTCCCAGCCGTTCAAACTCACCATCCTGGAGCACTCTGAGCAGTTTGGGCTGCAATTCCAACGGCAGTTCACCGATCTCATCCAAAAAAAGAGTAGCGCCGTTGGCGACTTCGAATCGCCCCAACTGTCTAGCATGGGCACCCGTGAAAGCACCTTTCTCATGGCCGAAAAGCTCGCTTTCGATAAGATGGGAAGGCAGGGTGGCGCAGTTTATCTTTATTATGGCGCGATCATTGCGCAGGCTCAGGTTGTGAATGGCCCTGGCGACTAGTTCTTTGCCGGTTCCGGTTTCGCCTAAAACCAGAACAGTTGTATCGGTAGCGGCAATTTGTTCAATCTTATACAGCACATAGGTAAGCGCTTCACTTTGACCGATGATATTCTCATGGTTGTATTGAAACTTAATCTCATCTTGTAGATAAGCCCTTTCAGCTTCAAGTTTATCTTTGAGCTGCTGTATTTTGGAAAGGGCTTGCTGAAGATTTATTTCGGTTTGTTTGCGCTCGCTGATGTCTTGAATCCACCCTGACATACGGACAGCATTGCCGGTAGCGTCCCAGACCGCTTGGCCGCGTGCTAAAAACCACAGGTATTTTCCCGATTTTGTACGCAGTCGGTATTCGGTATGATATGGAGTGCGTTTTTGAAGATGGCGTTGGATGGCCATCCACACGGCGTCAGCGTCCTCAGGGTGAAGTCGGTTGCGCAAAGATGCCATTGTTCCAGGATAATCCTCAGGTGAAACCCCAAGGACTTCCAGGAAACGATCCGAGTATAAAACGGTGTCCGATTGGATGTCCCAGTCCCAAAGGCCGTCGGTAGAGCTTTCAAGCGCCAGGCGATATCGCTCCTCGCTCATGGTAAATGCTTTACGTGCCCTTTTGTGTCGCACCCGCTGGATGAACAAACCCAATATAAACAAGGTCACGATGACAAAGAAAAGAGCAATGACGATAATTGATGTTTGCACAGAGCCCAACGCAACTCCTTTTTGTTTGCGACGATGATCACAAGTTTATTAATTTTCAAAAAAATGGGGATTTGCGCCCCAAGGGTCAGAGATAAATAACCCAATTTACACAGGAGTAGGCCAGGATAGCATTGCTCATTCCATACAGCATAATTGATAGGGGATGAACAGCGCAAGATTGTTTCTAATCTAAACCGCCAAACCGAAGGCAACAATCCCTCCGCTAAACCAATCCGCTATTTCCGGTTTTCAGCCTTTTTCAATTTTATCGGCAACAAAATTCGTGTAAGGTCATATTATCACAACTTGTACAAATAACGGATATTGGCACCATGTACGTATGCTAATCTCGATGCAAGCGGATTCGGTGATATCTGGACCATGACACGAACGGAATATGAGAACGTATCGAAGACCAAGCGATTACTTTATCGGCTTTATCGCAATCCCTTGATACTGATCGGTCTGGGTGCGCTGTTCATATTCCTGCTCAGCAATCGTCTTCCGACCGGAAGAACGAAACGCAAGGAACGAATGAGCGTTCTTTAGCTACAAGCCAAAGCGCGCCTCACCCTCGTGACCAGTCTTACCTGCATTCGATTCAAAGTGTGGGACGAGCAGCGGCAGGAAATGGTTGCTTTCCCATAATGTGAGCGGCATGGAAAAAATCTCCTGCTTATTATATTCGTTTACTTTTTCATCAATAAGCAAGCTTCTCGTTTAATTCAGCTTTCTACGTGATCAAGAGGGAAAATCGGTCTTGGTACGTTGAGATAGGGCAATCTGTTGTAGCGCGGGGTGCAAAGTGCCCCACTGTCGCAAACAATCACTTGCCCTGCAATGGACTCGAACGCAGCGCGGAAATGTTGCATCGATTTTAGTGCGACAACATGCTTGCTCTGTGGGTCGATTCCAAACGCCTTAAATTGCTGCAAATCAAGTATTTGACGGGGAATGGTGACCACCAGGATTTCAATGCCACCGACACGTAGTACGGCAGTTGGACCAAAACTGCCGCCAAGCCCATGGATCATTGGCCCATCTCCGGTGAAACGCCCGTCGCTGACGGATACAAGCTCACCCTCAACGGAAATTGGCTCACCACCGAAGCTTGGGTCGGTTTTTCCACCAAGCGCGATGTGAACATGTTCGCCAATATCAGCTGCCTGCAACTCCTGAACTGCCTCGCCATCCACCATGGGACCCAAACAGGCATTGGTCACACCCGCCTCCAACAGAGCGCGCAAGAGTTCAGTCGAATCGCCGTAACCGCCGGCACCCGGATTATCCGCATAATCAGCAATTACCAACGGCCCCTGCCTATGATCAAATGTAACCGCTGCCTCGGCAGCCTCTTCAACGCTGAGGTAGTCGTTCAGCACTTCAAAACGTTTGTTCCAGATGTCATCAGCCATGGCTTCAGCGAAATCGACATGGGATGCAAAGTCCCCCTGACCGGTGACCAACACCGATGGGCCAACCCTTGCGACATCTGCACTGGCAAAACCAGCGTTGATGCTTACGGCAAATACGTCTGCATTCTTCTCATACTCCCGTGCGGCTGCAATGCGTTCGACCATCGGACCAATATCGGTGCGCCCACCATTAACTTCTTCAAGCATTGGCCGTCTCGCAAGGATTGTGCGCGGCTGTATGTCGCCAACCATGGTCCGGTGTAAAATTTCGCCGGCATGCCTGCCGGTGTCGCGCATATCAATATGCGGACAGGTTTTAAACGACACAATGATGTCGGCGAAAGCACACATCTTATTGCTGACATTCGCATGTGGATCAAGCGTGATGGCAATTGGCATCTTCTCGCCCACAACGCTGCGAATTCGCCCAAGCAGCTCCCCTTCTGCATCTTCACAGAAATCAAGGTCCATTGCGCCATGCAACCCAAGGAGAAGTCCGTCGAAGGGGCGCTGCTTGATCACGGAGATGATTGGATCACAGAGCCAATTAAAGGTTTGTAGCTTTACTTTGCCGCTTGGCCCCGCAGACGCACTGAGCACATGATGGATATGCCAGCCATGCGCTCGGCCGGCGTCGAGGAAGCCGGCAAGTTCCGTATTCACTTGCCCGCGCTCGGCGATCGCGTCGTCACCCATCAGCACATACCGATTTCTAAAGGCCTGTTCATCCGTTTCCTGAAGACTGAAGGAATTGGTTTCATGGGACATCTCGGCAGTTAAAACCTTGTACGACATCATACAGGCCCTTAATAAAGAAGAAAATAATCGGATTGCCAAAAGAACATACCCTTCTATCACATATAGAGGATAAATCCTTTAAAAACGTTTGATTGATTTTTCACTGGCTTTTTCCCGATCTCAAGCCATGCAGTGGCATTCAGATGGGATTGGTCTTGCTATTTCTGAATTTTGAGATACAATATATGAACCTTTTAATTTTGTAGGTTCTAAATTTGTCTATATAATTGAAATATCGTCAGTAAACTGGAGTTCAATTTGCCAAGTGTGACAATCACACGAGATATGTTCCTCGAAGACAATCAAGGCCGAAGGTTTTGCGATGTTGCCAACGATCCAGATCAGCCTTTCGACGCTGTCCTTGAATTTTTTAACGATAGCAACAGGCAACGTCGGATGGAGGAATCAGAAATTCACCACGATCGACCACCTTTGTCCGGGGTTGTCCGGGAGCTGGAATCCCATCCATCCATCGATCGGTCTCTGGCAGACACCAATACCCAGAGGAGCAAGCGATTACGACAAGCTGTGGGCGTGATCGTGCGAATGATCATGCAGACCAGAGGTTGGCGGAAAACCGGCCGTAAAGGATCCCTGGGCGTCAGGACCACCAATAAAGGAAAGACCATCAATCACAACACAGGCGGCCTTGCATTCTGGTTCATTCGCGCCGAGCGGTATGAACTGGCAGAGGGGATGCCGTTCCGATCTGTGCATGAGAGATGCCAAAACCTGGAGCGCTCAGGGCCATAACCAATTCAAAACAAATGTCGGGCAAATATTGATCAAGGAATTGGGAATATCGTCAAAGTACGAGCTTTTGTGCCCATCATCATCATGAAGCAGCAAATTACGCACGGTTGAATAGAAAGAGGTATGCATTGCATATAATAGAGAAAAACGATGAAAACATGCAACCCTAAACCATCGAATTCGTTCTTCTGACCGACGCCCCCCTTGTACAGTGGCATGAGCGGTTCGCCAGTTATTATCTATTTTTCAATTGCCTTACCATTTTCAACCCAGCAGAAGCCGAAATGGTAACTGCTTGCCACCCATTTGTCCCCGTTGAAAGTTGTATTTGGCGACCAAGATCAAGCTAAAAGGCTCTCTGCGTATAAGCTTGGTCTAAGCGGAATGATGTTGATGCGAATTTTCGTATAAAAATCAATTCCGTCCCTTGGAGAAGTTACGTCTGTTCGTAAAACTTCTTTTATTATTGGTACTGACTATAAAGGAGTATAGATAATGGCGATCTTAAAGAAAACAGCCCTGGTTTATTGCGAAAATCAATTCGGTTTAGTGGATGGAAAAACAGCTTCAGGATTGGTTCGGCACTCTGAAACCTATACCGTTGTGGGGGTTATTGATAGCTCCTTAGCCGGCAAGGATACCGGAAAAGAATTAGGGGAAAAAGAAAATGGCATTCCCATTTTTGCCAGTTTAAAGGATGCGTTGAGTAAACTACCAAAGGTACCAGATTGCTATATCTATGGGAAAGCTCCTCTAGAAGCATATATCTCCATGAAAGAAAGGGATCTCATTTTAGAAGCGATGGACCACGGAATGGATATCATTAACGGCCTCCACCAGTTTTTTTCTGAAGATCAAGAACTTGTCCAGATGGCGGCCCGCAGCCAAGTGCGAATAATAGATATCAGGAAACCACCGAAATTAAAAGATTTGCATATCTTTACCGGTCAAAGATCGAAGATAACATGTCCTGTTGTGGCCGTATTGGGCACCGATTGTGCTTGTGGGAAAAGGACGACTGCGGTGGAACTCAACAACAATTTGAATCGTGTTGGCATAAGATCCATAATGGTTGCCACCGGCCAAAGTGGCTTGATGCAGGGGGCGATGTATG
Organism: Desulfobacteraceae bacterium; assembly: GCA_050291605.1. Taxonomy (GTDB): domain Bacteria; phylum Desulfobacterota; class Desulfobacteria; order Desulfobacterales; family Desulfosarcinaceae; genus JARRKU01. The sequence goes on along the minus strand of JBNKKB010000178.1, from coordinate 2,339 downwards.
GCGTAGCGATCGATGCCATGACATCCCAATTTGTGATCGGTGAAATAGAAAATGCTGTGATTCAGGCCTTTGAGAACGAAAGGCCCGATATCATTCTGGTTGAGGGGCAGAGTGCCGTCAGTCATCCCGCCTTTATGGGCTCTCTCGGCATCTTGAAAGGCAGCAGACCCGATGGTGTCATTTTGCAGCACCCCCCCGCCAGGACCTCCCGATGCGATTTCCCCAATTTGAAGATGCCCGATGTTGATAGCGAAATAAAGTTGATTGAAACGATTTCGCAAACGAAGGTGATGGCGATCGCATTGAGCCATGAAAACTTAACAGTAGACGAGGTTTTACGCTTCATTGCGAATTATGAACGACGCTTTAAGTTGCCTACGACAGATGTTCTGAGCTACGGATGTAAAAAACTCATTGAGACATTACTCAAACAGTTCCCTTATCTTGGCCAACAAACCAAACAAAAGAATGCCGACAAAACCCAAGCGCTGGTTGCTTAGGAATGTAACTATTTGGAATTTATACATGCGATTGTTTATGCCCAGGATAGAAATCTCATTACGCAAAATACGAGAAAATGCCCGAAAACTTTCGGATCTTTTTGGGGAAAAAGGTATTTCCCTGATGGGCGTTTCCAAAGCTGTGTTAGGAGACCCTTCGATTGTAAAGGCAATGCTTCAAGGAGGCGTAAAATTTATTGCCGATTCCAGAATTGAAAACATTGAAAAGATGAAAACGGCGGGAATACCTAATCCGATCGTTCTTCTGCGCACACCGTTAAGTCAGGCTGAGGCCGTGATTAAAAGTGCGGACATTAGTTTGAATACTGAGATGGAAACGCTTAAGCAACTTTCTTTTTTCGCAAAAGCACGTGATAAAATCCATCAGGTCATTCTTATGGTCGAGTTGGGTGATTTGCGCGAGGGGATACTTCCTTGTGATATCTCTGAATTCATTCGAAACGTGCTTTGTCTATCGCACATTAAAATAGTTGGCATCGGCTGCAATTTGGCTTGTTACGGTGGCGTGAAGCCCGATGATAATAACATGAACGAACTATCTGATCTGTTTGATATCATAGAAAAAGAATTTCATATGGATCTGGCCATCATTTCGGGCGGAAATTCGGCAAATTATGAGTGGTATAAATCAACCAACGATGTAGGCCGTATCAACAATCTTCGCTTGGGTGAATCTATCCTTTTGGGACTCGAAACGGTGAACCGAAATGTAATTCCCGAATTGCACACGGATGCCTTCAAGCTTATTGCCGAAGTGATTGAATCCAAAAACAAACCATCCCTTCCTACCGGGAAAATATATCAAGATGCATTTGGAAATGTTCGTACGTTCGAAGACAATGGAATTCGACAGAGAGCCATTATTGCACTGGGAAGGCAGGATATTCTGATATCCGGAATGACTTCTGATGATAAAATGGAAATACTTGGATCAAGTAGTGACCACATCATTCTCGACAGTCAAGACAACCAATTAAAGGTTGGCGATGAAGTGAAATTTAGTCTGGACTATGGTGGGCTTCTCTCAGCGATGACTTCTCCTTTTATTAGAAAACGGTTTATTGATCGCATTGACCATTTGGGAATGGAACATTAAGCCTTCATGGGTTCTTCTTTTAAATTCAATACGATCACTACTTGCAATTTAACTGGTTATTTTCCAATATTTTGTTGAAGCAACCCAATATTGACGTTTTCTGACAACAGCTTCAAGGCAAGCTATATCGGTGACCATTTGTTGCCGATCCAATTGCCATATGGTTTTCACAATAAATAAAAAAGAGGACGCCGATGGGTGATACACATTCCCTTACTGGGTTTCACATTCCAGATCTGGACATAGACAGATTAACAAGATCAATCCATGCTTTGTTTTTTGCAATTCTAACTCGTGCACTTAAAGATATTTTTAAGCCTTCCTATAGCGATCATGAAATATACAAAACCCAAGCCCTGTATTGGATGGCCATAGACGATCATAGTTCTATCACCAGTTTTATAAGCATTTGTAGTTGCTAAGATATGGGGTGTGAGTAGCATCGGTGCAAAAAACCGGAATAAGAACCTCGATTTCAGGCCAGCACGGACCTGTGTTTAGTATAAATCCCTTTCCAATGCAAAGACAAAGGGGTCACACAAAGACAAAGTCCAAAGACAAAGGGGTCAGGTCTCCACATTTGACATTTTTATTTTTTTCAAGTTTCCGGTTTTTTTCAGCTGTCTATCTTGCTCAATTTTGCTTCCAAATCTTTTGCAAAGCTGCGAAACTGCGTTCTCCCTGACTGGATTTAGATGGATATACCGCGACAGCCCTTTGGC
>JBNKKB010000177.1:0-1997 GCA_050291605.1 Desulfobacteraceae bacterium | reverse complement strand
CCGTCGTCCATATGATCAGAGTCAGCTGTTTGATCACCGATCATTTTCATATTGGCAATCCAGATCGGTAATCCATTTGAACAATCCACATTAAAAAAAGGACGCTCTGAGGTGCCAATTTTTTGAAGTATCGTCGCATCGATGCCAGCGCCCATTATGTAAACCCCAGCATTGATATTAACGCTCTCATCGAATGTGAATGTGCCCGCAGGAATCTGAATAGTATCTCCTGGATTTGCATTCGCTAAAGCTGTTCGGATATCCGAAGGTGAACCACTCGCAGCATCGATCACCGTGCCACTTGACCAAGAATCTGGGACATCACTTGAACTACTGCTACTCGAGCTGCTCGACGAACTACTACCACCGCAGGATGCAAGACTCAATAAAACAAAACCGAATAAGAGAGTTTTAAATAGCGTAGTATTTTTCATTACTTCATTGCCTCTCAATATGATTACTGAACATCGACCGTTTCAACATTCGAAGGATCAGATTCGCTGCCCGGACCGCTCCATATTTGATCTGTTCTGTTTTCAGTTCTACTCAAATGGTTCCTTGCCCTTATGTAATACCAATAGTGCTTAAGGATAAGAACTTGCTTTTTACGCGGCCAAGTATGCCAGTGCAGAGATTGTATGTCAATGTGTATATGAATACAATATGCTGTACAGCATCCAACTGGTGAGATAGCCGATATGGATTCACTAATACTCTAATAAATGAACGCTAAAATAGTCGAGGACAGGGGGAATAATAAGGACGTCTATGCATTTATGCTTTACGCTGGATACAGTGTTTGATACTGAAGATTTATGCCAAGACAAGTTCGTATATGGGCGCATCGAAAACTTGGTATGGCAACGGTAAAGATATCGGAAAAATTGAATGTAGGTCAACCTGCCGTGAGTTGCCTGGCCGGATGAGGTAAGAAAATAAGTGTGGCCGTCCCCATTGTTGGCCCGATTCGGCTTCTAAATTCCTTCCAATTGACATTATATGCACAATATGCCATATTTATGCATATAAAATAGGAGGCTGGACCATGAGAACAACTCTTGATTTGCCTGAGGAATTGTTAAATGAAGCTATGAAAGCAGCCCATGTCAATACCAAAACAAAGGTTATCATTACAGCTTTAGAGGAATTGATCAGGAAATCAAAAATTTCTCAGTTAAAACAATACAAAGGGAAAATTGATTTAGACATTGATTTAGGTGCTATTCGAGGCCGCCAATGCCGGTATTAGTTGACACCTCAATATGGGTGGACTACTTAAGATCCGGGAATTTCTCAGAAAAGCTTGATTATTTTATAGATGAGAATCTTATCGTAACGAATGATCTTATCCTTGCCGAGCTTGTGCCATTTCTAAAGGTTCAAAACCAAAAAAAGCTAATTTCCCTATTGCGAAATATCAGGCGATTCGACCTGTTTATAGATTGGAATCAAATAATTGATTATCAATACAAATGCTTGAAAAATGGAATTAATGCTGTTGGCATCCCCGATCTAATAATAGCCCAAAATGCGATTCAAAATGATTGCGAAATTTATACTCAAGACAATCATTTTTTCCTAATGAGGGATATTCTGAGTCTTAATATACTGAAGTAAAATAGAAGTGTGCCGAACCTGTCGCTGGACTCTGACCGGAGCTACGCTGCCGCATCGCCCTGGCAGGTCAGCTCATCGTTGGCAGTAAGGAAGCCATATGAAAGACAGAGGAAGACAAGGGGGTCGCCCATTAAAGGGTGGGTCAAGACAAAAAACACCTCCCCATGCAAAAACGGACAATAGTTTGGCTCGACCCTTTTTACGTTCGAAGCTCGGTCCCTTTTTTGTACTTGCTGATTGCACCCGTTTTTTCTTTGAGTTGGTTACGCGGCAATATAGATCCGCACCAGTCACCCATCCGGATCAAGGCAATTGTGACCAAAACCTTGCGGCTTTCAGCCACGGCCCCTGGCTGTGTGGCACAGCCCCAGAAATTCATC
>JBNKKB010000176.1:0-4981 GCA_050291605.1 Desulfobacteraceae bacterium | reverse complement strand
GCCCATCCACAAATGGCCAATTTGCCCGATATCGGCGTTGCGCGAAAAATTTAATCCTCGGAATATCAACCATATGCCTGCGGTTAAATTTTTCGCGCGCCTTGATCTCGACCAAATTTTCCTATTTCTGGATGGACACTAGTCAAGAACCGACACAACCAGTTAAAATCCTTGCGCCCAATTTGTTATTGCAATACAGTAACTGTAATTGAGTTATTGTACCGTAAGATAACTGTACAGGTATAGAAAATGAATAATCCTTTCAGCTTGAAGATCGTCACCAAACCCGAGCACTTTTGCAATCGGATTAATGAGATTGAAAAACTGGTATCATATGCTTCAAGTGGGACCAACGCGGTTATCTATTCTCCCAGGCGCTACGGCAAGACATCTTTAGCCTATCAGGTTCAGAAGCGCCTGAAAGATTCCGGTTTTATGACCATATCCATCGACCTGTTCGGTATGAGTTCGGCTGAAACCATCGCCAAACGCATTGCCAGGGGCGTTTATGTGGCCATCTACAATGAAAAATCAGCCCTGCAAAAGGCTATCAGTATCATAAAAAGCCACCGACCCGTGCTGCGGCCGGATGACACCGGTATTTCAATCAGCGCAGAGTGCATCAGCCCCAACTTGTCCGGCTCTGAACTGCTGGATAAGACGCTAAGCGAGCTTGGAGAATTCATTGGCGCCCGAGCCAAACAGATCAACATCGTATTGGATGAGTTCCAGGAAATCACGGAAATCCGCGATCATGACATCGAAGGCATCATGCGGGCGCACATACAAAAGCAGCAGGCCAGTTATTTTTTTGTGGGCAGCCGCAGGCGGGTGCTGCTCGAAATGTTCAACCAGCGCAGAAGGCCATTTTTCCAAAGCGCTATAAATTTCGAGTTGTGCAAATTGCCCCACGACGAGCTGGCCGATTTTATATCAAGCCGTTTTGATGCCGGGGGCAAGCATTGCTCCCCAAAAATGGCCTCGCTGATTGCTGAGTCCATTGAAGATCACCCGTACTACTGCCAGAAACTGGGTTTCTTTTGTTTTGAGCTTTCCGGCAGAAATATTACCCAAAAGGATGTCCACAACGGCCTTGTTGAATTAATCGAAGGGGAAAAACCGGTTTTTGAAGCGATAATCCAAGGACTGGCGCCCCAGCAGATCGCCCTGCTAAGAGCCGTAGCAAGAGAGCCGTCAAGTTCGATCATGTCCATGGACTATACCAAAAAGCACAACCTCAAATCCATCGGGGGAATCCAATCGGCGGTTAAAAAACTGGTGGAATTGGATCATATTGAAAAAGAAGCCGGTGACAAAAGCGGTCGATGGCGCGTGGTCGATCCGCTGTTCGGCAAATGGCTGGCGGTTTAGAAAAGGCGCGGCAGTCTGCTTGGCGCTGAAGCCCTCCGATTTTTGCAACCATAGAAGTGGTTTCAAAACCACTTCTATGATTATTTTTTCTAAAGCTCTGAATCAATAAACCGATATCGGTTTCTAAAGAAGCAGTGCTTGCGGATTATTTTCCTATCCGTGCAGATCTATACCGCAACCTGCCCACGGGTAACTGACTGCAGGGTAGCGCTTAAAGCGTATGGCTATTATTAGCAGTGTGTGCCAACAGCGTGGTTATCGGGATAAAACGAGTATTCCTGTTGTGCTCATCGCTGGCAAAAAAACATGTATGGAGGCTTAAATGAAAACGAGTCGATGGTATGTGCTGATTGCTTTGCTGGTCATGGTTCTGGCAACGCAGGGTTATGCAGAAGAAAATTATAAAATCGGTGTGCTTGCAAAAAACGGCCCGGTAAAAGCCCTGCAAATGTGGAAAGCCACAGGTGATTACCTCGCAGCCAAACTTGCTGGGAAAACGTTCGAAATCGTACCGTTAGGATTTGATGAAGTCAATCCGGCCGTTGAGGCCGGCAAGGTTGACTTTTTTCTGGCCAACTCCTCTATGTTTGTGACCGCTGAGGTGCGATACGGCGCTACAGCAATAGCCACTATGGTCAATTCTCGCCAGGGCAAACCTCTAAAATCCTTCGGTGGTGTGATCATCTCTTCTGACGGCAATGATGAGATAAAGGGCATTAGTGATCTGAAAGGCAAAAAGTTCATGGCTGTGAAAGAATCCTCGTTCGGCGGCTGGCAGATGGCCTATAAATCCCTTTTGGATGCCGGTATAAATCCTTACACTGATTTTGCCAAAATGGAATTCGGTGGCAAACACGACAATGTGGTCTACGCTGTCATGAACGGTGCCGTAGATGCGGGAACGGTCAGGACCGATACCCTTGAACGTATGGCCGCTGCAGGTGAGATCGATTTGGCGGATTTCAAAATTATCAATTTGCAAAAATATGATAACTTTCCGTTTGTGTGCAGTACAGCCCTGTACCCTGAATGGCCCCTTGCCAAAGTCAAGCACACGCCTGATGCAGTGGCCCGTGCCGTTGCAGATACCCTGAAACAGCTCCAGGCCACAGATACCGCAGCCAAAAGTGCTAAAGTGGTAGGCTGGGTGGATGCCCTGGACTACGCACCGGTGGAAGCTCTGCAGAAAACTTTGAAGGTGGGTGCTTTCCTGGCCGCCAAATAATTCAAAAGAATCAGCCGGCAGCCACGGCGCGGACTTCTTCCGAATCGTGCCGGCCGGCTATTGTTGCTTTATTGCGGCAAAATGGATCTTTTCCAGCCTTCCGTTGAGCAATCGACAAGGAGTATTCAGTGATGTTTGCCCAATATTATCAACAGAGTTTAAGGATTAAATTAATAGCGCCGTTGACGTTGTTGGTGATCATCTCCTTTATTGCCTTGGCGCTGATCATCTCCTCAGTTCAGGACAAGCGTCTTCAACAAATGGGAGATCAGGTCAACAAGGGATTGCAACAATCCAATACAGCGCTTCAAAAGAGCTTCGAAAAGATGGGCAAAGAGATCAACCAAACCATGAATCAGATGGCTGCTTCTACCAGTGGCGAACTGACGGACTATACACGTCGGGTGCTGGATAAACAAAAGCAGGATATAGCCACCGAGTGGAACCGAACCCTTGAGGAAAATGCCAAGTCTTTGACTAATATTCTGGCCCAGGTGGCCCCCAAGGCTATTCTGTCCAACAACTTCTTTGATCTTGTCAACTACGTTAAATCAGCCAGCAATAACCCGGATGTGGTATATACTTTTTATATCAAGCCGGACGGTGATTTTTATACACGCTATCTGAATAACAAAGATGCGAAAATAAAAGCGTATATCGCCAATGGCGTAGGAAAGAAACGATACGAGAAAGTATTTAATGCTTCCAAGCTCGATCCCACCGTATTCATTGCCGAGAATGATATTGAAATGGAAGGCCAGTTTCTTGGAAAAGTGGTGCTATGCATGGACAAGACCGCGATGAACCGGAAGCTCGATATGGTGGCCGGTCAGTTTAACGCCTTGATTGCCGGCAGCAGCGATGCCATCAGCGCCACTCTTGGACGGGAATCGGCCAACGTTACCAGTGCCATCACAAATGTTGTCACCACCATCGGGGCGGAAAATGCCGGCCTGTTAAAGCAAACCCAGGACCGCCATGTTGAGGCTGCCCAAGATGTGCGCAGCCATACCCGCAGGATCGTCATCATTGCGGGCTTTTTCTGCGGTGTTTTGTTGTTGGGCTGCGTGGCGCTTCTGACTGTGACATTGCTGATCAAGCCGGTGGAAGCGGTCGCCAAATGTCTTGAGGACATCGCTCAGGGTGAAGGAGATTTAAGCAAACGGTTGCAGGTTAAAAGCATGGATGAAGTCGGTCGCCTGTCCAAGTGGTTCAATGTCTTTGTCGACAAACTGCAGGTCATTATTTCAGCTGTCGCCCAGAATGCTGAAACTGTCTCGGCATCGGCAGAGAATCTAACGGCCATATCCAAGCAAATGAGCAGCGGTGCCGACGCCATGTCCGGCCAATCCAATACAGTGTCGGCCGCAGCCGAACAGATGAGTGCCAACATCATATCCGTGGCCGCTGCCAGTGAGCAGGCCGCCACCAATATGAGCATGGTGGCCAGTTCGGCCGAAGAGATGAGCGCCACCATCAATGAAGTGGCTCAAAACTCAGAAAAAGCGCGTACCATTTCCGGTCAGGCCGTTAGCCATGTCCACCAAACCTGCGCAAAAATTGATGCGTTGGGAGTTGCGGCAACGGCTATCGGCAAGGTCACCGAAATTATCACCGACATATCTGCACAGACCAACTTGCTGGCCCTCAATGCCACCATCGAGGCAGCCCGCGCCGGTGAGGCCGGCATAGGATTTGCCGTAGTCGCCAACGAAATCAAGGAACTGGCCAAGCAAACGGCTGAAGCCACCTTGGATATAAAAAACCAGGTCAGCGGTATTCAACGCTCCACAGGTGAGACGGTCGATGAAATCGGTCGCATTCAACAAGTAATCGAACAGGTCAACGATACGGTGGCCACAATCGCCACCGCTGTCGAAGAGCAGTCCGTCACCACCAAAGAGATTGCCGAAAATGTGGGTCAAGCGTCTCATGGGATTCAATCGGTTAACGAAAGCATCGCCCAGAGCTCGACAGTAGCCGGCCAAATTGCGCAAGATATCTCGAGTGTGAATGCAGGTACGGAAGAGATGGCAAACGCCAGTCAACAAGTCAATCTTGGCTCGGAAAAGCTTTCCCGACTATCAGGCGAACTTCGAAAAATGATTGGTGGATTCAAAGTTGATCATGATAATGCCAAATCGCAGGCCGCTATGTCCGATATCCCATTGAATGATGAGACCTAATTTATTATCAGTGGGGTAAAAGATCCAGGAGGGCGAAACATGGGAATTGCCACCAGGGTCAACCCCAACGTTGCAAAAGTCTGAGGCGTTCAGCCTTTGTGTTAGCAAGGGTGAAGCCGTAGTGAACTACTGCGATCCCTTGATAGCGCGAAGGCTGGGCGCCTCAGACTTTCCCGCAGGGTAAAAAAGATGGCCTATA
>JBNKKB010000175.1:0-2283 GCA_050291605.1 Desulfobacteraceae bacterium | reverse complement strand
CGCCACTGATCTGGGCAATGCCAAAGCGGCCAATATAGTGGCCCTTGCCGCATTCGTGACCCGCACCCGATTGGTATCCATTGACACCTTGAAAAAATGTGTCGAGACTGCGTTTAAAAAGAAAGCCAAGCTGATTCCTCTGAACCTGAAAGCCGTGGATGCTGGGGTTCGAGCAGCTCAATAAGTCTTCACTTAAAACTTGATTCAAATGAAGCTAAAAACTCCCTCTCACATTAAAGCTATTAAGCCCTATGAGGCCGGCAAACCCATCGAAGCACTCGAGCGTGAGTACGGTATTCGCAATTCCATCAAACTCGCTTCCAATGAGAACCCGCTGGGTCCCTCACCCAGGGCCCAGGAGGCGGTGCGCAACGCCATTTCCAATCTGCACCGCTATCCCGATGAACCCGGGTTCCGATTGCTTGATCGCCTCTCCCGCAAATTGAACGTGGCACCTGAGCAGATTGTCGTGGGCAACGGTTCGGACGAGGTGCTGGATTTGCTGGCGCTGGCCCTGCTGCAGCCCGGTGACGAGGTTATCGTGCCCACCCCGTCTTTTTTAATGTACACCATCGTGACCCAGTCCGCCGGTGCAACACCGGTCAGGGTGCCCCTGAAAGAGATGACCATCGATTTGGATGCAATTCTGTTGCGGGTCACTGACAAGACGCGGTTGATCTTTATCTGCAACCCCAACAACCCCACCGGCACCCTGGTGACCCGTAATGCTTTGGATGCGTTTTTGAATGCGCTGCCGGAACAGGTTGTGGTTGTCGTGGACGAGGCCTATGGCGATTTTGTACGTGATGACCGCTTCGGGCAAGGAACTGAATTTTTAGACGCCGGACCGGCCGTGGTCACCTTGCGCACCTTTTCCAAAGCCTATGGTTTGGCCGGGTTACGTGTGGGATACGGTGTGATGCCTGCGGCGCTGGCCGAGCTGCTCAACCGGGTACGTATGCCCTTTAATGTCAATTCGCTGGCCCAAGCGGCGGCTATTGCGGCTTTGGACGATGATGCTTTTTTAGCTCGAACCTTGGGTTTGGTTCACACCGGCCTCGATTCTCTTTACGCTGAATTGGACAAACGGCAGTTGAATTATTTTCCGTCGCAAACCAATTTTTTTCTCATTGATGTGGGATGCGATGCCAAAATGGTTTTTGATCAAATGCTGCGCCTGGGCGTCATCGTACGCGCCATGACCGCTTATGGTTTTCCGCAATATATCCGTATCAATGTCGGCCTGCCGGAAGAGAATCAACGCTTTTTAAGCGCCTTGGATCAGGTGTTGGCCAGGTAGTTTTCACTTGTCGCTTGATCCGGATACCTGTTTTGGCCTATGGCAATGGGACTGCACAAACGTATCGCCCAGGCGTAAGATAGACCGGAAAAAAGAAAGCGATTTTCAAAATGGATAATACCCGCAGACCTCGGCAACCCTTGATCGTTACCATCGATGGACCCGCCGGTGCCGGGAAAACCACCATCAGTAAAATGCTGGCGCACCACCTCGGGTACCGCTATATCGATACGGGGGCCCTTTACCGGGGCATTGCCCTGGCGGCTTGCCAGGCCGGTGTGAATGCGGATGACGATGAGGCGCTGGGCGCGCTTTGCCGCGATTTAGTCCTGGATTTTCAACTTAGCGCCCAGGGATTGCGCTTGATGCTCGACGGCAAGGATGTCAGCGACCAGATTCGAACGCCGGAAGTGACCATGATGGCATCGGCTGTTTCCGCCCGCCCTGTCATTCGCGCTTTTTTGTTGGAGATTCAACGCACCATGGGAGAAGCAAAAGAGGTAGTCCTCGAAGGCCGCGATATGGGCACTGTGGTGTTTCCCCAAGCCGATATCAAGTTTTTTCTGGATGCGGACCCCAAAATTCGTGCCCAACGGCGCTATGCGGAACTTCAAGCAAAAAAGGGGGATACCTATAGTCTGGAAAGCGTTGAAAAAGAGATGCTTCAACGGGACAAAAACGATTCCAACAGGGCGCTGGCACCCCTCAAACCCGCCCAAGATGCAATCCGGATTGATTCCACCGCATTAACCGTTGAACAAGTGGTGGCCGACATGATCGCGCATATTGAGGCCGGAAACAATTAGGCGTGTACTGAACGCATAGCATTATGAACGCTAACGCAATGAATTTCCAAGCGTTTACAAAAATAATTACCCGCCGCAATCCACAGACAGCAACCGGAAGTACTGTCCAGGAAAACCCCGCAGGATGTGGATTGCAACAAAACGTCTAACCCATTGGAATATTATTGTATACAAAAA
>JBNKKB010000174.1:0-53164 GCA_050291605.1 Desulfobacteraceae bacterium | reverse complement strand
CCCCGGATCGCCCTTGGACGAAGAGGCCGGCCGGCCGCCGCCCTCTTTGCCACCCAGAAATTGCACCGTTGACGCTACGATTTCCGTCGAATAGCGGGTCACGCCATCCTGCTCCCAGGATCTTGTCTGTAACTTACCCTCCACATAGACCTGGCTGCCCTTGTGCAGGTACTCGCCGCATATTTCGCCCAAACGCCGCCAGGCCACTATGCGATGCCACTCGGTGCGCTCTTTTTTCTCGCCCGACTGTTTGTCGTTCCATGTCTCTGATGTGGCCACGCTAAAATTGGCCACTGCGGTGCCATCCGGTGTATAGCGCACCTCCGGGTCCCGCCCCAAATTACCGACAATGATTGCCTTATTAATGCCTGCCATGGGTCACCTCCCTTTCATCCTTCTTTCTCTTTTGTATCACGAATCATCAAACGCCTCAGCTTTCCCAGCAGTGGCTCTTTGGCCCGGAGGGCGCCGTGCAAGCACACCTCGATGCAGCAATAGCAGCGTATGCAGCCGTCATAGTCAAACCAGATACCCTTGTCGTTGTGATCGATGACATGCGCCGGGCAAATCTTCCAACACTCGCCGCACAGCTTGCAAAGGTCGTTGTCCACCACCGGCTTTTGAATAATATATTTGCGCATCACCCGGTTGAGCGATTCCGGTCCCAAACTTAGTGAGTGAAGCTCCGGAAACTGAAAATCATCGAGGATATGGATATCGCCACTGGCGTGTACGATACCGTCATAGACACCTAAATCGCGTGCCAGACTGCAGGTCAGCAAATCGGCCGGATCCATACCCAACAAGGTGGCAATGGTTTTATCCACGGCATGCCCGTTGGCTCCCCCCACCAATAGTCCCAACTCACGCGGTGTGCCGCTTTTGGCCGGGCCCTGGCCTTCCAGGGCCAGAATGCCGTCCACCAGGGTAAATGCCGGGGCCACTGCCTCAAAAATCTGCACCAACAGACGGGCAAAGAGTCGTCGATCCACTCCGGCACGCAGATGCCACTCCGGTTTGCGCAGCCCCACAATGGTGCCGAAAATGTTTTTGACCCCCAACGTGAGATACATATGGGCATGGGTTTTAAGCTTGGCCAGGTTGATCACCCGATCCGCTTCCATAACGTCCTTGGCGATCTCGATGCGACCAAAAGGTTTACCGATATCCACCTCGACCGAATCTTTAAACGCGCGGATGTCGATGTCTAGCCCCTTAAGCGCGACGGCATAGCCCGATTCGCTGAGTATCTTGCGGAAAGTGCCGACCCCTTGGCTATCGCCGATTTGAACGTAAGCCCCTTTGTCGAGCAGATACTCAACCACGGCGCGCACCACATAGGGATGGGTCACGATGGCATTTGCCGGTTGGGCCGGCATCAGCAAATTGGGTTTGACCAGCACGCGGGTTTGGGGACGAATCCAATCCGGTCCCTGGCTATCCAGCATTTCACCCACCGAGGTCTTAAGCTCGCCCTGTTCGCTCTTATAGCTAGCTTTTTTAATAAAGACTTTGGCCATGGATTGTCGTCGCAGTTTCTTTCTCCACGCAGTTGGGTCAGCCATCTGAAGTGGCCCCAAAAAGGCGGGATCGTTTACAATTGTCCACTCAACTGATACAGCTTCCGAAATGCTGGGCCACAATAGTATCGATGGGTAGCATTATCAAGTGATTTTCTGGCGATTATGGCGGCCCCATACACGATGAGTACGGCAGTGACGCGACGGGAGCGTCAAAACAGTTGATGTTAAACACTCCCTTCGACCGAATCCTATGAATTTAGAAAAGCAAATCAAACGCCATATCACCGGCCCCAACCACTCTTTTTTCGCATTGGGCCTACCCGAATTCTCTATATGCCGGCAAGCCTGATCCAAACCTAAATCCCAAAATTAAGTATTGTGTCTCCGGAATTCCCCAAGGTATGACCTGAACGGGAAACACCGCAGGTCATTCGGGTGGGGTTAGTGGCCGGATGGATTTTTCGACGTGACACCGGAACGAAGGTTGAAAACCATCCGGGGAAATTAGAGACAACACAAAAACCTAAAAATAGATTGACGCAATAACCTAAATATGGCAGGCCTTAATAACCTATAAATGACACAAACCCATGACAGATTAAAAGATGGCCACACCACAAGACAAACTTGCAGAATCTCTTGCCGTTCTGAAAAAACTTCAGGACGAAGGCATTGTTGCAATTCATACAAAAAATATGACGCGCACACACCGGGAACGTCTTGTCAAAAGCGGTTTCATTAAAGCAGTGATGAAGGGATGGTATATTCCATCCCGCCCTGAAGAGCCCGCCGGAGAGAGCACAGCCTGGTATGCATCATTTTGGGGCTTTTGTGCTGGTTATCTTAACTCAAGGTTTGCCAATCAGTGGTGCCTATCCCCCGAACAATCATTGCGCATGCATGGCGGAAACTGGAATGTCCCTGGGCAGCTATTTGTTCGCACGCCTAAAGGGGGCAATAAACCGACTTTCCTTCTCCACCAAACATCAATAATGGACGTCCGTCTGAAATTGCCGGACAAGAATGATCTGGAACGCAAAGAAAACCTGCAGATTATGACCCTGCCCGCCGCATTGATTGCATGTACTCCCGCATTTTATACAAATAATGCTGTAGACGCCCGAGCTGCGCTGTCCATGATCTCTGATGCTTCGGAGATTTTACACAGGCTTCTTGAAGGGGGACACAGCACAGTCGCCGGAAGGCTTGCCGGCGCTTTCCGAAATATCGGGAAAGACGCGATTGCTGATCATATCATTGAGACAATGAGGGCCGCCGGATACAGCATCACAGAAAATGACCCTTTTGAAGAAAAGTCTGGCAAAAGTTCTGAACGAAAACTCCGCAGGCACGGTTTCAAGGCAGGATCACTCCATATGGTGCAGAGAATTATTTGCCCCGGGTGTAACCGCTGGTCTTATAGCCGCATCTGACCTTGCAGGTTACCGCAACCAGCCTGTCTATATCCGAAAATCAATGCATGTCCCCCCCCGCCATGAAGCGGTTCGTGATCTTATGCCGGCATTTTTCACTCTTTTAACGGATGAAAAAGAAGCTGCTGTGAGAGCAGTTTTAGGGCATTTTTTCTTTGTGTATATCCATCCCTATGTTGATGGGAATGGCCGCATGGGAAGGTTCCTGATGAATGTTATGTTAGCCAGTGGTGACTATCCATGGACAGTTATCCCGCTTGAAACCCGCGACGACTATATGGCTGCCCTGGAAGAAGCGAGCATAAAACGAGATATTGAACCGTTTTCCAAATTTTTAGCTGAACTCGTTAAAAAAGGAATTAAACAGTGATGGTTCAATTCAAAAACCGTCCGGTGCACCGGTCATCTCTTTTATTGAAGATGGTGCGCTTATCAAGAAAATATTAGAGCTTCTTAGATTGTGGCAACCACGACCCGCCCCTACCTGTTGATACGCATACCCCCACCATTGAAACCGAACTGACCTGCGATGACACATACTCGCCACTGCCGCCCATCGATTATTGGACCCAATAAGGGACTGTAAATTGGCTCAACCTGATCTGGAGACCATAAAGTACCGCTGCGCTTAAAATTGGCCATTTAATTGGCCATTTTAGGGAAGCGTTGGGGGAACGTTCGACAATTTTTCAGTTTCCCACAGGACAGTCATATTTATGGAAACAGCATTTCTGACGTCCCTATTGCCAGGCATCGAGTTCGTAAGTCCCCTGAACAGTAGACAATACCGTTTGTTGCCAATCCATCCCCAGGCCTTTATCCAGGTTGAAACCGATACGAAAACCACCAAGCTGGCACCGCAGACAATGAATTTTTTTGATAGCAAATCTTGTTGCTTTCAATAAAACCCCTAGTCGCCGACCAAATACTTGGGTCTTGTTTAACATGTCGAACCGATCTGGGCATTTGAAGTCTTGACAACCGTTAATAGTTTTGGCATTGGCTCATATGGTTTTACGCGTCAGGCATGGGTTTCAATCATTTATCATTTCAGTTCGACCTATGCCAAGCAGGCAAAAGCGTGCCTGCTCCTTAGCCGATCTCATTAGATTATAATCGCTATCGAACCCAACCGCCTTCTTCTTCGTTTGTTGAGCTGATCTGCTTTGTTCGAAGCACCCAAAGCCGCACGCAGGCATTCACCATGCCTAAAAAAATCCTGCGGGCCAACTGAAGCTTAACAGAAAAGGAGGAAGATATGGCAATACGTCTTACGGTGAGAAGGGGCGACAGTTTATGGAGTCTGGCCCACCGCTACCTGGGCAGCGGCGACAGGTACCCGCAAATTTATGATTTTCACAACCAGCAAGCCGCCCGTTACGGTTTACGGCTCATTGAAAAACCGGACCTGATCTTTGTGGGACAGACCATCTTGATACCGCCGCGCCCGAAAATGCCAAAGCAAGGCAACGGCACCAAGGCCGTGGGCAACCACTGGCCCATTCCGCTCAATTTAAAGGTCACCTACACCATCGGTAAAGACACGCCGTCAATCAACTATGCCGCAAATTACGGCGATTACAGCATCAAGGCCGAGATGAGCGGCGAGATCGGCATTGAAAACAAAACCCCCGGACATTTCAAATACGTGCACAATTATGAGTTGGCCATGAGCAAAGATTCCATGCAGGCCAAACATAAATTGCGCGACACCACCGACCCGGCCCTGGTGGCCCTGACAGCCGAACCGGAGATGATGGTTGATGAGTCGGGGATGGTCAAACTCAAGGCCCCCATAGCGGCCAATGCCAATCTCTGACCGTATACCGTCAGGGTTGACGCAGTAACGCCCATGCATTACACGGGCACCCTCGAGTCGCAGACGATCAAAGGCACCCTGGCGTTGGGACGCAGCAAGTTCAAATACAGTGCTGATATCTGGATAAAGGTCGATGTGTTTTGGCATAAGAAGCCCAAGGGTGGGCCGGAGCCGGTGAAGGTGACTAAGCCGTCTCCACAAGAAAGGCAGTTGGTAGCTCCCACAGAAAACACGATAGACTGGCAAAAAATCGGTAAAGAAACAAAGGAAATTGCAGCGATGGTTGTAATTACAATCACCAGTATCGCCTTGGCCTGGTATGCTCGCGGTGTATTTCTAAAGCAACAGTTCACAACCCCTCCACCATTTACACACACCATCGACCGGCGCAATTTGGATGCCTGATATGAATAAATTCTTATTCATTACTTTCTCGATCAGTGTGTTGGTGTGGGGTGTCGCAGATGCTTTTTTGCGATACAGCAACAAGACTTATTCTGACGAGCATATCGCCGCGATGTTCGAGCCGATCACCTCCAGGTACGGGATTAGGATCGTCTATAAAGTCGGGGATGATTTTTTTTCACCTCTTGAAAATCCGCCCATTCCGGCTGGTCCTGGACGGAACAGCGAGGTTGAACCAATAAAACATCGACTTTTGATTCGCTATGTTGATATTCTTCATAAAGCATTTGAGAAGTATCCTGATGATATAATCAAAAAATATTTAAAAGCCATCCATTTTGCTGGAGAGATTAATGAAGGAGGCCTCAGGTATGGTGGAACCTATGACCCTTTCAGGAAGATCGTTTACTTGATAAATAATGGAAGGCAAACCGATGACCTTGCGGAGAGGACCTTTCATCATGAATTCAGCTCTTTATTGCTGAAAACAAACTCTTTTAATATGAAGTCATGGACAGATAACAACTCAAAAAATTTTAAATACTTATATGATTTATATGATAGTTGGGAAGAACTGGATAAAATTGAAATAACGCTCGAAGAGAATGAAGAGAATTATAAAAAGGGCTTTATGGACAGTTACGGCCAAACCAACTTTGAAAACGACTTCAACGAATATTCCGCCATGATCTTCACCTACCCTGAAAAGTTCAAAAAGATCGTGAACCAATACCCGCGTGTACGGAGCAAGTTTATGGTGTGGTTGCAGTATCACAAAAAGATCGACCCCATCTTCACAGAGAAGTATCTCTTGGGAGAAAGATGACAGATATGCATGCGCCTTTTTGACTGAACGTTCGGGCCGAGTCTGTAAATTTAGTGAGGGATTGAAAGGACGTTATGCTGCGAAGTGATGCGCACCCCGCTTTAATCGTAAGATTTGTGGCTTGTATTTCATCCTGAGCGGACGTTATTCACCTCTAATGGCAGCCGCTCCGACCTTTTTTTAAGCGGCCCGGCGCTAACGGGATGTTCCGCCGCAGCAGGTCAAGCCACAGTCCTTTTTCTATGTCCGAATGAATGCCATGGCCGAAATGTCGGTCATATTCGTCGGCACTTTTGCTCCAATAAGCCTCGATCCGGTTTTTAATCGTCAACGCTTCTGGCATTTGCATCCTTTTCTCCTTCCCATTGGTCCTGAAAACCACCAGGCTTCGACTTTTCCAGTGCCCCCTGTCTCTTTTGGGCAGCATCCTTCGGCAAAAACAAAAGAGGCCACGAAGGTGCATCCCTACCGGGGTGCATGGGCCTTCGTGACCTCTTTTCTGCTCGCGATACAGTCTTTGCTGTCTCAGCGGGCACTACAACACTATGAATGAAACAAACACCATGGAGCGGTTTCAACCGCATTTTAAAGCGAGGTCCCGTTTTTTCGGCCGCACAACACGGCTTACGGGACAGGGTCCATCCCTGCCACAACCTCGCGAAACCTTGAACTCAAATCACTGCCGGACGAATCCGCTTTTCTGTTCAGCCAGACATCTCTTCAAACAGAATCTTGTGATCGACCAGATTCATCCGCAGGATCCTACCCCGCACGGTCTTTTGCACACCGAAAATGTCGACCAGCCGCCAGGTATCGCTATTTTCCGGCTCAACGACATCTACCGACTCCATCACCAATAGTTCCTGGTCATCCTTGACCAGATAAGCGCTGGCTTCACACATTATTTAGCATCCCCTCTATCCTGTCCACGACCTCCTGCACCAGATGCGGCAGGGGTTCATGGGTCATGCCTGCAATCACAACGTTTTCCTGGGAAAGGGGCAGAAACAGCTTCAGCGCCGGGCTGGACGTGACGGCAGCCGCCATTTTCGGAGTGACCTCCCCCAGCATGGCGTTGGCCCAGGAGACACTGACAGGCCCGGTAACAAAGTCCACCTGTTTTACAGTATGGCAGATGGCATTTTCCCCGCTGGCCCCTTTGTTGGCCCCGGCCTTTAACATCTGGGCGGTGGCAATGGTATTGGTTCCCAGTGCGATCAAAACGATCTCTTCGCCAAAGGCCGCTTTCAGGTATTTGATCAGGGTGGCACCGATACCGCCCCCCTGGCCGTCAATCACACACAACTGTCTGGGCATCTGTTCCAAGGGTTCTATCCCGGCAGTACGCCTGCCTTTGGCAAAACTTTGTGTCGCATAAAAAAAAGGCCACGCAAACCGGGATGGTTTTATACCCCGGCCTTCGTGGCCTGATCGATTATAAGTCGTCCAGAATATGCTCAAACGCCTTCTTGGCATTTACAACGGTGGCGATACTTTTCACAGATTCGCGCAAATGTCAAGGGCTCCCTTTGCCCGGTAGTGTCTTAATTTGGATTGGCAAACGTTAAAAGTAATGGATGAAACGTACCACCCCCACAAAAGGGATCAACAATGAGACCAAAATTGGTTTTAATCAAGTGGTGTGATAGCGTCGGTAAAACTGATATGCGATAACACATACTCGCCACTGCCGCCCATCGATTATTGGACCCAATAAGGGACTGTAAATTGGCTCAACCTGATCTGGAGACCATAAAGTACCGCTGCGCTTAAAATTGGCCATTTTTGGGCGCATGACAAGGCATACTGTTGATTTCAAGGCTTGAACAATAATATGACTGCAAGGGTTCCCACTGAATTGCATGCCGCACCAACATGTTGCATTAATATAGGTATTGACACACAAGCGTTGCCTTGGCATACCCGGCAGCGTAAAAACCAATGTCTTATCTTTTTATCCTATGAATTTAGAAAAACAGATCAAACGCCATATCACCGGCCCCAACCACTCTTTTTTCGCATTGGGCATACCCGGGTTTGAATCGATCTGTCGTCAAGAGCTGGCCCGGCTTTCGGACACCCTTCACATCGATCACATCACCAAAGGCGGGATCGTTTTCAACGGGCGCTTGACCGACCTGCTGAAAGCCAATTTGAATCTGCGCACCGCCGGACGGATCTTGATGCGCCTGGGCACTTTCAAAGCCACCAATTTTCACCAACTGGTCAAAAAAACCGGGGCGCTGCGCTGGTCCCTCTATCTGCCCGCCGGCGCCATACCCGCCTGCAAGGTCACGACGCACCGTTCGCGCCTCTACCACAGTCAAGCTGTGGCCCAGCGCGTCAGCCAGGTCATCGCCGACCATTGGAAAGGCAGAAACATTGCGCCGGGCCGCACCGGGGGACAATCTATATATGTACGCCTGGAAAACGACCGGGTCACCCTTTCGCTGGACAGCAGCGGCGACAACCTCTACCGGCGGGGTCTCAAGCGCCACGGTGCCCGTGCCCCCCTGCGCGAAACCATCGCGGCAGCGATCCTGCAATATGCAGGCTACCGGCCCGGCATGCAGGTTGTTGATCCCATGTGCGGCGGCGGAACCTTCGGTCTTGAAGCCGCCCTGATGGCCAAACGCATCGCACCGGGCCTGCGACGCGCGTTTGCCTTTATGCACTGGCCGGGTTTTAAAGCCCGGCAATGGGAACACCTGAAAAAGGTCGCGGCTGAAAAAATCAAACCCTTGTCGCGTCCGTTGATCCGCGCATTCGATATTGACCCGGAGGCATGCGCCAAACTCAACCAATGTATCCAACAAAATGGCTTGGAAGATGCGGTGCAGGTCGCTGAACATGATTTTTTCAACCTCAGCCCCGAAAAAACAGCGGGCTCCCAAGGTCTTTTGGTACTGAATCCCCCATACGGACGACGTCTGGCACCGGGAGGCAACACCAAAGACCTGGAAATTTTTTACCAGGGTTTGATGGAAAAATTGAGACTTGATTATAAAAATTGGAATGTGGCCCTGTTGCTCCCCCGGGGTGCCGCCAAAAGTTTAAAGACCATGTCACTTCGTTCACTGGCTGTGGTTCACGGCGGTCTGGCCCTGACCTTACTAACGGGTAAAATTTCTTAAGATGACATCAAGTTTGACGTTACCCATGGACTGGGCTAAATTGTCAAGACGGGCATAGGAACCCATTTGGTGTGCATCATTTACCAGCCAATCCATGAAACCAGACAATATCTTCAAAGACATACCGGATCAATTGCCTGAAGAGCTGATCCAGGTCATCGCCGCCCGTGATCCGGTGCATATTGAAAGAATTGTCTCCAAGGGCCATTGCTCTGCCAAGGGATTCTGGTACGATCAAAACTGGGACGAATGGGTGCTGTTGATGCGCGGCGGTGCCGGCATTGAAATGCAGAACCCGTCGGCCATCATCAAGCTGAAGCCGGGCGACTACCTGCTGATTCCGGCCGGTGTTAAACATCGCGTTGCCTGGACCGCGCACAATGAAACCACCATCTGGCTGGCCGTCCACATCAACCGGCCGGAGGACAAAAAATAAATCCATGGCCATTGGATAGAGAGATTCATCACCAAGGAGTTCATATGCGCACCTCCCAAATCGTTGTGACCATTGCAGCCTGCATTGTCATCATTGCCGGCATGAAAGCGGCAACCGCCATCCTGATTCCCTTCTTGCTGGCCGCCTTTATTGCCATTATCAGTGCGGCACCCATGTTTTGGTTGCAGCGCAAAGGAGTACCCGCCACTCTGGCAGTATTATTGGTAGTATTGGGCATACTGATCGCCCTCATCCTCGTCGGTGCCTTGGGGGGGCAATCCATAAACGATTTTTCCAAAGACCTGCCCATATACCAGGCCAAAATCAAAGCGCAAACCAGTGCCCTGCTGGCCAACCTGGATGAACTGGGTATCGACACCAAAGCCCTGGCGCTTAACGAAGTGTTGGATCCGGGCGCGGCTATGAAACTGGCGGCGGCTGTGCTGAACGGCTTGGGCAATGCCGTCACCAATGGCTTTTTAATTCTGATGACGGTCATCTTCATTTTACTGGAAGCCGCCGGCTTTCCATCCAAAATTCAAGCCATCAAAGGCGCCCCCGATGCCTCTTTGTCCCGATGGGAGCACTTTATTGCACAAGTCAAACAATATATGGCCATCAAAACCTGGGTCAGCTTGGCCACTGGCATCATCATCGCCGTGTGGCTGGCCATTTTGGGGATAGACTATCCCTTGCTGTGGGGATTGCTGGCCTTCGCCCTCAACTATGTGCCCAATATTGGATCCATCATTGCCGCTGTGCCCGCATTGCTGTTGGCACTGGTCCAGGTGGGGATCGGAAAAATGCTGGCGGCGGCGGGGGGCTATGTGGCGGTCAATTTAATCATGGGCAACGCCATTGAGCCGCGCTTTATGGGCAAGGGATTGGGGCTTTCGACCCTGGTGGTGTTTCTATCGCTGCTTTTTTGGGGCTGGGTGCTGGGCCCCGTAGGCATGTTGCTGTCGGTGCCCCTGACCATCACGGCTAAAATCGCCTTGGACAGTCACCGGGAAACACGCTGGCTGGCTATTCTCCTGGGACCTGAAAATGCGATCGCCCCCGCCACAGCAGCAGAAGAAGAAGATACCCCTGGGGCAGCATCTTGAACCGCAAACAATTTTCAAGAGCATCCGATACCGTCGGCACGCAGGGCCCGGCTTGACCCAAAATGGAGTTGCTTTAACAATTAATTGTTATTATAAGATATTCTTGAAATTCAAACAGGCACACCTTCCCATGGCCAAAGGTATGCAACTGGATAGCGTTAACTTAAAGCCCGGGACGAACAGGGGAACGCGAACTTGGGATCGCCTCATTTAATCAAGCAATATGAACACATACGCAATTGGCGTGGATGGTAATGGATAAAATTATAGCGTATCTGCAACTGGTGCGACCGCATCAATATCTGAAAAATGGTTTTATCTGGCTTCCCCTGGTGTTTGGCAACGCGCTGACCCATCCCGAGGCCGTTATTTTAACCACCATCGCTTTTGTGGCTTTCTGTTTGTTGGTCAGCGCCACTTATATCCTCAATGACCTCAAAGACAGCGATGACGATCGCAACCACCCGATTAAACGGCTGCGCCCGATCGCCCGGGGGGCGGTCATGCCGTCGGAAGCCGTTGGCCTGGCCCTGCTGCTCTTTTTGGCTGCTGTGGGCCTTGCCTTGTTCAGCCTGCACCCATCCGTGGCGTATATCCTGATCACTTATTTTCTGCTCAACATAGCCTATACGCTGGGGCTCAAACGCATACCTATTGTGGATATCGTCTGCATCGGCCTCGGCTTTGTCCTGCGCGTCTTTGTAGGTTGCGCCGCACCGGGAATTCAACTCAGCCCCTGGATCGTCATCATGACGTTTTTGCTGGCCGTGTTTCTGGCCATCGCCAAACGACGCGATGACTTGCTGCTGTTGAGCAAGGGCCACCAGGTACGCAAGGCAATCGACGGCTACAGCCTCGAGTTTATCTCCCTGGCCATGGGCATCATGGCATCGGTGATCATTGTATCCTACATTCTGTATACGGTTTCGCCGGAGGTAACGGCCAAACATGGCACGGACTATCTTTACATGTCCGCCATCTGGGTCTTGTTGGGGATCCTGCGCTACCTTCAAATCACATTTGTGGCCCAAAAGAGTGGCTCACCTACCCTGGTGTTGATGAAGGACCGCCTGCTGCAAGGGGTCATTGTGTTGTGGTTGTTGAATATTATCGTGTTGTTGTACGGATAAGGACCGGAAGCGGCCTTGGCAACATTTTATGCAAGATTACGGTATGAAACTAAACGGTTGGGGCCGTTACCCCATCATAGAATCCCTTGCCGGCGACTTTGAAAGCGCCAATCAAGCAGCGGACCTGTTGGCGCAGCCGGGTGATTGGATCGCCCACGGCCTGGGAAAAAGTTACGGTGACAGTGCCTTGAACCCCCAGGTGCTGATGACACGCCGCCATAACAAGTTGCTGGATTTCGACCCGGTACACGGTAGCGTGACTTGCGAAAGCGGTGTAACCCTGGCCGAGCTCATTGATGTGTTTTTACCCCGCGGCTGGTTTTTACAAGTGACGCCCGGCACCAAATTGATCACCGTCGGCGGGGCCATTGCCAGTGACGTGCATGGCAAGAATCATCACAGCGCCGGCTGTTTCAGCGCCGCGGTGACTTCGCTGCACTTGATGCTGCCCAACGGTGATGTCGTGCGTTGTTCGACGGATGAGCACCCGTCTCTATTTCGCGCCACCTGCGGCGGCATGGGATTGACCGGACTCATTGTGGATGCCACCTTAAAAATGCAGAGGGTGCACAGTGCCGCTATTTGTGAAAAGATTCTGCGTTGCGCCAACCTGTCTGAAATTTTTCAACAATTTGAAAACCATCAACAGGCTTATTATTCAGTGGCCTGGATCGACTGCCTGGCCAAAGGCGACCAGCTGGGCCGTTCGGTCCTCATGCTCGGTGAGCATGACACAGACGGCCGGCTCGAACCGGCTGCGGTGCGCACGGCAGCTGTTCCCATGGTGTGCCCCGGCTTTTTATTGAACCCCTATTCGGTGGCCCTGTTCAACCAACTCTACTTTAGCACCCATCCCACCCGGGCCACCGAACGGCGCACGACAATGGAAGCTTTTTTCTATCCACTGGATCGCATCGCCCATTGGAACCGGATGTATGGCAAGCGCGGATTCACACAATACCAGTTCGTTTTGCCCAAAGCGGCCAGTTTCAAAGGGCTGCAAGCCATATTAACCCAAATCGCCGCCTCGGGAATCGGGTCCTTTTTGGCCGTCCTGAAACTGTTTGGACCGCAAAATGACAACCCGCTCTCTTTTCCCATGGAAGGGTTTACCCTGGCCCTTGATTTTAAAATCCAACCGCGCCTATTCCCCTTGCTGGACAAATTGGATCGCATGGTCGTCGATCACGGCGGCCGACTCTATTTAGCCAAGGATGTTCGCATGTCGGCGGAAACCTTCACCAACGGGTACCCACAATGGGAGCAGTTTCAAAAAATCAGGGCCCAATATGGCGCCCTTGAAAAATTCAATTCACTGCAATCCAAACGGTTGGGGTTATAAACAATGAGACTATTGATCCTGGGGGCCAATTCAGACATCGCCTACGCAGTGGCCCGGCAATTTGCGCAATCGGAACAAGCGGTACTCGATTTGGCCTCCCGCAATGTGGCACTGCTTGAAAAAAAAGCGACCGATCTGCATATTCGCTATCAGGTATCGGCCCGGGCAATGGCGTTTGATGCCGTCAACCCCGCCGGCCATGCAGACTTTTACAAAGCGTTGGACCCCAAACCCGACGGGGTGCTCGTGGCCTTCGGCGATATGGGTGCCCCCCAGGCCGTTCCACACGTCTCTGATGCCGCACGGCGCGTCATCGATGTCAACTTGAGCGGCGCGGTAAGTATCCTCGAAATCATTGCGGCCGACTTTGAACAGCGCCGGCAAGGATTCATTATCGGTATCGGCTCAGTGGCCGGTGATCGTGGGCGGCAAAGCAACTATATTTACGGCGCCGCCAAGGGGGCCCTGGATATTTACCTGAGTGGCCTGCGCAATCGACTCTTTGCCCATCAGGTCCATGTGCTTACGGTGCTGCCCGGCTTCGTGAACACTAAAATGACCCAGGGCCTCAATCTACCGGCCCTGCTGACGACCACACCGGAAAAAGTGGCCTACGATATCTACAAAGCCTATAAAGCCGGAAAAAATAAAATTTACACCCCCGGGTACTGGCGCTGGATCATGGCTATCATTAAATCGATACCCGAGCCGTTGTTTAAGCGCTTAAAACTCTAAGCGTCCCCTTGCGACGCGTATGTGAATGGTATGAGACCCAACACCATCCTAAACCGCTACATCTTTAAAGAGCTGCTCGCGCCTTTTGCCGTGAACATGTTCTTCTTTACCTTTATATTGCTGGTTAGCCGAATATTGGAAATCACCAACATGGTGGTCAATTATCAGGCCAGTTTATCCTCCATTTTTTTACTGCTTTTTTTTTCGATGCCCTTTTTTCTGGCTTTCGTGACCCCCATGTCGGTGATGATGGCCGTGCTGCTCACCTTTTTGCGCCTTTCCAGCGACAATGAAGTGGTGGCCCTGAAAAGTTGTGGTATCGCCCCCCATCGTTTTTTGGCGCCTGTTGCCCTTTTCTGCTTCACGGGCTGGCTGCTGACCACCTGGATCACCAATTGGATGATGCCGTGGGCCAACCGCTCGTTCCATGATCTATCGGCCGATTTGGCACAATCCCACATCGATGCGGTCATCAAAGAGCGCACTTTTATCGACAGCTTTGAAGGTCTCATGCTCTATGTAACCCAGGTGGATATCAAAAAACGCTCCCTCTTGGATGTCTTTATCGAAGATCAGCGGACACCGGGTCTAAACAACATTATCGTGGCCCCCAGGGGTCGAATTATTGCCGATCCCCTGGCGCAAAAGATCCGACTTAAACTGTTTGACGGTGCCATCAACCGGGTGGATCTGAAAGCCCAAGCGGCCAATGCCATCAAATTCGAAACTTATGAAATGAATTTGGACATTAAACAGATGCGCAACAAGGCCGCTAAACAGCGTAGACCCCTTGAAGAGATGTCCTGGACGGAACTGGGGCAGGTCTTGAAAAAAGCAAAGCAAAAAGACAAACACTACTACAAAGCGCAAATGAAACGCCACGAAAAGATCGCCCTGCCCGCCGCCTGTCTGGCCCTGGGACTGTTGGCGCTGCCCTTGGGGCTTCAAGCCGGAACCGATAAGCGATCCAAAGGGATCATGGTCGGCATGGGTCTTTTTCTGCTTTACTATATCTTGCTTTCGATGGGCTGGGCCCTGGGGGAATCCGGCACCTTACTGCCGATAATCGGTATGTGGGCGCCCAATGTCTTGATGAGCGCCACAGGCATCTATTTTTATACGCGCGTGCTAAAAGACCGCCCCCTATTGCCCGAAAATCTACCCAGCATGTCAGACTTTAAACGTAAAACTTAACCCTTAAAACTTAAAGCTCTTATTAATTTCATGTCCATTCTTAACAGATATATCGTCATTGAAACCTGCAAATACTTCTGCCTGACGCTGATCAGTGTACTGGGCCTTTTCATTGCCATTGATTATCTGGGCACCATGGACGAATTTATCGCAGCGGAGATCACCTTATGGCGCGCCTTTCAATACGTGCTGTACAAAACACCGTTTATCTGCAGTCAGGCCATGCCGGTGGTGTTGCTGATGTCCATCTTAATCGTCTTTGGACTGATGAGCAAAAACAAAGAGCTACTCGCCATTAACGCGGGCGGCATCAGCATCTATGCCCTGGTCAAACCCGTACTGTTGATGTGCACGGCCATGGCGCTCCTGCTCTTTTTATTGGCCGAACAAATGGTACCGGTCACCATGCTCCATGCCAATGCAATCCTTTTTCAAGAAATTCGGACCTCCACTAAAGTTTCTGTCAACGAAAAAAATATCTGGATCAAAGGTCGACGAAAAATAACCCACATCAAATTTTTTGATCCGGCCAGCCAGGCGATCTTTGGCTTTACACAATATCAATTTGACGACCGGTTTCGACTGGTCCGACGCATGGACGCCCGCAAAGGCGAGTACCATGACGGCAAGTGGGAATTGGCGGACTGCATGATTCAAACGCTGAACCAGAACGGCAGCTACGACATCGTGCTGAACCATCGGCGCAAAGAGAAGTTGGCGCTGCACCCCGAAGATTTCCAGCAAATCGTTCGCCGGTCGACTGAAATGAGCTTTGGAGAGCTGCGCAGCTATGTGAACAAAATAGAAAGCGAAGGCTATGATGCCACGGTGTACAAGGTCGACTTGTATGCCAAGAGCGCCTATCCGATTGTCTGTATCATCATGGGGCTGGTGGGCATTGGCCTGACGGCCAGAAAACAATTGAGCAGCGGCATTCCCTTGAGCGTTACCTATGGATTGGCCATAGGTTTCAGCTTTTGGATTTTTCAAAGTTTTTGCATATCTCTGGGGTATGGAGGCCGACTCCCTCCCCTGTTGGCCGCCTGGACCGCAAACTTTATCTTCCTTTGTGGCGGCTTTTTTTTGGTCCTGCATGCCGAATAAGGAGCGGCAGACCGCCAAAAGGCCCAATACCCCGGTTGCCCGTGGATATTGGGCCGCCCCACCCGGACGGGCAGCGCGTGCATGTTGCAACCGGCAACTTAATGCCTAACATATAATCAACTTGCCCCATTCCAATACGGCACAAAGCGAGGTCATTTCATGGACAAAAAAACCTACCTGAAAATTATCGGTGATGCCATCCAGGGCGAAATTGAAGCCTACCACTTCTATCTGGATGTGGCGCAACAAACCCAACACGCCTATCTGAAAGAGCTGTTTCTCTCATTCAGCGAAGAAGAGCAAAAGCACCGCCAACTATTGGAAACATTTGCTGAAGATCCGTCTGCCGTGGTCAGTTTTGAAAAAGTGCCTGATTATCATGTGGCTGAGACCGTACCGGAACCCGCTCTGACCATCGACATGAAACCAGCGGATGCCATTGCGCTGGCCATGAAAAAGGAGCAGGCGGCCATGGTGCATTACACCCAACTGGCCGAGGCATGCAGCCATCCGGACCACAAGAAAATCTTCTTGGAATTGGCGGCGATGGAACGCGGACACAAGTCCAAAATGGAAAGCGCGTTTGTGGATATTGGCTACCCGGAAGTGTGGTAACCACTGATTTGAAGGCGCGCAGGTGAGCCTGGGCCCAATGCATGGAGGTCCACAGTGCAACGATCCATCGGGTGTAAGCTCAACCGATACCTGGCGACAGTTGTCTAGGTTAAAAAGGATGCCGTGGTACCCCCTACGAAATGATGGACCGCATGACGATAAAGTTACCTCAGACCGTTTACCTGGTGTTTATGGCTTTTTTTTTAGGGTGCAGCACCCTTTGGGCAGAGACTGAATTGCAACCGCAGGGGTTTATCCGGCAGGTGAGCCGACACATCAAAAACCAGCTTGCCCAGGATAACCCCAACGAAAACCTCGTTTGTCAGGGTGAGGTCATTTGCGGCTTGAAGTTGATACCCCTCTATTACCGGGAACGCCATTATGTGCCGTTTTGGATGGACGACAAGGGTCTGCGCCCGGCTGCCCGAAGACTGATTCAAGCCATCACACAAGCCGATCGGGACGGGTTGCACCCCGATGATTATCACGCCAGTATCGTTAACATCTTGCTTGCCGATTATGATTTTTGGCCCCAGGATCTTGACACCGTGCAGGCCGCCATCCGGGCAGATCTGGATTTGTTGCTCACGGATGCTTTTTTACTTCTCGGCGCCCATTTATCCGGTGGTCGCGTCGATCCGGAAACCCTGTACGCCGATATGATCCTTCCGCAAAAAGCCATTGATGTCATGGAGGTGTTGAACACGGCAACCACCGCAACCCAAATGGAACGCATCCTGACCCGCTGGCGACCGGACCACGACGGCTACCGGGGCTTGCGTCAAGCTTTGCACCACATGCGCCAATTGCAGGCGCAGGGCG
Source organism: Desulfobacteraceae bacterium (assembly GCA_050291605.1). Classification (GTDB taxonomy): domain Bacteria; phylum Desulfobacterota; class Desulfobacteria; order Desulfobacterales; family Desulfosarcinaceae; genus JARRKU01. The sequence continues at coordinate 35,540 of JBNKKB010000174.1, read as the reverse complement.
GCTGGCCGGGCATTGCCGACGACGCAACGCTCAGGCCCGGCAGCCAGGACCTCCGTGTCCCTTTGCTGCGCCAACGCCTGCGCATCAGCGGCGATCTAAACGGCCGCCGGACGATAGTCCAACCTGAGTATTACGATGAGCCGTTAAAGGCTGCGGTGCAGCACTTCCAGCGGCGCCATGGTCTTAAACCCGACGGTATCATCGGCAAACAGACCTTTGCGGCCTTGAATGTGCCGGTGGATCAGCGGGTGCGACAAATTGCATTGAATTTGGAACGCTGGCGCTGGCTGCCGCGCCATCTTTCGCAACGGTATATCCAGATCAATGCTGCAGATTTTGATCTACAGGTGATTGAAAACAGCCGTACCATGCTGCAAATGCGCGTGGTGGTCGGGCGTCCGGCCCGCCGCACGCCCGTCTTCAGCGCTCCCATCACTTATATGGTGTTCAACCCGTATTGGTCGGTGCCGCATACCATCGCAGTAGAAGATATCCTGCCCAAATTGACCCATGGTGCAGACTACCTTACCCGGCATAGCTTCAAGGTATTCAATGGTTGGGAAAAAGACGCGCAGGCCATTGACCCGAATAGTGTGAATTGGAAGATTTACTCGTCCGCCTATTTTCCCTTTCGATTGCGCCAGGATCCCGGCCCTAAAAATGCGTTGGGGCAAATCAAATTTATGCTGCCCAACAAATTTTCTGTCTACCTGCACGACACGCCCCAACGCGCACTGTTTGACCGTGTACAACGCGATTTTAGCTCAGGATGCATCCGGGTTGAAAACGCCCCCGCCCTGGCCGCCCATTTGCTTTCGCAAGACCCGGACTGGGCGCCTGAAAAAATCAGAGCCCAACTGTCCACCGGACGGCGTCAAATCGTGCGCCTTTCCGAGCCCATACCGGTTTACCTGCTCTATATGACCGCATGGAAAGATCAGAGGGGCGTCTTACAATTTCGCAATGATATCTACAACCGCGATCGCGACCTGCATAACGCCCTGCTGCAACGCCAACCCGCTCCGCTGCCCCCGCTTGCGGCTTTGGAATTTGATTCCGGATCATAAGCAAGGCTATCAACCAAACAAAAGTGGTTAATCAGTAAAGCATCTAGATCAGAAAGATAGAAGGTTACCAGGTACGCACCCGGCCGGTATCGATGTGCACAAAATCCGATTTAGGATAGTAGCCTACCCCTCCGGATTTCATCGCAATACAGGTTTTGGCCAAATGGTCGGTGCGGCAACCCGGCAAACGGATATCGATGGCACGGCCTTGTGTATGTAAACTGAATTTAGCCACACCACTGGTTAGACGGCGCAACTTCTCATTGGTCTTGGGCGATCGATACCCAGAAATGACATGGAACGGGGTTCGGGGTTTGAGGCGGCATTTCAATGCATATAGCTGATTGAGCAAGTCGAGATCGATGGCTTTAACGCTGCCGCATCGGAAATCTCGTAAAATATGGTCGATCTGCTTTAATCCTTCGGGTCGATAGACTTGATCAAAGAAGCAAACGACGAGCCTTTCACCCGTATGGGTATTGAAAAAAGAGAGGGTTCGACGGCTCTCCAGCGGGACATGGCGGACTGCAAAGGCGGGTGTGGGCAATAGGGCAGCACCTAAAAGGCCTGCACCTAGTTTAATAAAGTCGCGACGATGTAAATCCGGCATCTCTACTCCTAACGCCAACGATCGATGACTTGAGCCACATACGTATGGTTCATATCATTATGGGCTTTCAAGTCAAGCCTCCAATTTATTTATCAATTTTATTTAGCAATATTTATGCCGATGGCCATGTCAACCCGACGCGAGCCAATCCAACCCTTTCTCAACAACCCTATTGAATATTAACTTTTGATATTACACTAGATTTTTAGCTTATAAAAAATTGCATGCTTCTTCCATTCATACGCCATGCCATGAAAGCGAACACCGGTCTCACCGGCGTGTGCCAACTATGTGGCGCCTTGGCTCCAAATGTGCACACTTTTGACAAGATGCTTTCCGCAAAACCGACCGCGTGAAAAAAGTACTGCGCCAAGCCCATGGTTGCAATTTCATCAAATTGGGTACAAGATAGTATCGATCATGGCAATCCATCTCTGCATCTATCCGGCTATTCTCACCTGCGCTTGCCCATGATTAAGTATTTGGCTAACTAAAGATTAAATGAACAGGGTTTGTGTGGACCATCAGAAACCGGAGGAGGAAAAATGAAAGCCATTGATGAGCTGAACTTGCCTGAAGACGTGCGTTACTCAACGGATCATGAGTGGGCCCGTGCCCAGGAGGATCTGATCGTGGTCGGCATCAGCGATTATGCCCAGGACCAACTGGGCGACATTGTCTATGTCGAACTGCCCGAAGTGGGCAGCGTATTGGGCAAGGGCCAGGAGTTCGGCACCGTGGAGTCGGTTAAAGCCGTCTCCGAACTGTTCATGCCCATTGCAGCCGAAGTCGTGGCCACCAACACGGCATTAGAAGACAATCCAGAACTCGTAAACGAAGATCCCTATAATGGCGGCTGGATGATCAAAGTCAAAGCCACCGGCGCCGATGAGATGGACTCCCTTATGGATCGCGCCGCGTATGTGACCCTGTTGAAAGGATAAACAGATGCGCTACCTGCCGCACACATCCGATGAGATTGCGCTCATGTTAAAAAGTGTGGACGCCGGGTCGTTGCAGGATCTGTTTGCTCATATCCCCAAAAATTGCCGCCGCTCTGCCGAACTCAACCTGCCCGAACCAAAAACCGAATGGGAACTGAACCGCCACCTCGATGCTCTGGCGGCGAGCACAGCCACACCGCCGGCATACAACATGTTTTTAGGCGCAGGCAGCTACGACCACTACATTCCCGAGGCCAACAAACAACTGCTGCAGCGCGGCGAATTGTATACGGCCTATACCCCCTATCAGCCCGAAGTGAGTCAAGGCACTTTGCAGGCCATTTTCGAATTCCAGACCCTGGTGGCTCGCTTGCTGGGAATGGATGTGGCCAACGCATCGATGTATGACGGTGCATCGGCCTTGGCAGAAGCCTTACTGATGGCCGTACGGGTAACCCAACGCAAACGGATTGCCCTCTCCCGGGCCATCCATCCCCTCTACCGGCAAGTTGTCGCCACTTACCTACACCCCACCGGCTATGACATCGTCGAACTGCCTTACGGCCCGGATGGGCGCACCGATCTAAGCCCTCTGGACCATGAATCCTCTCTGGCAGCGGTGGCCTTGCAATCCCCCAATTTCTTCGGCTGTATGGAAGACCTCCCTGCCGCGGAAACACGGGTACACACCGATCCAAAAACGCTGATGGCGGTATGCTTCAGTGAACCTCTGGCCTATGGTTTATATCAATCCCCCGGCCGGCTGGGCGCCGATATTGTCTGCGGAGAGGGCCAGAGTTTGGGGCTTTCGCGCTCTTTTGGCGGCCCCGGGGTCGGATTGTTTGCCTGTCGCGAAAAATACATGCGCAATCTTCCCGGCCGTCTTGTGGGTCAAACTGTGGATAGCGAGGGTCGGCGGGGTTTTGTATTGACTTTGGCCACGCGGGAACAGCATATTCGCCGTGAAAAGGCGACCTCCAACATCTGCACCAACCAGGGACTGTGTGCCACTGCTGCGGCCATGTACATGGCCGCCCTGGGCGGCACGGGCTTCAAGCAGCTGGCACGGCTCAATTATGACAAAGCCGGCTACCTGAAAAGCGAGCTCCAAAAGGCGGGCATTGCGCCCGCCTTTGAAGCCCCGGTTTTCAATGAATTTGTCATTCGCATGGATTCGAACTCCGACCGGATTTACCAGCGGCTTTTGGATCACCATATCATTGCCGGGCTACCCTTGGGAGGCTTTTACCCCGATCTGGAGGACCATTACCTGCTGTGCGTTACCGAAACCGGAAGCAGGGCGGATATGGATATCCTGGTCAAGGAGATCAGCACATGAACACGTCAATAGGCACCAGTGGCTTGGTATTCAACGAACCCCTGCTCTGGGAAATGGGTGCCAAAGGGCGCATGGGGCTCTCTTTGCCGACATCCGATGTACCGTCCCAACCGGTGGATGCCGGCCTTGCGGGAGAAGGACCCGATTTTCCCGATCTGTGCGAGCCCGATATCGTGCGCCACTACACCCGCTTGAGCCAATGGAATCTGAGTATCGATAGCGCCATGTATCCGCTGGGTTCATGCACCATGAAATACAATCCCAAAACCAACGAACGCCAGGCGGGACTGCCGGGCATCGCCAACAGCCATCCATTGCTACCCAACGAGCTATGCCAGGGGCTGCTCCAACTGATGGATGAGTTGCAGCACATGTTGTCCGAGATCACCGGCATGGCCGCCGTCACACTGCAGCCGGCTGCCGGGGCCCAGGGCGAACTCACCGGAATGCTGATCTTCTACGCCCATCATGCCGGACAAGGCCGACGGCGCACTAAAATTTTAATCCCGGACACCGCTCACGGCACCAATCCGGCCAGCGCCGCTTTGTGCGGATTTGCCTCCATACCGATAGCCTCCAACGAGCAGGGCGTTTTGGCCCCCAACACGGTAGCCCAACTCATGGATGAAGAGACCGCCGGCATCATGGTCACCAATCCCAACACCTTAGGCTTGTTTGAAGACAATATCAAAGCCGTCGCCGACATTGTGCATGCCAAAGGCGGCCTGGTTTACTGCGATGGCGCCAATATGAACGCGGTCATGGGCATCGTCGATATGGCGGCCTGCGGGGTGGATGTGCTCCACCTCAATCTGCATAAAACCTTTTCGACCCCCCACGGCGGCGGTGGACCGGGGGCCGGCCCGGTTTGCGTCACCAAAGCTTTGGAACGCTATCTGCCGGTACCGCGGATCGTCAAGGAAAACGATTGCTATATTTTAAGTCACGGCTTTCCGGACACCGTGGGCAAGTTGCACGCATTTTACGGCAACGTGGGTATTTTGGTGCGCGCCTATAGCTATATTCTCAGTTTGGGCGCCGATCTAAAAAAAGTGAGCCAGCTGGCAGTCCTCAATGCCAACTATATCAAACACGGCTTAAAAGATCGCTATCACCTGGCCATCGACCGTCCCTGCATGCACGAGTGCATCTTTACGGATAAGCACCAACAACCCTATCATGTCTCTACTCTAGACATTGCCAAACGATTGATGGATTACGGTTTTCATCCGCCCACCATCTACTTCCCTCTGGCCGTCAGCAATGCCATTATGATCGAGCCGACGGAAAGCGAATCCAAGGCAACCCTGGATCGCTTTATCGAAGCCATGCATGCCATTGCCCAGGAAGCGAAAGACAGTCCAGAGCTGTTGCTTCAAGCACCGCACCGCACCAAATTACGACGCTTGGATGAAACCTTGGCCGCCCGCAAGCCCTGCCTGAGAGGGTGATCCGCCGTGAACTATCCTGCTTATCTGCTTGATCTCGCCCAAACCGACTACCGCAGCGCTTACGATCTGCAAAGCGCCGCAGTGGCCGCCCGCCATGCCGGCCGTCTGGATCGGGAGCTTTTAATCCTGTTGGAACATGCCCCGGTGTTTACTATGGGACGAAGGGGGGGACGCCACAACCTTATCGTTCCGGAGAGCCGACTGAAGTCCAGAGGCATCAAAATCGAACATGTGGAGCGCGGTGGTGATATTACCTACCATGGTCCGGGGCAGTTGGTCGCCTACCTCATCATGGACCTGAATCACGCGAACCTGTCCGTCACCGAATTTGTGGCTGGATTGGAAAATGCCATGATTCAAACCGCCGCCCATTGGCAAGTCGCAGCCCGCAGCGACCCCCAATACCGAGGTGCCTGGGTAAGTCAGCGCAAATTGGGCAGCGTGGGCATCACTGTGCGCCGGGGAGTTACCTTCCACGGGTTGGCCTTGAACGTCAACACCGATTTGGAACCTTTCTCCTGGATAAACCCTTGTGGCCTGACCCACTGCACCATGACCACTTTGGCCAATGAATCGAATCATGCAATAGAGATGGGTACCGTCAAACAGCAAATGGAAAAACAGTTGAGCAGTTTATTTGATTTTACGCTGACCCCCATCGACGCGGATAGCCTAAAAACCCATCTTTAAATTATTCATATATGCCCTTTACCTTTTGTGGCTATTTCATCGGTCACGCATTGCCTCAGCGCCACGATCTATTTCGGCGGAACAATTAACCGACTTGGCGTGGGAGCCAAACTTCCAGTATACCCCCTGGTAGGGGTTTAGCACTTGTGACTAAGATGGCATTGTCGGGGCCGGCGCGCAGGCCAAGCTTTATTCCGATTTTACCGGCGAGCTCACCAGCGAGGGTTTTCTGTTCGAGATGGTAATAGCGCACCTGTAAGCGTGACGGCACCTTTCGCACCTGTTCAATCCCGGGAACTCGATAACCGAGTTCGATGAGTGCGTCTTGAGCTGTTAACGCGAAATTTTTATCGCCGGTCGCGTACTGCAGATATACAGTGAAGTCGGATGGCTGAGCGGGCGACAGGGAGAGTTCACCTTGAGGACGTACAGCGGCCAGCGCGTTTTGCACTCCCGCAACAGCAGCCAGGCTGTTAATCCGACTTGCATCGTTGTCTCCACTTGGCGGCGGAATTCTGCTCAGCTCAACATTCAACACCCCTTGTACGGCAGTCGGCGCAACGGCAGCAAGAACTCGCAGGTTCGAAGCAGCCGTCTCAGGGTCTTTGGTAAGATCGAAAAGATCGTGGTTGCTGAAATACATCTCAATAACTTTAATACCCCAGCTATGCTCTTCTTTTGCTTTTGACTCGATTCTCGCCCGCTTGGTTTCTTCGATGGAGGCTTGTTGCTGAACGTAGCTGAACATGGCTGCGATAACGCCCACCATGAGAGTCGCTAATGTTGGCAGCCATTTTCTTGCGAAGGAGTGGTCGAGTTCAAGCCGCCGTTCATCGATGCGAAGGCGCCTCTCCTCAGGGGTAAGGTGAGAATTATTTTTACTTTCGCGTTTTTCCATGGGTCAACTCCCGTTTCTTGTTCGTTGAATAAGGCTTGAACCGGCCCTTTTAATGACGTTGCCCGGCGAACTGGTTGGCCAACGCAACGAATTCATTTACGCTGAGGGTCTCGGCCCGGCGCTGGGGATCGATGTTGCAAGCTTCCAAGATCGATACAACCTCAAGCGTATCCAACGCGAGCAATCCGCCGGCAAGGGCATTGCGCAGAGTTTTGCGCCGACGGCCAAAGGCGGCTTGAATGACCCGGGAAAGAATGGCTTCATCGGCGGCCGAAGGTTGGATCTGCGATCTGAACCGGATTTCCAATACTGCTGAATCGACTTTGGGTTTAGGATAAAACTGGTCGGCTTTGAGAGTGTAGAGCATGGCCAGATCAGCGCAATATTGAAGCATCACCGACAATCGGCCGTATGTTCTGTTGCCTGGAGGGGCACACAAACGATCCGCCAACTCTTTTTGAAACATCAGCACTGCGCGATCCAGCCTGTGGCGCTCCTGGATCAATCGGACGACGACCTGGGAAGAGATATTATACGGCAGATTGCCCAACACGACCAATGATCCGCCATGTTCGGCTGCCAAAGGACCGAGGGACAATTTTAAAATATCGTCTCCACAGACTGTAACATTATCCAAGCCCTGGGCCAGCATTTCAGCACGCAGCAACGGCACCAAGGTGCGATCTTTTTCAATGGCGATAACCTTGCGGGCCTTGCGGGCGGCAGCCATGGTCATGGCCCCTAAACCTGCCCCGATTTCCAATACGGTTTCCGTCTCTTTTAGACGGGCCAGATTGACGATGTACTCAGCGGTGTGCGGATGCTTTAAAAAATTTTGGCCGAAGGCTTTGCGGGCTTTTAAATTCCAGGCCTTTAAAAGGGTGCTGGGTGCTGTCATGGCGCTTTCGCACCATTAGCGTTCGGGCTTTGAATAGTGGCATCTGGATCGTTTGTGCCCTGGGGATCTGCGGCATGCGCCCTTTTGTGGCGAGCACGAATTTTCCGAAATATATGAAACGTCAAAAAATATGCCCCTATGGCCGGTCCAATTCCCAACAAAGCGCCGCCCACCACCATGGCAATGGCCACGTCGGCACCCTTGGCCATAATTTCTGGAAGCGCAATGTTTTGCAGATCGTTGATGACGACATCGCGACCCAGCAGAAACATCCCCAAATGGTAGCTGCCTAGATAGAGAGGGCCGACAGTCACCGGGTTGCAAAACCAAACACCTAAGACGGCCGCCGGTTTGCTCCCTTTGAGCAAGAAAGCAAACAGGATGGCTAAAATGGTATGAAACGGCATGGTGGGCGTCACGGAAATAAATATGCCGGCGGCCATACCTGTGGCCACATAGTGGGGATCTCCCTGGAGTGATTTAATGCGCTTGTAAAGATCGTTAATGCGCGACTTCCATTTGGATGATGCTTTAGGTTGAGCGGGTTCGGGCGTTTTCATCTCTTCGATCTATCTCTGGGTCGTTGTCCATTGGGTAACCGATAAATTACCACGAAACTAAGGGTAACTCAATGCTTCTGCTTTCGGCCACCGTGACTGCCACTTGACTTTTAAGGTATGAATCATTAGAATATGGACGTATATCCAATAGTTATCATAATTTATCCCTTCTTGGATGCCACCGGAGGCTTGCATGCCAAAAAGAAAAGGCAAATCGGTCAGCTTCGATGCCATGGTTAAATTTTTCATGCACACCTATAAAATTCCAACCAAGCAAGATATTGATCGGTTAAATGCGCGTTTAGACCGTATTGAACGCTTAATTGTGAATGCCGGGTTTAGTAAAAGCCGCCGCAGCACGACGGCCAAATCCAGCGTTAAACAGTCAACCACCACGGCCTCGGATATTGTCCTGGAGGTGGTACAACGTTATAAAGATGGGGTAGGGTTCGCCGAAATTCAACTGCAAACCGATTATAGTGCTAAAAAACTACGAAATATCATCTTCAGACTGAACAAACTGGGCAAGATCAAGCGCAAAAGCCGCGGTATCTATATTGAAGCTTGACCCCTGTGTGTCGCGCCCGCCTTCGGTCCCGGCCTGTGATCTGTGCCGGCATTGGTTTCAGATGCAGGACCCCCGCAGAACTACTTTTTCCGCAGGAGAAAAAACATGAGCAATGATATGGATTCGAACAATAAGGGGCTTGATGTCAACCAGAAGATATCGGGTTATCAGATCCAAAGCATCCATGCCCTGCCCCAAATTGAGGGTTTTTTGTACCAACTGATTCATGGGGGCACCGGTGCCCACCACCTGCATATCAGCGTTCCGGACACTGAGAATGCATTTGGGGTGACCTTTAAAACCGTGCCCACAGACTCGACCGGTGTGGCCCATATTTTAGAGCACACCGTTTTGTGCGGTTCTCAAAAATATCCGGTTCGCGATCCGTTTTTTTCGATGCTCAAGAGAAGCTTGAGCACCTTCATGAATGCGTTTACCGCTTCAGATTGGACCATGTATCCCTTTGCCACCCAAAACCGCAAAGACTTCTATAATCTAATGGACGTCTATTTGGACGCAGCCTTTTTCCCCAAGCTGGAGGACTTGAGCTTCAAACAGGAAGGTCACCGTTTGGAGATTGAAGATACTGCCGGACAAGACGAGTTGGTCTACAAAGGAGTGGTCTACAACGAAATGAAAGGCGCCATGTCTTCGCCCAGCCAGGTCATGGGTCGATCCTTGTTAAATGCCCTTTATCCGGACACGACTTACAGCAACAACTCCGGCGGCGATCCCGCAATGATCCCCAGACTGTCCCATTCCCAGTTGATTGCCTTTCACCAGAGGCACTACCACCCCAGTAATGCGTTTTTCTATACCTATGGCCATTTGCCCCTTTCCAGGCATCTGGCCGTTATCAGTGAAAAAGTAATGAATAGATTCTCGGCCATCGATCCCCAAACCGATGTGCCCATGCAACCGCGATGGACGGCGCCCAAAACAGTAGATTATACTTATGCCCTGGCGCCGGGAGAAGACCCATCCCACAAACATCAGGTATGCGTGGCGTGGTTGACCAGTGATATTTGCGACACTTTTGAGGTGTTGGTGTTGACCGTGCTGGAACAAATATTGCTGGGCAATGCGGCCTCGCCCATGCGCAAGGCACTCATGGACTCCGGACTGGGAAGTGCCTTGAGTGACGCCACCGGTTTTGATGCCGACAATCGTGATACGATATTTGCCGGCGGTCTCAAGGATGTGGCCCAAGCATCCGCTCCCAAAATCGAAAAACTGATCATGGAGGTCCTAAATGGCTTGGTCAAAGGTGGGATCGAACGCGAATTGATCGATTCCGCCATCCACCAGATTGAATTTCACCGTAAAGAGATCACCAACACCCCTTATCCTTACGGCTTAAAGTTATTGTTGACCTTTGTCGGCACTTGGCTGCACGGGGGTTCGCCGGAGCGTGTTTTGCATTTAGATGATGATTTGGCGCGTCTGCACAAAGAGATCGATCAGGGCCGTTTTCTGGAATCGCGCATCCAATCTTATTTCATCGACAATCCCCACCGGGTGCGGCTGGTGCTGTCGCCCGATACCGAAAAGAGCCAAAAAGAAGAAGCACGGGTTCGAGCGGAGTTGGACGCCCTTATGGACAAGCTCTCCTCAAACGATAAAAACCGAATCCGAGTGGATACGCAACGTCTGCAAACGCAACAAGAGCATACCGAAGATATCAGCTGTTTGCCCACGCTGGCCCTTGGCGATATTCCGGTAACCGTGCCGACCTATAGCCCCAGCGATGTGCTTGCGGACCTGCCGATGTGGTGTTACCGACAGCCCACTTCGGGAATTTTTTACCTGAGTGGTGTGGCCGGGGCTGCCATGCCGGCGGATTTGCTGCCCTGGGTTCCCTTCTTCTGCTATCTTTTCACCAAAATCGGTACCCAAAAAAGAGATTATGCGGAAATGGCACGCAAGATCGATGCAACCACCGGTGGCCTGACCCTTTCCGCGAATGCCCGCGCCCCCTTTTACCAACCCGATACGGCGCTGCCTTTGGTATCGATCAACGCCAAATGCCTGGGACCCAATATCGATCCCATGCTATCCATTGTTGAAGAGCTGGTGTCCATGGCGGATTACAGCGACATCGTGCGGATAGATCAATTATTGGGCGAGTATCAGGCGGGGTTAGAGGCCATGATTGTACAGAACGGTCACCGTTTGGCCATTTCACTGTCGTCGCGAACCTTTTCCCGGGCCGGCGCCTTAGCCGAAATTTGGAGCGGTGTTCACCAAGTGGCCACTATCAGGGCATTTGCCCAAGATCCCGATGCCCAGAAATTTGAGGGTTTGATAGAACAATTGGCCGCCATTGCCCGCTCCCTCTTTGCACCCGACAACGTTGTAATGGCGGCTATTGGTGAACAAGCCCACATCGACCGTGCAGCCGACATCATCCGGCAAAGCCCAACATTGGGCACTTTTAAACACGGGCAACAGCCCCCCCGGCTGAAACCCCAGGATTTTACCAATGACACACAGGTTCCTTTTGAAGGTTGGAGCACGTCCAGCGCTGTTGCGTTTGTCGCCCAAACCTTGCCGGCAGTCACCCTGGCCCACTCGGACGCCCCGGCGTTGTCGGTTCTCAGTAAAATTCTGCGATCCCTCTATTTGCACCGGGAAATCAGAGAAAAAGGCGGCGCATATGGAGGCTTTGCCCTGTTTAATCCCGAAAACGGTCTTTTCAGCCTGGCATCCTATCGCGACCCCCACATCGTACGCACACTGCGCATATTTGCAGAAGTGAATGAATTTATGCAAAAACAGACCTTGAAATCAGAAGATATTCAGGAGGCCATCCTGCAAGTATGCTCGGAAATCGACAAACCCGACCCCCCTGGACCGGGTGCCCGCAAAGCTTTTGGGCGTATGATCAATGGATTGACCGACCCGGTTCGCGAACAATTCAAGCAACAGTTGCTGGCGGTAACCTCCGACCAGGTGCACCGGGTGTCAGAAAAGTACTTCACGCGAACCGTGCCTAATGGTGTGGCCGTAATTTCCGACCAGGAGCAGTTAAAACGTGCCAATGAACAACTCAAAGACAAACCGCTGGAGCTGCATACCATCTGAGAATGGGTTAAAAACTAGGCCGACTGCTTTTCAATTAAAGCCTTGATGCGCTGGGTTAGCTCCGCAGGCGCGGAAGGGCTTTCCATCTGCCGGCAAAAGGCCACTGTGCGTTTGAGGGTGGATAGGCAGGCTTGACAAGGTGGGCATTGCTGCATGTGTTTTTCTATGGTTTCACAAGTTACCGTATCGAGTTCGTTGTCGATGTATTCCGACAGTTTGGCAAACAACTCACGGCATTTCTGATGATCGTGCATGGCTTTATGCCTCACTGAAATAGGTTTTTAGTTCTTCCCGCAGGAATAACCGCGCCCGATGGAGTCGCACTTTAATGTTGGTGGTCGACAGGTTTAAGATTTGAGCACTCTCTTCGGTGGAGAAACCTTCGACATCCCGAAGCACCAACACCATGCGATAGTTTTCCGGCAATGTCAGGATGGCCTTTTCTAACGTCCTGCCCAACTCCTCGTTGAGCACCTGATCCAACGGCAATGTGGCCCACTGCGGTGCATGGTGTTCCACCTGAGTTTCGTCCGACGGCAGAAATTCATCCAGGCTGAGCTCTCGTTCAGGTGCATATTTAGATCGGCGTCTCTTTTTAATGCAAGCCGTCGTGGCGATCCTGTATAACCAGTTTTTAAATTTGGTTTCGTGCCGGAAGCCCCCTATGTATTTGAACACATTCAAAAATGTGTCCTGGACCATATCCTCGGCATCCTGGACCGCGCCACACATTTTCATACCAAAATTGTACAGTACGGACTGATAACGCTGTACCAATTGCGGAAACAGGTCCTGGCGTCCCTGCTGGATGGCATGAATCAGTTCGGTATCCTGATCAACTCTCTTTTTCTTCGGACTGGGTTGGGTCATGGGGTTGTTTGCGTGTCACCTGACATGCATCGCTTACTCAGGTCGAGATGCCCAATTTGGGTAGGATGTATGCCTGCAGCAGGTACCACAGGCCAACGACCACTACAAAACCGATAATCTCTTTCACGCCAAACTCCTTGTCACTTGCAATCCATTATCAGGTAAAACATACCCTTTCAGCCCACCGAGCCCGCTCTTGTTAATAGTTAGAGATCCGATGAGAAAAAAGGTTACAGCAAATAGCAATGGTATGGTCCGATGCGCGGTGTGGCATACTGTTTTCTCAACGTCGTGCCCTGAGGCGGCTCGAATCGATGTCATATTTTTTTATTTTATAGTGAATCGCGCGCCGGCTGATGCCCAATAGTTTGGCGGCCTCTTTTTGAACACCGCCGGTTTGTTTCAACGCACGCACAATCGCATTGCGCTCGGTGTCTTCCAAAGAGAAAGAGTCAGGCTCCGGGTCATCGGATGACGCTGCAGTCGTTATCCCTGAGAGGTGCAAATCATCCGGATACAGGGTGTTGCCGTGGCATAGCACAATCCCGGCCTCAATACCGTTTTTGAGTTCGCGCACATTACCCGGCCAGGGGTATTGGCACAGAAATTTCATGGTCTCGGCCGGAATTTTCACATCGCGGGTGCCGTGCTTGCGTGAAAAGGTTTTGGCGAACAGCTTGGCCAGAGCAGGAATATCCTCTTTGCGCTCGCACAGGCGTGGCACCTCCAAAGTTACGACTCGCAACCGATAGTAGAGATCTTCGCGGAACCTTGCATTTTTAACATCCTCGACCAGATCAGAATTGGTGGCGGCGATCACCCGACAATCAACGGTGTTTCCCTTTAACTCGCCGATGCGCCGAATTTTTCGATCTTCAAGGAACCGCAACAGACGCATCTGCATATCCAAAGAAATATTGCCGATCTCATCCAAAAACAGAGTGCCTTGATGGGCGGTCTCGATGAGCCCTTTTTTATCACTTACCGCATGCGTAAAAGAACCGCGGGTGTGTCCGAAGAGCTCACTCTCCAGCAGCCCGGCCGGAGTGCTGCCGCAATCAACCACCACAAAAGGCTTTTTGTTGCGTGGACTCAGTTTGTGTACCAGGTTGGCAATACGCTCCTTGCCCACACCGCTCTCACCCAAAATTAATACATTGACGTCGCTGTTCGCCACTTTTTGAACCAGGGCATACAGCGATTTCATCCTCGGGCTGGCAGCCATCTCTAAGTCTTTGATCACAGAGTCATCTTTGGTGGCCCCCAGCGGTGGGTTGCCTTCCAGAACCTTGCGCAGTTTATAGACCAGCTCACGACCGTCAAACGGTTTGGCCAGATAATCTACCGCACCGGCTTTAACGGCTTTAACAGCATCCGGGATGGTGCCGTAAGCCGTCAGAAAAATGATAGGTAAGCCGGGTTGCAGCGAGCGTGCCTTATTCAGCACCTCCATTCCGCTCATACCCGGCATCTTCATGTCGGAAATCATCAAATCGATATTGTTGTCTTTGATAACGCGTACGGCATCCGGGCCATTTTCGGCCTTATAAATTCGAAAACCGGCAGATTGCAGCCGTGCTTCAAGCACTTCAAGCACGTTTAAGTCATCATCCACAATTAATATCGTGGATGTATCCGGATTGATGCTTGCCATCACAAATCACCGTAGTGCAGTTTAGTCAGTTGACGGTATGGCACTCTTCTTCTCTTGGATCTTCTGGTCAATGGTCTCCAAAGCTTTGATTTTTCTTTGGAGTTTGGCCATACTCTGTTCAAGCAGCGCCATTCGTTTTTTGAGTTTACGGTTGGTTTGGTCCGCTGATTCAAGTTTCCCCCTAAGTTTTTGGACCTCTTTGGCGGCATTGATCACCAACCACTGGGATACTTGAGGGCTCGCTTCTATGTCACCCTTTCCGTCTTGGGTCAAGGGGATGTTTGAAAACAGCATCTTTTCTTGTATAATAGGCACCATAAGCACCGGGTTCTCATTTTCAACACTCGCGGGGGCGACCTTTGCCCATGATTCCCACAAATCGATGGCTTCTCGATATTGTGAAGGGGTCTGGGCTGCCATTAGCCGGGTACAAGCCAAGCCGAAAAGGGCTTTGCGCGCCATTTCTTTGTTTTGTGTTTTGTCTTGAATGGATGTGAACTGTTTGGCCGCCAACGGGTAATCTCTGTCCTGATAGGCAGTTACCGCTTGATGATATTGTGCGTTCAGCAGCGGCGATACCGGCGAAGCGCCATTGTTGGAAAAAGGCGGCCACGGAAAACGGCAGCCGGTTCCCATCAAGACAATAGCGACAAGCATAAGGCTTATCCATAATTTTAGTGTAGCACGCAACCTTATCATCCCGTGAATCTGTCTTTCGCTTAAATTCTTTGTCATTTGTTCAATCGTGTGCATCAAAATGAGCATATGCGCATTGGCGGCAAAAATCCCAAAACCGAAACGGTTTTGAGTCTAAACAGCTTTCACCTCAGCTCGGCCGTTCATCATCAACCCTGTATTCGTACCAGGCGCCATGCGCAATGTAAAACTAAATGTGCTCCCCATCCCAAATTGGCTCTCCACCCAGATCTGACCATCGTGAGCGTCTATGATATTTTTGGTTATACTCAAACCCAACCCCACCCCGTCAAGATGATCGCGCACTGTGGGGGCGCGATAAAACTTATTGAATAGTTTGCTTTGATCCTCTTCCAAAATACCCGGGCCATTGTCCACCACTTGAAAAGTCACCAAGCCCCGGTTTTGTTCAGATTGCCCTTTAATGACAACTTGACTATGCGGGTCTGAGAATTTGATCGCATTGCCTACGAGATTGAGAAAAACTTGCTGTAAATATTGTGCATCTCCCATAATATCCGGTGTTTCAGGAGGAACCTGGGAAACCAGCTCGATTTGTTTGGCTTCAGCCGTTGGTCGAAGGCTTTCCAGACTGGCAGCGACCAGTGCATAGCTATCCACGGGTTCATGCTGTAATTTCAAAGCGCTCGGCTCTAATCGCGAAGCCTGCATGAGATGGTTGAGCAGGTCGCAAATTCGCCCGATTTCATCACCGGCAATTTCCAGAAATCGGCGCTGGCGTTTCGTGATAGGCCCCATTACCTCCTCGCCCACCATATTCACCGATTCACGGATAGAGGTTAGAGGTGTTCGAATTTCATGGCTCAACATCGAAATAAAATCCGAGCGTAAACGCTCCTCCTGACGCAAACGATCCGACATTTCATTAAAAGCGCCGGCCAATTCACCCAATTCATCTTTGGAGTGGATCTTTACGGGTTTGCTGTAACGATCATTGGCGACGGACCGAATGCCACGCATCAACTCCCGCAAAGGGCGTATCATGGAATAGGCCAGGTAGACGACACCAATCAAACCCACGAGACTGGAAATACCCAGTCCTATTAAGGCATTATGAATAGAGGCGCGACCGCGCTGATTGAGTTCACGGGTAGCCGCTTCAACTTCAACCTGGTTATCCAGACGCGCCGCCGATATGAGCTCAATCCAATTGTTGATGGTCTTTTCAGGAATCCAGTTGGCTTGGCCCTGCGGTGAGTTATCGGCCGGCACTTCAACAGCCACATTATCGAAGCTGCGGTAAGCATCGTAAACGGCGCCCCACTGTGGTGAAATCGCGTAGCCTTTGCCCTTGAGGGCTAAAACATCTTGCAGCCCCTTTTCAAATCCTTTACGCGCTTCGGTAAAAAAATCCAGATAATCCTTTTTCTCCAACAAGCGATATTTTTTTTCGTTCTCCTCCATACTCAGTAAATTTTCGAGTATCCTTTTTGAATTATCAGAAATTGTATAATTTTTACTAACAATGCGTTCAGATATGTGCACAACTTGCTGAAAATTGAGATACAGGATCAGGATGGTCCCATAAAAAATGGCGACAATGGCAAAAAACCAAATCAACAATTTTCCGGTAATACCGTAACTGGGATCCATGATCTCTATCGTCGGGTGGTTGCTTTAACGCAGGCAAGAATTTTCCGCCTGAAAATCAAATGCCTACACGGTAAACACCTGTGTAAATAATATTATTATATAAATAAAAACAATACTATAAATAATAGTAAGCTTGCTTGCAGGCTACACCAATTATCCGCATGTTTAGCATGCGATCGCATTGAAAACAATCAAAATTGATGCATCCCGAATGCAGTACTCCCTGCAATGGCTGCTGCAGCACCGGGTTCTGGCCCCATAAGCCCAGCTTGGAGCAAAAATGGTAACTATCAAGGGAAATATTTCGCCTAAAACATGCCACCTCCTCCCACCGCATATCTTAAGTGCATGATACTTCACTATGTACAGATTCTACGGTAGTGGCACGCATATTGCTTCGATTTTTAGCAAACGACCCACAAGGTCCAAGTTGTAATGCACTTTACTTTGAACCAAACTTGGGTTATAAGACCCAACTTAAATGGGACGAATTCAGCTATGAAAAAAACTATCCCCCTACTTTTAATCGCCCTTTTGGCTCTGCCTTTTAGTCTCCAGGCTGCGGAAACTGAGGTGACACTGGCTTGGGATGGCAACAATCCGGCCCCGTTTGGCTATCAGATCTTTTGCCGTGAAGAGGGCCAAGCTTATGATTATAGCGACCCGCGCTGGGAGGGTGACGATAGCTTTACCCAATGTACCATCGACCAGCTGGACGACACGAAAGTTTACTACTTTGTGGTTCGGGCTGTGGATGAATCACTAAACCAAAGTGGTGATTCCAATGAGGTCCGCTACCCATCAACTGACGGATCCGACTCCGACGGCAGCAGATCCCTCGGGGGCGATGGGGGTGGCGGAATGAGCGGCAGCTCCTGCTTTATCCAATCGCTTACATCACCATAGCCGGCACGGGGGCCAAGGACTGAAGACCTTGGCCCCATAAACCCACCCCAAGCCACCTTCTCCGATACGCAAAAACCGACCCCATACATGTTAACCTAATGTTAAACATGGCGTACGCTTTGAATCGCATCATCACAAAATTTATTACCAATATGTTCAATATTTTAATATTGAATCCAGGCCCATCGCATGGATAGCATGCTTGACTTGCTGCCCTTAAGAAGCTACAAAGCAAGCCATCTGATTATTCCAGTAGACCAGAAGCACACGTGATGATTATTGAGGAAGGGCTCACCCGAATGCTGCGCTTAGGCTCCGTCGCACCGGATATCCGCGAAATGGATCTCGATGATATCTTTCTTTCCAGGCTGAAACTCTTGATCATAATGGGCAAATCCTATCTTAACGGGCTTCCATTGGGAAAACTACGCCGCCAAGCCATGTTGGATAATGCCAATCACATTGAGTCGGAGTCTGTTGACTTGGGGGGGCTGGCCACCGGGAATCCCATGGAGGGTCCATTGGTGGGCCGTATAAATTTCGATCACGTATTTTATCAACGTATTAAGCTGCTGGCCGTCATGATCAAAGCCATAGCCAAAGGTTTCCCTATGGGAGAACATCGAAAGACCGCCTTACAGGAGAATATAGATATCATTTGTGAGGTTCTGACATTCAACAGTCAAATTGACATGGCCTTTCTAAAGGTCGCATAAATTGGCAACAAACAAATCAAATAGTGGCATGCACATCCTGATTGTTGATGATGACCGCCTGGTTCGCGATTTTGCGGTGCATACCATTGAGTATGGCACCAATCGCAAAGTCACCACTTTGGAAAACGGCTTCAGCGCATGGGAATATATTAAGAACAAACCTGAAAACGTCGATCTCATTATTGCCGATGCCAATATCCCGGATATGGATGGCTTAGAACTGTTAGGCCAGGTCAAAAAAGCGCATCCAAAAAAAATTTTCATTATCACCACCAGCAACCCTTCCGATGAAGATACGGCCTACCGTCTGGGGGCGGATGCCTTTTTATCCAAGCCCTACGATGTGGGTGATCTATTTGCCATTGTGCAGAAATTTTTTATTGATACCGTCCCATCGCAATCCAATATTACAGAATTCCCCAACAGTGACCCTGAGGATTCCCGGAAACCAAGCTGAATGCATCCGGTAGAACCGTACACGATCGGCTTGGAACTGTAATTTCTTAAGAATCCGCTCGGATCTTTTTAATACGCTCCCATACAAATTCGTACAATCGCCACTCATCCATATAGGTCCCCAATGCTTCGCGGTAATAGTTGAGTGCGTTTTTCTTTTCTCCGTTTCCCTCAGCCCAAAAGCCAAGGGCAGCGTATGCTGTGAGCAAGTAATCTGGATTTTCGCCGGCTTGCGCCTCCAATCCTTTCTCCACGTCATGTGCCAGCAAATGATTACCGATGGTTTTGAACCACGGCGCCTTGGTTTGCGTCACAAAGGTATTCAGTTTTTTTAATGCCGCTTTCTTTTGACCCATATATTGAAGAATCATGGGCTCCCATAATCCCAGACTTAAACGATGACCGTTCTCCCTCCCCGGTAGGGTTAAAAATAGCCGGATGTAGGTCAAGGCCGCGTCCCAATCCTCTTCCATGGCACAGTAGAAAGCCAAATCATGAATCATATCGCCGTTGTCAGGCTCTCCGACCAATAACCGCTCATAAAAAACCCGTTTTGCCGTCAATGGCATATCAACCACTGAACCCGCCATTAACAGCGACGATTGCACTGCCGCCTTTGACATGTCCAAGCCGATCTTCTTCTCAACCTCTTTGTTAAATGCTTTAATTTTTTTCCGATACTTCCTTTTTTGAGTGGATTTCTTGATCCGCTTTAGCTTGAGTTGTTGAATGTGCTCCAAATGGGATAGGGTCAAGAAATAAAGCCATCCATCGCTGTCCGAGCTCAACACCGCCTGCTGCAATAAGGATTCGGCCTGACCCCATTTTTTTTGTTTGATGTGCATCAAGCCAACGACATAGGACAACCAGGCCCGCTCATCACTATTGTAACCGCCTTTCAGCGCCTTAGCCTTAGCGACCTTACCCTCCATGACCTTGACCAAATAACCATATAATTCCCAGTTGGAGCGCCAATCCAATTCACGCAGTACTTTGCCCTGCCCATCGGATGACATCTGTCCATGAAGCCATTCGATAAGATACAGCACCATGCGCGCAGTGGCATTGCTCTCATCGATGGACAATGAACGCGCCAACAATTTTCGGGCTCGGCTGTAATTTTGAGCGCAATAGTGTATCATTGCGGCAGCCATCACCACAGCCGGTGAACTGCTATGCGACAAGGCCTCGTCGGCACGCCGGGACGCTTGCTTCCATTTACGCTCATGGGCCAAGCGAACCATGGAGGCGATTCGGCTATCTTCAGAAAAATCCAGCGCGCCGTCCCATTTGGGCTGCCCCGCCTTTAATTCGCCAACAAATTTTGCTGCTTTGGCAATCGGCAGCACCATACCGATATCAGACAACATGGTGGCCGCTTGTTCCTGACCTTCGGTAACATCAACCAGCACCCGCGAAGCAATCCCAACAACCTGACCCTTCTGGTCGATGACGGGGCCACCGCTATTGCCCTTATAGATGGAGGTGTCCACCTGCAGAACATTCTCAAAATTTCGTCTCACATGGCCACGGGTGACGCTGACATTAACGGTGGTTTCCTGGGCTTTGCTGCCCAGGGGAAACCCCAACGTGATTATAGGCGCCAAGCGGGCAATTTTATATTGCCCGGCCTGGGGATCGAGGGGCAGGGCCGTCAATCCCTGGGGGACCTCATCGATTTTCAAAACGGCAAAATCATCTTTTAAGGGCGACCGAATTTGCTGGTAGGTCTTGGTGGGCGCGCGGCCCACCCCGACAATGGAAAGGCGCCGCTTCGTTTCGGTGCTGAATGCGGTTGTGATATTGTACATGTCTTCGATATCGGCACTTTCCGACACTCCGGGAAGACGCTTAAATGCTTTTCTGCCCTCAAACCATAGATAGACGCGGTAGTTTAACTTAATACTGATGCCCAGATGCTGGAATTGCCCAATCAAAGCAAACATTTCATTGTCTTCGAGCCAAGGGCATGCCACATGCCGATTGGTCAGCAAGTAACCGCCGGAATCCACCAAAAATGCCGTTCCTTCCGCCCTTTGGTGGTATAAAATATTGTCGCCGGCAGACAAGCTATACTCGGACAACACGAAAGCCACAGAGGGCGCATAACGCCGGGCAATATCGGCAAGCTTTGAAGCGCTGTCTTGCTTTTTCTGTAACAAGTAGTAGACAGATATCCCCCCCAAAAGGGTGACCATTAGAATAAATAAAGCCAGCACGGTAATGCGTTGTCGCAAGCTTGCCAACTCGATTCGGGAAGCGCGTTTGGCTTTGCGTCTTTCCACGCGTCTAACAATGCGGCGTTTTTTAACCCGCTCAAGTACAGCAACAACTTCTGCCATGGATTGAGGCCGTTTGCCGGGATCATCGGCGAGCATCAAATGAAGCAAATTCTCCATCTCATGGGGCAGAATCAGGTCGTTGACCTGGTTCTGGTAGTCAATACGGTCCAGATCATGGGTCAACAATTCGACAAATATTTTTCCCAGCGACCAGATGTCACTGCGCAGATCCAGGGCACGTTTTTTCTGGATATCCGGATGGGTGGCCAGCAATTTTTGCAGGGTGGCCCCGGGTCGAGCCAGTTGCGGCGTTAAAAAACGCGACAACTTATGATCGACTTTAACCTTGAATGATTTACCCGGGCCTTCTACGACCACGACATCATCCAGGTTCAAGTGGGGTAAAAAATGACCCATCTGATGCAGCGTGTCGACACTCTTGGCGATCTGGTAGAAAATGTCCACCAGCGCGGCAAAATTATCCAGCTTGCCCGAGGCCAGTAGATTGCCCCAATTGGCTGCGTCGATCCATTCGCTAACCCGGTACCAAGTCCCTTGTTCAGATCGGTGGATGGCATAATGGGCCACAAACGCGTCTGGGGGAAGCTGACGTAGCTTTTTCAACTCGGTTTCTAAACGCTCGACAATCTCCGGGTTGATGTGGGCTTCAGGTTTGTATATGCGCAACATGTAGGCTTGCCCGGTCTCTTGCCGAACCGCTTTGCATAAAATACTGGCGTAGCCGTCATGGAGTACCTGCTCAATTCGGTAACCATCAATGGTCTTAGGGTTTGTATCCAGATCATGACCACAGTTGGGACAGGCCAGCACTTGTTCCCCAAGCTTTTGATGACACTGCGGACAAGTTTTCATGCGCCTCCATTTTATAACCACCCCGGGAGAAATATAATATATTGATTGCACATAAATGTGATTTGCATGGCATCAACGAACTGCCGTCAAGATACCTACCACGCACCCCAAGGCTGCGTGACAATCCCGGGTCCGGTTGCGTTGTTGCTCAAAACAAGTTTTGTATCAGGGCCCAATACTTACGGGTCAGGTGTCGTGGATGAGTTATTTATTATGCTACGACAATCAAGCGAGACAAACAAGCTTGAATTCAAAAAGAGCGGGCTTAGGTGAAAATCAAAAATGGCACCGGCAGGTGCCGGCGATGATGTTCAAAGATTTGAAACCCTTGCACAAAAAAGGGCTTAATATATTATCAAATAAATTTTCTAAAGATGATCCCTTTCCCTTTATGTAATATTTTACACAACTTTTGGGTGTTGTGCTCCACAAAAACAGATGCGTTAAAAAAGGTTTGATGACTTTCTTGTCCCTGATCATTTTCTAATTATCTGATTATACATGTAATTTATATATCGCAACCCCTTGGGTCCATACTTGAGGCATAGATATTGCTGTATTTTCAGGTTTAAAGGAGAGCAAAGATGAACGACGTTGAGCAAAAGCCTTGGAAGCATGGTAGTGTTGAACGAAGATCGGGCCTTGATAGGCGACGAAAAAAGTTCCCCTCCTTAAAGGAGCTGTTTAAGTATCGCCGTCGCCGTCATGTGCGACGCAAAGACGATTATCAGAAAATCGTTATACTAGATAAGTATAGCAACGCTGTGTCCGGGGCCATCATCGCCATACTATTGTTGAGTCTATGCGATGCTTTTTTAACACTATTTTTAACAAGTATCGGTGCCGTCGAATCAAATCCCGTCATGGCATTTTACCTTAACCTCAATGAATTTACATTCGTTTTGGTTAAGTACGGATTGACAGTACTATCCGTTGCCATCATTTTGACCTTACCTTATGCTTCCATAAGACGATTGTGTATACCCGTGCGGCATCTGCTTAATTGTTTTGCAGTTGTATTTTCACTGGTTGTGGCCTGGGAGATTTTTTTAATCAGAACCCACTTCCTGGTAAGATTTTGAAACTTTGACAGTAAAAAGGTATTGGCATTGAAAAGAAAAAAGATATTTACGCTGCTTTTTTTACTTTTGTTAGGCAGCTGCGCTTCGTATCTAATATCTGCATGGATACATCAACCCACTCTTTCAGACAACGGTCAACAAGTTTATTACAGAATCAAAGAGGTGCTTAACCGGGACGATGGCAAGATTGATTATGATACACTGTTGTGGGTTCATCAAGAGATGATCCTGAAGAACAGGCATATTCAACATTCTGGTGAATTGGTTAAGATGCTCATCGAGAAAAAAAATGACCGTCCCAGGGTCGACAACATGATATTGATATATGCTGCAGACATCATTGGAAACAGTCAAGTGGCTATTGACGATGTGGCCGGTCTTTTTAGAGACATGCTGATGCAGGATCAGCGCCTTAACTCATGGGTGTTGGCATATATAGGAGATGCCATCGGAAAATATAAATATGACATGCCGGAAGGTGATCTACTGGCAGATCTGCTTGAACAAAGAGTGGCCGAGAAGAGCTCCAACGGAAATCTTTCAAAAGAGTTCTTCGGGCACCATTTTTTGCCGCCGCCAAAGGAAGAATATCTCATTAATTATATAGCGAATATTGAAGATCAAAAGATACGAGGGCTTGAGAGAAATTGTTATTACAGCCTAGTAAAATCCGAATGGTCTGAAGCACAAATTGAAAAAGCCCTCAGACAGCTTCAATCCCAGGGTGTACCGGGTACAGGTGAAAAAACCCAACGCCCAATGAAATATTTAATTCTGCATCCTGATCAATTTGAGAATCCGAGCACCACGCCAATGTAATATTTACAGCCCTTCATCATTTCAGTAAAAAATTTATAACAGCCTAAGAAAAAGGCGGATATATTCTTGTAACCTCACGGATTTCGGAGGCGTCAAAACGTGTGCTATCTTACACACCCTACAAGCGGACCATTCTGTCTCAAGGGGTCGTAGCGCCCAAAAGTTTAGAGTGTCAAACCTATAATAGTGTATTACGCACTCCAATTCACTAGTATACGGGGTTGACACCATTCTCTTCTGTTTTGGTCATCCCGGATCAGAGTCACCGACCGGAAATAACAACAAGAAACGGGTCCCCTCGTTCACTTCGGACTCCACGCTTATTTGTGCATCGTGTTTGTGTAAGATGGAGCTGATAATCGCAAGTCCCAGCCCCGTGCCTTTATCCGCGCTCTTGGTGGTAAAAAAGGGATCGAAAATCGACTGTTGAATCTTTTCGGGTATACCGCAACCGTTATCTGCGATTTCGATGTTCAAACACCTTCCGTCTGCCCAGGCGGTGATACGGATATTGCGCTCTCCGGCCGGATTTTGCGCCAGCGCATCCACTGCATTGTTTAACAGATTCACGAACACCTGCTGAAGTGCATTCTCATCGCCGTCGATTGACGGTAGTCCATCGTTCACTTCCATGTCGAGGTGGACACCCCGCATCTTCAACTGGTGGTCCAGCAAATCATTTGTTTTTTGTAGAACGAGCGGGATGCTGATTTTTTGAAAAACAACTTCCGACACCCGCGAAAAGGTCCTGAATTTGGAGATAATGTCCTTGAGTCTTACTGTTTGTTCGCAGATGGTATCCAGGAAGTGCTGACGCTTTTCAGGCGCAGTGCCCATCCTAAGCAGCTCGGCGTATCCGCTGATGGCGCTGAGCGGTTGACCGACTTCATGAACGATGCCCGCTCCCATTTGGCCGAAGGTGCTCATTTTTGCCGCCTGCAACAGCATGGCCTGACCCTGCTTGAGCTTTACGCTCATTTCATTGAAGCTGTCGGCCAGTTCTTCAAATTCATCTTTGCTGGTGATACGCACCTGATGACCAAAATCACCGGCCGCGATTTTCATGGCCCCGGCCTTTAAAATCTCCATGGGAACGGTTTTTTTTCGGATTGACCGGATCGACAGCAGCAGAATCACCCAAAAGGTGAGCAGCACCAGCATGAAAAAGATATACCTGAAATTGATCACCGGAGCCATGATGGCTGCTTTGGACTGGCTGAAAACAATGGTCCAGTCGGGGCTGGAAAATCGGTGATTGAGAAACAAGGACCAGTAGCTGTTAATGTAGGTCGTTCCATCCTGGCGGCTCTCGAATTTTCCGGAGAAGGAATTGTGCTCATAGGCTGCCAATAATTCGGAGCTGATCAGATAATCGGCGATGCTGGAGATTAGAATCTTTCTTCCAGACAGCACCACTGAAAAATCTATATCCGGCGGTAGGGCACCAGTAATGCCGATTCCCCAAAGGTACAGCGGATTGATCTCTCCGGCAATAATGCCCTTTAGCGGGGATGACGGATCGACACGTCTCACCATGAGAATGGTCGGCGAAATATCGTCGCTGTGAAGTATTTTGATCAGCGTGCGGTCTTTGTCCGGAATTGCCAGATCGTCCATCGAAATCGCCGGTAGATCTTTATCCAACTCGATGACCGGAACGGTTGGTTCGGGAGGTATCTGAACCAAAACACGCCGCCAACCGCTTCCTTCCCTGCTTAATGGGTCATACGGCTCTTTCTCGTACGTTTCCAGGTGGCCCCTTCGAAACTGACCCGAGATAGTTTTTAATTCCTGCTCCAGCGTAACCAGGCGTTCATAGATAAGAAACCCTTTGTTTTTACACTGTTGGTGCAGTCGTTTGCCGGCCTGGTCCTCAAGCTGGTTGCCAACATAGAGCAAGGATATTGCAGAAATGGTCATCAGCGGCAGGATTGCGCAAAGCACAAACATCGTAAAAATCCGGCGCGCTACTACGCTTTTTAGAAATTGGTTGTCTCTATCTTTTTCGGCGGCATTCATTGTTCTGTCCCAAGCATATTAATAGCTCTGCGCCGTACCGATGAAGGCACCATCGTTGGCCCGAATGATGTCATCCCTGCTGTGCTTGGCCGTCAACGGCGCAGCGGTTAAGCCATCGGGCCCCATGCTCCAGAGATCAAAGGTTGTATTGATCGGTACCAGGAACTTGTCCTTGCGCCATTTGCCTTTGGGGACCAGGTCAAAATTCGTATACTGGTAGGGATTGCCCCAGGGATCCGAAAGGCTATTCATGCCGATTTCCGAGAGATCGGTCGGCAAGCGATTTTTATCTATATTGAAGACAATAATTTCGTTTTGAATAACGCGGATATTCTGCACCGCCTTGGCGTATTGCGCGCGCCGGGTATATTGTGCCATAATCGGCACTGCAAGGCCTGCCAGCGTGACCATAATGGCGATAACGATCATCAGTTCGATTAATGAAAAACCAGCGTGTGACGTTTGAACATGCCCTGTTTTCATTGTCTCGCTTACCATAACGACCTGTATTTTGATTCAATATACAGTACGGACCGCTAATATAGCGCCCTTCAATCTCTGAAAACGAGCAGATCGAATACCTCTTCATCGGCAGTTTTCGGTCAAACCTTAAAAGACCGCAAAGATGTGGACGCTTTGACTAAGATGGGCATGCCTCCCCAAGGCTATATGACCATCCAGGGTCCGGCTAGCGGTGTCGTTCAAAACGAGTTTTGTATCAGAACCCGACATCTACAGGTCATGTGTCGTGGATGAGTTTTTATTAGCTTTGACAATCATACAAGACAAACGAGCTTGGATTCAAAGCAGGGCAGCGCCCCTCAATAAAAAAAGGACCCATATTAAGCTTTGGAGTGTTGAACCCGGTCAGGGGGCAAGCCAAGTTGCCGCACACGCAATGATGCCCAAACACCCGTATGATGCGTTTTTTTTAATTGTTTCGCTCCCTATAGGTACCCTATTGAATCATTCTGTCGGGCTGATAATTCCTCCAAAAGATTCACTTGATTCTTTCCCGGGCAATGTGCTGGAAGTCCCACCCAAATAGCAAAAAAATGCAATTCTGTCCACATCGCGCACTACCTCGGCTGATGCTCATCGCTCCAACCGACTCTATTATGGTTTGCTAAAAAACGGTTTAATTGCCGAACCCTTGTCATTCGGCAAAGGCGAACAGGGATCGCTGAAATCGAAATCCCTTCGCCGGTCGAAAACGCGTTGCTTGAATAAATCTCAGGACTCGGTGGTGCAGTGGGACAAAGCCACCAACAAGATCAGCTGTGCCTGCAACATGGTGTCCCACAGCGATACGCCCCATGCCCCCAGCACCGCCATCGGCGTGGCCCTTGCATCGGACAAACCCGTGCCCGTTCTAAGGGCCGAGATCCGCTGCCCGGAACTGAGCGGGCTTGGGTAAAATCAAACACGGCACCGCACTTAAAATAAAACAGGGGCTACAACCGAAGTTGTAAACCCCTGAATTTTATGGTGCCGAGGGACAGAATCGAACTGCCGACACGGGGATTTTCAGTCCCCTGCTCTACCGACTGAGCTACCTCGGCCCAAACAGAAATGACGCTCAAACAAATGCAGTTATCTATTAAACCGCATCTGCCTTGTCAAGCATATTTTAGCCCGCCTATCTGCCGCTTACGGCTTCTCCCAGAGAACGTAAGGCGCCCCATACATGAACGGCAAAATGGACTAATGTTGTATCCCATAACTAGTTAATATATTTTGTCGTTATCGTTTCACCCAAAATATCAAATGCCAAAATCCAAATGTCAAATGGCGGATGGGGACCGATTGGATATAAAATTGGTAGCATACTTTCATTTGGCATTCGGGCTTTAACATTGGGATTTGAATAAGGTGCTGCCGCTTCGGATAGCATGCCGCTATACCAATTTTGTTGGTTACTTCCGGGACACAACATTTGAAGTGGTTTCAAAACCTTCATTCGGGTCCAAAATCAAGGCGGGGTGTGGATTTGAACCGGAGGAATAGTTATCTATTTCGAGGATTTAAATCTATAGCCCAACACTGAGTTTGGGTTCGAAGGGAGGTTTTGAAACCGCTTCTAGTGATAGTCGCCATATATATACTGCACCAACGCGCAGGCAACCAGGGCGGCTGTCTCCGCCCGGAGTATACGCGGTCCCATCCCCACCTTGTTGAATCCCGCAGCCTCTGCCTGGGCCACCTCATCGGGTTCGAAGCCGCCTTCCGGGCCGATAAGCATGAAGATGCGGCCCGGTGATTGTTCTGGGTATGGGGACAAGGATCGGGAAGACATTTTTTCATAGAAGATCAACTTCAATTCATAGCTTTGGGCGAGCGCCAGTACCGCCTCAAAGGAACTTGCCGGCGCAATGGCCATCGGGCGGCTGCGGCCGCATTGTTTGACCGCTTCAAGGGAGAGCTTTTCCCAGCGTTGGCGGCGTGCCTGCAGCCGCGAATCGGCCGGTGTGGCTACGGATCGTCCAGCCCGATAAGGCACCCAGCGGTTAACGCCGATCTCGGTGAGCGGACGCACCAAACGATCCATTTTTTTAGCTTTAAGGTAGCCTTGGGCCAAAACGATTTCAACGGGCGATTCCGTTTGGGCGGTCAACTTTGATAACAGGGTCAAGTGGACCGCGTCCGGCTTTACCGATGCGATCCGCGCCTGATATTCGGCCCCTTGGCCGTCAAAAACAATGATCGGATCACCTGCTTTCAAGCGCAAAACCGATCTTAAATGATGCGCATCCGGTCCGGTTAACACAGGTTGTTTTTGGTTGATTTGATCGGGACCAATATAAAAACGTCGCATTACTTCTGTCTCACTTGGGTGGTAAAAGCATCTAAGATATTCATTTTAATGAAAATTTTAGGAAGTAAAGCCCTTGACACACCCACCCCCCTGTGGTAGCGTTAAACGGTTGAAATCTTTAGGTTGCAACCTAAACTTATGCTCCCAAAGGACCGATACTGGTTATTGAAAAAGCAGCATCAGTTAAAGCCCGGCGCCTGACAAAATAATATCGCCAAGGTCCGCGCCAAAAAAAGATTGGCTTGGCACGTGAGACGCTTATAACAAACCCGGGGGATTTATGAAAGATCGCACCAAGGCCAACACATCCACTTCAGCCGGCGATGACGGCAATGTCGTTGAGCTGACACCGGATATGGCGCTACAGGACCAAGCCCAACAGAAGATCATTAACTTAACCCGCTCCCTCGGCGAACAAGAATCTGAAACTGCACCTGAAACGGTCTCCCGAAAACCAGTTGCCGAAGCGCCCTCCCCAAAAAAGGCTCCCTCCCCGCCTGAGCAGGATGCCTCTCAATCCACGCAGAAGCATGCCGGCATCGAACAAGAGGTCGATGCGGCCTTTGATGCCGTCCAAACTACTGAAACTGCTGAAGACGAAATTACCGATACAGCGGCATCCACCACCGCCGAAACCGATGATGATCAACTGCTCGACGACTTGAGCGCACTCACCGAAAGTGTGGACAATGCCGTTCAGGATGCTGCCGAGCCGGAACCGGCAGCCACCGCATCAACTGAACCCTCCGAAGCCGCTGAAAAAGACGCTTTGGCCGAGCCCCCCGCCGAAATAGATGAAGCGCAATTGGCGCTTGATGCCGCCGACGTTGATGCCGCCCTGTCGCTTGATCCGGAAGATGAGGATGTGCTCGAGCTCATGGATATCGTTGACCCCGCCGAGCTGGACACCGCGGATAGCATCCAAACCGATGAGGAGATTATCGAGTTGACGGAGATCGTCGACCCTGCAGAATTGGAAGCCGGCGTGCCCCGCCAGGCCGATGAGGAGGTCATCGACCTATCCGAGATTGTTGATCCGGCAACGCTGAAAGCTGATGATGCCGAGCCGGAAGAAGAGGTCCTTGAGTTGAGCGATATTGTCGAACCCGCTGAACTGGGAGCCCCGGAGGATGCTGATCAGGCGCCCCCCCCAACCCAGGAAGCGGAAGAGCTTATTGAGCTAATCGATATTATTGAAAATAAAGAACAGCAAGCAATAGCACAGCCTGAGGAAAACGAAGAGTTGATTCAACTGTCCGACGTGTTGGGCCATGAAAAAGATGCAGACGATGACCAAGATCATCCGGCAGATGAACTGCCCCAATTAGATGACGATGAAACAGCCATCAATTTGGGGTTGGAGATGGAAGCAGAATCAACCGAGGAGAACGACCTTTTGACCGAAAAAGAACTCGAAGAGGCCATGGAGCGGCTGTTTCAAAATAAATACGCTGGAACCATTGAGCAGCTTGTTTCATCGGCCGTTGAAAAAGCTGTGGGACAGCAATTTGAAGAGCTGAAGCGCGCCATTGCCGGCAACAAGGACACCCCGGAATAATCGGCCGACAGCAGCTTCCTGTCCGGGTGCGGTATGCACGGGATGTTTGATGTTTGGAATGGGCGCCCATTAATCGTTTTCATCAGGCCCTTTTTCTGGTTTTCCGGGTATTGACGGGTGCCGCCATCATGCCATTGTAGGTATCAATAGCCATCCCAGACCAATTATCACTTGATTTTTCAACCAAATTATCCCTTAATCCCCATAAAATTTTACTGTTGCCAAATGACGCCTGAAATTGTTGCGCCGACTGCCTCATTTGACCTGCAGCGCGGACAGATAAAGGAGTGGATATAGATGCCTAAAGATCTTTTGAACAAGGGATATGATCCTAAAACGGTGGAACGGCACTGGTATGCCATTTGGGAAAAACAAGGCTTGTTTTCAGCAGCCGACAGCAGTGACCAGGAGCCCTTTTCCATTGTCATCCCCCCGCCCAATGTCACCGGGGTGCTGCATATGGGGCATGCCCTCAACAACACCATGCAGGATATTTTATGTCGCTACAAGCGGCTCAAAGGATGTAATGTGCTCTGGATGCCCGGTACCGACCATGCAGGCATCGCCACCCAAAATGTGGTCGAACGCCATTTGGCCGCCCAAGGCCGCGACCGGCATGGGTTGGGACGCGACCAATTTATTGAGGAGGTCTGGAAGTGGCGTCAAGAATACGGTAGCGCCATTATCAATCAACTCAAACATTTAGGCGCTTCATGCGATTGGGAACGGGAACGCTTCACCATGGATGAGGGCCTCTCGGAAGCGGTGCGAACCGTATTTGTCCAGCTCTACGAGGAGGGGCTCATCTATCGTGGCCTGTACATCACCAACTGGTGCCCGCGCTGCCAGACCGCACTGAGCGATCTGGAAGTCGAGCATGAAGAGCTCGATGGTCACCTCTATCATATCCGCTACCCGTTGGCGGACGGCAGCGACAGCGTTACGGTGGCCACCACCCGTCCCGAGACCATGCTGGGCGATACGGCAGTGGCCGTACACCCGGATGATGAACGTTACCACAAGCTATCCAGTGAGGCCGTCACGCTACCTTTAATGGAACGCAAAATACCGATCATTCGCGATGATTATGTGGATACGGCATTTGGTACCGGCGCACTTAAGGTCACCCCGGCCCATGATCCCAATGACTTTGAAATCAGCCAGCGCCACCATCTGGACGGTATTAAAGTGATTGGCGATGACGGCACGATGACAGAACAAGCGGGTCGTTATGCAGGCCTGGATCGCTTTGAATGCCGCAAAGCCGTGGTGGCGGATCTGGAAAAGATAGGATTGTTGGTCACCATGGATCCCCACCAACACGCGGTGGGCCATTGCTACCGCTGCCACAGTGTTGTGGAGCCCAACCTGTCGCGTCAATGGTTTGTTAAAGCCAAGGTACTTGCCCAACCGGCCATAAAAGCCGTAAAAAGTGGAAAAACCCGCATCATCCCTGAAACCTGGGCAAAAACCTATTTTGAGTGGATGGAAAACATCA
This sequence comes from Desulfobacteraceae bacterium, assembly GCA_050291605.1. GTDB lineage: Bacteria > Desulfobacterota > Desulfobacteria > Desulfobacterales > Desulfosarcinaceae > JARRKU01. Next base: position 3,573 of record JBNKKB010000174.1, on the reverse strand, counting down.
AGGATTGGTGTATCTCGCGCCAAATTTGGTGGGGACACCAAATTCCAGCCTGGACCTGTCAAGCGTGCAACGCGCTGATGGTCGCCATGCAGGCCCCTGCCAAATGCACCGACTGCGGCCATGAGACCCTGGTCCAGGAGAGCGATGTGCTGGACACCTGGTTCAGCTCGGCCCTGTGGCCCTTTTCCACCATGGGCTGGCCCCAGCAGACCCCATTGCTCCAAACCTTTTACCCCACCTCGGTGCTGGTGACCGCCTTTGACATCCTCTTTTTTTGGGTGGCCCGCATGATGATGATGGGTATCCATTTTATGGGGAAGGTACCGTTTAAGGATGTCTATGTGCACGCCTTGGTCCGCGACGAAGCCGGCAAAAAGATGAGCAAGTCTACCGGCAACGTTATCGATCCGCTGGTGATCATTGAAAAATACGGCACAGACGCCTTCCGCTACACCCTGGCCGCATTTGCGGCCCAAGGTCGCGACATCAAGATGTCAGAGCAACGCGTCGAAGGGTATCGCCATTTTATCAACAAATTGTGGAATGCGGCCCGCTTTGCCCTTATGCACCTGGATGACCGCCCCGACGGCATAGATGCGGCCCACCTCTCGCTGGCCGATCGCTGGATCCTGGCACGCTTGACCCGGGTCTCGCAAGAGGTCTCCCAGGCGCTGGAGACCTATAAATTCAACGATGCCGCCGGTGCGGCTTACCAATTTGTATGGCACGAATTCTGCGACTGGTATGTAGAAGCTGTTAAACCGGCCCTCTACGACGAAAATGGCGGCGCAGCCCAAACCACGGCCAAGCAGGTACTCTGGACTGTGTTGCGGGATATCCTGGTGCTGCTGCACCCTTTTGCCCCCTTTGTCACCGAAGAGATTTGGCATAAATTGCCCGGCAGCGAGGGTTCGATTATGCAGGCCCGCTATCCCGAACCCCACAACTATGTGACCCAACCGGATCAACTGGCTTTGGCCGAAACCGAAATGGCCTTTGTGATGGAAGTGATCACCGGCATTCGCAATATTCGCGGCGAAATGAACATTGCCCCATCGACCAGGCTGGCAGCGGCTGTGGCTTCCCCTAACGCGGATCGTCGCCATACCATCGAAGTCAATTCCGATCTGGTTGTTCATCTGGCACGCCTTGAATCCTTACAGGTCCAAGCCGATGAAAACCGCTCTGCCACCACTGCCACAGCAGTCGTGGGTGACGCCGCCATTTTAGTTGAGCTACAAGGGGTGGTCGATTTTGCCCGGGAGAGCCAACGGTTGGAAAAAGAGATTGGCAAACTGGCCAAGGAACTGGCGGGCATCGAGAAAAAATTGGGCAACGCAGGTTTTCTTGCCAAAGCCCCGGCTGAGGTGGTGGATGAAGTGAAACAGAAGAGATCGAGACTTTCTGAAAAGCAGGATAAGCTTGCGGCGACCCTACAAAAAGTTCAATCGTTTGATGATTTAGAAAGCAAGTCGTAATGGAAATCACCCACAGCATCGACCGATTGATCGACCTGGCCATCGAAGAGGATATCGGCAGGGGCGATATTACCACCCGTCACTTGGTGGCCGCAGATACGCAGGGTCACGGGGCCATTGTCGCCAAACAAGCACTGATCATTGCCGGTCTGGCCGTGGCCCGGCGGGTATTTGAACGTCTTGATCCCACAGTAGGCTTTAACGCCGCCGTTAAGGATGGGGACGCCATGACCCCAGGCCAGACCGTTGTTTCCCTCAAAGGCAAATTGGCGGCTTTGCTCAGCGCGGAGCGCATCGCACTCAATTTTCTGCAGCGCCTGTCGGGCATTGCCACCCATGTGCATACTTACGTCAATGCCGTCATGGGCCAACAGGTTCAGCTGTTGGACACCCGCAAAACCACCCCCGGCTGGCGTGCGCTGGAAAAGTATGCCGTACGCATCGGCGGCGGCACCAACCACCGGATGGGGTTGTACGATGCCGTGCTGATCAAAGACAATCATATTGCCGCCAGTGGCAGCATCACCCAAGCGGTAAAGCACATTAAATCGCAGATCGATTCCGCCATGACCATTGAGGTGGAGACCACCAATTTGGCGGAAGTACAAGAAGCGCTGGATGCAGGCGCCCACATTATCATGTTGGACAACATGGATTTGGATCAGATCAAATCTGCAGTGGCGTTGGTCAACAAACGCGCCAAGCTGGAGGTGTCGGGCGGAGTGACCCTGCCGCAATTGGCCGATCTGGCCGCCACCGGTGTTGACCTGATATCGTCCGGCGCACTGACCCATTCGGCAAAGGCGGTGGATCTAAGCATGCGAATATTGCCCAGAGGGCATAAATCTCTATGATCCCTATCCGCGACACCACACCGACCCAGCATGTCCCCGTTGTCAACAACGTCTTGATCGGCATCAATGTGGCGGTCTTTTTATTGCAGCTGCTGCACGGTTCCGGTACTGAACTGCAACGCTTGATTTTTAACTATGGACTGGTACCGGCCCGCTTTACCCTGCCGGGATGGGATTCCACCCTTTCCATAGTGCCCAAGAGTCTGACCTTCGTCACTTTTATGTTTTTGCACGGCGGGTTTTTACATCTGCTGGGTAATATGTGGACCCTTTACATTTTTGGCGATAATATTGAAGACCGACTCGGACCGCTGCGCTATATCCTGTTTTACATCCTTTGCGGCATCCTTTCCGGTTTAACGCATCTGGCACTCAATGCCCAATCGACGGCGCCAACCATCGGTGCCAGCGGCGCCGTGGCCGGCGTTATGGGCGCCTACTTTTTATTACACCCCACTTCAAAAATCCTCACCCTGATCCCCATTATTATCATCCCCTGGTTTGTCGAGATTCCGGCTTTTGTTTTTCTGGGCATCTGGTTTTTGCTCCAACTGTTCAACGCCGGAGCCAGCTATGGCACCGCCGGCGGCATAGCATGGTGGGCCCATGTCGGCGGATTTGTGGGGGGTATGCTGCTTATCAAAGCGTTAGACCGACTGCCGTCAACCGGGGCGACGCCAGCACTGCGCAAAGCCACCACACGCAAAAAGAGCCACCGCTTTCAGGTCCTCAAACCCCGGCCGCCCGGTGGCAGCAACGACCTCTATGCCGGTATTTTTGTAACACCGTATGAAGCACTGGTGGGCACACGCAAGGTGGTCACCGTCCCCCATGGTTTGCACCGCCGGGTTTATCGTGTCAATGTCCCACCGGGTATCGAGGCCGGGAAACTTTTGCGGTTGAAAGGCCAGGGTCGTGCGAATCGCGATGGCAAACGGGGGGATGTATTGCTAGAAGTCATCATCCAATAGTATCGGCAGCCGGAGGGCCTTAAATCCTGCGTTGCCGAAGATTCGCAGTAGTGTTACTACGGCTTCATCTCCGGACCCTTTGGCTTTAAGGCCCTCCGGCTGCCGATTCATTTATTGGAGGACTTTAAATCCTGCGTTGCCGAAGATTCGCAGTAGTGCTACTACGGCTTCATCTCCGGACGCCTTGGCTTTAAGGCCCTCCGGCTGCCGATTCATTTATTGGAGGACTTTAAATCCTGCGTTGCCGAAGATTCGCAGTAGTGTTACTAC
>JBNKKB010000173.1:0-2042 GCA_050291605.1 Desulfobacteraceae bacterium | reverse complement strand
AAAAAAAACTTTGAGAACTTGATTCACGGCCATCCAGATGTACTTTTCATTGCTGCAGCAGGCAATTGTTATAGTTATTCATATAATGGTAACAATTTTAGCATAATAGATTTCCCATCGGATATAATTGCTGAAAATTTTTTAGTAGTAGGTTCTATTAATCAAGAAGGCAACATTTCGACTTTTTCAAATATTCCTGAAGGAAAAATCAACCCAGATATTGCATCTGAGTTTTAAAACTCAGTAAAAAGTGCCATTTTCGGTTATTCCACGCTTTCCATTGTTGTCGCGGATGTTTTAATATTTTCTGATCGATAAATACTTGCTGTTTTGGATCGAAAACGACATCGTTTCACAAAATTTTAACGCACTTCACCATCAGTTTTAGAAACTACGGTAGCCGATTTTGTTACTGTGATGCGGCCATTGCCTGGTAAAATATCAATCGCATGGGATGATCCCATTTGATCTTGATCCATAACTGTCGGCTGCGCCGAACCACATTGGCCGGCAAATTAAGAAGCAGAAAGCCGATCCTTTTGATACGTGCTGTCTTAAGTGGTTTTGGCAGCGTCAGACGGCGGATGCAATTGAGCAGGTTATAGGCGATCAATCCCGTCAGAAACAGTGCATCATTGGCCCAGAAATGATTGGTGCGAATCCCCGTGGCGGCAAAATCGTTTTTAAGTTCGTCAATGACCTGCTCTACCACGGTGCCGCGGTTGTAAAGCCGCCAAATGTTCTCGGCGTTGAGATGAAGGTTGGTCACCACAACTTCATAACGACCTTCCATCATCTCAAACAGAGGGAGCTGAACCGGCTCTTTCGCCGACAGGTTTCTCTCAATCACAGCCATGCGGCGGGGATGTTCCCATCCATCCAACTGACAGTACATGTTGGCGGCAAAATGGCCATTGCCGATAGGGCGCCATTTCTTGATCTTTGAGATCTGACCGACCACATTGGAGGACAGTTTTACCTTGGCCACATAACCGGCTTTGAATTCCTCAATGGTGTCCAGCACGGTACCGCTGGTCAGGCCCTTGTCCAGACGGAAAACCGTCTGATTCGCCGGATGGTCGCTCTCCGTCATTAGTTTGCGCACAAAACCATCCAGGCCATGACCGGAAGCGCATGATCCGGGTCGCAGGTAGCCATCCACGACGGAACGCGTACCGACATCCACCGCCAAAATCGGATGATACGAATCACGTCCGGGTTTGTGGGGATTTTAACCGCGTTCAGCACCCTGGATCTGTTCACCAAATACGCTGGTAACTGTGGAATCGATCGCTATTAAACGCTGGCCAGTCTTTGCCACCGTCTTACTCAAGCCGGTGACCATACGTTCAAGGCCCAAATTATGAATCCAGCGCATTTTCCCCAACCGGCGACCAAATGTAGACGGGTGCGCAATTTTATCCCATCTAAAGAAAGCGCCTAAAGCAGGATCGTTTAGCAGCTTGGTATCGCTGATCGCTTCACCACCGATCATGCGCAGGGCAATCAATTGTTCCAAAAGCTTGCTCATTTGATGATGTTTGCCGGTATCCAACCCGGATGTAAGGTTTTTCAGATCCTCAGGTAAATGGAAATAATCGAAAGCGCGGGAAACAAGAGCCATGCCTGCATGGGAAGTAACGTTTTTGCCGGTGAAAGAAAGTTTGGCTTTTCCCTGGCGAATGACTTTACGCGGACGGCCTTTCTTGCTATTTTGTTTTCGCACCCTTTTGATGATTCCTTTCTCGTGGATGGGCCACGGTTAAGATCCCAGAATCATTATTAAAGGGTGCAACTTTTTTGGTCAACTATTTTCTCAGATGCAATATCCGGGTTGAAGAGCATCTGTAGCAGGGGTTCTCTGGGACTATGTTGGAGCTATACGTAGGTTTGACAACGCCGCCGTTAGGCTTGTTCTGACATCTATTTACATGCGGATAATTTCGCCCTTTAGTGAATAAAGAATAAAGCTGTGTACCGTCACCCTTTGTTTTTTATGAAGGTCCGACTTTTCTCAAATTAATTATTGATCGCTGTATGTT
>JBNKKB010000172.1:0-14237 GCA_050291605.1 Desulfobacteraceae bacterium | reverse complement strand
CCGACAGGCTCAGGTTGAACTGATTGTTGACGGTCGAAAACTTACCGGGGAATCGTTCATGGGCAAGAACGGCCCGATCAACGCTGTATTTAGTGCAATCGATGATGTCATCGGGCTTGGAGAGCAAAAACCCAAGCTTGTTGTATATGAGCCGAGCAACCGCGGAAGAACCCATTCCTCCGAAGCTGAAGCATTGGTCGTTCTGAGTGCAAATGGCATAGATATCGATTATAACCTTTCTGAAGCGGTTTGGGTCGGCAGAGCAGTGGACGAAGATACGATAACGGCTTCAGCCAAATCCTATGTTCAAGCCTTGAGCCGGTTCATGGCAGACATGAAGGACAGTTAGATCGGCACCGTTGGATACAATGGCTGTTATAGGCATAGCGGCGTTACGGGTTGACCCTTTCCGCGGGTAAGGGCAATGTGATGTGTGGTTATTTTTATTGATTTAGTCCAATCGATGAAATTAACAGGAAGCGAACATTCATATTCTCACATTTGCAAGTTGCTTTTTTTGCGAGGATGTTGGCTGACAATTGATGCCTTTAACCCTTAATTGAGGTAAAATCATGAAGGTTTGGATTGGCAGAAGTGTCATCGTTATTGGCATGGTTCACTCGGTTTTCGGCTTCATTGCTTTTCGAGACATTCTCGTGGAACTGGGCAAAGAATTGCTTTTAAACTCCGTTGATGGTCAACCCGATAGAGAAGCCGCGTTTTGGTTTCTCTTTACGGGGTTCGCACTGCTGATTATGGGTGGACTCATTCACTGGGTTGAGCAAAGGCAGCTCACCCTGCCGTTGTTTCTGAAATGGAGTTTTTTGGTCATCACTTTGCTTGGATGCTTCATCATGCCTAAGTCAGGCTTCTGGCTGTTGTTCGTGCCAACTGTTGGCATGTATCTTCATCAGAACAGAGAAACGGCAATTAAAGAAGCCTAACATTAACCGCGTAGACAGCGGTCCGGGAAAACGATGCAACTTTTCAATTTATGGAGGCATTATGAGTTCAGCGGTCAGTAGACCCCCAGCTGCAGATCCGGCGAGAGCGTTAAAGCATTTTGAAAGTTTGCTTGAATTCGAAACCGACTGTTGGGATGTTCATCATGCTATGACCCACAATCGCATGGATTTTGTTTTGCTTGATGTCCGTGGAGAGGAGCTTTTTGCAAGAGGCCATATAGAAGGTGCGGTGAGTCTACCTCATGCACGTATTAATGAAGATACCCTCAAAGCATATCCACTGGACACGCTGTTTGTGGTTTATTGTGCAGGTCCACATTGTAACGGTACTGAAAAGGCAGCAATTCGCATTGCCAAGCTTGGGAGGCATGTAAAAAAAATGATCGGCGGTGTTACCGGCTGGCTTGATGAAGGATTTAGTTTGATTCAATAGAGATTCTGCAGAGCCCCGCCGATCACCAGAGAAGCATCGGCATGAAGATCCTGATTTTGACAATTGGTACTCGAGGTGATGTTCAACCCTATGTTGCATTGGGCCGTGCACTAATGGCGTCCGGTCATGACGTTACCATTTGTACCTGTGCGCACTTCGAGCCCTTCGTTCGGAAATTCGGTCTCGGCTATGCTTACGTTAACAACGATTTCATTGATTTCATGCACACTCCGGAGGGGAAGATCATCCTCGGAAATGCGGGGAGCTTATGGAAAACCATAGCAACGCTGGCGCCCATGATCTCGAAGCTTGGCCATCTCCAGGAGCGACAGATGGCAGATGTCTGGGCGGCAAGCAGGGCGTCAGCTCCAGACCTGATTCTGTATCACCCCAAGGCGCTCGGTGCGCCGGATTTCGCCGAAAAACTCGGGGTGCCGTGCATGCTGGCCTTCTGGCTCCCAATGTATGTGCCGACAACCCGATTCCCGGCGATGGGGTTCCCCGAGCTTCCCCTCGGTCCTGGGTATCGTTGGCTGACCTATGGACTCATCCGAAGGATATTGTTGATGATGAGCAAGAGCGTCAAGAAGTGGCGCATACAGAACGGGCTGGACCCGCGCAGCCCCGGACTCAGGATGCGGCTACCGGATGGCCGCCCGATCCCGGCGCTGCATGGATTCAGCCGTCACATAATTCCTCGACCGGAAGATTGGCCCGAGACTGCAATTGTGACGGGGTACTGGTTTCTCAACCAGACTGGGGACTGGAATCCTCCACAATCTTTGATTGAATTCCTGTCAAAGGGCGAACCGCCGGTGTACTTCGGGTTTGGAAGCATCTTCGGACGTGATCCAAAGCGGGTCACGCAGATCATCTTGGAAGCAGTCCGGCGCACCGGTGTGCGTGCGATACTTGCCCGGGGTTGGGGTGGCCTTGACCCGAGCGATTCAGCACCATCAGAATCCGTCATGTTCATCGAAGCCGCACCTCATAGTTGGCTCTTGCCGCAGGTTAATGCCGTCGTGCACCATGGTGGATGCGGCACCACCGCCGCCGGACTTCTTGCAGGGAAACCGAGTATTATATGTCCGTTCTTTGGAGACCAACCCTTCTGGGGGCGACACGTCGAGCGCCTCAAAGTTGGGCCGTCTCCCATCCCACAGAAGAGACTGACCGTTGAATCGATCTGTCACGCTATTGAAACCGTCATGAATGACACGACGATGCGTGAAAACGCTGCGGTACTCGGCCGCCGTCTCCGCAAGGAAAACGGCATAGCGAATGCGGTTGCATTCATAACGCAATGGATGAATGACTAATGATTCCGCTATTTGTGAAGAACGTCCGGAGACGATTATGGCGAACCTTGGTGGGTGGCCCTTGACCGATGCTGGCGCACCGCCAAGTGAAACTCCGCCGTTAGGTCACGACACATGAAAATGAATTTGGATATTCTGCCAGTCACTTTTGAAAAAAATGGATTCAAATTTCTTAAAATGGCAGGCAAAAGAAGAAATGTAATGCTATTAAAGTAAACAATTACATAACAGGTATCAGGTATTGTGCTAACATTACAAAACATTACTAAATCCTATAAAGAGCAACGGGTTCTGTCCAATATCAATCTTGAGGTACAGGGGCGTGAGATGGTCAGCATCATGGGAAAATCCGGGGCCGGAAAAAGCACCCTGCTGGCCGTCATGGCCGGGTTGGTGCGCCCTGATTCCGGCCAGGTCATTTTTCAGGACCGTATCATCAGCAATCTCGATGAGGAAAGCCTGGCCGCCTTCCGTCTCCACTATATCGGTTTCATCTTTCAGGATTTCAAGCTTATTCCCTCCCTGACCGCGCATGACAATATCCTAATGGGCATCTATCCTCGCAGGGACATTCCGCCGGCTGAAAAGGAAGAGCGGATCCATGAACTTGCAAGCCAGGTGGGACTTGCGTCAAAACTCACCGAAAAAACAGTCAATTTAAGCGGTGGAGAGAAACAGCGGGTGGCTATTGCCAGAAGTCTGGTCAACCGGCCGGCGCTGGTCCTGGCAGATGAACCCACCGGCAACCTGGATTCTGCCACTGCGGAGGAGATCATCGCCCTTTTCAAAACGTTGCATAAAACATCGGCCACCTCGTTTTTGATTATTACCCACGACCAGGACGTTGCCACCCAGACCCAGAAAACATATCTTATGCAAGATGGAGGACTGATACCATGAGGATATTACCAAAACACCCACAGGGAAGGCTGATGGCCAACGGGCTTGCATGCTTTTTTGTCTTTGCCCTGTTTTTTCATGCCGGCCAAGCCATGGCGGGAAATACGACAATTATCGAAATTTTTTTCTTGCCCCATCGTCCGGCTCTGGAGGTAGTCAGTGAAGTGGAAAAAGTTGCAGCTGAATTTGAAAATATGGTCATTAAAAAGTACAACTTTAATGATCCGGCGGCCAAAACACTTTTAAAAAAATATTACCTCACCGGGCATATACCTGTGGCAATTTTTATCAACGGGCAAAACACTTTCACGGTTAAAGGTAAAAAAATCAGTCTGCGCAATTTTACCCGGGGGAATGCTTTTGTTCCAACGTTCGCCGGAGAATGGGATTACGACGACCTGAGGGTGATCCTGCAAAAAATCAGCGGGGCTAAATGATGGGCCTTGCCGCCATGGTCTTTTCCAATCAAAGCTATTACGCCAGGAAGATCGTGCCGGTCGTTTTAATTTGCGGTCTGATTTTTCTGATCCCCACGGTCTCAATTTTGCTGGTCTCCCATATCCGCACTTTGGCTGAAAAGCCGTTGAACGCACTCAATACCGAATTGATCCTCCAGCATGACCAGGGCGACAAAGCGGCGGCAGAAGTGAGAACCCAAGGGTTGGTGGAACCCTTCAACCTGCACAGCTTTAACAACACATCAGCCAGACGTCGGTTGGCAGCTGTTCCCGGTATTAAAAATTTTTCTGCGGCCTTGGTTCTCTGGCAATTTGATCCACGCAATACCTTGACCGTGGTGGGTCTGGATCCTTCCGATCCCATGGTCGGTTTCCGAAAAGTGGAGGGGCTTTTAACCGGGAAAAGTCGTTTTTTCACGCACAGCAGCGCTAAAGAGGTTCTGCTGGAACGCCATTTTGCCAAACTGTTTGGCTACAAACCCGAGGCCTTTTTTAAACTGGCGGATGCCGACCTGAAGATCGTCGGTGTGGTGGATTTTAAAGAACAAAGCAACCTCAGTAACGCCGCCGCTTTCGTGCCATACGAAACAGCACTTGCCCTTGCCGGGCAGAGCGAAAAAGTGATCAACCAGGTTTTTATATCGCTCGCTTCATCGGCAGATATTGAACAGGTGCGCCAAGCCATAAACCAGGCTTTCCCCGGGTTTTCCCTTATCAGCAAGGACAGCCTCTATAAAAACCTGTCCGCTTTTAACCGGATGATTTACCGAGGTGGCCATTTAATGGTGCTGGCTGTTGTTCCCCTTGCCTTGCTGCTTCTGGTCTGGACTTTGAAAATTTATCGCCTGGAATTTTCAGGCCAGATAGATATCTTCAACATCCTGGGATGGCCAAAATCCGATCGGCGACGCTGGTTGGCATGGGATCTTGGCTTTGTGTTGGTTGGCGCCATATTATTTGCCGCCATCTTAGCGGCGTTTACCTATTGGGGCCTGTTGCCCCAACTGAAAATTGCGCCTTTGTTAGAGCAGGGTTTTCAATTATGATGATCCCATATTTCCTCTCTTTTCTGCAGGCCAATAAGATAAAATGCGCCATTTTATGCCTCAGTCTGTCGGTTTATTTCGGCATGGTAGTTATTGCCGCCACTTTACACCATTCAATTCCTGAAATTGCCCGGATCCCCCTGCAAAACATCGGCGTCCAGTCCATCGTTCAAAAGACAGGCGAGATCCCGGACCAGATGGTTGGCGCAATCTTTCCCCATTCAAACGCCCCCATTTCCCAGGACCAGTTTGACGCCCTGGCAGGGCTGCCTTTTGTAGAACAAGCTGATCGATGCCTATATTTCTGGTATTTTGATGAACTTTATTTTAAGGCTGTTCTGGGTATCGATCCGGGAAAAGGTATCCTGACAACTCTTCTTAGAAAAAATATCGCCCAAGGGCGTTTTGATCTGGGCCAAGGTAGAATTGTTATCACCGCCGGCTTCAACACAAAGCATGATTTAGGAGTCGGCAAGACTGTGGTTCTGGGTGAAAAAATATTTTCTATCACCGGCATACTGCAACCCAATGTCAGCGGCAATATTATCCCGGCCGATATTTACATGGCCCAGGCAGATGCCCTGGCTATGGTGCATGATTCAGCACAAATTCAAAAAATCTACCATCTTGGAGATGGGGATATCAGTAATGTGGTCCTGTTGCGCAGCAATCCCAATTGGCAGGGTGACAAGGAGATACTGATCAAGGAGAATGATGAAAAACTTCTGGTATTCAGCGAAAAAACTTTTACCAAGGAAATCACCAATCAGCTTGGTCTTGTCTCATCGGCAGGTCGTTTGCTTTTTCTTGTTCTAGGGGCGATACTGATTATTGCCTTTGGGCTGCTGACCTCCTTCAACTTGAAATCGCGGGAAGGTGAAATTGCCGTCTTAAGAATGATTGGCTGGCGCATCATTGATCTGAAAAAGCAATTTATTGGTGAGAATCTCATTACGATGAGTGTGGCCATTCTTGCGGGCAGCGGCTTAAGCTTAGTCGGACTTTTCCTGCTGGCCAGGCAGTCTGTCAGCATGGAGCTGCCTTGGGACATCTCAGCCCGGCCTCATTTTTTACCCGCAGAAAACAGCATTGAACGAATGGTTTCCGCTAACCTGCCGGTGCATTTTGACCCACAACTGTTGATAACTTCAGCTATCGGCTTTTTGATTATTTTTCTGATAGTCAGCCTGTTTTCATTCCGCAGAATCAAGAAAATCAAACCTTATAAATACGCGAGGTAAAAGGGCCAGCATAGGCCGTGGCAGCATTGCTTTTCAACCTTTTAGCCATGGTAATAAACAAGAAAACTTATGGAAAACAAGTTTATAGAATATGTAAAGATTTTAGAAACGCACAATGCGGGGGATCGCGTTTTTTTAAAATCGATCTTGGATGCCGAAGGCATAACCTATTTCATCCAAGGGGAATTCGTTGCCCCTTACTTGTTCAATGCGCTGCCAATGCGACTTATGGTTAAAAAGGATCAGGAAAAGAAGGTAAGAGAAATTCTAAAAGACATCAATCTATCCTATTCATATGGCGGCGTGGAATAGCGCATAAGGTCAAATCTTGACGAGTAAAATGTCAAATGTTATGTGTGGGACACTTACCTTAAAGAAGCGACATGTCAGACATTGGATTTGTTTATCAATAGCACGGCCCTGTTTTGGGCGCTGGCCGAAGTCTGGATTCTGTTATTTTTAATCAGGGCAATATCCACCGGCCTTGGAAATCCGCCTAAAACGCAACGGTATGGCGGTGCTTTTATCTTATGCGCTGTGATCCTTTCAGCCATCGCTTTCAGCGGAGAACAAATCGCCGGACAGGTCTTTGACTTTCATTACGGCCTTAAGCGGCACTTTTATCGAAACGCCCAGTGGCATTTTTTCTGTACCTTATGGGTAGTGCTGGAAGGCGCCATCATGATCTATGTCTGGCAAATCTATTTGATGCTCGTGCGATCGTGTCGCGCCGATGACCATGGAAGCCGTGTAAAAAGGCTATCGGGAATCTATCCGCATCTTGCCGTCTTGGTTTTGGTTGGATCAATAGTTCTGTTTTTTACACTCTATGAATACCATACGTTTTCACTGCTTGGGCCCACAGGTATTGATGCTTTGGCGCTCGACCGGATTTCCGATTTCTACCTCAATATTTGCGGTGTGGTCTGGATCATATTCGACGGGGGTGTGGCGGTGCTTGGATATAAAATCTACCGGCTCATACACTCCTTACAGATAAACCCCACATTTGCAGAAACTACATTGGAATGAGTGATATACCATGGAAGCACTTGTTCAGTGGGCTGCTGAAAATTTCACATTTGATCTTTATATGCTGACCACCAAAATCCAGGGGATTTTGTGGAGCATCGCCGATATCGCCCTGATTTACTATTTTTTAAAAATCGCCGCGCTCACATGCAATGATGCACAATCTGCAAAAATGAAAATCCGGTTCTTCAGTTTATGGTTGTCGGCGGCTTTGACCCCTTTTCTTCTCTTTACTCATACCAAGTTTCAATACTTTGTTCTAGATGCTGTAATCTGCGGTTTCCAGTATTTGATTTTATTGGTTACCCTGATCCTTTCCGGAAAAAAAATGTTGCACCATTTTAAGCAGATCATCACATGACCCGCGTATATGGTTATACGGGTGAAGATAGCCTCACGTCCAGCTCTTAAAACAGTCCCCCACAGTCGAGCTGGTGCCAGACTGCTTACCCTCGATTTTTTATGGGCTGATTCATATCGAAACCCAACGGCCAGGGACGCAGTGCCCTGGCCGTTGTTTTATTGCCCCGCCGTCAGCGGTTAGCGATTCGTTTTCAGCCGACAAGATCTGTTTTTCAATTACCGGAACCGCCACATTAGACGATAAAAGAAGATTTGCTTGGATTGCGTATTACCGGCAGTATCAACAGCTGTGATGGTAATGGTGTTAAGGCCGCGATATAAACGCAGGCCCTTTATTTCCCACTGGGTGGTTCCCGTGGCTCGGCCGCTGCCGCCGCGACTGTTTTTCCACAGCACCTTGGACAATTGCTGATCATCATCAGCATTGCCGAAAATATCGATCTGACTTTTGAAGGTCAGGACCCACAGGCGATTGGGATCATTAATGGTCACCGTCGGCGGTGTCGTATCTTTTTCAGTGGTATCGCCGACCTTAACCTGGATTTGGCAGATATCCACGCCAACCAATCCTTCGCTGTCTTTCACGATCAACTCAAAGGTCAGCTTAGCGCCGTCAAAAAGGTCTTCAGGAACTGTGAAGATCGGACGAACCGCCGTGGCATCCGAAAGCGTGACCGGTTGGCCAAAAGTCTGGTGCCATTGATAGTTCAAATCCAACCCATCCGGATCATAGGATTTTGAGCCGTCCAATACCACCTCATCGCCGGCTTTGACGACTTGATCGGGGCCGGCGTCGGCCTCGGGTTCCATATTGTTCCATGTCACGGTAACCCTGCAACTGTCCGTATCGCGCAACCCGCCCCTGTCTGTTACCGTCAGTTCAAAGATGAGTGCCGCACCCTGGTGACCGACGTCCGGTGCCGTAAAATAGGGTGTGGGTGATGATGTATCGGACAGCAGCACCTCCGGCCCTTGTATCTGGCGCCATTGATATCCGGCAATACCGTCATCCGGATCTGTCGATTCGGCGGCACTCAGATGGACAGTACCGGCTTCATCGACACTCTGGTCGTCGCCTGTTTTGGCAATGGGGGGTTCGTTGGTCCAGGTCACATTAACGATGCATCGATCCGATGCCATCGCACCGCTGAAATCGGTGACCGTCAGCTCAAATTCAAGCGCCTCGCCGTTGGCATCCACATCCGGTGCGGTAAACCCAACCTGCTCTTCAGTATAAGAACTCAGTTCAACGGTGGTTCCATTGACCTGATGCCATTCATAAGTGGCTATCCCATCATCCAGGTCTAGGGAATTGAGGCCGCTCAGGGTAACCGGGTTTTGTTCTGCCACTGTCTGATCCGGGCCTGCGTCTGCCACTGGCAGTTGGTTTTCGGGTTTGAACTGCGCCTCGATGGTATGGTCGGCATCTATTTGCGAAAAGGTATAGCTATCGATCGGGCCCAAGGCCTGACCATCAACGATAAGGTCCTTGAGTTCGTATCCTTCATCCACTGCTACCGTGAAGGTGTAACTGCTTTGGGCTGCCGCGTCGATAACACCGGCAGGGGTAATGGATCCGCCTTCACCGGCCGTAGCTGCAATGGTATAGGTGGGGTTTGTAAAACTGGCGGCGATGGTATGGTCTGCCTCAACGGCTGAAAAGGTATATGACGTCGCCTTTCCGATGGAGACACCGTCCACAGCCACATCGGCAATCTGACAGCCACTGTCAGGCGTAATGGTATACGTACGGCTGTCGCCGTAAGCTACACTGGTCTGGCCAATGGGCGCAATGGTTCCGTGAGCACCGGCCGTTGCCGTGAGGGTATAACGACGGGACACAAAAATCGCACGAATTAAGTGCGGGGCCGTGATATTGCTGAAGGTATAAGTTTCAAGCGCACCTACCGATTGGCCGTCGACGAGAACATCGGCCACATCATAACCGTTGGCGGGCGTGACCGTATAGGTCAGGTTGTCTCCATTGGAAACGCTGACGCTGCCCGATGGCGATATGGTGCCGTTACCATCAGTTAAGGCTTCAATAACATAGCTGTTCAGCGAAAAGACAACGCCGATGATATGGTCGTCATCGATTTGGCTAAATGTATAGGAGGAAACGACTCCGACAGATACGCCGTCAACCAAAACCTCCTGGATATGACACCCTGTATCGGCAACAATAGTAAAAGTTTGACTCGCCCCGGTGTTCACCGTTGCTGAAGCGGGTGAAATTGATCCGCCCGTACTGCATGAAGCTTCGATGGAATGGGTATCGGCTGTAAAACTCGCAGCAATGGTATGATCAGCGTGGACCGAGGTAAAAGTGTATGCTGTCACCGCCCCGATAGAGACGCCGTCCACAGCCACATCGGCAATCCGATAACCGCTGTCCGGGGTAACGGTAAAAGTGCGGCTGCCGCCATATGCCACGTTGGTCCGGCCAAGGGGCGTAATGGTGCCGTGGGCACCGGCTGTTGCCGTCAGGGTATAGTGACGGGCCTCAAAAATCGCACGAATGGTGTGCGGCGCTGCGATATTGCTGAATGTATAAGTTTCCAGCACGCCCTGCGACTGGCCGTCCACCCGAACATCGACCACATCATAGCCGGTGGCGGGCGTGATGGTATAGGTCAGGTGGTCTCCATGGGAGATACTGGTACTGCCCGACGGTGATATCGTGCCGTTGCCTTCGGCAAATGACATCATTGGATAGGTATTGATCGAAAATGAAGCGCCGAGGAGATGGTCCTCGTGGATTTGATTAAACGTATAGGTGGTTACCGCGCCTACCGAAGCACCATCTACCGTGACATCATCAATATGATACCCCACTCCAGGCGCTATAGAGAAGGGTTGACTCGCCCCGTCATCTACTGTTGCTGAAGCGGGCGAAATAGATCCATGCGCACCGGCTTGCGTGGTAATTGAATGGACCGTCGGCCCGCTTTGCTCCGTGATATAATTGACTTCATTGGAATCGCCGCTCGAATCGCTGCCCACGTATGCCCGCACGATAAAGTAATAGGAGGTGCCATCGTCCAGATCATTGATGGTACAACTGGTTTGAGTGGGATCATCACCCTGGTCGGGCCATACGGGAGATTGATAATCGTATGGTTGTCCCTCAACGCGCTGATACACGCGATAGCCGTCGGGAGAAGGTGTACTGGGATCCCAGGCCAGAGTGACTTGTGCGGCGTGAACAATAATGGATTGAGCGAAAAAAACGAATAGGATGATCGTCGCCAGGAAAAGCTGGCGCTTGATCGGTTGTTGAAAGATGACCGACATGTCGTAACCCTCCGTGGTTTTTTTGATAGACAACCGGTTTGTCCACGAAAGGTGCAACCGTTTGCCTTCGGTAGCCCTGCTACCCTGTCTTCGATAGAAGATTTAGGCCAGCAGCTTTGCGTCCCATCCTTTCGGATGGTTTGCCATTTTCGGGCAGTTATTGAACTGTCACGGTTTGAAGTATGAGCAAATATAGTGCCACTCTGTTTGGCACACCCAATATATGGTGGTCAACTGATTAAAATAATAGTGCTTCCCATTGTCAACTGATCAAAATACATTAACGGGAGCGTGACGGGCGAGTCGGTGATGGTACACCAAAAGATACTTGACCTGAAAAAAAAATGGACAGGTGAATCCAACAAATCTACAACAAAAAAGGGCCGGCTGCGCAAAGCAACCAGCCCTTTAAATTTAATTTAATAGCTAAGCGGACTTATTTCTTTTTTTTGGGATGGCAGGCCGTACACTTGGTCGGCGCGTCCTTGGTCCCTTTCTCTTTGTTGGTTTTACGATGGCAACCGATACAATTTTCATGCACGGCATTGGCATGGTACTCGCGCTTTTGCTCTTTGGATAGCCCTTTGGCTTTTTTACCCTTGAGCTCACCGGGCTTTTTATGACACTCAAAGCATTTTTGAACGTCATCGCCCTCTTTCAGGTCGGTGAGAGGTTCGCCCTTATCGTTGTGGTGACATTCGCCACAACCGATCTTGTATTCTGTGTTGTGTTTTTTATGGGTGAAAACCGTGGATGACTTTTTGTGCTTGTAGGGTGAATTCATAACGAATTCATCCTCAACCTTTGTGCCGGCGTACAATCCAGCCACCACAAAAAAACTTGCCGCCAATGTGATAGCAATGGCCATGCGCAGAGACCGTTTGATCTTCAATGGTGCACCTCCTTTGAATGCTCTTGTCAAAACCCAAATTTGAGAGGGGTTTTAACAACTTCAAAAATTAATGTCAATTTTATTGCAACTAAATTCATCGAATGCCACCTGATTCGCCTGGGTCAGCTTAAAGGACGATGACGAGGCCAAAAAAGTTTACGGCATATGGCGAGACATTAGAATTACAGCCGGCCACCCGCTTTTTGGATTAGCCGCTAGGCATCGGTCTCCGCTTTGGCGCTCCCTTTCGGGTCCGTCTCGGGCGCGGTGCCCTTGTGGGCATTGGTTCCGGGTTCAGCTTCGCCTTCGTTCTCCTTTTCATCGACTTTTTCCCGTCCGAAAATACGAGCACCGATGATACTGATTTCATATAGCAAGATCAATGGCAGGGCCATCATGATCTGGGTGATCACATCCGGCGGCGTCAAGATGGCCGCGCCGCAAAAAAATAGCAAAACAGCGTATTTGCGGTATTTTTTCAGGAACATGACATTGACGATGCCGAGTCGCGCCAAAAAGGTAATCACCAGGGGCAACTCAAACACAACGCCGAAAGCCAACAGCAGCTTGGCGGCAAAGCCTAAATACTCCTTCATCGAAGGCATGGGACGTATGGTTTCAGTGGCAAAGCTCAGGAAAAATTCAAACCCAAAGGGAAAGACGACAAAATAACCGAAAAGGGCGCCGCCTGTAAAAAAGATGGTGGATAAAAATAGAATCGGCATCAACATTCTTTTTTCACGGTCATAGAGCCCCGGGGCCATAAACATCCAAAATTGATAGATGATTACCGGCGAGGCCAGCATAATGCCTGCGATCAGGGCGGTTTTAAGAAAGGTGAAAAAAGCCTCGGGCAGATGGGTATAAATCAGGGTATCCCCTTCTTGCATGGCCTGTTTTAAAGGTGCCACCAGGATATAAAAAAGGTCCTCCTTAAACGCGTAGCAAGCGACAAAACCGATGCCCACGGCGATAAAGCAAGTAATCAAGCGTTTGCGCAACTCTTCCAGATGGGCGGTAAAGGGTTGTTTTTCCGCGTCGGTCATGGTGTGGATTTATCCTTGGGCGGGTGACCCGAATTGTTTGGGTCGTCGTCCGGGATGGAGCTTTTTTCTTTATCATCACTGCTATTTAGCGCATCAAAGGCCTCTTTCACTTTGGCCAAAGGCGCTACGTTTTTCTCTTCCGATGCACCTGGGGCAGCTTCAGTAGCCGGTGCCTCGTCAGCCAGTGTGACCGAGGCATTGAGATCATCTTTTGCCCCGGATAAATTGTCGCGCACCTCGTCGAAGCCGGTCTCGATTTCAATACTATCTTTCAGGTCGTTGGTGGCGCGCTTGAAATCACCCAAAGCGCGACCCAATGTCTTGGCCAACTCAGGCAGTTTTTTCGGCCCGATGATGATCAGGGCCACTGCCAGAATCAATAGCATCTCCGGCATTCCGATACCGAACATATCTTGCTCCTGTTACCGTAAAAACACACTTCTACGGTGTTTGGAAAAACCTGTCAACCCGCCTGGCCTTGCAACACGCTTTTGGGATCTAATGGGCGCGGGGGCATCACAACCCGGCGGCCTCAGGTTTAAGCACCAAAAAATAGAGTTGACCGGGGCATTTGAGGTGGCTGGCCGCTACTTCGGCCTGCACACCGGTCCCCATAAAAAAATCGGCCCTTGCCGGCCCTTGGATGGCACTGCCGGCATCTTGCGCCAAGGCAAACCCTGCATAAGGAGCCCATTCGATGATATCTCCGTGGGGGCCAACCCGGGGAAGCTGGGTAACCATAAACGCAAGCGCTGCTGAGGGAAACAGCTTTTGGTCCACAGCCAAGGATCGGTATGGCGTCAGGGGCTGGCCTAAAGCGCCAACAGGCCCTTCGCCGGTGGCGCGTCTAAAAAAAATATACCGTGGATTATGGTCTAAAATCTTAGCCAATTGTCCAGGGTGTCGTTGCAAATAGGTACGAATGGCCTGCATGGACATCTCACGGGCCGGGATGGCACCGTTGTCGATGAGCAAGCGGCCCACACTACGATAGGGGCGTCCATTGGAACCGCTGTATTGGATGGAGAGCAATTCGCCATCGGGCAATTGAACCTTGCCCGAACCTTGGACCTGCAGAACAAACAGATCGATTTCATCTTTGAGCCAGGCGATGGGCTTTGCCAATACATTAAAATTATTATTGTTTCGAATCTGACGGCGTGTTGGATAGGGCACCACGGTTTTACCGGTAAAGCGGCCGACGATGCGCCGTCCTTTCAGATCAGGATCAAAAGCAGCCAGGTCAAT
>JBNKKB010000171.1:0-53011 GCA_050291605.1 Desulfobacteraceae bacterium | reverse complement strand
GGGATGTCAGCCGGGCACCCATACGGCGTCGGCGCCTTCGCGCAATGCAGCCAAAGCAAACTTGGGGCTCATACGTCCGGTGCAGGGAATACGCACCACGCGGATGTTGGACGGATATTCCATGCGGCTGACACCGGCCAGGTCGGCGGCGCCGTAGCTGCACCAGTTACACAAGAAGCTTACAATTTTAGGTTCCCAATCGGACATGCAAGATCTCCTTTATCGCTCATAGCTGATGGTGTTTTGAGTGCCTTCATCCCGTCGAACATCTGTGTAGCAAAATTTGTCGCCTTTTGCCATACTTGCGGCGATTTAAGCACCCATCCAGATACGTTCGCGGGCTCCCCTTTGCAGCCATCGTTTTTTGAGGCCCAGACGGATTTAACTATAAGCTGAAATCAAGCCTGTCAATAGAATTTGATGAACATGCCTTAATGTGCACATCGGTTGTAAAATGAATAATTACAAGAATAAAGGCTATATAGGAGAAGTTTAAGCGCCATTAATGCGTCTTGCTGAATCGGCAGTTGTGGATGGATGATGCAATAATATGAATATATGCCCAAAATTAATATTGACAGGAAAATTCCATGCTCTATATTGAGCATAAGCTCATAATAAGCAAGGAGAACCCCATGCAGAAAATAGCCATTTCCAGTGAAGGACCGACCTTGGATCACATCCTTGATCCGCGCTTTGGACGCGCCGCCGGTTTTATCATCGTGGCGCCGCAAACCTTGGAATTTGACTATGTGGACAATGGTGCGAGTCAGTCCATGGCCCAGGGGGCCGGTATCCAGGCCGCCGAGATTGTATCAGGCACCGGCGCTCAAGCTGTATTAACCGGCTATGTGGGACCCAAGGCGTTCAGGGCCCTGCACGCGGCCGGCATCAAAATCGGTCAGAACCTGGAAAATATGACCGTGCGCCAGGCCATTGATACCTTTAACAGCGGTAATGTTGTCTGGGCCCAGCAACCCAACCGCCAGGGCCATGGCCGGTGAAAGTTGCCATTGCCAGCGGTAAGGGGGGGACCGGTAAAACCACGGTTTCGGCATCATTGGCGACCGTATGGCAACGCCCCCTGGTGGCCGTCGATTTGGATGTGGAGGAGCCCAACCTGCACCTTTTTTTAAGACCCGAAATCGCGGGTGATAAAATAGCCTACATGGAAGTGCCGGTGGCCGATGAAAGCCAATGCAACTACTGCCGGGCCTGTGCAGAGCTCTGCCAGTTCAAGGCCATCAGCGTGTTGGGCAATGTACTGCTGGTGTGTCCTGAAATGTGTCATGGATGCGGCGGATGCCTGGCGGTATGCCCGGAAAACGCTCTGACTGCCGGCAAGCGTGAATTGGGCCGTATCCTTTGGGGCAAGGTTGAATCCATCGACTTTCTCATGGGGCGCTTGCGGGTAGGAGAGGCTATGAGTCCGCCGTTGATGCGCCAGGTCAAAGCCAGGCTGCAAAATATGCTTGGGACGTCGCACTCGGATGTGATCATCGATGCGCCGCCGGGGGTGAGTTGCCCGGCCGTCAATGCCGTGATGGATGCGGATGTGATTGTACTGGTGACCGAGCCAACTCCGTTTGGGCTCTATGACCTGCAATTGGCCCATGACGCATTTTCGACATTTGACAAGCCAATGGGGATCGTGATCAATCGCGCCGGCCTCGGTGAAAGCAGCGTGTACGATTTTTGCCGATCCAAAGCGCTTCCCATATGGGCGGAAATTCCATTTTCAAGTGACATCGCGAAGGCGTATTCCAATGGGCGGATCGTGGCAGAGGAATCATCTGAACTCCAATCGATCTTTATTGATCTTGCCGATTCCATAATTAGTGCCCACACCGTTGCACAAGAGGTGCTGTATGCCTGAAATACTGTTTATCAGCGGTAAGGGGGGCACCGGAAAAACGTCATTGACGGCCGCATTTGCCCATTTGGCTGCCCGCTCCACAATTTGTGATCTGGACGTCGATGCACCGGATCTGCACCTGTTGCTGCGGCCCAAAGTTCAAACGACCCATGATTTTTTTTCCGGTTACGAGGCTTTCATTCAATCGGATCTTTGTGACGGGTGTGACACCTGCCGCCAGATGTGCCGTTTTGATGCCATTTCCAGGGGTGCCCCTGCGCCGTTCATCGATCCGCTCAAATGCGAAGGATGTAACGTATGCGTCACATTCTGCCCTTCCCATGCCATTGAATTCAAATCCAAACATTGCGGCACCTGGTATGCTTCCGATACGCGCTTCGGACCGATGCTGCATGCCCAGCTATTTCCCGGAGAAGAAAACTCGGGCCGTTTGGTTGCGCTGTTGAGACAAAGGGCCAAAGAGATCGCCAAGGCCCAGGCACAACCTCTTATCCTATCCGACGGTCCGCCGGGAATCGGCTGCCCGGTCATCAGCGCCGTATCCGGAGTGGATCTGGCGGTCATTGTCACCGAGCCGACACCCTCCGGGCTTCACGACATGGAGCGGATCGTATCCTTGTGCCATCATTTCGAAATTCCGACGGCCGTGATCATCAATAAGTGCGATTTGAACGACCGGATTACCAGCGACATTGAATCCTATTGCCATCAGCATGACCATCGCGTGGTGGCCAAACTGCCACACGATCCATTGTTTGTGCATGCCATGGTGCAAGGCGCCACGGTGACCGAATACTCTGATGGGAATTTGGTACAACAGCTCAAACAGGGTTGGGACTATATTTTCGCTTTGGCTATAGCGC
This sequence comes from Desulfobacteraceae bacterium, assembly GCA_050291605.1. GTDB lineage: Bacteria > Desulfobacterota > Desulfobacteria > Desulfobacterales > Desulfosarcinaceae > JARRKU01. The sequence continues at coordinate 50,272 of JBNKKB010000171.1, read as the reverse complement.
AATGGCATGCAAAAAATGAGAGGCGGACTTCATCGTTCGACGCTCAACGTGCAGAGGCCAGGGCAATACGTTAACTAGGTTAGGGAGCGGCATTAAGCGGTTGTGACGGTTGAACATTTTGCCGGGCATGGCGCAGCGAGTCGCCGCTCACACTTAATGGAACCATAAAATATAGATAAGCAAAGGAGAATTAGAGCTATGGGTAACATTATCGCTATTCCATCAACCAATCCGGGAGGCCTGGAATCACCTTTAGGCGCCCACTTCGGTCATTGCGATCTCTACACCCTGGTCAAGGCGGAAGACGGCAAGATCGATGATGTCCAGGTCATTCCCAATGTGCCCCACCAGCAAGGCGGCTGCATGGCACCGGTTCAACATCTGGCCAATAACGGTGTCACCCAACTCATTGCCGGGGGCATGGGCTTGCGTCCGCTGATGGGCTTTAACCAGGTCGGGATCGAGGTCTACTTTGGCGGCGAGGCTCAGACGGTGGGCCAGGCGGTGGAGGCCATGCTGGAAGGTAGGCTGACGGAATTTAAACAGGAGCATACCTGCGGTGGCGGGGGGCAATAGCGTCGGTGCCGGCGGTATCGGCTGCCGCACGTGTTAAAAAGAATCGACATGCAAGATTTTGATGTGAAAAAATGGAATTTAAACCCGTCAGACATGACGTAGAAGAGATACCGGTGATTTCGACAAGTGCCCGGTTTTGGCGGCATGCCCGCAAACCCCGTAATTTGGGTGTCGGCAGCTCTGCGAGTGCCTCGGCAACAGCGGTAGGCAGTTGCGGTGACCAGTTGCGTGTTGACCTGGAAATCGAGAATAATGTTATCGTCGGTGTCCGATACCAACCCCAGGGATGTCTCTATACATTGGCTTGTGCCAGTGCCATGAGCGAGCTGGCTGAAAACTGCACGATCGAAAAAGCTTTACAGATTCAACCTGAAGACGTGGCCCGCGAGCTGGAAGAGTTGCCGGATGACCATCTGCATTGCGCGCGATTGGCCGTCAACACTTTAGGGGAGGCCATTGCAGATTATTACCGTGTCCAGTTGGCCGAAGCAAAAGAGGGGCCCCTGCCAGCAGCCGGTCGGACAAAGGAGGACCATGCCAATATTTGATATTAAATGTTCTGATTGCGGTTATAGCGGGGAGGTACTGGTCCTGCGCAGCGACGAGACCTTTTATTGTCCCGCCTGCGGCAGTCAACATGCAACCAAATATATGTCGCCCAGCAGCAGCCTGACCGGCAGGGAGGGGCAGAAAATGCCGGGAATGAATGACACGGCATGCTGCGGCAGCCGCCCAGGCGAAGCCCAGGGTTGCGCCGGACCCGGTAGCTGCTGCGGTAAAAGCGGTTATTCCGGCAGCTAGCCTGCGGACAACCTCTGGAAAACAATGGAACAGGAGAATTATATGCCTTCTATCGTTTTGGTGTCGCCCCGAGCAGAGGCATGGCTGGGGTTCACAAACGCTCTTAAAAAGAGTGCCGGCGTCGAAATAGATACTGTTGGATCAGGCGCTGAGGCCGTTGCTCGGGCCCACAGCAAGCAGCCGCTGGCCATGGTTATCGATCAGGATATTCAGGATATGGCGGGATTGGATCTGATTCGTCAGTTGATGTCCATCAATGCCATGATCAATGTCGCCTGGGCAAGCGAATTGAGCGAAGACCAATTTCACGAAACGACTGAAGGTTTGGGTATTATAATGAAATTGTCACCACAACCGGATTCGAACGAGGCGCGCATTTTGGCAGAGCGCCTTGGCCAAATAACAGGGGCCATCTGATATACCTCCGCCACCCCTGAAGGGGCCGGTGTGCTTGGTTGCGCACCGGCCCTGCAAGGCGCTCCCGGTATCAGTGGGATGACTTAATTCGTATCAAGCACGATGATTCTTATGCTTGGAGGCGCACCGACCCATGGCTTCCAAAAATATAAAGCCTTTCCATGGCTGCATTGTCGATGAACAGACCGCTCTCATTTTAGAGAGCATTTCCGATGGTGTATTTACCGTTGATGAACAATGGCGGATCACTTCATTTAACCGGGCTGCAGAAGAGATTACCGGTATCGCCAGGGATGAGGCCATTGGCCGTCCCTGTTGTGATGTTTTTCGTGCCGACATGTGCGAGACCGATTGCGCCTTGCGCCGTACGATGCGGACCGATCGTGCCATTATTAACCGCCCGGCTTATATTATTAACGTCGCCGGAGCACGCATTCCCATCAGCATCTCTACAGCTATTTTAAAGGATGCCGATGGCAGTGTAATAGGCGGTGTGGAGACTTTTCGCGACTTGAGCATCGTGGAAGCTTTGCGCGAAGAACTAAAGGGGCGCTTTCAAGTCGGCGACATGGTCAGCCGCAGTATGGCCATGCGTCACATTTTTGATATGCTGCCCCAGGTCGCTGAAAGCGCCAGTACGGTTCTTATCCAGGGAGAGACCGGAACAGGCAAGGAATTGCTGGCCAAAGCCATCCACAATCTCAGTCCTCGAAAAGAAAGACCTTTCGTCGCCGTTAACGCCGGTGCGCTGCCCGATACGCTATTGGAATCGGAGTTGTTCGGCTATCAGGCGGGCGCCTTTACCGGGGCAGAAAAAAACAAACCCGGACGCTTCGCCCTGGCCCATGGCGGCACTCTTTTTCTCGATGAAATCGGCGATATCAGTCCTGCCCTTCAGGTGCGCCTGCTCAGAGTGCTGCAAACCAAATCCTACGAGCCTTTGGGTGCTACCCAAACCGAGCGCGTTGATGTACGGGTGATTGCCGCCTCCAATAGGGATTTGGCAATGCTGATGGATCAGGGCGTTTTTCGTAAAGATCTGTATTATCGCATCAATGTCGTCAAACTCCAGGTGCCGCCGCTACGGCAGCGTAAAGAAGATATTCCCCTGTTGGTGGAGTGCTTCATTAATCGACTCAATCGCTTGCAGGGCAAAGCCATAGCGGGTGTGAGTTCCGAGGCGATGGCCTTCCTGATGACCCATGACTACCCCGGGAATATTCGCGAACTGGAAAACATGATCGAGCACGCTTTTGTCCTATGCTCATCCGATTTCATTCAGCCCGCACATATGCCCAGTGGCGTGGTGGCACAGGCTTCATCGGTGAGTTGTCAGGACAATATGAAAAGCGCCGTCCGCACAGTTGAGGCCCAAACCATAATGGCCGCTTTAAAAAGGAACCTTTACAACCGTCTGGCAACCGCCCACGAATTAGGCATCCATAAAAGCACACTGTTTCGCAAAATAAAAACCCTCGGCCTTGAACTGCCGAAATAGGGGTCGCACAATTGCGACTTTCCATTGGCGACAGGTTGCAATTATGCGACCATTTACCTTTGTTGCTCAGGTTGCTTTATGAGTTATTTTAATAAAAACAAATACTAAAAGTTGTTTGAGCTGAACCGTTGATGGCATGCTCAATGCATCTCAAAAATGCGATAATGCAATGAGATAGTGAAAGCAATGATTGATGTCTTGTTTGACGAGTTTAAAGGAAAATACTGACCTAGGCTAGACTTTAATCCGTAATCGCGCAGGAGGTGAACATGGAAAAGGTCGCCATTATCGGTTGTGGTGCCTATATGGACAGTGGGTACGGTTGTGCAGGAGAGTGGCGCTGTTTGAAAGCAGCTGCCATGGGGGAGGGGCAATTTAATGAACCGGTCCGAGTTGTGGCCTTTGTCAAATGCGAATGCCCAGGGCGGTCTGTGGTTCCTAATATGGGTGTGGCTGTAAAAATGTCTCAAATCACTCCGGATAAAATCCATATAAGCTCTTGTATGGCCAATGCCAAGCCGGGTTGCCCATACGCCGGTACCGACGAGATGGTTGAGCTGCTCGAAAGCAAATTCGGTATCGAAGTGGTTAAAGGGACTCACGATTACCATTAATCCCAGGCAAACCCCACAGTTGCATAAAAAAATGGCAAAAGCGGCTTTTGCAGCAATGGGGTAAAGCGATGCTGTTTTGGAGGAAACTCAATGGCCGAGCACACCATCAAGTTGGACAGTCATAAAAAATCCACCTTTATCCATCAGGTTAAAGCGCTCCTGCCCAAGGGCGGCAACTTAAACCTTTGTCTCACCTGCGGGGCCTGCTCATCGGGATGTCCCGCCACGGGTTTGGACGGCATGGACCCGCGAAAATTTTTACGTATGGCCGCCCTTGGTATGGACGAGGAGATCCAAAAATCGGACTGGCCCTGGATGTGCACCATGTGCCAGCGCTGTATCTATGTCTGCCCCATGGAAATCGATATCCCCCAGTTGGTGTATAATGCCCGGGCATTGAGACCCAGGCAGGAGCGACCCAAAGGAATTTTGGGTTCGTGCGATATGGCCCTAAGAAACGAGAGCACAAGCGCCATGGGGACCTCACCCGAAGATTTTGTGTTTGTGGTGGAGGATGTCTTGCAGGAGTATTGTGAGTCCCAGCCGGAGTTCGGTGACATGCAGGCACCCATCGACAAAGCCGGTGCTGAATTTTTTCTGAATCAAAATTCGAGGGAGCCTGTAACGGAACCGGATGAACTGGTGCCTTTATGGAAAATCCTGCACTTGGCCGGAGCAGACTGGACCTATGGCAGCCAAGGGTGGGCCGGCGAGAATTACTGCATGTTCTTGGCCGATGATGCTTCCTGGGAGCATGTCACCCGCGCCACTATCAACCAGGCCAACAAATTAAAAGTTAAAACGTTTCTCAACACCGAGTGAGGGCACGTCACCTTCTCAGTCCGGGCCGGACTGAAAAAATTCAATCTCGAGCATAACTTTGAAGTTAAAAACATTTATGAATACTATGCCCAATGGATTCGAGACGGAAAACTCAAGGTCAATTCGGATTGGAACAAAGATCTTCAAATAAAATTTACGGTTCAAGATCCTTGCCAAATTGTGCGTAAAAGCTATGGTGATTCCATCGCCGAAGACCTGCGTTTTGTCGTCAAATCGGTGGTGGGCGAAGATAACTTTATCGACATGCAGCCCAACCGTTCCAATAATTTTTGTTGCGGCGGTGGCGGTGGTTTTTTGCAATCCGGGTTTAAATCGCAGCGGCTTGAATACGGCCGAATCAAAGATCAACAAATCAAGGCCACCGGCGCGGATTACTGCATCGCCGGTTGCCACAATTGCCACGCCCAGATCCACGAACTCAGCGAGCATTATGGGGGCGGATACCCGGTGGTGCACCTGTGGACCATGATTTGCCTGTCCCTGGGGATTCTCGGTCCCAATGAGCGGGAGTACTTAGGAGAAGATCTCAAAGCGGTCAATGTCTTTCATCCCGAAACGGCAATGTAAGGCTAAGGGCTCGCGCAAAAATAACTTCACATTTTTATGCGCCGATGCATCCTGCCAGACGGTGTTGCCGAAGCGCAGAAATATCATGATATTCCTGCGCTTCGGCGCCTTACCAGGAAGGCGCCTCAACACCTAAAAATGTAAATTTATTTTTGCGCGAACCCTAAATCGAGAAAACTTTAGGGTTCATTTTGCGGGGGCAATTCGCAGGGGGTCATGGCGGATTGCAGCGAACATGCACAAACAGCTGACTGTAGCGGAACTGGAAAAGCGATGGGATGAGGTCCTGTTGGCCACCCAGGTCGCTGTTTCCCGATACCCGGAGACTTATCGTGAATTGAAATCACTGGTGGGTGATATCGTGGACAAGCCATTGGATATCAGGGCCTACATGCCCACTGTGGAAAAACTGGCCGGCCTGCTTAAAACCATGGACCCCATGGGCCGGGGAAGCATTTTTTATATTTTTATCGATCGCATTGCACCCAACAGTATTTGGCAAGTGGCCTTGTTGAGAATGGAATGTAAAGACATGCTCGATCACCTCTCGGCATTTGAAAGGTGGCGACTGAAAGGCCGCCGCTTGAAGGCAGTGAAATGACGCATCAGTTTTTTTCTGGGTAATCTTCACCGGATCAAAAATATTCAGCATGCCACATTGCCGCACTTATGCTCCTTGCGTCCATTTAATCTTTCTTATCTTTCGGTACCCGCACGCTGAATCTGCTGCCCCGCCCGGGGGATGAAGAGACTTGAATGCCGCCACCGTGCTGCTCAACTATTTTATTGGCAATGAAAAGCCCCAGCCCCGTTCCTTTGCGTCCTTTGGATGAGAAAAACGCGGTAAAGAGTTTGCTTTGCGTCTCGTCATCCATTCCCACACCATCGTCGGTGACGCTGAAAACGATATGTTCCTTGTCTTTTCGAACTTTGAAGGTAATGTGATGTTGCTTTTTGGTCGTATCCCGCTGGCAAGCATCGATGGCATTTTCAAATATGCTCATAAGGGCGGCATTGATATAGCCGGGATCAATGCGGCACCTGCCTGCTGTCGGTTCATATACAGTTTCTAATTGAATTGGAAGTTTTTTGAGCTTGGATGCGACCATGCGTGCCAATTCACCCCCAAATTTTCTGACATCAACGCTTTCCCATTGCAGATCTCGCTCCTTGGCATAGAAAAGGATGTCCATGACCATCTTGCGGATGCGCTCAACCATCATCTTCACTGTCTGCCAACCCTCATCGATGCGCTCTTGTTTGTGCTGACGCAACCCCCCCTCCAGGATGTACATGCCGCCGTCCAGACCGGTGAGCAAACCTTTGATGCCATGAGATATGGATCCGATCATCAAGCCCAAGGAAGAAAGATGATCCTGCAGCTCGGTTTTTTCCCGTACCAGCGTTTCCAGGTGGGTAGTATACTCCTGCAGCTTTTGGCGCATCAGAATTTTTTCTTGAACACGCTGCAGCGTTATTTCCAAGGCATCCACGTTGATGGGTTTGGTGATGAAATCGGTGGCTTGATGTTTTAAGCTCTTAATGGCCAGGTTCATGTCGCCGTGGCCGGTGATCATGATGACTTCCGTTTCACTATTATGCCGCTTAATGCGTTTGAGCAGTTCGATGCCGTCCATCACCGGCATCTTGATGTCGGTGATCACAATCGGGGGCAGGGCGGGGTAATACAATGCCAAGGCCTCTTCACCGTTTTCCGCCATCATCACCTGGTACCCATAGTCCGACAGAGCCATGTGCAGCACATCACGAATATCCTGCTCGTCATCCACCAATAGAACGGTGTCTGAATGCGAAACATGTGAAATCATCGCCTCTCCTTTGGCACCGGTTTTCAGTTAGGCGCTTTGGCTGCAAATGTCAGCGTAAAGCAGGCGCCGCCGGATTCATGGGTATCCACGGCGATTTGACCGCCAAACTCCGTGACAATGCCGTAGCTAATGGAAAGTCCCAACCCGGTGCCTTTGCCCACTTGCTTTGTGGTGAAAAAGGGCTCGAAAATTTTATCCGCCTTGTCCGGTGGTAAACCCACACCTGAATCGCAGATCCGGCAGACAACGTGCTTATTTTTTTCGTAAGTATGGATCTCTATGAAATCGGGGCTTTTGCCATGTCCCTGGTTTTGCCATTTCTCTTCAATGGCATCTCGGGCATTGAGCAAGAGATTGATAAATACTTGTTCCAGGCGTTGGGCGTCGGCATCGATTTTAGGCAGATCCCTGGTCAATTGCCATTGAACACCAATTCCCCTGACTTTGAGCTGTTGGCTGAAAATCTCAAAAGCGCTTTGCAACACATCATTGATTTGAACTTTCTGAAATCCGGTGTCGCTTTTCCGGGCAAACATGCGCATGTGTTGAATAATGCGGGTGGCACGGTCTACGTTGCGGTCCACTTTGGTCAGCATATTGGCCAGCAGCTCCTGATCGATGGGCTCATTTTTTTTTAATTTGCTCAGAAAAAAACTCGAGGTGGTTTTTATGACGGAAAGCGGCTGATTCAACTCATGGGCCACGCCCGTGGACATCTCCCCAAGGGTGGCCATTTTGCTGGCTTGGATCAGCTGCTGCTCGGCTTGCAAGCGTTTGGTGACGTCACTGGTGGTCACCAGCAAGACTTTTTTACCAGAGTATTCCGAGGGGGAGATGCGGATGTTGACGATAAGGGAGTGCCCGGCTTGGTCCCGGTGCCGGGCCTGATTTAAAACTGAAGTCGTGGCCAGTTTGACCGCGTAATACTCACGCTCCTTTTCATCGAAAAGGGTCAGAAAAGATTGGCCGACCAAAGATTCCACAGGATAGTCGTAAACCGCTGTTACGCTTTGGTTACAATCCAAGATGGCCAGGGTCCCCGGATTCAGCACAAAGACCGGGTTGGGGATATTGTTGAAAATGCCGCGGTATTTCTTCTCGGACTTTTCAAATTCTATTTCCAGCTTCCTGTGTTCGGTAATGTCGTGGGAGATTTCCATGCAGGCCGCCATCTCACCATTTTCACCATAAATGGGCGACGTTCGGACAATCCAATAGTTCATGGTGCCGTCTTTATTGATACCGCTCTCCTCGGCATAATGGGGTTGGCCGTCGGCGTAGGTTTTCTCTACCGGGCAGGGGTCGCATTTTTGATCGCGGCCCTTATAGGCATGATAGCAGTAATCGCCCGGCCGGGGGCGAAACCGCTCTGCAAATTCCTTGTTATAATTGAGCATGCGGTAGTTGCGATCTTGAACGGTGATCAGGCACGGTACCCGTTCAAAGAGATTTTGATATTCATCCCGCTGTTTGTTCAGTTCGAGGCGTTGTTTATTGATGTCGCTGCTCATCTGGTTGATGGCTTTGGCCAAATGCCCCATCTCATCTTTGCATTGAAGATTCACCGGCTCGAGATAATCTCCTTTGGCTATTCTACGGGTGCCTTGGATGAGTTCCTTGATGGGTTGATTGACGAAGCGCAACATAAAAACAATAATGATGGCCGAGGTAAGCGCGCAAACAACAACGGTCAGGGCCATGACCCGCTTGCCTGCCGAACGTGTTGCACTGTCAATGGCTTCTAATGAGACCACTACATCCAATGCACCTAGTATCTTTTGGCCTGTGGGGTGAAAGTGGCAAGCGCCGCTGCTGCACCCGGGATCATTGCCGATGGGGGTAATGATCCCCAACAGACGATAGCCTTGGCGAGACTTAAAAATGCGGATGCGATCATCCAGCGCGATGGTGGTTAACGGTGGGTCCGTTCGATGGCAGACATCGCAGGCCTCTGCTTCAATATTGGTGGTCCGGTCGACTTCGGTGTCGCGGTTAGAGTATTTAATCTCGCCGGCCTTGTTATAGATACGCATACTCTCAATATCTTTCTGTTTACCGATATTGGCGATGATTTGCTTGATGTCATCCCTGGAGTTGAGCATCATGGCATTCTGGGTGCCCAGACGGATGGTGTTGGTCAACCGGTCCATGCTGGTAATGATGTTTTCTATTTGCCTGTTTTTCTGGTAGTCGATATTGAAATAGGCCCAGACCAGCATGGCGACCAGCAGAACCAGACTGGTGGTGACGATGAGTTTGGTCACCATGCGATGGTGAATTTTGATCTCCGATCGGGGCATATTGGGACCTTCGGTCCAGTTTAAAGTATTAAGTTTAAAGTTTTAAGCAAAGGTATCCTGCCGATTTTATATTTGTTGTTGCATGTTGCAACATACTCTATCCATTTCCCACGACAGCTTGAGGTTCAGCTGTTCGTCGCTCGATTTTGCTCCGAAACTCATCTGTAACAGCTAAATTCAGGCTTGTTTTGAGCGTCTCTTCTTCAAGGCCCATGGCCAACCCCAAAAGCTGGGGAAGATACAGAATCGTCTTGTCCAGCGGGGTGGCGAGATGGTGCGCTATCTTTTTTTGGTACCCTTCCAGATTCATCTGGCACATAGGGCAGACCGTAACGATGGCATCCGCCTCTCGGGCGGCTGCCAATATGGCACCGCTGAGCACCAGGCCCACATCCGTCTTAGTGTTCATATGGGAGGCTCCGCAGCACTTGGGTCCCATGGACCACTTAAAGACTTCTGCGCCGGCCGCTCGGATCAATCCCTCCATGGTGTGCGGCTCCTCCGGATCATCGAAAACGGCAAAGGGCCGCAGGCATTGACACCCGTAGTATGGGGCAATGCTTAAGCCGCAAAGCGGACGGGCTGCCTTGGCGGCCAGATTGACAGGTCCCAGATCAACGGCCAGCACTTCCAGCAGATGTTTTACGCGGACGGTGCCGGCCAGTGCCAAATCCTCTTCAGCCAGGACGGCATTGATTTTTTCCAGAAGCCGCGCGTCGGAACGGATTTTGACTTCCACCATTTTTAAATTGAGATAGCAGGCGCTGCACGGCACGAGAATGTCGAGCCCCGGGGCGGTTTTTTCGGCCAAGGCCAGGTTGCGGGCCGGCAGCACCAAAGAGAGCAACTGATTGACGCTGCCGGCGGCGGTGGCCCCGCAGCAGGTCCAATCTTCCAGTTCCATCAGTTCAATGCCGGCTGCCTGCAACACAGCGCGGGTAGACATGTTATACTCCAAAGCGGTGCCTTCCAATGAGCAACCGGGGTAGTAAATATAGCGTATGGTCATTACGTCGACTCCTGTGCTTTTTTAAATATAGCCTCGAGTTTACCGTTGCCCTTGGTGGGTAACTGCAGGCGGACTTTGCCTTTGCGTATCAGTTTCAGCCCCAATGGCGCAAAGCGCAACGGAACAACAGGGTGTTTCAGTTTGGTAAAATAGAGGCTCATAAATTCAAATTCCCGGACACGGCCGTGACGTCGCACGCTCTGCATGAAGCTTTGATAAAACAAGGTGCTTTTGCGATAGAGCTTCAGGTCCTGGCGGGCGGCCGCCTGCTTTAAGGCGGACATGGCTTCGGTCAATGGTAAGCCTCTGGGGCAACGCAGCGTACAGGTGTAGCACGAGGAGCAAAGGGTGAAGGTCCGGGAGTGGAAAATCTCCGTCCCTCGACCCATCAGCACCAATCGCCACAACCGTCGCGGCGTAAAGTCCATGGCAAATTCATTGGGGCATGAACCGCTGCAGGTGCCGCACTGGATGCAGGCCCGGACCATCTGTTTTACGTTTTGCAGGTCCACATCTTGAAGCGGGGGCATTGTCCTTGTCTCTGAGGGGGGGGTGACTGGCATGGGCCTTCTCCTTTTTTAGGCATTCCAGACGGCTTAGCCGTTCAAGGCGGCATCGATAGTCTCCAACATCGGTCTACCTGTGAATCCTTCCATGATGGCTGCGTTGTTGGGGCAGGTGGCGGCGCAGACCCCACAACCCTGGCACAACGCTGGATTGACCACCACCCGTTGTTCCTCCGGATGGATCCTGCGGGCCGCAAAGGGGCAGGCGTCAATGCAGCGTTCACACAGGCTGCAGAGGCTGTGTCGCACCCTTGCCAGCACACGGTCGGCGGCAAGGGTCGGCTGGGAGATAATGCGCAAGGCGCGTTGGGCGGCGGCCCGAGCCGTGGTGATGGTTTCGGTGACATTGCGGGGCGAATGGGCAATGCCGCAGGCAAAGACTCCTTGGGCCAAGGCATCGACCGGGCGCCATTTCACATCGGCCGGCTGGAAAAAGCCGTCGGAGGTCAATTCGACCCCGTAAGCGGCGGCCAAATCGGCCGGCAAGTTGGGCGCAATGCCGGTGGCCAGTACCACCAGATCGGTCCGGATCGCAACAGGAGCGTTCACAATGGGATCCCGGGCCAGCACCTGCAAGTCGTTGTTGTCTTTGATCTTGACTTCCGGTGGTTGGTCTTTCACGTAAGGTATGAAAATAACGCCGGCCTCACGGGCCTGGGTAAAATAGGTTTCGCTAAATCCACAGGTCATCATGTCACGATAGAACACATAGATGGCCGTATCCGGATTCTTGCTTTTGATATACAGTGCGTGTTTGATAGCGGTGGGACAGCAGACCCGGCTGCAAAAGTTGCGTGGCTCCTGTCGTGAATCCACACAAAGGATCATGGCCACTGCGCCGAGCTTTTCCGGATCAATGCGGGAATCGGCCAGGCCGGTCTCCAGCGTTTTTTGGGTCACAATGTCCGGGTGTCGGTCGTGGGGGTAGGACTGGGGGACGGCCTCACTGCCACCGGTGGCCAGCACAATCACCCCGTGTACCAGGGTTTGAGACCCTGCGTCCGTAGTATCAACGGTGCTGAAAAAACGTCCCACCTGCCCGGAAGCCTCCTGGACCGTGGTGTTGCGATGCACCTCGATATGGGGATGCTTTTCCACCCTGGCTACGGTTTGGGTCAACAATGGTGCGATCTCCTGCCCGTCGAGGGTGTGCCCCAGCCACTGCAGGTTGCCTCCCAGATGGGCCTCCTTTTCCAGCAGGTCCACCGGGTAGCCCTGATCGGCAATGGTGAGGGCTGCCTGCATACCGCCGATGCCGCCGCCCACGACGAGGGCTTTCTGGACCACCGCCAGACCGGTCGCCGGTGTTGGGTCAACATGTTTGAGACGAACCAAAGCGCCGGCAAGATATGTCCATGGCCAATGATTCTGCGACCCGAGTCCGGGTGGGCGGCAATGGTGGTGAAGGTCCACCGCTTCCAGCAACCGGGGCGCCAGTCCCATCTCTTTGGCCAGCGCCTTCAATTGAGGTACGAAACGGTAGGGGTGGCAGGCCCCTATCAGGAGCCGGTTGGGTTGGCGCTCTATGGTTCTATCGGCCATGTCGCGCCACCCTTCGGCACTGCACAGGCGATCCGCAAAGATCACCTGGGACACCGAGGGGTCACCCATTAGTTTGTCTTTCAGGCGATCGGTCCCATCAGGGGGGTTGGCGCCGTGGCCGCAGGTGCAAATGGCCACCAGCATCCGGGGCGGTTCGGAGGCCACATCCCGCAAATCCGCTCCGTTTTCGGCCGTCACAAAGAGGCTGCCGCCGGCGGCATGCAGGGCGCAGCCTGCCTCGGCCGCCGCTGCCGATGCCTGGATCACCGTTTCGCTGATATCTTTAAGACCCGCACAAGCACCGGCCGCCAGGACGCCTGGATGGTCGGTGGCCACCGATGAAAAAGGTGTCGTCTGGATAAATCCCCACGGATTCAGTGTCAGGTCGGCTATCTCCGCCAATTGTTCCGTACCGGTTGCCGGCCGCTGACCCGTGGCCAGCACCACTAAGTCAAAGACCTCTTCCTGGACGCTGCCGTCCAGCGCCGCATGGCGCAGTACGGGATTGCCGCTAACCGCATCGGTATACAGGGAGTGCACCCGGCTGCGTTCAAACCGTACCTGATGCGTATGGCGGGCTTCGTCGCAAACGCGCTGGAAGGGTAGATTACCGGCGCGCATATCCATGTAAAAAATGGTCGTATCCATCGAGGCGCCTTTTTCTTTGGCCAGCATGGCCTGCTTGACGGCGATCATGCAACAGACCGTCGAGCAGAAATCGGCATCGTTTCCCAAGTCGCGCGAACCCACGCATTGCAGAAAGGCGATCTTGGTTATGGGTTTGTGATCCGCCGGACGGACCAATTGACCGCGGCAGGGACCGCTGCCGCTCAACAGCCGTTCAAACTCCAGATGGGTGACCACATGGGGATGGGTACCATAGGCATACGGGTTTTTGCCCTGGCCCGGGTCGACGTAGTCAACGCCAACCGCCAGCACAATGGCGCCCACTTCCAGTTCCTCGTCCTGGCTGGCCACCCGGTCGGCATAGATACTCACCACCATGGGAATCATCTTTTCTGGATCAAAGGGTTTCATCAGGTAATCGATAGCACCCATCTTCATTGCATCTACGGCGGTTTCCACCGTAGCATAGGCCGTCATCATGACCACCGTCAGGTCGGGATATTGCGCTTTGGCTTGCTCGAGCAGCTCCACGCCGCCCATGCCGGGCATCTTGATGTCCGTGAGCATTAAATGGTAGTTGTCTGCGCCCAGTTTCTCCAGCGCCTGGTCTCCGGATTCGGCCATCGCCACGCTAAAGCCTTCATCTTCCAGCCATTCTTTCAAAGAGTCGCGCACCACCAGTTCGTCATCCACCACCAGAATGCGGAACTGCTCCCGTGGCGATTTGGACAGATCGATGGCCTGGGTCGGGCAGACCGCTTCGCATTCGCCGCAGCGGGTACAGGCCGCTGTGTCGATGACATACGCATCAGTAACGGCGTGGGGTACCGGCCGATAGATGGCCTTGCGTATTGACAGGCCGGCATTGAAGGCGTCGGGCACCTCCACCGGGCAACGATCCGTACACACCCCGCAGCCGGTGCAGCGCTGCGGGTCCACCCAGGTGGGTGCATGGCGCAGTCGCACCTTCAGGTGCCCGGGCTCGCCCTCGACAGCGGTAAGCTGGGTGGCGGTTTGGATCCGGATGTTATCGTGAAAGAGCCCTTTGCGCAGACAAAATTGAGCGCTGCTGTCACGCTCCACCAGGGGCAGCATTTTACACATGCCGCAGCGGTTGGTGGGAAACTGCCGGTCCAACTGACCTAAAATGCCGCCCAAGTGGGGCGCCCGGTCAATGAGGGTGACCCCATATCCGTTTTCGGCCAGATCCAGGGCTGACCGGATGCCGCCGATACCGGCGCCCACCACTAATGCCTTACCGATTTTTTTTTGCATAACGGTTCCTTATCTTGATGCCACATCGCTTATGAAAAAAACGTATATTGGATAGTCATCATGCCGGTTCCCATCCATCAGCCAGGCGCCGCCAGCTAATCCATGCCCACAACCTCTTCAAACTCTTCTTCTTTAAACTCACTCAGCGGTGGTTTTTCAGTCACATCCTTACCCGGCTGGTAATCAAAGGCAGCTTGGATGCGATGGGCCATGGTGCGAAACAGCTCCATCACCGGCACATCGTTGGGGCAGGCGTTGGAGCATTGGCCGCAGCCCACACAGGCTGTGCTCATATGAGCCAGCCGGGTCAAGTGGAAAAAGACCGTATCGGTGGGCATTTTGATCGACCCTTTGCGTTTGGCCCAGCCCAGGTACTGAGTGGGTTCGTGATCGAAGACATCGGTCACAAAGACGCACTCGCGACAGTAGCAGACCGGACAGGCCACCCGGCAGTTGTAGCAATTGACGCAATCGGCCAAATACGCGTTTAACTTATCCGGCGATGCCGTTGCGGCCAGGGTTTCGGTCATCATGCTGTCCCGGACGGCCACCCGTTCGGCAATCAACCGTTGGACCGCATCATCCCGTTGGGTGGGCACCTGCGTCTCTGGCAGGCCGAGCTGCCCCAGGACGGCTTCGCCTTCCGGGGTCCGGGCCTGGATCAGTAATTGGCGGCGGGTATCCACACCGTATAGCATCACGGACAAGTCAACCCCCTCCGGCAAGGGGTGTTCGCATGCCTGACACGCCGGGGCGATGGAGATGCTGTTGATGGCAGCCCCTTTTTCTTCCCAGGCGTTTGTTAAAAATTTGGCGGTGCTTTCATGGCCCCAGGTTTGGAAAAAAGTTTTATAATCCCTGTTGGTGTAAGCGCCAAGACAGTCATGGCCGATAATGACCACATCTTCCCGACGGCCCTGTTTGAGCTTGACCAGCTCGACAAACGCCCGGATTTCGCAAGGGCGCAACATCACGGCCATCTTTTCGCCGGTGGGTTTGCGGGTCAACCGGGAGACCACCTTGGCCGCGTTGAAGGCGAACGACGGCGCCAGCGGATCAATCCCCTCAATTCGTTCCGGATCACTGACCAGCACCGGCATCACCGTGGCTTGGGCGGGCAGTTGCTGGGGGACCAGAATGGCGCCGATCTGCTCCAGAGCCAATATCGATTGGGCCAATTTTTTAAAAACGCCTTTCAGGTCATTGTCTTGTACTTCGATTTTTACAGTTGTTGCCATTTTATCTCCGGTTTTTTTTGTGTTTAATTACACCAGACACCAAACACCAAATTACATCACCATCTTCAACCGGGCCTCGCTGGGCCCCAGCGCCTTCACCTGCTCCACCAGGGCGCGCATCACTTCCGCAAACTGGATACCATCGCTGGCACCGATCCAGGTCAGGCGCAATCGTTCGGGCGCAAACCCGAATTGGGGCAAAAGCGATTTAAGCAGTTTGATGCGCCGCCGGGCTTTGAAGTTGCCGTTGATGTAGTGACAATCTCCAGGATGGCAGCCGCTTACCAGCACGCCGTCGGCGCCTTCCAAAAAGGCCTTGATCACATATTGGGGGTCTACCATGCCGGTGCACATCACCCGGATCAACCGCACATTGGGCGGGTAACTCAAACGAGACGTACCGGCTAAATCTGCTGCCGTGTATGTGCACCAGTTGCAAACAAACGCGATGATGGTGGGATCGAAGGTGTTCATTTTTTTTCTCCATCAAAATCCAGGTTTTGGGTTGAGCCCGACGCAGGGTTTTCGACGCACGGTGTGTGGTTACCCTTTTGCCGCTATTATATTTTCGGCATCGAAGATGCCGTCGATTTCAGCGAACAGTTGTTTGCTTTTAAAGTGGCGGCTGCCGGCGGCATTGCTGGGGCAGAATCCGGAACAGCTGCCGCAACCTTTGCACATGGCCGGGTTGACCTCCGATACTCCCAGGCGCGGGTTGAACTCGATGGCACCGTACGGGCACAAACCGACGCACACCTGGCAGCCGACACAGATATCCGGGTCGATCCAGGAGATGGTCGGCGGTACTTCCACCTTGCCCAGGGTCGCCAGGGCCAGAGCCTTGGCGGCGGCCCCGGATGCCTGGGAGACCGTATCCGGAATGTCTAAAGGTTTTTGGCAACAGCCTGCCAGAAAGACCCCGTCGGTGGCGGTGTTGAGCGGCCCCAGCTTGGGATGGGCCTCCAGGAAAAAGCCGTCAGCCCCCTGATTGACCCCGAAGATGCGTCCCACCTCCGCCGCGTTGCTGCGTGCCTCCATGGCTGTGCACAGGATCACCATGTCCACCGGAACACGAATACATTGGCCCAACAAGGTATCTTCGCCCAAAGCGATGAGCTTGCCCTCTTCCCGGGGATGCTGGGCCTGGTCGGTGATCTCGGCGACTTTGCCGCGGATAAAGAGGGTGCCCTCCTCCTGGCAGCGCTGGTAAAATTCTTCGTAGCCTTCGCCAAAGCAGCGCATATCGATATAAAAATCGTACACCGCGGTATCGGCCCCCACTTTCTCTTTGATCAGGTGGGTATATTTCAGGGCATACATGCAGCACACCCGGGAGCAGTATTCGTGGTAATTGACATCCCGGCTGCCGATGCAGTGCACCAGAGCAACGCTCTGCGGGGGGCGGTTAAATTCACCGTCCGCATCGCGCATCAGAATTTGGCCGCCGGTGGGACCGGTGGCGTTGCTCAAGCGCTCGAACTCCAGGGCCGTAAAGACATTGGCAAAACGACCATATCCATAAGGCTTCATGGGAGTGGGGTCGATGGTGTCATAGCCGGTGGCCAAAATGATGCTGCCGGCTTTGATCTCTAGTGTCTCGGGCTGCATGGTATGGTCGATGGCATTGGCCTCGCAAGCGGTCACACAGGCCATGCATTCGCTGCAGATGCCGCAGTTGAGACAGCGGGCCGCTTCATCGCGGGCGGCCGCTTCGCTCAACGGCAGTTCCACCTCCTCGAAGTTATCGCGGCGCCGCGCCGGCGGGCGATGCGGCGACACTGCCCGTTGGGCCGGGACCGTATCTTCGGCAATGGGCGCCCAATCGCTCTCTGGCGTGGGGGCCTGCTCGATCTTTCCGGTTGCCAATGCTTTTCCCTGAATATAGCGGGCCATGGCCGCCACCACCTTGTGGGCTGTCCCCACAGCTTCAATCACGCTGGCCGGCCCGCTGGCCACGTCCCCACAGGCAAAAAGATCCGGAAGCGTGGTCTGTCCGGTGTGCGGATCCACCGAGATGGTGTTGCGCGCCGTTATGGCCAGCTCGGACTGATCGGCCGCCCAGTCGATGTCGCAGGTTTGGCCGATGGCCGGGATAACCGCATCGCAGGCAAGGGTAAAGGCCGAGTCCTCGACGGGGATGGGGCGCCGGCGGCCGGAGGCGTCGGGTGGCCCCAGTTGGGTGCGGATGCATGCAAGCCCGTTCACCGCTCCGTCGTTGAGCATTATCTGCTCGGGGGCGGTAAGGAATTCAAAACCGATGCCTTCTGTTTTGGCGTCTTCAATCTCTTCGGTATAGGCCGGCATCTCGGCCTCGCTGCGGCGGTAGACCACCGTGACCTTATCGGCCCCCAGGCGCCGGGCTGCGCGGGCGGCGTCGATGGCCACATTGCCGCCGCCGATGACGACAACGGCATGGCCGGGCAACTCACGGGCGCCCAGGTTGACCTCGCGCAAAAAACCGAGGGCATCGATGACGCCCTTGGCCTGCATTTCTCCGGGGATGCCCAGCCGAACAGCGCCATGGGCCCCGATGCCCAGGAAGATGGCGGCAAAGCCGTCTGCCCGCAAGTCGTCCAGGGTAAAATCGCGTCCCAGTTGCATGCCCGTGTTGGCCTGAATCCCCATTCCCAGAATGTGCTCGATCTCCCGGTCCAACACATCGGGCGGCAACCGGTAATCGGGAATGCCCACCCGCAGCATACCCCCCAGTTTCTCCAGGGCCTCGAAGAGGGTCACTTGAAAGCCTTTGAGCCGCAGATAATAGGCCACCGTCAATCCGGCCGGGCCGGCGCCGATGACGGCGATTTTCTCTTGACGTTCTTCGATCCGCGGCCGGGGCAAGTCTTTGAGAGCCACCTGGTCGGCGGCAAAGCGCTTCAGGGCACGAATGGCCACCGGGGCGTCGATGTCGCTGCGGCGGCAACGGGTCTCGCATGTGTGGGGGCAGACCCTGCCTAGGGTGCCCGGCAACGGCAACCGCTCCATGATCAACTGGATCGCCTCCGTGTATTTGCCCTGGCCGATGAGCTGCACATAGCCTTGCACATTGATGCCCGCTGGGCACGTGGTCGTGCAGGGCGCCCGATCTTTTTTCTCAATATTATAGGTGATGGGGATGGCCTGGGGAAAGGCGCGGCCGATGGCTTTGCGGGGGCCCAACCCGACATCCCACGCGTTGGGGATGGACACCGGGCACACCTTGGCGCACTCGCCGCAACCGGTGCAGCGTGCTTCATTAACATAGCGCGGTCGTTTTTCGATGGTCACCGTAAAGTTGCCCACAAAGCCCGAAACCGCCTTGACCTGACTGAAGGAGAGCAGTTCAATATTGCTGTTTTGAGCGACTTCCACCATTTTGGGGGTGCCGATGCAGGCGGCGCAATCCAGGGTGGGGAAGGTCTTGTCGAACTGGAGCATATGGCCGCCGATGGTGGTGTCTTTCTCCACCAGGTAGACCTTGTGGCCCGACTCGGCGATGTCCAGGGCCGCCTGCATACCGGCAATGCCGCCGCCCACCACGAGCATGTCAGGGTGAACCGGTGCGTGACGCGTCTCCAGACTTTCGTGAAAGTTGACCCGGTAGATGGCGCCGGCCACCAGGGTTTTGGCCTTGAATGTGGCCATATCCTCATCCAGGGTCACCCAAGAGACCTGCTCGCGCACCGAAGCCATCTGAAAGTAGTAAGGATTTAACCCGGCGCGCCGGCAGGCGCCCATAAAAGTCTTGCCGTGCAGGCGCGGTGAGCACGAAGCCACCACCACGCGGGTCAGGTTCAGGTCGGCAATGTCCTTTTCGATCATGGCTTGTCCCGGATCGGAACACATGAACTTGTAATCCCGTGCCACAATGACATTGCGCAGTTCCAGGGCAAATTCAGCCACTTCTTCCACGCGAACCTTGTGCGCAATGTTGATGCCGCAATGGCAGATATAAAACCCAATACGTATGGTCATGGCTCCTTCCTTTGTTTCGATGCCATCGGCTGTTTCAGCAGGCGCTGCACCACGCCCAGAAACGCTTCGGCCTCCGGCGGCTTGGTTAAGAAAGCTTCTGGATCAGGCACTTTTATGGGGTGTTGCAGGCTCTGGCACTTCTGATAGTAACAGAAGGTGCGCTGGTCGATGGAGGCCAGCATCACCACAGGGATATGCTGCAATTCAGCATTCGACTTCAAGTGGTAGTAAATCCGAATGCTATCTTCGTCGGGCAGCATGCCATCGAGAACAATGAGATCCGGTTGTTCGGCCCGGGCCTTTTGGATGCCTGCGACCCGATCCGGCGCGTCCAAAGGTTCGAACCCTTGGCCGCGCAACAGGTTGCATAGAAAGATGCGCATGCTGAGATCGTCTTCGATGACCAGGATTTTGGTCTTGTTTGACTTTGATCCCACCACAGCCTCGCAACATTGCCTAAAAACAACACCCCGGAGCCAATTTCAAAACGTCCCCTCGAACTCAATATCCGCGTTGGAGCGGGGCGTCCAATCCTCGAAATGCTCAGTGTCTGTCTGCGGTTGGACACCTCGCACGGCCTTGATTTTGAGCCCGATTGAACATTTTGAAATTGGCTCCCCTTGCTTTTCTATTTTCGATATTTCGTTATATTGATGACGAAAATTTAAGAGCACTAATCGTGCCGGATGGCACCAAAATGGTAACCTACTGTTATAATGTTAAAAATTTAAGCCAGGGGAGTGTTGTTGGATACAAAAGGGTTGGAATGTTGCAATGTCGTAGTGCAACAATAATAGCTGGAGATGTTTAACTATTTGAAATAAAATAATAAAAAAAATTATATAATTTAATTATAATATGCAACATATGTTGCATATGTTGCAACGTAGGAATAGACAGGATGATCGCTCCCCGCTAAAAATCGCTGCGACCCCTCAGTTACTTACACGCAGACCGGGCAGGCCTTGGCATTTTTGGGAAGCTTGTTTTGGCCCGGAATTCAATACTTTTTTGAGCTTCTTCAGTGTTCCCGCCCGGCGGGTGAAGCGGATGTTGGGTAATTTAGAAATGAGTTCGGCAAGTCATTTTGATTTGAAACGATCCAGTTCGAAACATTTGATTTTACGCCATAAAGTGGAGCGGTTAATGCCAAGGATTTGTGCGCTTTGACCGCGATGCCAGTTGCAGTTGCGCAAAACGGTCAGTATGCGGTGCGCCTCCTCGGGAAGGTCTTTTTCGAGACGGGCTTGGGTTGCAGTTGTCGTCGTTGCGCCGGAGCGGCGCAAATAATCGGGCAGATGATCCACTTCAATGGGCTCTTTTCGGCAGAGGATCAGGGCGTGTTCGAGAATATTTTCGAGCTCGCGTACGTTGCCCGGATAGGTGTGATTGAGCAGCACCTGCATGGCCGACTTGGCGATCTGCGGCGGGGTGCTGCCGCGTGCGGCACCCAGTTTGCGCGCCAAATGGCGAATCATCAGGGGCAAATCGTCACGCCGCTCATTGAGCGGCGGCATTTCAATGCGCACCACATTGAGACGGTAGAAGAGATCTTCGCGGAACCGGCGCGCTGCGATCAGTTTTTCAAGCCCTTGGTTGGTAGCGGAAATGATGCGCACATCCACTTTACGGGTGCGCCGACTGCCAAGCGGATAGAACTCTTTGTCTTCCAGCACCCGTAACAGCTTGGCCTGCAATGCCAACGGCAAGTCTCCAATTTCATCCAGAAAAAGGGTGCCGCCGTCGGCTTCCTGGAATCGGCCCGACTTGTTTCGGTCGGCGCCGGTAAAGGCCCCTTTGACATAGCCGAATACTTCCGATTCGATCAGGGTTTCCGGGATCGCCGCGCAATTGATTTTCACCAGGGGTTTGTCTTTCCGGTGGCCGGCTGAGTGGATCACCTTGGCCAGAAGATCTTTACCTGTGCCGGTGGCCCCTTCGATCAACACCGAGGCGTCGCTCTGGGCCACCACGGGGATCAACTCAAAAACCTTTTGCATGGCCGGGCTCTTGCCGATCATATCCAAAAAGGTGTAACGGCCGCTGATGGCTTGATCGAGCTGGTGCACCAGTGTCAAGTCATGGAAGGTGGCCAGTCCGCCAACGATGGTGTTTTTTTCGTTGCGCAGGGCCGCATAGTGGGCCCGGATGGGAACAGCCAGTCCCCCCCTGTCGATCATACGGCCCCGGTGGTTGCTCTTGCTGATACCTTTGGCGATGGACTCTTTTAAAAGGCAAACATCCGGGGAGGATTCGCTTTCAAAGACCATGTGACAGGGTTGACCCAGGACGTGGCGACGGTCATATCCGGAAATTTTTTCAGCGGCTGTGTTGAAAAAGGTGATCAGCCCGCCCCGGTTCACAGTGAAGATGCCGATATCGATGCTGTCCAGGATGTTTTTCAAGCTTTGTTCTTCGTAGTGAAGCCGGTCAATCAGATCTCGGATGGGGGCATGGTCCTGCAAGATAGTAAAACAGCCTGCCACATGGCGATTGTGATCGTAGATGGGGGTCGCCATGCGAGTGATCAGGTGCTTAATATCGGACTCATCCGTAATTTCGACCTGCGGCTCTTCCATTGCATCCGAATTGTGGTTGCGGATCATGCAGGAAACCAGACAGGGCACGCCGGTGAATATTTCACGGCAATCCCGATCGCGCACTTCGTTTTCACGCAGCCCGATCAGCGCCTGGGCACAATAGTTGATGGCGGTGATTTTGTGATCCAGGTTGACGGTGAACGCGCCAATGTTCAGCTCATCCAAAATGGCCAGCCACTGTCGGCTATGAATAGACGGGTCGCAATGGTTTGTCGGGGCAATAGCGTTCATGGCAGTTGCGATCACTCCCTGTAGACCGGCAGCTGTAGGACGAAAGTGGTCCCCTTTCCGGGAGTACTTTCGACCTGGATATCGCCGCCGTGGAGTTGGATGATGCCGTAGGTGGTGGAGAGCCCCAGACCCACACCATAGCCTTCCGCTTTAGTCGTAAAAAAGGGCTCGAAAATACGGGCTTGGTGATCCGGTGCGATGCCGCAGCCATCGTCCTGCACCCGAATATCGATATGGGCATGGTCGTTGTTGGGCCGGGCGGCCAGTGCCAGCCGGCCGCCGTCGGGCATGGCATCGATGGCATTAAAAATAAGGTTGATGATGCATTGCTGCAGCTGGTTCATGTTTCCCATTACCGTCATGGATTCGGAGCTGATGTCGGTTTCCAAGATGACCTGATCCAATGCCATGCGATGTTGGCTCAGCACCACACAGCGCTCAATGAGCTCACGAATGAGCACGGGGGCTTGCTTATCTTCCGGTTTGCGGGAGAAGGTCAGCAGGTTGCCGACGATGCGGGCGCAACGATCCGTTTCCGTGGTGACCGTATGGAGATACCGGGTGAATTTGTCCAGTTGGACGTCATCGCAATTGCCCCGTTCCAGAATGCGGGTCATCAGCCTCAGGTAGTTCAATATGCCTGACAGCGGATTGTTAATCTCATGGGCCACACTAGCGGCTAATCTTCCCAGAGACATCATCTTGTCCTGGTGAAGAATGCGGGCCTGGTTGGCCATCTCCTGTTCCAGCCGGCGCAGTTCACGCAAATCACGAACGAAACAGACCAAACCCTCAATTTTGCCGTTTTCTTCAAGTTGAACGGCCGAGATCTGCACCGGTACTTTGTTGCCGCTACGGTGTTTCAAAAAGGTTTCATAAAGCATCAGACGGCCCGGGCCGCCATAGCCCGTCCCCGCGAGGGCGGTGTGCAAGTCCTCCACCGCAGCCGCATCGAGCAGTTCGGCCAGTGTCAAGCGATGCAGTGCACTCTCTTTGCTGCGGCCTGTCAGATGTTCCATACTTCGGTTAAAAGATACCACTCGAAGGTCGGCATCGCACCCCACGATGCCGTCCATGGAACTTTGGATGAGCTTGTTCTGAAAGGTATAGGCCTCCATCAGCTCTTGGGTGGTTTCACTCCACCCTTTTTCAAGATAGTGAGTATAGTCCTTGATCTTTTGGCGTGTTTGATAGCGCTGCTGGGCCCGTTCAATGGCCACTATAAGGGCGTCGTTATGGATGGGTTTGGTGATAAAATCAGACGCATCCATCTGAAGCGCCTTGATGGCCAGGTCCATTTCAGCGAAGGCGGTGGCCACAATGACCTGTACGTCCGGCTGATGGGTTTTAAGGGACTCCAGTACTTCAATACCGTCCATGCGCGGCATGCGGATATCGGTGATCACCACATGGGGTTGAAATTCCCGGCAGGCCTTGATTCCCAGCAAGCCGTCTGCAGCGGTTTGCACCTGAAAACCGGCGTCGGTAAGGGACAGCGACACCACATCGCGAATATCTTCTTCGTCATCGATCAAGAGGATGCGCCAATTGATTGTTTTGTTCATAGGGTCTCAAAGGGCTTGTCAATTAAGGGCGTTGGCTCGACTCACGCTATGGCATAACTATACCTTCAATTAAAAGGGGGCGTCAATGTAAGAGATTGGGTCGCGCATGCAAGGAAGATTGCTGCGGGGCGGGTTTCAGGCGGGTCGGAAGCCAATGGCAAAAGGGGGTATGCCGTATCGCGCCTGGTATGAAATAACCTCTTATCTTTACTTTTTATTAAGTTCAAGCCGCATCTGCTGTATCCAACGCCGCAATGGGTTTAATGATATCGTTCATGATGGCGGCGGTGGCGCTGGCGGGGTAGTGATCGACATAACCATGTCCGTTGTCGCTGGCCTCGGCGATTTCCGGGTCGATGGGAATAGAACCCAGAAACGGCACTTTCATTTCAGCGGCTGTCCGGCGTCCACCGCCGGTTCCGAAGATGGTGGTCATCTCTCCGCATACCGGGCAGACAAAACCATTCATATTTTCCACAACACCCAGTATGGACAGCTTCATCTGGCGACAGAAGGTGATCGATTTGCGCACATCAACGGTGGCAACTTTCTGGGGGGTGGTTACGATTACGGCACCGGTCAGGTGGCCGATGAGCTGGCATACCGATAAGGGCTCATCACCCGTGCCCGGGGGGGAATCGATGATCAGATAGTCCAGGTCCCCCCAGGCCACATCTTTGAGAAATTGTTTGATCACCCCCATCTTCAAGGGACCCCGCCAAATGATGGCGTCGTCCTGACTGCGAAGGAAAAATCCGGCCGATACCACTTTGAGCCCCGCCACCGTCACCGGCATCAGCTCCTCGTTGTGTCCCATGAGGTTGGCTTGCTCCAAACCCAGCATGGTGGGAATACTGGGGCCGTGAATATCGGTGTCCAGAAGCCCCACGCGTTTGCCTGCTTTGGTCAACGCCATTGCTATGTTGACAGCCATTGTGCTTTTACCCACGCCGCCTTTGCCGGAGAGTACAACGATTTTGTGGCGAATATGGCAAAGGCGGGACTGAAGTTTTTGCCGATCTTTAAAATCCGCTTCATTTTCATTGGGTTTACGTTTGGATGCAGAACAATCTGCTTGGCTGCATGAATTGCATGTGGTCATGATGTCTCTTCCTGTTTTTGAGAATCAAGGGTTTCGAGCGTTTTATGGATGGCATCCAATTCCGATTGCAAAATACGTGATCGATGCTTGAGAAAGTCGGTATTCATTTCCGGACTGGACGATGCTGCCGCTGTTGGATAACTGTTGAACATTAAGTGTTCCGACCCGCCGCCGGCGAAAAACCTGTTCCGCCCACCGCGACCGTAGGCGGAGGGGCCACACCACCGCCTGTTTCTGCGTCCCATGCCCATTGCTGCCCCGAAGGGAACGGCTTTGTTGGCGTACCCGGGCATATCGAAACCTGCACAAAAACCTGCCTTGCGGCCGCTTGCCGCTCCGGCGCCCATGGGTCCGGTATGATCTCCTTTTGGCATGATGGTACCTCCTTTTTTTGTTTGGGTCACCGTTAACAGCCGACCCGCTCTTTTCTAACTTCTGGTCAAAGCGCTGCCGCACCGGGCGCACTTTTGTTGCATGCACGGGATCCCGCGTTGATGGGCCTCCCGGTGTCCGCATTGAGGACATACACAGGTGCCCTGGGCTGCGGATGATCCATCGCCGGCACCGATGCATGGACCGGTACGGCCTTTTCCCCGGCCGGCGCCTTTTTGACCTCTACTCGCCTGCCTACCGGGGCCGGAGGTTTGACCGGCACCTCCTTTTCTTTGTCTGTTGCTGTTCATGTTGCGTTCCTTTCTGTCTGACCCTTTACTCCATTTGACGCCGTGTCGTCCTGCGTTTTGGCAGCCGGGCATGGTAAAGGTCGTCGTTGTGGTGATCCGGTCGCACAACCAGGCTTGGATTACCTCTTGCAGGTTGCCGGCCACAAAAGAAATCACCTCAATGCCATAGGCCGAAATGATGGCCTGCAGAGGTTTGGAAATGGCGCCGCACACCAGCGTGTCAACCTCCAGTTCCGCCAGGCGTGAAGCTTTTAAATTTGGTATGTCCTCTGCCAAGTTGACTTTCATTTGACTGATGATTGCACCGGCTTTGGTTTCCACCAACTGAATCCATTGGGATGCATCAAAAACCGGTGCAATACGATCGCTCCATGTTGCAAAGGCTGCTTTTGCCATCTTCTTGGATATCTTTTGGTTTTTAAGCTGTCGACACGGGTTCGATCCCACCATAGTGTGCTTTCAAACCCTTTCAAGTAAATCCATAGCATAGGGTATGCCACTGCAGAAAAGAATGACCTGATGTCGAAACGATTTGAAATTAAAAAGAAATTATTAATTGACCCTATGGACTGGTGCTGGAAGGAGTCGCAGTATTGCGACTTTATGGGGTAAGAAGATGCATTTGAAAGACCCCACGGTCATGCACTTTTTAGAGCCATGCATCCGAGCCGGTGATAAGAGAGAGAAAAATGCTTGCCATGGATGCCGTTTCCTTGCTTGATAAATCAAACGCCAACAGGCATTCCATTCGTGGGGATACATTTCTACGCACAACAGGCGGTTGAGGCTCTTGCATCGGTAATATACGCATCTTGACGTGGCTTGAATTTGCTATTGGTCGGCTTGGTTTAGGAATCGGCGAAACAGCGCCACTATGTTTTCAGCATATCTGCCGGCTTTAATGATGAGAAGAATTCCGATCACGGGAATCAAAATGGTGCGAGCAGGTCACGTATCCCCTTCGATAGGAAGAAACGTGGCCAAATCCTCTAAATTATCGAAACGCACAGGGCCAATTTCTTTGAGATTGTGTTCTGGATCATCCGTAATATATTAAATTTAAGACCTTTTACATCCAGTCAAATGGCGGCCGATGGGCCGTCCATGCAACCAAAGGAAAAGATTCAATTATCCTCCGGCCAATGCATGTCTTCATCAAAGAGTGGTAGTTTTTACCTGCCAACATACAACTATCTTGTTCTTATTGTCTCGACAACCTGATGCACTATTATGTCTGTAAGTGAAACATTAACCAACAACTGAAAAAAATGAGGTGATATCATGGTCGAAAATAAAACTCAGGACTACTTTGATGACAACAGTGAAGGCCACGTGGATACCCGCGAAAATAATTTTGAGTGTGAAGAAAAAGATGAAAATCTGGGATGCGACATGGGGATCGACGTCGCGGGGTAGTTTGATATGCCTTGTCGGCGGCTATCGGACCGATCCATCCCGATGGAAAACAGGCATATAAAGGGCAGGGCTTTAAACGGCTCTGCCTTTTTCATTTTTCAGGAAGTTGAACGAATTGATTTGCTGGGCGTTATTTCGGAACCAGAACAATAAAGCGAAGACTGATGGATTTTCTACCGTTTGCCTTCTGCGCGGGTTTGCCGATTGAATTGACCTGCCCTGGTCCTGCCTTTGCCCTGACCTCTTGCATATGATCCCTTCGTGCTATGGCAGTATCAGCTCACACGTTTTGCTTTTAGGCGCTGCAATAAACAGCCCGTTGAGCACAACCAGAGGCAGCGCCAGAAAAAGACCGAAAATCGGCAAAACGATATTGGCCACGATAACGAAGAAGGTGACAAAAGGAATTAGGATATACCCTAGAGTTTTAAGCGTCATTTTTTCAGCGGCACATCTGAGTTTATTCATACCAACCTCCTGTAGGTGTGTTGAGGTATATGTGGGTTAAGTTACGTATTCGGGTAAACTTAAGATGAATATATGCACGACAGGCTAGTTGGCAAATGACGAATGGCTCAAAAAAGATGGATTCCGCAATCCGTATGATGAGGCCTTATAGTTTGTCGAAGTCTGGACCGGATATCATTGATCCAAAACTTCCCTTACTTTGAGGGCCAGTTCGGCGACGGAGAACGGTTTAGACAAGAAGTTCAGGTCGGCATCCATCACACCCCGCTCGGCGATCACGTTGCCGGTGTAGCCTGACATGTAAAGGGTTCTTAGGTTTGGGCGCTTTTGCATCAAGTGTTCGTGAAGTTCTTTACCGTTCATTTCGGGCATCACCACATCGGTCAACAGCAGGTGCACGGGTCCGGTATGCTGGTCGAGCAAGCTGAGGGCTTGGTTGCCGCTTTCGGCCAAAAGGACCTGGTAGCCCCTCTGCTCGAGGATGGCCTTTGCGATTTGCCTGACCTGTTCATCGTCTTCCACTAACAAAATGGTTTCGGAACCCTGCTCGATATACGGTGTCTTGCTTAAAGACGGTTGTGGTGCAGGGGCTTGGGTGGAGACCGGTAAATATACACTAAAAGTGGCGCCTTGTTCCGGCGAGCTCTTGCACCAGATGTTGCCGCGGTGCTGTTTGATGATACCATATACCGTGGCCAAGCCCAGTCCGGTGCCGTTGTCTTTGCTCTTGGTGGTGAAAAAAGGTTCAAACAGACGTTCGCGGACATGCGGCGCCATGCCGCAACCGGTGTCTCGGACCACCAGCTTGACATAAGATCCGGGCACTACCCCCTGGTGCTTTCTGGCGTAATTTTCATCCAATTCGGTTTGCGCGGTCTCAATGGTCAGGGTTCCGCCGGCGGGCATGGCATCCTGGGCATTGACCGCCAGGTTCATGATCACTTGTTCCAGCTGGCCGACATCGCCTTGGATCAGTGGAAGGGCATCTCCGGGGATGAATCGAATCGTGACATCCTCTCGAATAGTCCGGCGAAGTAAGCTCTTGAAATTTTTCAGCAGGGGATTGAGCGCAATGGGCTTGAACTCCAGGGTTTGCTTGCGGCTGAAAGCAAGCAATTGACGCACCAGGTCTTGGGCGCGCATGCCGGCTTTGACGATCTCTTTTAATGACTTGAGGCTATTGCTCTGATCAGGCGTATCTTCCAGCAAGATCTCACCGTATCCGATGATGGGGGTTAACAAGTTGTTCAGGTCGTGGGCAATGCCACCGGCCAATTGGCCGATGGATTCCAATTTTTGGGCCTGGTGGTACTGTTGCTCGAGTTTTTGATGTTTGCGTCGGTGACTGACCTCGTCGCGCAGCGCCTTCAATACCGGCGCGGTTTGGGCCGCTGCCTTTTCCAGCAACTCCTGATCCTCCGGCGAGTACCCTCCGGGTTTGTTGGCCACCCCAAATTGACCGATCAACGCATCACCCATGACAATGGGAACCACCAGGGTATTATGCATTGCGGCATCTCCTTGGGCTTGATCGAGGCTTTCATTGGCCAATATAGGGCGCTTCTCAATTAAAGACGTTCCCCACAGGCCTTTCCAGGCACTGCGCGGATAGACTAGGCCCTTGTCATCTTCTTCAAATAGGTCCCACAATTCGGTTGTGATTGAGGGGCACACCAGGTCACCCGCCTCATCAATGTATCCAAAATAGCCGAAACGGCTCTCCAAGGCTTCACGCACAATTGCCAAAACATCGGCATACAGAGCATCAGGTGAAGCGGTCAGGAACGCATTGGCAATACGATTATTGAGTGTGATGGTCCGTTGGTGGGCCAGTAATGCTTGGTCGGCGCGTTTTTGACGGACAATTTGCCAGGTCACATCAGCAAGGTAGGAAACGATATCCACATCCTGCTGGGTGTATGCGGTAGGTTTATTGCCCACCCCCAGGATGGCGACCACTTTGTCTTCCCGTATCACCGGTACAACCAGTTCCCGTAGGACTTTGGCATGGCCTTGGGGCATGCCTTTCTTGTGGGGCAGGGCAGCGTAATCGTTGTGAATGACCGGCTTTTTTTGATGTATACAATCGACCCAGACCCCGGCCTGATCGATGTTGCTGTGTTGCCCAAGGTCTTCAGCCCGGCAAAACTCTTTAAGGGTGCGGGTGGACCACTGTTGTAAGGAAAGGGTTTTTTGGTCCGGATCTACAAAATGGTAGAAGCCGATGGGGCTTTCGACAAACTGGCCCACCTCATCCAACGCCTGGGTCAGCAACTGGTCCAAGGTGTGTCCGGCAGCGTAATCGATGAGCGACAGGCGGGTTTCGATAAAGCGCCGGTTGAGGCGCTCACGGGTTTGATCACGAAAAACCAACACGGCACCGATGATAGCGCCTAAGCGGTTGCGGATCGGTGCGCCGCTATCCATGATAGCGCGTTCAGCGCCGTCTCTGGCAATGAGTAAAGCGTGGTTTGACATGCCGACGCGTACACCGCGTCCCAGCACCTGGGAGGCCGGATTTTGGATCGGTTGGTGGGTTTGCTCATCGACGATCCGATAGATTCGGTCGATGGACTGGCCTAATGCGTCCGCTTCGATCCAGCCGGTGAGCGATTCGGCAACGGGGTTCATTTGCAGAACGCAACACTCGGTATCGGTGGTGATGATGCCTTCGCTGATGCTGTATAAGGTGGCACGATAGCGCTGTTCGCTGGCTTCAAGGTCAGCGAGCCGCTTGGAAAGTGAATCCGGGTTGAAAAGCGTTGGATCGCTGGTGTTTTTTTTAGCACCCATGTTTTATCTCTACCTTATTCCAATGCACCCCAATGGTGCAGGTGCGCCTGGAGTTATGGTAAAAAACCTGCAAGTGATGGTCCCCATCGGCCGGCTTTTTAGTGTTGATAGCTATGCAAAAATGGTGCAAGGCTTAGTCAGTTCAAAAATTATTGTCTGCCGGCTAGGTGGGTCTATGGGCTTTTTCAGCTTGGAAAGGATGCATTGTCAGCACCTTATCCTCTATGGTGGGGTGATTGCAGTCTTGGCTTGCTTCATGTCCCTATTCAGGTATAAGTCAATTGTGTGACAATAGTCGGCCATATCATTGACGTTCGAAGAGAAGGGAAAGTCTCGCCGCATGAAAAATAATAAACGCATCGCCCTGGTGGCCCATGACCAACGCAAGCAGGATCTGCTGCAATGGGTCGTGCACAATTCGGATCGACTGGCCAGGCATACCTTATTTGGCACCGGCACCACCGGCAAGCTTATCAGCGATAATAGCAATCTTAAAATCAGACGGATGAGAAGCGGCCCATTGGGCGGCGATCAACAACTGGGGGCCATGATCGCCAATCTTGAGCTGGATGTTTTGATCTTTTTCTGGGACCCCATGACTTCCCAGCCCCATGATGTAGACGTCAAGGCGTTGTTGCGTATGTCGGTGCTCTATAATGTGGCGGTGGCCTGTAACCGGGCCACTGCCGATTTTTTGATATCCAGCCCGATGTTTGACGATGAATATGTTAATGAAATCAAAGATTATGCATCTTTGTTACCCTAGATGCCTCGAAAAATTCCTTAACGGGTTGTTATTGTGCGTAAAATATTGGAAACACCTTTGTGTATTATAACGCGTGGGAAGTGACTTTTGTCTGCTTCTTTGTCCTTGGCGCACTTGTTTGCGTTGTCAATTTGGTTTATTTGAAGAAGGGACAAAAACAGGCGCCCATCAGCTTATATAATCTGTTGCTACTCTTCTTCCGTCCTGTTGTCTATTTTCTATTTGCTTCTTCCATATGCAGAGGTATTTTGGGTTTTGATTTTGATAAAAAGCGCAATCAATCACAATTCAACTTTGACCCCATTCACCACCCAGGAGGGTCAATATATTCTAGGTGTACCCAAACGTTCGGTACCCGTCGCAGAAGCCGGGTATTACAAAAAGGAGGGACCATGATACTCGACGAGCTCACTTATGGGGTTTTCCGGGAAGTTGAGCCAAACATCATGGAGATCACCATCAATGAAGGCATCGAGTTGCGCAGTCAGCATATCGAGCAAATTGAACAGGGGCTGCTTGAAATGTACAGCAGTTCGTATGCGCTCCTTATCAACCGGGTGAATTCATACTCGCATACCCATGAACCCATGCAAAAAATACCTGAGCTACGGAATCTTGCCGCCCTTGCCATTGTCGTATACAGTGAAGCATCGGTGTACGCAGCAAAACTCCATGGTCTGTTTCAGGACAATGTGCAAGTTTTCGATAACAAGGAGAGTGCCTTGGTATGGCTCAGAACTCGAAATAATTAAGAAATACTACCCACCTCAACCCAAAATTTAAGTGGGGCCGGAAAAAGCTGTGCCTTTTTGGAAGAAACGTGGGTATCGGCTTTATCTCTTTTTTCCATTTTGCTTTTTTCCGAATAAAGGGAAACCGATCATGCCTGAGAAGATTAAAATCGGTATTAGTTCCTGCCTGTTGGGCAACAATGTGCGCTGGAATGGCGGTCACAAGTGCGATCGCTACCTCACCGACACCTTGGGTCAATATGTGGAATGGGTGCCGGTTTGCCCGGAAGTGGAGGTTGGGCTGGGCGTTCCAAGACAGACCCTTCGCTTGGTGGGTGATCCTGATGATCCGCGGCTGGTGACCACCAAAACCGGTGTCGACCATACGGACAACATGCGCAAATGGGCCCGTGGCCGCCTCAACCAGCTGGCGGAAGAACAATTGTGCGGCTTTATCTTTAAATGCGATTCTCCCAGCAGCGGGATGGTGCGGGTCAAAGTTTACGGCAAGAAAGGGATGCCTCAAAAAAAGGGGGTCGGTATTTTTGCCCGCGCATTTATGGATCGGTTCCCCTTGATTCCTGTGGAAGATGACGGTCGCCTGCGAAATCCGCAGATCCGTGAAAATTTCATCGACCAGGTCTTCACCCTTCAGCGGTGGCGCGAAACACGCGATCGGCGCTCCTGCGTAGGCAATGTGGTGGATTTCCATTCGCGCAACAAACTGGTGCTGATGGCCCATAGCCCGGCTCATTTAAAAAAGATGGGCGCCCTGGCGGCGGGTGGAAAACAGATGGGCTGCCGTTTGCTCTACCTTGAATACGAGAAGCTTTTGCTCGAGGCCTTGCGCCTGAAGGCCACGGTCAGGAAAAACGTTAATGTCATCCAGCACGTGATGGGCTACTTTAAGAAGCATTTGACCCGTGATGAAAAACAGGAGCTGATAGAAGTAACGCAACACTATCGGCTGGCACGGGTCCCTTTGGTGGTGCCGTTGACACTGCTCAGGCACTATGTGCGCAAGTATGACCTGTCTTATCTCAAACAACAGACCTGGTTGAATCCGCATCCCATGGACTTGAAACTGCACAATCATGTTTAAGGCAGTGGTTTGTCATGACCATTAAACCCATACTGGTCACCGGGGGCACCGGCTACGTGGGTGGGAGACTGATCCCGCGGCTGCTGGATAGCGGTCACAAGGTGCGGGCCATGGCGCGTTCTCCCGAGCGACTGCTCTGTCGTCCATGGGGACGCCATCCCGCTATCGAAGTGGTGCCCGGAGACGCTTTGGATCGGGATGCCTTCGTCCGGGCGGCCAGCGGCTGTGAATTGGCTTATTATTTGATCCACTCGATGAACGCAGCCAAAGATCGGTTTGCCCAGGCGGACCGAACGGCGGCGCTGAACATGGTGGCGGCAGCCGGGTTGGCCCGCATGTCGCGCATCATTTACCTTGGCGGTTTGGGAGAGCAGGGCCACGCGGCGCTGAGCAAACACCTCAAATCCCGGCATGAAGTGGAAAAAATCTTGATGGCCGCGTCCATACCGGTCACCAACTTGCGGGCGGCCATGATTCTGGGGTCCGGAAGTGCTTCCTTTGAAATGTTGCGTTACCTCGTAGACCGTCTACCGGTCATGATCACACCGCGCTGGGTTCAAACCCCGTGTCAACCCATATCCATACGCAACGTGTTGGACTATTTGGAAGGTGTGCTGCATGCGCCGGACACCATCGGCCAAACCCTGGATATCGGCGGTCAGGATGTGTTGACCTACCGGGATCTGATCCAGATCTATGCCCAAGAGGCCGGTCTGAGAAAACGCCTGATTATCCCCGTACCGCTGCTGACGCCTTGGCTGAGCGCCAAATGGGTTCATCTGGTGACACCTGTACCGGCCTCGATTGCCCAGCCGCTGGCTGAAGGGCTGAGTATTCCGGTAGTGTGCCGGGAGAATCGCATTCTCTCGATGGTCTCGGTGGATTTAATCGACAGCCGTAAAACCATTCGCATGGCCCTGGAACGTATTCGCCAAGAGCGGGTAGACACTTGCTGGTTTGACGGGGGTGGGGCCCTGCCGCCGGAATGGGCGACGTGTGGCGATGCCGATTATGCCGGCGGCACCGTGTTGCGCGGGGCGCATCGCATCGTGCTTGAAGCCACACCCGACAGGGTATGGGAGACCGTGCAACAGATCGGTGGCCGCAAGGGTTGGTATTTTGCCCAACCGCTCTGGCGCCTGCGGGGTATGCTGGATCGTGCCGTGGGCGGTCCCGGGTTGCGACGGGGGCGGCGCGATCCCGTAAAATTGCGTGTGGGTGATGGTCTTGATTTTTGGCGCGTGGTGGCCCTGGAGCCTCCCCGGCGAATGCTTCTCCTGGCTGAAATGAAAGCCCCTGGAGATGCCCTGCTTGAATTTAACATCCGCTCCCAGGGGCAGGGGCGGGTGGCACTGGAGATGGTGTCGCGTTTTCATCCCCGCGGGCTGGCCGGATTGGCCTACTGGTATGCTTTATTGCCGACCCACAACTGGCTGTTTCAAGGTATGCTTAAAACCGTAGCCCAAAGAACGGGAAAACGGGTGTTGGCGGGCCCAGAAAAATTTGATGCGCAAGATCGCGTGACCTGTCGGTTGTAAGCTGGACGAAATATTTCATTTCCGCTATCATGCCCTGCAACAGATTTTCACTGTTACCTGATGGGCAACGTAACCTTATAGAGGAGGCCCTGTGATTTTTTATCGGCTCATTTGCTTTGCGGTCTTGGTGATTCTGGTTCCTGTTGGCGCGTTGGCGCAGGCGATCCCTATCAGCGAGGCCACCCAGGAGTGTCTGGATTGCCATGGAGTTTTTCATCCGGGTATCGTCGCCGGCTGGAAAGCCGGCCGCCACGCCACCATCACACCGGCCAAGGCCCGACAAGTTGATGGCCTGGCGCTGAAGGTATCCAGTCAAAATATTCCTGAGCCCTTAGACAAGGTTGTTGTAGGGTGCGCGGAATGCCATACTTTGCGGCCCAAAGCCCATGCCGACACCTTCGAGCACAACGGCTACGACATTCATGTAGTCGTAAGCCCGGAGGATTGCCGCACCTGCCATGCCACCGAAGCCGATCAGTATTCGCGCAATGTGATGGCCCATGCGTATGCCAACCTTGCCGAAAATAAGCTCTACAACCAGCTTGAAAGCGCGATCCTGGACAGCCGCACCCTGGAAAAAGGCCGACTTAAAATGGCACCCGCCGACGCGGATACCCGGGCCGAGGCGTGCTACTCCTGCCACGGCACCGTGCTCAAAGTCAGCGGCACCGAAATGCGGGAGACCGATGCAGGGGAACTGGAATTTCCGGTGATCGATGGCTGGCCCAACCAGGGTGTGGGCCGTATCAATTTAGACGGCAGCAAGGGGGCGTGTTCGGCCTGTCATACCCGGCATTCGTTTTCCATTGAAGAGGCCCGCAAACCGCATACGTGCAAATCGTGTCATGTGGGTCCGGATGTGCCGGCCTATAAAATCTACAGTGCCAGTAAGCATGGGAACATCTACGCCTCCAAGAAGCAGGCATGGGATTTCAAGGCCGTACCCTGGACGGTGGGAGAAGATTTTACGGCCCCCACCTGCGCCACCTGCCATGTCAGCTTGCTGGTCAATACCGATGGCGATGTCATCAATCCACGCACCCATGAGATGAAAAATCGTCTCTCCTGGCGGATCTACGGGCTGGTTTACGCCCATCCGCAACCCAAATCGGCGGACACCACCATTATCCGCAACAAAGACGGTCTTTCCCTGCCCACCGATTTTGAGGGCGGTTTTGCAGATAAGTTTCTGCTGACGCCGGAGCAACAGGCGACCCACACGCAAACCATGCAGGCGACTTGCCTGGCGTGTCATGACCCTTCCTGGGTCAAGGGCCATTGGCGGCGACACAACAACACCATCAATCGCACCAATGCACAGATCCTGACCCTGACGCGATTGATGGGCAAGGCCTGGCAAAAGGGCTTTGCCGGCGGGCTGGCTCAAAACCAGAATCCTTTTGACGAGTCCATCGAACGCCGATGGATCGATGCCTGGCTGTTTCAAGCCAACTCCATACGATTTGCCTCGGCTATGGCCGGTGGCGGCGATTACGGTGTTTTTGCCGGCGGCCGCTACCCGCTTTCCCAGACCACCGCCGATATGCACGACTGGTTGCAACTGCGCGAGGCAATGGAGAAGTTAAAGGCAGGCAAGCGATAGACATATCATATGGATCGCCTTTTCAATGTAAATCACAGAGGCAACGATGCCGATTTCCGACAGGCGTATTCAGATACTCAATGATTGTGAGATCGTCAGCGGCGACTACGTGCTCTACTGGATGCAGCAGTCCCAGCGGGCCGAGCACAACCCGGCGCTGGATTTGGCTATCGGCATGGCCAACCGTCTGAAACTTCCGGTACTCGTCGCTTTTGGTTTGACGGACGCCTATCCCGAGGCCAACCAGCGGCATTTCTGCTTTATGCTGGAAGGGCTTCAAGAAGTAGAAGCCAGCCTGCGTCGCAAAGGTATCCGATTGGTGGTGCGTCTGGGCGAGCCGCCGGAAGTGGCCCTGGATCTGGGCCGACGGGCGGCAATGATGGTGTGTGATGTCGGCTATAATCGCCATCAGCGCCAATGGCGCCGCACCGTGGCCGCTGAAGCTGGGTGCCGGGTACTGCAAGTGGAAAGCGATGTGGTGGTTCCGGTGGAGGTCACTTCGACCAAAGCCGAATACGCGGCGCGCACCCTTCGCCCTCGAATACACAAGCATCTGGACGACTATCTGAAACTTAAACGGACGGTGCGGCCGCAATATGCATCTGTGCACCTGGAGATCAAGGGCATCGATCTGTCCGATATCCATAAAGTGCTGGACCGCCTGGACATCGATCGCAGTGTTTTGCCGGTATCCCACTTGTTTAAAGGCGGGACGGCTGAAGCCAAAAAGCGCTTGCGGCGCTTTATTCGCCGCCACCTGTGTTTTTACGAAGACCATGGCAACCAGCCCCAAACAGAGGATGTCTCATACATGAGCCCCTATTTGCACTTTGGTCAGATTTCACCTGTCTCCCTGGCCCTTCAGGTGGGCCGGGCCCAGGCAGGGCAAGAGGCCGATCGGGCGGCCTACCTGGAAGAATTGATCGTACGACGCGAGCTGGCCGTCAATTTTGTCTACTATACTTGCGACTACGACCGTTACAGCTGTTTGCCCGACTGGGCTCGAAAGACGTTGGCAGTCCATGCCCGCGATCAGCGTGAGTTCATTTATGACCGGGAAGAACTCGAAAACGCCCGGACCCACGATCCGTATTGGAATGCTGCCATGCGGGAGATGAAATATACCGGATTTATGCACAATTACATGCGCATGTATTGGGGTAAAAAGATTTTGGAGTGGTCCACGGGGCCTGAAGAAGCATTTGCAGCGACATTGGGGCTCAATAACAAATATTTTTTAGACGGTCGCGATCCCAACTCGTATGCCGGCGTGGCTTGGGTCTTCGGCAAACACGACCGGGCGTGGTCCGAAAGGCCCGTATTCGGCAAAGTCCGGTACATGGCGGCCCGTGGTTTGGAACGGAAGTGCGATATCCGGGCTTATGTGCGTAAAGTGGACCGGCGGGTTGGCAAAATCGAAGCGACACTCAGATAGAGGAGCCTGCTATGCGAAATCATCCCCCCACAGCCATTCTGATTGTTGATGAGAGATCCCATCCTGGATTGCAAATGCTGCTCTCTTTTTTGGATGAGATTCCCCATATTGAATTGGAGGTGCAACCCCAGGTGCCCCCGGATATAACCCGCTGGCAGGTGATCGTCACTTTAGCCGACAGCATCGCCAAGGAAACGGCCGAGAGACTGGCAGCATATATGAACGCCGGTGGTGGCTGGTTGCACTGCATCGGGAGGCGTGGTGAAAAGATTCCGCTGGTGTTTGGTGCGCAACCCGAGCCGGTGGGGCCCTTTTGTGAATTACGGGTGCTTTTCAGCAACCGGGAGCATCCGTTGGGTGCGCGTTTGCCCGATGCCATCTATGTACAGGAACACTTTCATCCATTGGCCCTGCAATCGGATGACGCCCAAACGATCTTGTACACGGATTGGCATTTTCAACACCGTACCGTGCTGGTAACCAGGCCGCAAGGCGCGGGTAAAGTCGCATGCACGACGTTACAGGATTTCAGCCATCCGGTGCTGTGCCGGATTTTGTATCGCCTGATGCGTGACATGGCCGGACACCCGATGCCTGATGAACGACTGGGTATGGGTATTCTCGGCTATGCGCCTTCCGTGGGCCGCTATCATGGCCAAGGCATTGGCCAAACCTCCGGACTGGAGCTTGAAGCGGCTTGCGATTTAAGCCCGGAACGGAGGCAACAAGCCAGGCATGATTTTCCTGAGATGAGGATCCATCCATCGGCCGAAGCGCTTGGCGACGATCCCGATGTCGATGCGGTGGTCATTGCCACACCCCCCAATACGCATGCCGCGTTGGCGCTTCAGATGATGAGCGCCGGAAAACATGTGATCTGTGAGAAGCCGCTGGCGCTGAATCCTGCTGAAACATCGGCCATGGCCGAAGCAGCCGATAAGCAAGGCGTGCACTTGAGTTGCCATCAGAACCGGCGCTGGGATGTGGATTACCTGGCCATCAAACAGGCGCTGGCCCAAGGCCGGATTGGTGAGTTGTTCTATATGGAAACATTTGTAGGTGGCTTTTCTCACCCCTGCGGATATTGGCATTCAGACGCCGCCGTTTCCGGCGGAATGACCTATGACTGGGGCGCCCATTACATCGATTGGATTGTCGGACTGTGCCCCCATCGCATTGATACGGTGATCGGCACGCGTCATAAACGCGTGTGGCACGATGTGACCAATGCGGATCAAGAGCGCATCCAGATGCGGTTTGAAGGCGGTTTGGAGGCCGAATTCATTCACTCGGATATCGCTGCGGTGCGCAAACCCAAGTGGTATTTGCTGGGGACCCAAGGCGCCATCGTGGGCCACTGGCAGGATGTGACCGAATATCAGATCGATCCGGTGCACTATTTTCACCAGCACGATATCCCCGCCACCGAGATGCCGCCGGAATTAACCATCCAAAGGCATCAAGGCGCCGGCAAGTTGACCACCGCCACGCTCTCACCCCCCGAACGGCCGCTGTTCGGTTTCCATCGAAACCTGGCCGATCATCTGCTGAGCGGGGAACCGTTGATGGCCCCGCTGGCCGATTCCATGCGCGTTGTGGCGGTACTGGAAGCGGCGGCTCGCAGCATGGATCACGGTGGAACTGTGGAGGTGGTCCATGTCTGAAAAATTGAACTGGGGCGTCCTGGGCAATGCCACCATTGCGCGGGTATGCGTCATACCGGCCATTCAAAAGTCACGCAACGGCATGGTGCGCGCCTTGGCCAGCCGCTCTCGTCGGCAGGCTGCGCAGGTCACCAAGCAAAACAAAATCGACCGGCTATATGACGATTATCAGGCCTTGATTGAAGATGTATCCATAGACGCCGTCTATATCCCGCTGCCCAACCATCTGCACCACCCGTGGACTCTCAAGGCGTTGGCCGCCGGAAAGCATGTGCTGTGTGAAAAACCCATGGCGTGCAATGCCGGACAGGCGCAGGAGATGGTTGCTGCCGCACAATCCGCTGATCGTGTGTTGATGGAAGGTTTTATGTATCGTTTCCATCCTCGAAGCCGCCAAATCCACCAAAAGGTTCGCACGGGCGCCATCGGTACCCCGCGTCTGGTTCGATCGGCATTTTGTTATCGCATGGCTGCGGATGACCTTAACCATCCGGACAATGCGCGCTTAGACCCGCAAAAAGGGGGCGGCGCCCTGCTGGATGTGGGATGTTATGGTGTCAGTGCGGCGCGCTGGTTGTTCGATGCCGAACCCTATCAAGTCCAATGTCAGGCATGCTATCATCCGGGCGGGGTTGATCTACATGCTGTCGGTGTGCTCACTTTCCACGCCCAATGTCTGGCAAGCATTGAGGCCAGTTTTGTCGCCGGACTCCAACAAACCTATACGGTGGTCGGCGAGCGCGGCGTCATTGAATTGCCCCATGATGCCTTTATTCCCTGGGAAAAAGATGCGGCGTATACCTTGCGTCAAAACGAAGCCGAGACGGCCGCACCGACACTTGTTGCCGGTGCCGATGAGTATCGACTGATGGTCGAACATTTCGTGGATGTCGTGCGAGGTGATGCGGATCCAATATTTCAAGTTTCGGAGAGCATCGGGAACATGCGGGTGTTGGACGCCCTGGCCGCTGCAGCACGAACCGGCAAAGTGGTTCGGGTATAGCAAAAAAAACAGAGGTCGCTAAAGATGCAAATGAAATCCATCGAGTGGAATCTATAAATTAAAAACCATTAATTTATGGGATAGACGATTAGCCCCGGCCTGTCGCTTCGCCTGATCCCAAAGGCCTGGCGGCCTTCGGTCCAGGAGAACATACCGTTAGTGATATCAATTAAAAGCAAAAGAAAGGATCTCATCATAATGAAAACACTAACCTCGTTTTTTCTCGTTTTTTGTATAGCCTCAACCATGGCCAATGCCGGTGATTTCACACTTACAAGTTCAACGGTTAAACCTGGCTCTTTTCTTAATGAAGAACAGGTGTTCAACGGATTTGGCTGCTCAGGAAAAAATATATCACCTGCACTTCAATGGACGGCAAGTCCGAAGGGAACGAAAAGCTATGCGATTACAGTGTACGATCCTGATGCGCCTACAGGTTCGGGTTGGTGGCATTGGCTTGTTTACAATATTCCTGCGAATGTTGCCGAAATAGCTGAGGGCGCTGGTGATCCAACAGGTAAGCTGCTGCCAGCAGGTGCTGTTCAAGGTCGTACTGATTTTGGCACTCATGCTTTTGGCGGTGCATGTCCACCCAAAGGAGATAAACCGCATCGCTATATCTTTACGGTTCATGCGCTTAAGATTGAAAAAATTGATGCTCCATTTGATTCTAGCGCTGCATTAATCGGCTTTATGATTAACGCAAATTCACTTGGGAAAGCAAGTTTTACAGCCAAATTTGGTCGCTAACGCTCCGGCGATAAAGGGATGCTGTCCACTGCATGTCCAACACCTTTTAGCCGGAGTGTTAAGACCTTGGATGAAAGCATGATAAAGATGCAATGGAAAAAACTTATGGACTTGGTAAAAAAACCGGCACGATCAATCAGATGAAAAGTTTTTTACTCAATTTAGGATTTTTTGCAAACAAATTAATGCACGGGGAAAAACCGTGCCCCTTGAGTAACACGCTAAACGTATAAGGAAAAAGATGAACATAATGGCTGGATGGAAACGCATTGAATTTGAGAATACTCCGATTTATATTCGTCCCGATGTACCAGACTGGTTTGTGCCAAATCAGGCTACAGACAGCGCATTTGAAAAGATGCTAAGGGAAGGAAAAATAACGCATGATATCAATGGACTGCTACACAGAATTGACGGTCCTGTAGAGACGGACTACCAATCCCGTTTAGATCAGC
Source organism: Desulfobacteraceae bacterium (assembly GCA_050291605.1). Taxonomy (GTDB): domain Bacteria; phylum Desulfobacterota; class Desulfobacteria; order Desulfobacterales; family Desulfosarcinaceae; genus JARRKU01. Next base: position 8,711 of record JBNKKB010000171.1, on the reverse strand, counting down.
TTGAGATGGGGGGGGTAACAGAATGTTGGATCCATATTACAAATCAATGCAATTTAAAATGCACACACTGCATGTTCAGGTCATCTCCCAGTGCACAGGATGAACTCACTTCGGCTGAATGTCGCCGCATAATTGATGAAGCGTATGAACTGGGTTGCCGTATCTATTATTTGACAGGGGGCGAACCTTTGCTATCCAAAGCTTTTTTTAAAAGTGTACAGGATATTCTCGCACGGTCAGGTACGCATGTGGTTGTATTAACGAATCTGTCCCTGATATCCTTGAAAAAGGACTTGTTCAGAAATATTCCTCGCGAAAGGTTGCATTTCCAGGTAAGCATTGATGGGCTGCAGGCAAATCATGACGCATTACGTGGACCAAATGCTTATGATCGAATGAGCAGGGATTTGATAACAATCCGGGAGCTTGGTTTTCCAGTGACCCTGGCTATGACAGTAACTGCGAACAATGTTACTGAAATGGATGCGATACTGGATCTTGCTGCTGAAAAGCAGATATCCAATGTTCATTATCTTTGGCTCTTTAATAAAGGTTATGCAAGCGATAAACTGTTTGTAACGCCGGATACGATTTTTCCTCATCTGATTTCTGCTCAGCAACGGGCCGAGGAAGCTGGAATAGCGATTGATAATATAGAAATTCTGAAATCACAGGTCTTTTCCTGTCCTGGAACCCGCTATGATCTGAGCAATGCAGGATGGCAATCAATAGCTGTTGGACCAGACAGGCATATATATCCAACGCCTGCACTTGTCTATACTGAAAGCATGATATGTGGGCATATACGTGACGGGTTGCAAGAAGTTTGGCGTAACAGTGAGGTTTTAGAAAGTGTGCGCAGCGCATCCCTGAATAACAGTGATACCTATCGCTCTAATTCACTTCGCTATTTAGTCGGAGGAGGCGACATCGACCACAGCTTCATTCATAGCGGGCAGATCACAGGTGGTGATCCTTATGTTGATCTTTACAACAATATCGCCAAATGGGTGATTGCTCGTGAAGCAAATAATTATAAAACAAACGGCTATCCAGCCATTAAACTGAAAATGGGAGAAAAGCTCGGGGATTGCCCAGCTGAAGGCAGCAGTATTTTCTTTACACATTCAAATTGCGTGCTCAGCCTTCCGGGACATGACACGCGGTCTCAGGTCAATCAATTCTATTCCCAAGCGGCTGAGAAAATTCAAGAAGATATCCTCAACCCGATATGTTATGAAGATCATTTGATCGAGCATATTCCCGAACAGATGCGGTATCGAAGTTACGGTTGTGGCTCACCGATTCTTGAAGCTGATATACAGCCGGGGGAAGTTGTGCTTGATCTAGGCAGTGGAACAGGGATCGAATGCTTTATTGCCGGCAAACTTACCGGACCTCAGGGCAGTGTCATCGGTATTGATATGGGAGACGCCATGCTTTCAATGGCCGAGACAACAAAGAAGCATGTGGTTGAAAACCTGCAATATAACAATATTGAATTCAAAAGATCATTCCTGGAAGATGTTCCACTACCTGATGCGTCCGTGGATTTGGTGATTTCCAACTGCGTGCTGAACCTCTCGCCTGATAAGCGCAGGGTTTTCTCTGAAATATTCCGAGTATTGAAACCGGAAGGCCGTCTGGTTATTTCAGACATCACCTATGATAAAACAATCCCGCTCACGATAAAATACAATGAGAAGCTGCGTGGCGAATGTATTGGTGGCGCCTTACCATATCATGACCTTTTCGGAATGCTGAATGACCTCGGGTTTTCCCACAGCCGGATACTTAGAGGATATCATTATCGGACGATAAAGGGATATGATTTTTATTCCATAACCTATCGAGCGATCAAGCCTGCGTTAAATCAAACTCCTGTGCTTTACGATTTTCCCGACTTTGACAACACCATGGCAGCAATCGAGAGTGAACCGATCTGCGCCTGCTTTGTAAAACCAGAGAAAAAGGTTCAGGACCCGGCATCAACCGTCGTGCCGAGAAAAGGCGGTTGTATGGTCTGCGGTGCTGAACTTATCTACTTTGAGATTAACAAAAAAATAAAATGCCATTACTGTGGACAGGTTCTATCAGCAAATGCCCAATGTACGAACGGGCATTTTGTTTGTGATGCCTGTCACCGGGCAGATGCTGTGGAAATTATCAAACACCTTTGCCTGCACAGCCGAGAAACCGATGCTGTGACCCTTATGCAAACCATTCGATCACATCCTAATTTTCGAATACATGGGCCGGAGCACCATTCACTGGTCCCGGCCGTCATTCTTACGTCGCTGAGAAATGCGGGAACCGACATCACTGACGATCAGATTATTACCGGCATCGAACGGGGTCAAACTGTTGCCGGCGGGGCCTGCGCATTTTTGGGCATTTGTGGCGCGGCCGTTGGCGTGGGAATCGCCTTTTCAGTATTGCTGGCAGCAACACCATATGGTGGAGACAAGAGACAGTTTGTCCAACAAGTTACACACAGGGTGCTAGGAGAAATTGTGCACTTTGATGCTCCCCGATGCTGCCAAAGGGATTGCTGGATAGCGCTTCAAGCGGCGTCAAAACTCGTTAAAGACAAATTTGGAAAGACGCTGGCAATAGCTATTATTGCGTGTGAACAGTTCCCAAATAACAAAGAATGTATTCACAATAAATGTCCACTGTGGCCGCATGGATAATCATGGTTTTTGCTGATGAGGCATACCGGGCAAGACGCTATGACAAATCTTATGATCAGATAACGTATAAGAAAACGTACAATATTTTCCCACATTTTGAAACCGTAAAGATACCATTAATGGATGGACACAATCTATCGGTGGCTGGTTACCAACTTAGCCGCAAGACCCAAGAAGATGGTGCCGGCAACTCGGTTCAAAATCAGTTGGGTGCGATTTGACCGAATGAGCCACCGGCTTAGTGTGCCGGCCAAAATAGCGATGCCGCCGAACACCAATAGGGTCGCGACAATGAATAGGCCGCCAAGCAACAGCATTTGTATCCACAATGGGCCGCGCTCGGGATCGGCAAATTGCGGCAAGAAGGACATGAAAAAGATAGATACCTTCGGATTGGTGATATTCATAATAATGCCGCGGTAATATAGCATTCGATGTTGAACTTCTGCGTCGGAAGCCAGTTGAATTTTATTACGTGTGGCGCGAAATGCCTGCCAGGCGAGATAAACAAGATACGCTGCACCGATTATTTTTAGAGCCGAAAAAGCAATGGCCGATGTTTGAAAAATGACCGCTACACCGAAGGCCACGGCTGTGCTGTGAACGACGAGCCCGGTGCATAATCCCAACATCACCAAAAGGCCGGCCGTCTTGCCTTTTAGCGCGGACTGGGTCAGGACAAAGATGTTATCGGGTCCCGGGGCAATGGCGAGCAAAACCGATGCGGCGAAAAATGTTAAGCTGGTCTCACTGGATAGCAAGGGCGTTCGATCTCAATATTTTAGTGTTAAATTGATCTTTTACACGCTAATCTTTGGGCCACAGGATCATCTGCGTGCAGCGGAAAAAAGCGACCGCTTTTTGGGTGTCTTCCGTTTGTACTTCGGCATCCCACACTTGAGTGGTGCGGCCCTTGTGTAAGGGTGTTGCCGTGCAACACAGATAGCCGCTTAGAGCAGTACCTATGAAATTGGATTTCAGCTCAATGGTCGTGAAGCCGTGTGCCCCTCTGGGCAGGTTGTTTAAGGTGGCATAGCCGCAAGCGGTATCGGCGAGCGCTACCACGGAAGCGGCATGCAAGAATCCGTTGGGGGCGCATATTTTTTGCTGAATTTTCATGCGTGCTCGCAGTGCATCCGGTTCGACCGACAAAATTTCGAGGCCCACATGCCCCGGTAAGTATGTTTTGCCAAGTTCATTCCATGCACGGAGGCTATCGGGAGGGTTTAATGGAACCCATCTAGATTTCCCATGGGTCGTCATTTTAAGATTTTTCCCAGTGACAAAGGAACGGCAACGAAAACAGCCAGCAACAAAAGGTTTTTAGCAAGGCCTGGAAACGAATGTTCGAGGCCGATGGCGCGTATCGCTCCGTATATACAAAAGACAATGGGCACCAAGGCTAAAACCAGGGCAAAATTGATCCACTTTTCTTTGGTCATCGACATCACCTGCATAGATTATGATATAGCGTATCCCAAGGTGTAGCACCCAGGCAGATTGCTAATTGCTTACGCGGCAAAACAGTTTTTAGCAACCCCTTTTCGCTGCCATTTTGTGTGCCAGCCAATCGGCAACATCATTCGCTGATTATAGGTTTCCCGAAATAGAGACTCAGGGGTGCTTTTACGACCATAACCAATTGTATTAAAGTAATAAAACTGAATCAGCGGCGTTTGCGTTGTCACACACTTAGTGTCGCTGTGTCTGTGGAGCGTTTGAACAGCCCAAACCGCTGCCGTGGGACAATTACTTTCTTGACAAAACGCTGCCGGCGAACATAGGCTATTAATAATGAGTTGGGGGACATAACACGGTTATCGGTAAGCTGGAATTTCGATCCCACCCGCTAGGTTCGACAATAATACGTTATGGATCGAACATGATTTTTATCATTATTCAGCAGCTTAAACTCAATGGTATCGCTGGTATCTAATTTGAACAAATCAACGGGAAGGTCGCAAAATCGTCAGCAAGACCTTTGCCCCCAATCAATATGTCCATTAAATGGGCCTGATTGGCCCCTCGCCCTTATCAACGGGCTTTGTTCCTTTAGCATTTCTGCAGAAGGAGCCTAGAGCTGATGATGAGAGTTGGTATTGCATACAGCCACGATCCTGATGCCCTGGGAAAAGGTCGATATGTTGCCCAGACCGCCATGGTTGAAGGGAGTGTGCAACGGGTTGACCTGGCGATTGCTTTTTGTAGTGCTGACACGGACCATGATGAATTTGTCAAAGGCTTACGCCTTGTGGTGGGGGGGACCCCGCCCATTATTGGCGGCTCGGCCATCGGCATCATTACCCATTCAGGCCTTTCCTATAGCGAGGGGGCTGCGGGCGTCATGCTCATCGAATCTGATAAATTGACTTTTAAAGTGCACAGCGTCGGCCATATCGACCAAAATGAAGCGTTGGCCGGTCAATCCCTGGCAGAGTGCTTTCCGGACGATGACCTGGCGCGATTGTTGCTGATTTTTTATGATTCGATTCAGAGACCCGCAACTGCGGATACGCCGCCCATCATGAATGCTTCGCCGCCATTGTTGCAGGGTATTGAGAGCAAATTGAAATCCAATGTGCCCATCTTCGGTGCGGGGTTGTTGGGCAGTTTTGAATTTGGTCCCACCTTGCAATTCTGCGGGCATCATGTGGACCAACAATCGGTGGTGGGCCTAGCGATCCACGGCGATGTAAAAATTTACTCGCGCATAATGCACGGTTGTACGCCCCAGGATGGTGTCTACCATACCATTACACGCGCCAAAGGCGCCGTTGTATATGAGGTGGACGGCCGTCCCATTGTTGACTGGATCGATGAGATGTATGGTCATCAAGACTGGCAAAAACAAATGCCGGTCAAGCGGTTAACGATCGGCGTCAACGGCGGTGAAAAATTTAGCCTGTTTGATGAAAATAATTTTGTCAATCGGCTGATTTCGGGCGTACTGCCGGACCGGGACGGTATTGTGCTTTTTGAACCGGACCTTCCGGAAGGCAGCGAGATTTTGTTTATGCTGCGTGATGCGGATGCAATGATCCGATCGGCCCAAAAAAATACGACCCAGTTGCTGGACCAGATGGCAGCCGACAACGCACAACCCCTGTGTGCATTCTATATAGACTGCGCCGGGCGGGCCGCCAGTTTTTCAGAGACCTTGGAAGAAGAGGCAGACCAGATAATTTACGAACTCAGCAAACACCAGATCCCCCTGTTTGGATTCTATTCCGGGGTGGAAGTCGCGCCGTTGCAAGGGTGCAGCCGGGGGCTGGATTGGACCGGTGTGCTGATGATCCTGGCGATATAACCGCTTATGACACAAAAAGAGAACCGCAAAGGCAGCGCCTATCATTCAGCCGACAGGCTTCGCGAGATTGCCTATTACAAGCGCATCGCCACCGAATGTGGTATCAGCCGCTTGCGGGAGACGGATGCGCTGTCGCGGCTGATTGCTGAACGCCGTCAAGCCGAAGAAGCCCTCAAAAAAGCTCGTGCTGAGTTGGAGCAACGCGTCATCGAACGGACAGCAGCGCTTTCAATGGCCAATACCGCACTGAAACGTGAAATAAGAAAACGTGAGCGTGCCAACGCCGAATTGGCGGAATCGGAAGAAAAATACCGCGCCATGTTTAAAGACTCTCCGGACGCCATCAGCCTGACCCAAGATGGTATCATCATGGATGTCAACCCGGCGTGGTTGAATCTGCACGGATACGAAACCAGTAAAGATGTCATAGGGCGAGATATCGTCAACTTCGTCCACCGTGCCGATCACCATAAACTGGATACCGGCACCGGCAAACATTCCTGGCCTGATATCGCCAAGCACGGATTCTCGGTGCGCGACATCCGCAAGGACGGCAGTACCGTCGATGTTGAAATTTATTCCAGTTGTATAAAGATCGGTGGGCGCGGTGTGATCCTGTCCACCGTTCGAGATTTAACGGAGCGCAATAAAGCCGAAACCGAGAAACTCGCATTAGAGACCCGCTTGCGGCAATCGGAAAAAATGGAGGCCATCGGTGCTTTGGCAAGTGGTGTGGCCCATGATTTAAACAATATCCTCAGCGGATTGATCAGCTACCCTGAACTGTTGTTGTTCGACTTGCCTGATGATAGTCCTATAAGGGACCCCATCGCCACCATTAAAAAGTCAGGTGAAAAAGCTTCTGCCATCGTGCAAGACCTGCTCACATTGGCGCGACGCGGTGTGGAAATCACCCATACGGTTGATCTGAACCAAATCATTGCCGACTATCTGGAGTCGCCGGAATTTGAACGTCTTATAGGGTTCCACAACAAAATCAGCATCAGCCAGGACCTATCATCGGATTTGCGCAATATCATGGGATCGGCCGTGCACCTATCCAAAACCGTAATGAATTTAGTATCCAACGCGGCGGAAGCCATGCCGCGCGGCGGCACGATTCGCATCACCACACGCAACTACACAGCGGACGACATGCCAAAAGATAAAACCGCTTTGCCAAAGGGTGATTATATCCTGCTGGAAATTCGCGATACGGGTATTGGTATTGCGAAAACGGATATTGCACGTATATTTGAACCCTTTTACACCAAAAAAGTTATGGGCCGCAGCGGTACGGGGTTGGGCATGGCCGTTGTCTGGGGTACGGTCCAAGATCACCATGGCTTTATCGAGGTGGACAGTGTGGTTGGCGAAGGCACACGTTTCTCATTGTATTTTCCGTCCACCTTTCAGCAGTTGCAATTGAATGCAGGCCATAAATCCATTGAAATACCTTTGGGAAGTGGTGAAACTATCCTGATCGTTGATGATGTGGTTGAGCAGCGCGACATCGCCAGCCGTATACTTAAAAGGTTGGGCTACAAGGTCGTTTCGGTTATGAGTGGCGAAGCGGCCATTGAATATATGCAGCATCATTGTGTTGATTTGCTGCTGCTCGATATGATGATGGATCCGGGAATTGATGGCTATGATACCTACCAGCGCATTCTTGAGATCAATCCCGACCAGCATGCGCTTATCGCCAGCGGATATACTCAATCAGATCGTGTTCAAAAAGCCATGGGGTTGGGCAACTGCGGGTATGTTAAAAAACCATATTCTTTAGAAGGTATCGCAACAGCTGTCCGCGACGCTTTGGGAGCCCGCCCCACAGGAACGACACAAGTCTGACGAGCGGATGCCCGTATCAACGGAACATCCGCTCGTACGCCGGCTCTCAGGTTGGTGATACTTTCTAAATCGCTTTTAGCATCATAAAACCGATCGTGTTTTGTCATCGTTCTGATCTAGTGTGATCAGGTGGGGCAAGCAATGACCGGATGTTCTGTTTTCCATCTTCATAAAAAGCTGTTTGGCTTCCTCACGGTCAACGATAAAATGCCGCACGCCGGGAGCGAAAATCCCGTAAATCGCATAGTAAGCGAGCACACGGTTTCGGGCTAATTTTTCATACATTTTTTTCAATACTTCTGGATTGTCATTGACGCCCTTAAGGATCGGGCCTTGCTGCAACATGATAATGCCGGCGTCAGCGAGCATATTGAGCTTTTCTTCACAATAAGTTGTGATTTCATCCGGGTGGACAAATGAGAGCGTCATAAACACGGGTTTGTGCTGCGCAAGCATATGGACGAAGGCCGGTGTAATGACTTGCGGTGCATAAGCCAGTGCGCGCGTGCCGATTCGAATAATCTCAATATGGTCGATGGCGCGAAGCCTGCCCAATATGTCATCCAAGGCAGATGGCTGCAGTACCAGCGGGTCGCCGCCGGTGACCAGCACTTCGCGTATATCTTTGCGGTTGCGGATATAATCCAGGGCAGCCTTGATTTTTCTTCGGCTCAACGGTTTGACACGATGGCCGGCACGAAAGCAAAAGCGGCAATGCCCAAAACATTCCAATGTGGGAAAAAACAGCAATTTTCCAGGATATCGATGAACAATGCCTTCCACCGGTTGATATTGACTCTCATCGGCATGCACATCCATGGTCTCATCATCGTTATATTCAATTAATTCCTTCGATG
>JBNKKB010000170.1:0-2032 GCA_050291605.1 Desulfobacteraceae bacterium | reverse complement strand
TGCGGTTTCCCCTGGACCAGGGACTCGCCCGTTAAGGTAAATATCTGTTGCAGCAGTTCCGGGCTGCTGGCCGGGGAGACGGTGATCGCCTGATACTGCCCCTTGCCGGATTCCACCGTCCCCATCTTCTCCCGGGGGATCAGCTCAATCCGCTCCTTCTGCTTTTCCAGCAGGTCATCGATGGTGCAGTCCAGGGCGACTGCGATCTTGTGCACGGCGGCAAGGCTGGGATTGGAATCGTCTTTCTCGATGGTGGCAAGGGTCGCCCGGGGGATATCGGCCAGCTCAGCCAACTGCTGCTGGGTCATTTTGCGCTTGGCACGCAGTTCGCGAATCCGATTTCCTACCAGGTTGGTAACCATGAAATTCAAAATCTCCCAACTTGTGATTGCCAGTATATCAACAGGATTGTCGATATACTGAAAATATTTCTTGACAACCCCGAATAGGACTGACAGTATAGCGACTATATTGATGGTAGTCGAGAACTGTTTTAGATCGATTCTAGTTTAAAGGTAAGATAATTTACGTTTTTAGGAGTAGACCATGCCAACCGTTAATCGTTATGTTGATATCTCGCAGGTGGATAAGGAGCAGAAGAAGGATTACATCGATCGTCATTCACCGTTTGTGCACTGTGCAGACAGCGCCGTGGCCGGCGAGAAATTTGCGGTGACGGTGAAGATGGGTAATGAATACGCCCATCCGGATGATAGCGATCATCACATCCGTTCCATTCAGCTGTTCAATGGTTCGACTTTGCTGGCTGAGGCCTCTTTTCCTGCCGGAAGCCTTGGTGGTGACGGGGCCAAAGGCAATGCAGAAGTAACTTTCAATATCGTACCGGCCGCTGGTGCGTTATCACTGACCGCCATGTCGTATTGTACCAAACACGGTTTGTGGGAAAGTGATCCTGTAGCCGTCACGGTGTCATAAAAATATATAATAGTAATTACGGAGATGCCGGCCTGTATGGGGTTTAAGCCCATAGCCGCGAAAACCAGATTTCAAACCATTTAGTTATTGGAGAAATGAATCATGAGCGTACTTGTTGGTAAGTCAGCCCCGGATTTCAAGGTCCAGGCCGTAATGCCCGATAACAGTTTTCAGGAGATCTCTCTCTCAGACTACAAAGGCAAATATGTAGTGCTGTTCTTTTATCCCCTGGACTTCACCTTTGTGTGTCCGTCCGAGATCATTGCCTTTGATCACCGCCTGAATGAATTTAAGGCGCGTGACACCGAAGTGATTGCGGTGTCTATCGACTCCCATTTCACCCACTTGGCTTGGAAGAATACCGAGGTCAAAGACGGTGGTATTGGAAATGTCCAGTTCCCCATGATCGCCGATATCAACAAGGAAGTGACCGATGCCTATGATATGCGCACCGGTCCCGGAATCGCCCTGCGTGGTTCCTTCCTGATCGATAAGGATGGTGTAGTTCAACATCAGGTGGTGAACGCACTTTCTCTGGGTCGTAACGTAGACGAGATGCTGCGTATGGTGGATGCTCTGCAGTTCACCGAAGAGCATGGCGAAGTTTGCCCGGCTGGTTGGCAAAAGGGTAAGGCCGGTATGAAAGGCTCCATCGAAGGGGTGGCTGAATACCTGGCGGAGCATGCCGAAGAGCTGTGATTAAGCTCCACTGAGCCGGCTCTGGCTCACCAAGAAAGGCCCCATTTTGGGGCCTTTTTTTTGTTTGAGAAGAAAACAAATCCTATCCCTCATCGCTGGAGGGGTTGAAATTTCCTGATTTTGGTCTGTGGTGTAGATTACCCTACCAGTTCCATAGAATTATTGAATTGCTGCCATAAACTGGATTTTTCATAAACAAATTGCTTAGTTTAAACAAGGTGTTAAAAAACATATTGAAGTACTCGGGTAAATTGCGTCTTGCTATATATCCTTGACAAAAAGTGCGCATAAGTATGTCATATGCCACAGCTAAAACTCGGGTAGCTCCGTGATTTTAGAGTTCTCTCACGAAGTTGCGTGAGTTTTGTTTGTGTATCTCTAACCCAAGAAAAACGAG
>JBNKKB010000169.1:0-101551 GCA_050291605.1 Desulfobacteraceae bacterium | reverse complement strand
TGAAATATTGGATTACATCACATACTACAATAGTATCCGGCTTCATTCTACTCTGGGATATTTATCCCCGATGGCATATGAGAAAGAGCAGTATTTAAAAGCGGCTTAATTTTGTGTCCGTTTTTTGTTGACCATTACAGCCATTGCTCAACTCAAGGTACGTCAGATTGTCCATTGGCGCGCTGAGCGACTTGGAGGCGGCGCCGTCCTTACCGGAAACCAGTTTTTCGTCAAGGGTGTGAGCCGTTTCCTGGAAAACCGAAGTGAAGAGAATAAGAGCGCAATTTCGGCCTATTTACGTACGCTGCAAGTGAATTACCGTTGTGTCGATATATTGCTGTTGGATGCGGATGCAAAGGAGCTCTTAAGCTTGAACGGTACTTCCCACGCCAGGGATGGGCTCGTAACGGCTCTGGATAAAGCGTTTCGCGGGCATACCCCCGTCTTTATCGATCTGCACGCTGAAGCGCATGGCCGGACTCCGCATATTTCCGTTGCAGCCCCACTGTTTTCGGGTACTGAAAACGCCAGCAAACCGATGGGTGCGGTTGTGCTTATCAGTGATGCCACAGAATTTCTCTATCCTCTGATTCAGTCCTGGCCCACCCTCAGCAGGACCGCTGAGACCTTACTGGTCCGACGTGACCGGGATGATGTGTTGTTTCTAAATGACTTGCGCCATCGAGCGGACACGGCGCTTGAACTGCGCATACCCCTGAACCGGAAGGACTTGCCTGCCAACATGGCGGTTTCAGGACAAAAAGGGATCGTGATGGGCAGGGACTACAGAGGTGTCGAAGTGTTGGCGGTCGTCCTGCCCGTGCCGGATTCTCCCTGGTTCATGGTGGCCAAGGTTGATACTGACGAGATTTTCGCTGCCTGGCGTTTCCAGTCTACCCTTATCGTGGCATTGATACTGGGATCTGCAATCTTAATTGGCGCAGCCGGGTTGCTCTTGTGGCATCTGGAAAAGAAGACTTACTTCCAGGCACTTTACCTGTCCGAGGCCAGACTGCGCGCCAGCATCGAACGCCAAAGCGTCACATTGAAATCCATCGGCGATGCGGTCATTGCCACCGACGCCCGAAGCTTGGTGGAACTGCTCAATCCCGTGGCCGAAACGCTTACCGGCTGGACCAACGATGAAGCACGCGGCCGGCCGCTGGAGGAGGTGTTTCGGATTGTCAACGAACAGACACGAGAAAAGATTGAAGACCCGGTCGCCAAAGTTTTAGACAAGGGGGTCATCATCGGCCTGGCCAACCATGCACTGCTGATCGCCCGGGACGGGACCGAAAGGCCCATTGCGGATTCGGGGGCCCCTATTCGCGATAAGAACGGTGATATCACCGGCGTGGTGCTGGTCTTCAGGGACCAGACCAAGGAGCGTGCCGCGGCTGCTGAATTGGTCGCACGCGAAAAGTATTTTCGCAGTATGATTTTCAATCTGCATGAAGACATCCTGGTGATCGATCGTGATTATTGCATCACCGACATCAACAACACGGCGCTGGTGACCCTTGGGCTCGATCGTGACAAGATTGTCGGCCGCAAGTGTTACGAGGTATCCCACGGCCTGAATTCACCTTGCCACGAAAACGGAGAACGTTGCGCACTTTTGGAGGTGTTTTCAAAAGGCGTGTCTACTAATTGCCGCCATGATCACCTTCATTCCGATGGCACACGGACACATATCGATATCCTGATGTCGCCGCTGAAAAATGAAGACGGTGAAATCACTCATGTCATCGAAGCAGCCAGGGACATTACCGATGTCATTCAGGCACAAGAGGCATTGGTGCAAAGCGAGAAAAAGTTCCGGACCATCTTCGAGCACATGGCTGCTGGCTGTGCCCTGGATGAAATCGTTTACAACAACGGCAAAGCCGTCGACTATCGCATCCTTGATGTGAATCCCTCTTATGAGCGGTTGATCGGCATCTCAAGGGTGCAAGCGGTCGGGGCGCTTGCTTCAGAACTTTACGGTACAGGCCGGGCGCCTAATATCGAGATCTTCGCTGGAGTGGAGGCCACAGGCGAACCGGTGGAATTCGATAACTTTTATCGGCCTACCGGAAAACACCTTAGAATCGTTGCTTCCCGAATAGCGCCAGGCAGATTCTGTACGCTGTTTTCCGATATAACGGAGATCAAAAGGCATGAAATTGAGCGCGAGCGGCTGCTCTCAGCCATCGAACAGGCCGGCGAAACGATTATCATCACCGATTCTGAAGGATTCATCCAATATGTCAACCCGGCATTTGAAAGGGTGACCGGATATACTCGCTCGGAAGCGATTGGCAAAAACACGCGCATTCTAAAAAGCGGTAAACAGGACGATCTTTTTTACCGCAATTTATGGGCAACCATAGCCGGCGGAGACACGTTTAAAGGGCGCATGGTCAACAAGCGCAAAGATGGCACCCATTTCACTGAAGAGGCGACCATTGCGCCGGTCCGCGACGCATCGGGCCAAATTGTCAACTATGTGGCTGTAAAGCACGATATAACGGACCAATTGCGTATTGCGGAGCAGCTCCTTCAAGCGCAGAAGATGGAATCCGTGGGACGACTGGCGGGAGGCGTGGCTCACGATTACAACAATATGCTCAGTGTAATCCTCGGTTTTACGGAGCTGGCCATGGACAAGGTGGGTCCGTCCGCAAATGTATATTCTGATCTCAGTGAGATTCTAAGTGCCGCTAAAAGATCCGCTGAAATAACCCGCCAATTGCTGGCCTTTGCCCGCAAGCAGACCGTAGAGCCCAAGGTGCTCGAGTTGAACAAAATCGTGGAAAGCATGCTCAAAATGCTTCGGCGCCTCATCGGTGAGGATATCGATCTGGTCTGGCGGCCGGGCAATCCATTGTGGCCGATAAAAATTGATCCCTCCCAACTCGAACAGGTTATGGCCAATCTTTGTGTGAATGCACGGGATGCCATTGCAGGAGTGGGCAAAATCACCATAGAGACTGGAACCGTATCCCTTGATGATGTCTATTGTGACGATTATGCTGGTTTTATCCCGGGCGAGTTTGCTGTGCTTGCCGTCAGTGACGATGGCTGCGGAATGGACGAGGCGACCCTCGACAATATTTTCGAACCTTTTTTCACCACCAAGGAGTCCGGCCGGGGCACGGGCCTGGGCATGGGTATGGTTTACGGAATTGTCAAGCAAAGTGGTGGATTCGTCAATGTTTACAGCGAACCCGGAGAAGGAACAACTTTTAAAATATACTTTCCGAGGCATATGGGACAACCAGATAAAATTAAAGCAAAAGTTGCATCTGAAATCATCACAAGCCGCGGCGAAATGGTGTTCTTTGTGGAGGATGAATCAGCAACCCGGAAGTTGGGTCAAAAAATACTGGAAAAGCTGGGATATAAAGTGCTTGTAGCCGCTACACCTGATGAGGCCCTTAGGTTGGCGGATGAACATGCGGGAGAAATTCAACTGCTCATAACTGACGTGGTAATGCCTGGAATGAACGGCCGCGATTTGGCGAACCGACTCAGTGCTCTTTATCCGCACATCAAGACGCTTTTTATGTCCGGCTACACAGCTAATGTAATTGCTAATAGAGGTGTGCTTGATGCGGGTGTACAGTTCGTTCAAAAACCCTTTTCTGTGCAAGACTTGGGCACGAAGATCAGAGAGATACTGGACAATGTCAGTGATTAATTTACCAAAATAGCTGTACCCTGGTTTATAATTTTCCAAGAGTGCCTTTTCGCGTTTATGTCCCTGGCCCCCTGTCTCCTAAAGTTATCGTAATAATTACCGATAATCATATAACTCGTGTGGGTTTGATTGCCGTCTAACCTCGTGCTTTGAGAGCTGGAGCAATGGTATTGCGACTATTTCGATCGCGCCTGGCCGCTGCGATTTTATTTTGCCTGTCCGTGGTTTTCATGGGCACAATGGGTTATGTCGCCATCGAAGAGTATACCCTGTTCGAGGGTCTCTATATGTCTGTCATCACCATATCCACAGTGGGCTTTGGCGAAGTGAGACCCCTGTCAATCCATGGCCAGGCACTTACCACAATTTTGATATTATTGGGTTTTATTTCACTGGCATTTGCTGGTCACACCCTGGGGCAATCTTTGGTTGAAAGGGTCTGGAGCGGCCAGGTGGAGAGAAAGAAAATGCAAAAAAAAATCCGATCTCTGAAAAAACATTATATCCTGTGTGGATTTGGACGAGTTGGTGCGGCGGCGGCGGCCTATTTTGAGGAGTCCAATGTCGATTTTGTGGTGATCGAAGCCAATGAGGCCAATCAAAGCGTGCTCCAGGAGCAAGGGTACTGCTATTTGATCGGTGATGCGACCCACGAGGACACTTTAGTATCTGCGGGCATTAAAAAAGCCAGCGGATTGATGGCCTTGTTGGACGATGATCCGGACAATCTGTTCCTGGTGCTCAGTGCACGGGAGTTGAACCCCACTTTGCACATCATTTCCAGAGTGGACGAGAGCAGTTCAAGCCCTAAAATTAAAAGAGCCGGGGCTGATGATGTGATATCGCCCTTTGCCAGCGCCGGTCTGCGCATAGCCATTGACATCCTCAACGCCACGGGCAAAGCCCAACAGAATACCGATAGCCTTCAAGATAGCGACACAACGGCCATGCAATGGATCACTGTCGTCGAAGGATCCGATTTAACGGGCCGTTCACTGCAACAAGTCGCCCGGCAGATGGGTTGCCAGGTGCTGGGTTTGAGGCGCCTGGGCAATGACCGGCTTATGCCGGATGTGGATACGGTGCTGCAATGTGAGGATCAACTCTTGATTTTGGACGCCAACGGCCTGAACCGGCGCCAGGCCGAAGGCGTTGCCCCAAATTCCAAGCGTTTGGTGCTGGTGGATGACAACCCGGTGATTCGAAAATTGTATATGCGCCTTTTCCAAAAGGCGGGATTCATACCGATGACGGCCAGCAACGGTCAGACCGGGATGGAGATGATTCTCAACGAACGACCTGATGTCGCCGTAATCGATTACCTTTTACCCCTGATGTCCGGGATTGAGGTGTGTCGCGATATCCGCAAAAAAATGGATAAAAGAACGGTAAAATTGATTCTTTTTACCGTGGACCAGCGTGCAGAAACAAAGCAGAAGGCATTGGAAGCCGGTGCCGATGCTGTGGTGGTTAAAAGTCCCGACGCATTGGAGGTCATCCAAAAGGTTTGCGAAATTATAAATGCCTGAAGCGGAGACCTTGAAATTAGCTGCGTAGGCGATCTATTCGGGTAAATCCACGTAGTTGTCCGGATTCTGGGCGAAGCTTTCAAAGTCCTTTTCATCCAGAAATCGTGTGATGACGGCACTGACTTGATCGGCCGTATCCACCCGATAAACGCCATCGGCATCTCTAACGGCTGCTTTTTTGGCATTGCCGACAATGGCCTGTAGTGCATCAGCGCTGATTTTCACATTGACATGAATGCTTAGCTTGTTGTCGTCGGATGACATTTAGGAAAACCCCTTTAGTTTGTCTCGTGAGGATCCGATATGAGATAGGGAGTGTAAGCTGGAGACATTTTGTGGTTTTAGTTATGTTACACGTATGATGTTTATGTAGCAAGCGCTTTCCAACAGGTCAAGTCATCATGCGTGCAAACGCTATGTCCTAGAGTTGCGAAATGACCATGAATTTGGTAGGAATTAATATCGGTAACACCTTAAACCGGCGGCGGCCTGCCGGGAACACCAGCGCTATAGTAAAATCATCTTGATGGAAGGGATGAGATGGACAAAAACTTCCCCATTCTTGTTGTTGATGATGACATTGTTTCACGCACCGTGATTGAAAAGCACCTGACAAAAGCTGATTTTTCAGTCGCCACTGCTGCGAACGGCACCGACGCGCTGACCATGTTCGATCATCGCTTTTTCCCCATCGTTTTGACCGATTGGATGATGCCCGGTATCGATGGACCGCAATTGTGTCGCCTGATCCGCGAAAAGAAAACCGATGGATATGTCTTTATCATATTGATCACGGCAAAAGACTCCAAAACCGATATTGTCTCCGGTTTGGAATCGGGCGCCGATGATTACCTGACCAAACCCATTCACCCCGCTGAATTGGTTGCCCGTATCCACACGGGTATCCGAATTCTTAAGCTGGAACAATCGTTAAAGAAAGCCAATGAAGAGATCCGGTTGCTATCCATTACCGACCCGTTGACCGGTTGTTATAACCGCAGCTACCTGAGCGAACGTTTTCCCCAGGAGCTGCGGCGGTCGCTAAGGTATAACCATTCGCTGGCGGTGGTATTGGCAGATATCGATCATTTCAAAAAGGTCAATGATACCCACGGCCATCAAGCCGGTGATGCGGTGCTCAAGCGGTTTTCCCAAGCCATCAATGAACAGGTGCGCAAGAAAATTGATTGGGTGGTGCGATATGGTGGAGAAGAATTTTTAATCATATTGCCGGAAACCGGATGCGGAGGGGCCCATACCATGGCTGAGCGGTTGCGCTGCGCGGTAAGTGAGTTAGCCATTGAAACAGAAGATAGCACGATCACCATCACTTCAAGCTTTGGAGGCGCCTGTGTGAATTTTGCGAACAGGGCCCTGCAAACGATCTCCATGGAAAAATTGATCAACCACGCCGATGAGCAACTCTATCTGTCCAAGAATGAGGGACGCAATCGCGTCAATATTTTAGAGATTACGACCTGAGCACTCTGTCCACGCATTACGCGTGAAAATCGAAAATTTGGGTCGCCGGCAAATTTGCCAAATCATCATCAAAGTGACCAGGGACCATCGGATCTATACCGGTCAGGTCTTTTAGACGCGTAAAGCACTTGCTGATCAGCACGGGATGGGGATGACCTTTTCGAAAAATGCCGAACCGCAGCTTTTTTTGATCCGGCGGAGCAATTTTGTTGATGACGGCCTTGGTGGCCCAGATTTGACCTTCTCGGGCCATTCGACTCAAGGTGACGGCTGTGCGCTGGGCACCGCCAAAAGCAGTCAAATTGTCGCCTAATGCAGAGGTTACGATGCCGATGTGCTCATCGGACCAATGCAATCCCATATTGAGCTCCAAGTCATGCAGCCAACCTTTGCGTATTTTCCACTCGCGACTCAATTCCGTCATTTTGGTTTTCAACACGATGGCGCATTCGAGCACCTGCATGGCCTGGACCGCCTGTTGTCCATCCGGCAGGAAGAAGACCAGGAAATCACTGCCCGTCAGCTTATGAAAGATACCGCCATGTTTTTCAATACATTGAACAGACTGTCGGTACAAGCGGGTCAACAAGCGGCTGTAATCTTCCGCCAGCATTTCCTTTTGCAATAGACGGGTATGGTTCAGGTGGGCCGCCAAAACATAGAGCGGCGTTTGTGACGAATGCCCATGCTCGCGCAGCGCCGCAAAGCGCTGGTCGATGTCGCTGGAGCGATAGGTCTGTGCAGCGTCTAAATCTGCTTCCGATTTGAAAACAAAGTAGCGACCCTGCTCGAACTGAGTAGCCACCACCCAATAGGAGAGCTGTTGGCCGGTGTCGAGCTTTTGTTGGAGGCGTCCGCTGTATAAATAGCGTTCGCCCGGGGGCGGCATCTGTTTGAGCATCTGCTTGAGCATCTCTTGTTGGCTTTCGCCCTGGAGCGGAATGTGCTGCAAAAATTGTTTTTGCGTCAACATATGATAGGCCTGCTGCACAAAAAATTGTGCCCATTTTCGCCAGTTTTCAACTTTTTGCTGGAAATGGGCATCCAAAAGCAGATCTAACAACCCTGGGGTGACATTGCCATTGTTTGTCGGCGCAATATTATGCCAAAGTTTTGTCCTGGCCGCTTGGTTTTGCCATGCGATCCGAAGCTTGTCATCGATCAAAAGGGCGGGTTCAGGCAGCTGCATGGGGGACAGTTTGACGATAGGGGACGGGGGCGGGTCGGTGTCCTCGATGGCGGCAGGAATCTCCGGCGGGTCCTCATCACCGGCAGGGTGGACCGGTTGGGCACGGGTTGCTATCTGATCTAAGGGATGGCCGCGTTCGTTTGTCGATTCTGTCATCATCATGTGCTCCTGCATCAGGTCCAATGGTGCTGTCATTTAAGGCAATATTACGGGCCAGCCCGCCAGCGCTCGGCAAATCGCACTTCCCAATTGATGTCGATAAGGAATTGTAATAGAGTCGGAGGCTCTATTTCACCATCTTGGTCTTTTTTGTCAAGGAAAAACCGGATTTTATTCCATGGTATTGAATTCAAAGGCTTTTAAGAATTAGTTATTGATATGGATGATTACCAAAACGAACAACTGCTCGCGTTGTCTCAAACGATGGACTATTTATACGCTTTGTCCGGAACAGAATTTGGCGAACTTAAGGCGGAGATCGCGCACTATCTGGAATTTCGAAATCGGGTGGAGCAGTTCTTGTCCTCCCATTGCAGTCATTATTGTACCCGGAGTTGCTACACCCGTAAAACCAGTGCGTGCTGTAGCAAAAACGGCATCATCACTTTTTGGGCGGATGTGCTGGTCAATGCCTGTGCGTCGGAAATGGATCAATTGTCGGCGCTATCGGCATCCATCCGGACCCCGACCTTTGACCAAAAGTGTATTTTTCTGGATACCCTGGGGTGTCGTTGGCAGGTGCGCCCGCTGGTGTGCGCCATGTTTTTATGCGATCCGGTGGAAAAAGAGGTAATGGCCAATAATGTGGAAGTGCGGACACAATGGCGTGTGTTAAATACCCAGGCCAAATCATTTCGCTGGCCCGACCGGCCGGTGTTGTTCGACACGCTCGAAAAGCGCTGCATGGCAGCCGGTATCCAATCCCCACTGATGTATCTCAACAACAGTCCCGGACTATTGCACGTCAAAAAAAAAGCGGGATTGTTATAGCCACGCATCATTTTTAGATGGCCAGGCGCCGAAGGGCAGGGACATGCAGACATTTCTACCTTTCGGTAATATATTCTGCCAAGCGGGATGCATAGACGCATAAACAGTTGAAGCTTTTTTTGAGCGAGCCCTAAGCGTGAGTTTCAGATTCAGTGCCGAATACTTCGTTCTCCCTATAGGTGGTTACGGTTAAATCATGCCGATAATTCTCAGGCAGGACCTTACGTCACTGTATTTGGCCGGCCGGGTCCAGCTGTAGACTTTCGACGCCTGCATCGCAGGGTGTTTGCTCTCTAACAGATACAAAGCTTTAGCCACTTTTTTCTTCAGCTCCGGTGATGTTTTGGCGCATGCGGCCATCGGCCATTCCGGATACAGCCTTGTGCTGTGTACAAATGGAAATCCGTCATTAATCGGGTTGATGATGCTGAATTCATTCATATCGATTTTTCCTTCAGCGGCCATTCGTTCAAGGGTGTCCGATCGAACCGTACCGACATCGGCCTTTCCCTGTTTCACAGCCATGACTACATTGTCGTGGGTTTTGCCTTCCAGATACACTTTGCAGTCTCTTTTTGGATCGATATGGTTTTCAAGCAGCAGTCTCCACGCCATCTGGGCTCCTCCGAACGAGCTGTATTTTACGCACATGTACCTCGCTCCTTTAATATGTTTCAATTCCCTTATTTTGCTTCCTTTTCTGGTGAATATCACGCCTCCGAATCTGTCCAGAGCGATAATGCTTTTACGGTTGGACATGGTAACGATGGCCTTCAATCCGTATTTTTCCTCAAATCGGGCATAGAATGCCGAATTGGCTAATAAAAAAGCAATTTTCGAATTTTTAAGCGCTGGTTCGATTTCAGTAAACTTCAGAGGAAGAATTTGAATATCTTTTTCCAGTCGCTTTGACAGGTATTCAGCCGTAGGCCCCCATTGCTGAATTGCTTTTTCAGCACCGCGTTTGGCCAGAACCCCGATATAGATGGTAGGTTCAGCCGCAGCAGTTTGAATGGAACATAGTAAAAAGAATACAATCCAAATTAGTCTGGTGAGTTTTTTTAAATCTGCCATGATTGATAATCCTTTTTAGTTATGGTTATAGAGCGTATGTTTTCAATATATTATAACTTACAATCTGTGACAAGTGACAACTCTTTTACCGTTTAACCCTCATGGTAATTTGTAGATTCTTGCAGGATCACAAGAAAATATGCCTAAATAATTTTATTCTAGTGTGGATTTATCGAGGCGTGCGGCTTGCGTTTCGCTCCCTATTGCAGCATTAGACAATCCAACGCCTTCGGATATTGTGAAGGCTGATTGCAAACAGGACGATACAGAATGCGCTCAGGATCGCCAAATCAAGGGAAAAGGGCAGGGTATTTCCACCATTCACGGATCCATGGAGCACATCGGCCCCATAAGTCAGGGGAAAAACATAAGAGAACGGCTTTAGAAAGAGCGGCAGTTTTTCAATGGGAAAGAAAAGGCCGCACAAAAAAATCATGGGAAAGCGGAAAAAATTGGAAAAGGTTTGAGCCTCGAACACTTCGCTCACCGCCACGGCGATAAAAAGGCCCAGAAAGGTTGATGCAACGGCGATTAGAATAACAGCCGGAGCAAAAGCCAGCCATGCGACATGGGACAGGTCGATAATAAAGGCTGCCATGATGACCGGTACAAAGGCATTGGCCGTACCGAACAAGATGGCCCCGCTGGTTTTGGCCAGCATCAAAAGTTCAAAAGGAATAGGTGCCAGCAAGAGTCGTTCAAAAGAGTGGTTCTTCTTTTCAAAGGTTACCGTCACTGCAAGCATAGAAGTGGTACCGAATAAAATGGAGACCGCCACTACGCCCGGAAGCAACGCAGATATGCTCCCCAGGTCGCTGCCTGATTTGATGAAAAACATACCCGTCCATGCCAAAGGAAAAATAATTCCCCAACTGATGTTGGGTGGCTTCAGATAGTAGGTTCGCATGTCTTTAAGCAGAATATTCCAAAAAGCGATCCCGCGCTTCATTTGCCGCCTCCTTTTTTCTCTTTCTCCCTGCGCATGGCGTCCGCTGCGATGCCCGTTATCCTGACGAAGATCTCCTCAAGAGACGGCCGCAGCCTTCTCGCCTCGGTCACCTCGCCGCCCTGGTTTTCGATGTGGCGAATCAGCGGCCCGACCGGGACAGGTTGGTCGGCTTCCACCCGAATCCGACCCCGGCCGGATATGGAGAAACGGATACCGGAAAATGACTGAGAAAGCTTGTCCTGTATTTCCCCAGGCATATGCGAACAGGTGATCTGCACCACATGTTGTTCTTGAATCGGCTGGATCAGGTTCTCCACCGAATCAACCCGGACAATGCGGCCGGATACAATGAAGGCGATGCGGTCACAAAGCCGTTCGGCTTCTTCGATGTAGTGCGTTGTGAGAAATATCGTCGTTCCGTCTCTGTGCAGATCGGAGATGAGCTGCCGCAACTGCCTGGCGCTGGCCACGTCGATGCCGGTGGTGGGCTCGTCAAGGAATAGGATTTGCGGTTTATGGATAATGCCGGCAGCAATGGTCAGTTTGCGCTTCATGCCCTTGGAATAAGCACCGAACAAGCGGTCGGCGGCACCGCCCAGGTCGAAATCATCCAGCAGCTTTTGCGCATAGGCTTGCCGTTCGGTTTTGCCTATACCATAGAGCGCCGCGCAGAAACACAGGTTTTCGAATCCGGTCAGTTCCGGATAGAGATTGCTCTCGTCCGGCACTACGCCGACAAGATGCTGCGCCGCCCTCGGTCGCCCGGTGCAGTCGATGCCGCCGATACGGATTGTCCCTGCGTTCGGGCGTGCGAGCCCTGTCAGCATATTGATGGTGGTCGTCTTGCCTGCGCCATTAGGGCCGAGATACCCAAACAGTTCGCCCTGTTCGACGTTGAATGAGATCCCGGAGACGGCCTCTACTTTTTCAAAGCGCTTGGTGATATTTTCAACAACGATGGCGTTCGTCATTTCATCACTTCCTTTTCAGAAACGCCATCCTTTTCTACTTATGTTCGGGATCGCAGTTTTCTTTTGTACAGGCGTGATCTTGAGTGTCGCCGTGGCACTCCCGAATCTGTTCCGGTGTGCAGTTTTCGGGTTTGTCCTTTAAATTTTCTGGCTGTTGACAGCAATTTTGACACATATCGGACTCCTCTGATTTGGGTTGATATTCGTACGCTTTGTTTATCCGCCAACAAATCGTCTTGTAAGTTTTCCCTTTTGCAACCATACCGTTTAATTCTGAAGCGATCTGCCCAAGGGTATCTCTATTCACAGCGTAATGGGTCCAGTACCCCCGCTTTTCTCCTTTGACCAGGCCTGCCTTGCGTAAAATCTGGAGGTGCTGGGACACGGACGGCTTAGAAACGCCAAGGTGTTTGGCTAAAGCGCCGACACATAGATCGGTGGCCATGAGCATGTCCAGAATTTTCAGGCGCTTTTCGTCGGCCAACGCTTTTAAAGACTTAATCAAGGTCATGGAAAATATCCAATTAAATAATTACTTATTTATATTAAATGTTAGTTTATTGGATTTGTCAATCAGATAGAGCGTACTGTTGGATGAATAGGCTCCCAACTCATTCTACCGACGAGCTTCCACTGTGCCTTTATATCCCAATTTAACCTATCGATAAATAATCATTCATACGTCACGATTAAATTTCGGTTGCACCGATTATAGATGAAATACTTGATTTTTCCCTATTTTATCAGCTATGTTCATGCAATGACATGATCGTTCTGCGCCTCATCTTCATACATTGATCTCACGATCCCGCTGCCTA
Source organism: Desulfobacteraceae bacterium (assembly GCA_050291605.1). Classification (GTDB taxonomy): domain Bacteria; phylum Desulfobacterota; class Desulfobacteria; order Desulfobacterales; family Desulfosarcinaceae; genus JARRKU01. The sequence continues at coordinate 88,867 of JBNKKB010000169.1, read as the reverse complement.
AGATCATAACGTGCCTGTATTTGTTAAGAATACAGCTTGTACGCTCGAAGCGGGCTGGGTTCATGAATAATGCAATGATTGTTAGGTCATGCTTTAACAATGGTGATGCTTATGGAGAAAAGACCGACATATGGAGAGCTTGAAAAGCAACTCCATGTCCTCCAAATCAAATATGAGGAGAGCTGCAAAGCCAAACAGGCTGTTGAAGCGTCAGAGGCTTTTCTTCGTCTCACTTTGGAAAACATTTCCGACGGCATAATCATTACGGATGATAACGGCGAAATCCTTTATGCAAGTCCCAATGCGGGCCTGATTTTCGGTCTTTCACAAAACCAAGTCTATGCAAAGCGAACGATCCAAAACCTCGTAAAAGGAAACCCATGTGATCTAGGGGTGCTGCGCAAGCTTCAGGAAATTCCAAATATCGAATGGACTGTCGTGGACAGCTCTGAGCGGGAACGGTTCGTTTTGATAACCGCAAAATCGGTTTTAATTAAGGATGGCACTGTACTTTACGTCATGCGCGACATCACAGAACAAAAACAAGCGGAGGATTATCATCGGCTCAACCGAATCCAATCCGAAGAGCTATTTGATAAAACTGCGATCCCCCTTTGCTTTGTTAACAAAAATACTTCATCGTTGAAATTCAACAAGCAGTTTGAGCAGGTCTTCGGATGGAAAGCGGAAGATGTCCCGACGCTGGAAGATTGGTGGCTATTGGCTTATCCCGATCCGGAGTATCGAGAATGGGTGACAAATAAATGCTTTGCAGAAATAAATCGCGCCATAGATACTCATACCGATATCAAACCCATTGAATACAACGTTACATGCAAAAATGGTGACATTCTTACGATGGTGGTTTATGGAAGTTTTATCGAAGATGATTTACTGCTAACGTTTTTTGATGTAAATGAGCGCAAACGAATGGAAATCGAATTTTCTATTCAAGCGCAGAAATATCGAACACTGCTCGAGAGTATTCCAGACCTCATTGTCCGTTATGACCTGGATTTGAGACGGACCTATGTCAATCCAGCTTGGGAAAAAGCAAGCGGTCTTTCTGCCGAAGAGGTTATTGGTGTTCCTCATACGGATATTTCCAAAATTCCCGTTCTTACAGTCGATGAATATGTACGGGCAATCCGTGAAGTGATCGAAACCGGTATTTCCCAGACGATAGAGTTCACTTGGGAAAATGCCAATGGTGCAAAGCTCTTTCTGGATTACGTTATAAAGCCTGAATATGACGATAAAGGCAAAATAACCGGTGTACTTGCCGTTGGCCGCGACATTACGGACCGCAAGAAAGCCGTCGAGAAACTATTGGAAAGTGAAAAGCGCTTTTCAACCATCTTTGATACGAATCCTGTCGCTAATGCCTTGTCAAGGATTGACAACGGCCAGCTTGTTAGCGTCAACCAGGCGTGGCAGGATCTAACCGGCTATAGTCATTCTGAAGCGATTGGACATACGTCCCAGGAGCTGAATATTTTGGTCGTTCCCGAACTTCGAGATAGATTAATTAAAATGCTGCAAAAGCAAGAAATGGTACAAAGCGAAGTACAGGTGCGTCATAAGTCGGGCGAGATTATGGACGTTGCATTTTCAGTAAGTCAATTCGAGTTGTCCGGAAAAAAATATCTGCTCACTATGGGCCAAGATATCACCGGCCGTAAACTGGCAGAAGCTGCCTTACGCAATAGTGAAGAAAAATATCGAAGTATGATGGAAGCCATGGACGAGGCGACATACATATGTTCTTCTGACTTTCGCATAGAGTACATGAATCCCGCGATGTATAAAAAAATAGGTCGTGATGCAACCGGTGAACCGTGCTTCAAGGCAATTCATGGTCTTGAAAGACAATGCGATTGGTGTCACCACGATGAGGTCATGAAAGGCGAGACCATAAAAACCGAAATGGTTAAATCGGACACGGGAGAGGTTTTTTTCGTATCTCACTCACCGATTTATCACGCAAATGGTTTGGTGTCGAAGTTATCTATTTATCGAGATATTACCGCTCAGAAAAGGATGGAAACGCAAATACAACAAGCGCAAAAAATGGAATCCATTGGTAAATTGGCCGGTGGGATTGCTCATGATTTTAACAATATTCTTTCTTCAATCAATGGATTCACTGAACTTGCTTTGGCGGATGTTGAAAAAGACACAAGCATCGAGGATTATCTGCAGGAAGTTTATAGAGCCGGTCAGCGGGCTAAAGAGCTTGTCGCACAGATTTTAACATTTGCCAGACAAGGTGAAGGAGAATTAAAACCTACCCAGGTTGATATTATTATAAAAGAGGCTCTTCAATTCATCAGATCCTCAATACCGACAACAATTGAAATCAAGAGCAACAACATTAACAGCAAATCCCTCGTCATGGGCAATCCAACCCAAATTCATCAAATTTTTATGAACCTGTCCACCAATGCTGCTTTTGCCATGGAAGAAAATGGCGGCGTTCTCACTGTCAGTCTGAAAGACGCTGTAATTGATAAACGATCCGGCGAAGGGAGCATGGGCTTAAAAGAGGGCGATTACGTTGAATTATCAGTCTCCGACACTGGCACCGGTATACCGCCGGAAATTATGAATTATATTTTTGATCCTTATTTCACAACCAAAGATCCCGGAGAGGGAACCGGTATGGGGCTTGCCCTGGTTCACGGTATTATAGAAAGTTATGGCGGCAAAATTACAGTCGAAAGTACATACGGGAAAGGAACTACTTTTACGATCTACCTGCCGATCGTACGAAAGCACAAAGCGAATCGTCGATACAAGGATGAACTATTGCAGAAGGGTACAGAGCGAATCCTATTTGTAGATGATGAAGCTCCAATAGCCAAAATGGGTGCACTCATTTTAGAGGGCTTTGGGTATTCAGTAACCGTATGCACCAGCAGTTTAGAGGCGTTGGAACTGTTTAGAACCAAACCAAATCAATTTGATCTGGTCATCACCGACATGACCATGCCGAAGATGACTGGAGATAGGCTGTCGGTGGAATTGATGAAAATAAGGCTGGATATCCCGATTATCCTTCACACCGGCTACAGCAATAAAATTTCGAAAGAGAGGGCTTTGGAAATTGGCATCAAGGCCTTCAATTACAAGCCTGTGCTCAAGGCAGACTTGGCCAAAACAGTCCGAAAAGTACTGGATGAGACAAAATCATAGAATTACGGGCCAATAACCTGTTTTCATGCTGCTTTAAATGCCTTGATCAGGTTCGGTGCCATTATTGCCTCGTAGCCGGTCAGGTTGGCCACCACTTCCTTTTGTGGGTCCAGGAAAGTAAAGTCACAGACCAGTTTATGTGCGGTGGCCTTTTGAACCTCCAATACCGCTGAAACACCTGCTGAAGGAAATTGACGACAAAATTGACGGTAACGCGCGGCATAGCTGGGCAAACAGACCTGTCCCATTTGATCAAAACACCATACAATGGCCATCTGGAATGCGCTGTCCAATACCAATGGATCGGCAAGCCAGCTGCTGCGCAGAGGCTCATGCATCCACTTTGCCGGTGGTGGTGCAGCAGCGATGCGGGCGCTGATCCCATGCTCTGAAATGGCGATAATTTCGCGAATACCGCGAAGGTCGTCACCATGAAACAATACCTGGCTATAAATTTCATCCAGCGAACGCGGCGCATGGGTGCTTTTAAAGTGACCGTTCTCCTGGAACTTCGGGGGGATCGGCAAGCTTTCCGTTAAAATCGCTTTTGCGCTGGAGTGTACCATGGACCGTTTTTCGCCAACGCCATTGCGGATTTCTACATCCACTTCAAACAGCGCCCCTTTACGCTGCGCTTTACCGGCCATCATCTGCACCATCTTTTTTGGACTGTCCAATGCGATACCATTGAGCAGCCTCAAATGGTCAATGCCATGCAGGGTCAAGCCGGGATTTGCGTGCAGGGCGCTGTGGGCCAACCACTCGGTGATCAAGGCCAGGGGCACCACGGGTCGGCCGTCGATTTGATGAGAGTTGAGTACGGGATAATATTTCAAGTCAATTTCACGGTTGCAGGTCAGTGCCATTTCCACCGCATCCGAACCGGCTGCAACGGTTGTGGCCGGAACTTTCGCATTACCGTGCAAGGCTGCCCCAATTACAACTTCGACAGGGCCGCTTCTAGGTTGTGCCATTTCAGACACCATTGCCATGGCGCCCTCGTTTAAGGGGATCAACCCAACGCCGCGCGCTTTAAAGGTTTTCTTTAAGCTGGGTGTCACCATGCCACCGTCCCATGGGCCCCAGTTGATTGCAATCACCTTGCAATTGGGTTTGAGCTGTGCCTGTTGAATGGCCATTTTATTCAACACTTCATTGGCCATGGCATAGTCGACCTGGCCATAGTTGCCCATGCGGGCGCTGACCGATGAAAAAAGCACCAGGTAGCGCAGTCGATCCGATGGGGTGGCTTCCAGTAAGGTTGCCAGACCCTGAACTTTGGTGTCGTACACGTTTTGAAATTGGGTCATTGACTTGTCCACTATGAGACGATCATCCACGATGCCGGCACCGTGAATTACCCCGCGGACGGGCCCCATCTCTTTGCGGATCACATCCAGACATGTGCCGGTTGCTGAAGGATTGCGTATGTCCACTGAAAAATAGCGGACCGCGATGCCCATCCGGGACAATCTATCCAGGGTGGTCTGTATCTCCCGATGGGTCTGATACTGCTTGTAAACGGCCTCGACCTGCTTGGGGGTCGTGTTTTTCCCTTCAAAAAGATGGTGCATAATGGCCTGCTTCATCTTGCCGGCATCCTCCAACCCGGCAAGCCATTGGGGTTCCGGTTGGGGTTCGGGTGAACGCCCCAGCAAGGCCAAAGTGCATTGGGTCTGACGGGCCAAAGCCTCTGCCGCAACGGCGGTAACACCTCGCGCGCCGCCGGTCACTACTACTACGTCATTTGAATGCAACGCGATCTTGGGTTCCAACGGGTTCAGATGCGCGGTGTGCAATCGCAATCCCACGCGCTGCGCCGGACGCAGGCCGATCTCTATGCCCGATTCAGGATCCGGCGCCATCACTTCATTGACCACCGCTTGTGAGACGGCTTGGGTCTCAGCCCATTGGGGATCGATGTCCAATGCACGGCAATGGATAGCGGGCCATTCCAGAGCGGCCGTTTTGGCCAGACCGGCCAAAGCGCCCTGTTCAGGTGTGGAAAAGGTTCGGCCGCTGAATCCGAAAGCCCCGTCGATGAAACTTACCGTGAAAAGCCCTGCCATGCCCTGACCGGCGGCATGCTGCAAAAGAGGAGCGGCGGCTTGGGTCCAATTGAAAGCCTCATGCGCGGAAATCGGTGCGATTAAAATCAAAGCGCAGAGCTTTTCCGTTGACATGATCTCTTCACTATGGGTCAACACTTTTGCCCGCAGACCCGCTTGCGCAAAAGCGTTTACCAGCGCGGTCCCAAAAGGTTCGGATCCGCCCACCAGACCGAATATGCATTCAGCGGGCCACGTGTGCACCGCACTTGACGGATCAGCCAAAGGAACGATTTCTATCATCCGGCGCTCAATGGGGTCCGGGACTGCTGCCTGTATTTCAGGGATAGGCGTATCACTGGCGCTATGCTGCACCACACTGACGGCGCTGCTGCTGCCGGTGGAAAGGTATTCGCAAATTTGCCCGAGTGTTTTGAGCGTGCCCATCATGTCCGGGGTGACTTTGGGAAGGTCCGGCATCTTTTCTTCCAGGGCCGATAAAATCTCAACGCGCTTGATGGAGTCGATGCCCAGATCGGCCTCGATGTCCATTTCAACGCCCAGCATCTCTTGCGGATAGCCGGTCAATTCGCTGACGATGCCCATCAAGGTCTGCTGCACCCCGGCTTGCATATCAGCGTTAGCCGCCGTTTTCGATTCAGCTTCGGCGGGCGCCGACTGTGCAGATGAGCTGCTGCTGCCGGTGGATAGATACTCGCAAATTTGCTCTAGGGTTTTGAGCGTGCCCATCATGTCCGGGGTGACCTTGGGAAGGTCCGGCATCTTTTCTTCCAGGGCCGATAAAATCTCAACGCGCTTGATGGAGTCGATGCCCAGATCGGATTCGATGTCCATTTCAACGCCCAGCATCTCTTGCGGATAGCCGGTCAATTCGCTGACGATGCCCATCAAGGTATTCCGGATCTCGCCGTCAGGCTGCAAGTTTGTTTTCGAGGATGCCGATGCGGCCGGTGACGCCGGCGGTTTGGCTGCAGGCTGCTCCTTTGTCACAGCACCCATCGCTGCTTTTTCCAATCCCGTCTCGCGTTTCGGTTCAGCCGGGGCTGCCTCTATTATGGTGCCTGGGGCAGTCGGCTGTTGGCCCAGGGTTTCAGCGGTCAACTGCTGGGTACTCTGGATGAGTTGCTGCAAGGTTTTGCTGGCCTCGGCCTGTGTTTCCAGATATTTTTGATGGGCCTGTGTGGTTTGGGCTTGCAGGGCTTGGAGTGAAGCCAATCCTTGTTGCACAGTCGCCATGGCGCTTTGCAATGACTTTTTCGCAGATGGGTCCATATTGGTTTTCTCAGTTGGAAAAGAGGGTTGATTGTTCCTGGAATTGGATGGTGCCATCGGCACGGTGCGTATGGGTGCGCTCGCCACAGGTGCCGAAAGCGGCTTGTGAACCCCAGGTGCGGTGCTGGCGGCCGAAGCATGTGTTGTTTTTTGCGTCACCGGGTGGTCCGCTTTGGGTTTGCGGTAATTGGCGCCTGAAATGGAGATGGCCATACGCGCCTGACGTCCGGCAGGAGCGGGTTTTTCCCAGCGGTCGAGACGGACTTGATGGCCCAAGGCAGACAAACGGGCCAATGCATGGGCCAGGTCCATGATACCCGAACGACGCCCGCAGGATGGGTCCAGGGCCAAAGCGTGCAAGGGCTTGCCCTCGAGGGTTTGACTCACCAAGCGGGTAAGTACGTTTTTGGGTCCCACTTCAACGAAGGTGCGGATTCCCTCCTGATATAAGGTTTCCAGGTTGCCCACAAAATCCACCGGATGCGCCAGTTGTTCCGCTAAAAGGGCCATGACCGCATCATCATCCTTGGGATACCTGCCGCCATTGGTGTTGCTCATGACGGCAGTCGCGGTGGGCGACAGCGTGATGGCTGCCACTTCACGGGCAAACGGTTTCTGGGCGTTGGCCACCAAGGGGCTATGAAACGCCGCCGCCACCGGCAGTTTGACCGTGGGCCATCCCTTGCGTTGACAAACCGTTTCGGCAGCGGCAATGGCGCTATCGGAACCGGAAAGAACACCCTGCTGGGGGCTATTTCGATTTGCCAATACCAACGTCTCACCCCATCGGGCCACCCAATTTTCAATCGCCTCCAAAGGTGCTTTTACCGCCAGCATGGTTCCCGTTTCACCTTGGGCCGAGCCCGCATCGGCCATCAATTTTCCTCGGGCCACGGCCAGACGCCATAAATCGTCCGCGGTGATCCAACCGGCTGCATGCAAGGCCGTTAATTCGCCAAAACTGTGGCCGCAGGTTGCATCCGGGACAACATCGAATTGCGCCAATGCGTTTAACATGGCCACACTGACGGCGCCAATGGCCGGTTGGGCCACCTGTGTCCGGCGCAATTGGGATTCATGGTCCGGATGGGAAGGATCCATGCGTGGATGGACATAGTCGTTCAGGCTTGGGTCGCCTTGAAAAAAAGAGGCGGCGTGTTGAAAGACTGACAAGCTTTGCGGAAAACAACAGATGAGATCCCGGCCCATGCCGACATATTGGCTGCCTTGACCCGGAAAGAGCAGGGCCAGTTTGCCCGGCTTTTCACCTTTGCCGTAATAAACCGAAGGATGCAAAGCGCGCGTGTCGCTGTTTAGCTGCTTTTGCGCATGCCGGCATATATTCAGAATCTCTTCAAGGGGTTGGGTTAGATCCAGCACCATCACCAAACGGTGCGGCGCTGAGGTTTGAAATTGACGCCGGCTCTGTCGGGCCAGTTTTCCAATGGCATGGCGCTTGGGCCGTTTGCCCAGTTGGGCGGCCCAGGCTGCGATTTGTTCGACTAGCGCTTGATCGTTGTGCGCAGAGAAGGCCGCCACTTCAATGGCGCCATCCCATGACGGCTCTTTTTTCTGCGTGCCGTACTCTTCCAAAACCGTGTGGAAATTGCTGCCTCCGAATCCAAAGGCGCTGACACCCGCACGGCGCTTGTCTCCATTGTTTGAAATCCAGGGGCGCAGGTGCGTGCTGAGATAAAAAGGACTGTGCTCTATACCCAAGTTGGGATCTACCGCATCCGCCTTCAGGGTCGGTGGCAAAACTTTGTGATAAAGGGAAAGCGCTGCTTTAATCAGGCCTGCACTGCCGGCGGCCGCTTTGGTGTGCCCGATGTTGGATTTAACCGAGCCCAATGCGCAGCGATTGCCATTGGGCGAAACCGCCCCAAACACATCACGTAATGCCTTGAACTCGACTTGATCCCCGACGCGTGTGCCGGTGCCGTGCGCTTCGACAAGCGCTACGCCGGCGGGATCGATATCGGCGGACTGGTAGGCCCGCTGCAGCGCGCGGGCTTGTCCTTCGGGTCGCGGTGCATAGATGCTTTGGGATTTGCCGTCGCTGGCTGCGCCCATACCTTTGATGACCGCGTAAATTCTATCGCCATCCCGTTCAGCATCGTCTAAGCGTTTGAGCACCATCAATCCGATACCTTCACCCAAAACCGTACCGTCGGCATCTTTGGAAAAGGGACGAATATCACCACTGGCCGACAATATTCGGGTCTTGGAGAAACACATGTGCATAAAAGCGTCATTGATGGTGTCCACACCCCCGGTGAGAACCAGGTTCGATCGGCCGGAGTTGAGCTCAAGCAGGGCCATATGAATCGCACCCATCGAACTGGCGCAGGCGGCGTCCACCACACAATTGGTACCACCAAAATCAAGACGGTTGGCGATGCGGCCCGCCACCACATTTCCCAGGAGACCCGGAAACGAGTTTTCCTGCCACCCTACATATGCATCCCCGATCCGTTGAATGACATCTGCCGCCTGGTGGTCCGGTACACCGGCTTCTTGAAGTGCTTTTTGCCAGAAGGGATGCCCCAGGCGGGCCCCCAGCGGAATCACCAATTCCTGTGTGCCGGTTACACCAATAATGACACTGGCTCGGGTACGATCAAATGATTTACCGTTGGGGCCGTAGCCGGCATCGGCCAATGCATTTTTGGCCGTCACCAGACCCAGAAGTTGCGATGTATCAGTGGCCTCCAGGGCATTTGGGGGTATACCGAATTCGGTGGGGTCAAAATCGACACTGGGCAGGTAACCGCCGCGATTGCAATAGATATGATCGGGTTTATGGGGATCCGGGTCAAAGTAGTCCGCTAAATACTGGTGGGATTCCGGCGGATCGGAAATGCCGCTAATGCCTCTGCTGAGAAGATGCCAGAAAGATTTAAGGTCGTCGGATTTGGCAAACATGCACCCAATCCCAATTATGGCCACCGGTACCTGGGGTGCGGTCGAGTCGTTCATATTGAAAGCCTTGCATTCAAGTCGGAATATCGACATGAATTAAAAAAGCGCTGATCAGCTCTTCGCTATTTTCTTGGATCAACAAAATAGCTGAAAATCTGAAGCGTTTATTGTCATTGCATAACGATGGATTACAATAATCCAGGTCACAAATGGACAGGACGTTGGTATCCAAAGTTTCTCATAGACTATCGATAGGGTTTTTGCAAGGCTTGACCGCATCTTTATTAGTTGATATATTAATATAACAACAATACAGGTTGGTATGGTTTGATTTATTTTAATAGCAGGCACTTATCTGAAAATCTCGGGATTAATCTGGCCAAGTGGAAGCGCTGGGTCAGAGAGTTTTTGCCCCCGGATCCTTTAGGCGGACTTCAATCGGGATATGCACGGCAGTTTAATTTTAAAGATGCCTTCCGGGTCTATCTGGGAGGCCGGCTCGTGAGTATACTTCGATTTTCCATACCTGAGACGCGTCAGATTCTATTGGATTTGGATTCTCCACTCGAGGCCAATGGTTTTTTCGAACTCTACCCCAACCCGGGTAACCCCGGCGTTGAGGACCGATGGCTCTATATCTATAGCCGTCCCGATGGAACGTTCGAATATGCGATGCCGAAGCCGCGGGCTTTCATGCCGAAGCAAAAAGCGCGTTACGGCCGCGTACTACTGATCAGCGACATCTACACGAATTTTTTACAACGAATCAGCGCTGCGCCGGCTTCAAACCACAGGACTAGCGTTTAAGGCCCAGGCATGCATGGATCTGATCCATGCGAAGGGGACGAAAGCCGGATGCTGCAGCCGGCAGAACGATCCCCTGGTTGCGCAACCACTGGCCGCGCATTAAAAACGCGGCACCGCACATCAGGTTCATTGCCATAGTTGCGGTTCGACGTTCTTTAGCTGCTTCGAGAAAGCTGCCTTTCACCCAGGCATTGAAAGCACCCATGGCCGGTCCGCACCATATCTGATAATCGATCTGTCTTTCCGGCACGCCCTGTTTTGCCCACAATGAGGCCAATCCAAGATAGGCTCGAAATACCAGTGCCATCTTATGCCGCGGATCCTGCTCGGCCCGGGTGATTTGTTGGGGATCACGAGATTCAAAAAAACTGCGGGTTTGTCGCCAAGCCTCATCAAAGCCGGCGCGCAACATATCTTTTTCAACCATTGTGCGCAGCTTTTCCGGAATGTCTTCAAATTGTGTGTACGTTCGATAAATGTCATATAGTTTAGCCGCGCGCATGGCAAACATCGTACCGCGCTTGAGGACCTGCACTTTAACGCCCATTTCAAACATGTCGGCTGAAGGCGCCATGATGACATCCGCTTGCCGGGCCTGCACCAACATGTCACGAACTGCCGGGGAAGTGTCGGCTTCCACGGCCGCCTGGTTGATAGAGCCCGTGACGACATAGGCTGCACCCATGGCGAAAGCCGCAGCGACGGCAGCCGGCGTGGCAATACCGCCGGCCAAGCCGACACGCAGCGGAAGGTCGTAGCGATGCCGGGTGGCGGCCTGGTCGCGCAACGCCAAAAAAGTGGGCAGCAACGCAATGGCCGGCCGGTTGTCTGTATGGCCGCCTGAATCCGCTTCGGCGGTAATCTCCTGGGCCATCGGGACTTGGCCGGCCAGATCGGCCTCCTGTGCACTGATTTTACCTTGGGCGACCAATTGGGAGAGGAACTTGTCAGGCGGCGGTGCGAAAAATTTTTGAGCCACCTCGATGCGCGATACTTTGGCGATGACACGATGGGGACATACGATGCGGCCGGCGGCATTGCGGTGAATGCCGTGCACGCGGTAGTAGACCAGGGGCAGGGTCAGGTCCAGATAGGCAGATGCGCTGACCAGCTGAATGCCATGTTGAAGATACATCTCCACCACGGCCATCTCCAATTGGGGATCACTGGGGCTATGAATCAGATTAAAACCAACAGGAAAGCGCTCTTGATATGGGGCCAGACGATCAATAGCGCGCTTAATTTGCTCCAGCGCAAGCCCACCCGCCCCGAAAAAACCCACCATACCGGCCTCTCCGGCCGCCTGAACCATCTCTACCGAAGTGATGCCATTGGCCATAGCGCCCACGCCATAGGCGTAACGGATACCCACTTCCGATTTGAAGCCGGAATCCCCTAAATCACGAGGTGTCAGTGGCGGGGCAAAGCCGATCAAAGGCAACCCCTGTGCAGAATCTTTGGACGGGCCCCAAATCATGGTACCGCTCTGACTGACGTGTGTTTGACCTTTATGGGAGACAACATAAACCGGTCGGGAAAGATTGGCGAGGACGGATTGAAAACCCGCATCACCTTGTATTAGCAAGCTTTCTTGACCTATCCAACAATTAGGCCGATCATTTTCAAAAGCAGGTGTCAACGATGCCGATCCTTGTGAGGTTGAGTGTTGCGTCTTTGGCCTGACTTGCAAATCGGGAATGGCGGCATGATCGCCGATGCGGTGCCACGGCATTCAAATCCCGATCTCAAAACCCAAAAGATAAATGAATGTATTGTACCGATTTTGTGATGGCTTCTAATCTAAAAAAGGAGAGGTGTCAAACCCAGCCGTCTTTCTGTGATTGCCCCTTGTGAGATCGCAGATGACCGAGCGTTCCAAATGCGGAAGTTATCGTCGGACTTGATGGCGCCGGGCGTCGTGGACTATCCGCGCGGATGGTATTTATGATGGATCTCGACCAGCCGTTTGTGCGCGACGTGGGTGTAGATCTGCGTGGTGGCGATATCCACGTGACCCAGCATGATCTGCACGGCGCGCAAATCAGCGCCGCCCTCCAACAGATGGCTGGCAAAAGAGTGTCGCAGGCTATGGGGGGTGATGCGCTTGTTTAATCCGGCCTTGAGGACATATCGGCGCAGGAGCTTCCAAAATCCCTGGCGGCTCATCGATTTGCCGGCGCGAGCGACGAACAGGATGCGACTGGTATGGGCTTTGAGCAATTCCGGACGCCCATGGTCCAGATAATCCTGTACGCTCGCAATGGCTTTGCGCCCGATGGGCACAATGCGCTCTTTGTTGCCTTTGCCCAGCACCCTGACAAAACCGGCTTCTAAATTGATGGAATGCACATCCATGTGAATGAGTTCGGAAACCCGCAAACCGGCAGCATAGATCAACTCCAACATGGCGGCATCACGCTTCCCTTTGGGGGTTTCCCGATCCGGCGTGTCCAGCAAACGATCAATCTCCGCCACGTTGAGAACGTCCGGAAGCTTAAGTCCGCTTTTGGGAAGCGTCACCAATTTTGCCGGATTAAGGGGAACCTTGCCCGACTTCTGGAGATAGCGGAAAAAACCACGGATGGTGACCAGATGCCGTGCGCGGGTGCGCGCCCCGTTCCCCATGCGGCGCAAGTCGATCACGTGTTTCAAAATCACCGCCGGATCGATGCGGGTGATGGATACGATGTGCTGGTTTTTTAGAAAATCCAGAAAGATGGCTAAATCGCCGGCGTAGGCATTTATAGTTTTGGCGGCCAAACCTTTTTCGATCTTGAGGTAGCTGAGGTATTGGTCGACGAGGGTATGCATATGCGCTTAATATTTATCAATTGAATAGCTGGTGCTGAGCCGGTTTAAATCAAGCGGGCCGTCTTTTTCGACAACCACCTGGTTTTCAATACGTACGCCCCCCCAGCCTTCGAGATAGATACCGGGTTCAACGGTAACAATCATCCCTTGTTCCAGGGCCATCTCTTTGAGTGGGCTCAAACGCGGGCCTTCGTGTACGGCCAGTCCCGTGCCGTGGCCCAGGCCGTGTCCGAATTTTCCCGCATAGCCCTGGTTTTGGATATAATCGCGGGCTTGGGCATCCACCATTTTGCTGTTGGCTCCGGCTTTTATCGATGCAATGGCGAGTTTTTGGGCCTCCAGTACGGTTTTATGAACTTTCAAAAAAGTATCGTCGGGTGTACCCAACACCAACGTACGGCTGGTATCTGAACAATATCCGTTCAGTTTGGCGCCCCAATCAAAGAGAATGGGTTCCGACACATTGATCGGTCGTTGGGTGGGTATCGCGTGGGGCAGGGCACTGTTGGGACCCGCCGCCACAATAACCGGGAAACAAAGTGCATCGGCGCCGGCCTCACGCATGTCACGTTCCATTGCCCAGGCGACTGCTTTTTCGGACACCCCAGGCTTAAGGGTTTTCGCCACGCGATGAAACGATGCTTCTGCCAGTGCCAAGGCTTGGCGGGTTGCCTCTATCTCCTGTTTCGATTTGACCAGGCGCAGTTTCTCAACAAGGGATTCCTGAGGTGCCCATGCGATATTCAATGCCGCGTCGGTCAACTCTTTGTGAAATTGCTGATGCTGGTGCACCGATAGGCGATTGCTTTCAAATGCAATGCGGCGTGTGCCCAATTGTTTGAGCAGGGATGGCAACGCTTTGGCCAACCCTTTTCGATGCACCACCAATTCATACAGGGGTGCTTCCGTGGCCGCCTGGATCTCAAAGCGTGAATCCGTGGCCAGTACCAGCTGATCTTTTGTGATCAACAGGGCGCCGGCTGATTCATCAAACTGGTGGTCTTCTCCGGTGAAGCCGCTGAGGTAGCGTCGATTCTCTTCCACCAGCACCAGGAGGGTATCCGCTTTGATTTCGAGCAGTGCTTCCCGAATGCTTTCAATGCGTGATTTAATCATGTTATGGACCGCCTGATCGCCATGAATTTGCGGTTTGACTTGCCAACAAGGCTTTAGCTATAATGCGCTAGCGAGGACAACATCCACCTCATAACATGGATCGCCACTAGTTTCTACCGAACCGGTCAATTTCCCGGTCATTTTCACAGACTATCCAAAGGAGCCGCAATGGAAATTATCACGCATCGAGCCATTGATGCCAATTTGTGCGGACAACCCCTTGAAGTCGAGCAGGGCAGGAGTCGCGTGGTATTGAAAACAACGCCGGAGATGGCGGTGGATAAAGAGGGGCTTGTCCACGGCGGGTTTATTTTTGGTTTGGCGGATTACGCCGCGATGATCGCGGTGAACCATCCCAATGTGGTGTTGGGGGCAGCCGATGTAAAATTCCTTAAACCCACATCCGTTGGCCAGACCGTCGTCGCCGAAGCCAGAGTGGAAGAGGTTCAGGATAAAAAACATTGGGTGGCTGTTTCGGTGACCAAGGGTCAAGAAACGCTCTTCCAAGGCATGCTGACCTGCTTTGTGCTGGAGCGGCACATTTTAGCCTAGTTTTTGGTTTTAATATTTGATCTTAGCATTTCGCGGAGTGATACAGATGCCTAAGCGCGTCGGCGTATTATTATCAGGTTGTGGTGCATTTGATGGCAGCGACACGCACGGGGCCGTGTTAACGCTATTGGCCCTGGACATCGCCGGCGCGGAAGCGATTTGTACCGCGCCAAATAAAGCGCAGCGCCACGTACTGAACCACATGAACCAGGAAGAGACGGAGGAGGTCCGCAATGTGTTGGTGGAATCGGCTAGACTGGCGCGGGGCAACATTGTGGATTTGGCTGCCTTGAGCGCCCAGGATTTGGATGCCATGATCCTGCCTGACGGCTTTGGCGCCGTTAAGACATTAAGCGACTTTGCCTTTAAAGGACCGGCCGCCTGTGTGGACCCGCTTGTTAAACGAATTTTAGAAACACTCCAGGCTGCCGGCAAACCCATCGGTGCCGCCGGCATTGCATCCGCCACAGTGGTCAATGCTTTGACCGATACGGAACCTGAAGTCACGATCGGCACGGATACCGGTACCGCGGCTGCCCTCGAGACTATGGGCGCGCATCATCATGCCTGCCGTGTGAACCAAGTCCACGTGGACCGCATCCACAAGATAGTGACCACGCCGGCGTACATGCTCGGCACCCGTATCCAAGAAGTGGCCCAAGGTATTGAGCTCATGGTTGAACACGTTCTGAATCTGATCGAATCACAAGCATAATTCATGACTTCTAATTTCAACGTTGTTATCGCCAATCGTCTTGAAGTCCTGGCGGATGCGATCTCCGAATGGATCGCGGCACCGCATGCCGCCCTGCAAGCAAACCCGTTGCTGCCGGAGACGATACTGGTGCAGAGCAAGGGAATGCAGCACTGGGTCAGTATGGCCATTGCAGAACGCAACGGCATCTGTGCCAATGTAGATTTTCCCTTTCCCAATGCTTTTTTTGAGCAGCTCTACTCCCAGGTGGTCGGACCTTGGCCCCAAGACGATTTGTTCAATGCCCGGGTATTGGCCTTTCGTATCATGGCATTGCTTCCCGATATGTTGGACAAAGCACCTTTTGCCCCCCTGCGCAACTACCTCAACAACCCATACTCGTCGCGAAAGCAATTTCAATTGGCAAGCAAAATTGCCGATATCTTTGATCAATATCAGGTTTTTCGTCCCCAGATGGTTTTGGACTGGGCGCTTGGCCGATCGGAAACAGAGTTAAGCGATACGTCCTGGCAGCCCGTTCTCTGGAAACAGTTGTGCCGCAAGACACCCGGGTTGAACCGTGCGGCTATGCAGAGCCGGCTCATCGAAACGCTGACGCGCGACAGCAAGCCGATCGATGGGCTGCCGGAAAGGGTGTCGGTTTTCGGTACGTCGTATCTGCCGCCTTTTCATCTCCAAGTGTTGGCCGCGCTGTCCCGTCGCATACCGGTCTACCTGTTTTTGTTGAACCCGTGCCGCCACTATTGGGGCGATATTGTATCTGATCGGCAATGGGTGCATTCCAAAACAAGGCAGGCCCATCTCCAACTTGATCCAAACCGTGATCTGCATGTTGAGCGGGGTAACCGCTTGCTGGCCTCATGGGGAGGGCAGGGAAAACATTTTTTTAATCTGATCCACCAGTTGGAAAGCCATGTTCTGGATCTGTTTGTGGATAATGATGCCGAATCCCTGTTGTCCCATATTCAGCAAGACATCCTGGATCTCAACGATCGAACCCATCCGAATGTCGATTTCACCGTTTCCGAAACGGATCGATCGATCCAGGTCCATGTATGCCACAGTCCCATGCGGGAAGTTGAAGTCCTCTACGACCAACTGCTGGACCGTTTGGATAAAGACCCTGAATTAAACCCCCGTGATATCATCGTCATGACCCCGGATATGGCGACTTATGCACCCTATATTCATGCGGTTTTCGGTACCGCTTCCGTTGAAGGTCATGCCATTGCCTTCACCGTTGCCGATCAAAGCATGCCCCAAGAGAGCCGATTGATTGAAGGCTTTCTTAGACTGCTTGAAGTGTACCGGAGCCGTTTCCACGCGTCCCAGGTTATGGGCCTGCTGGATTTCATCCACATCCGCCAGCGATTTGGAATAGAAGCAAATGATTTGCCTAAGATCGAACATTGGCTGCAGAACGCCAATGTCCGCTGGGGTTGGGATGGTGTACATCGCAAAGACCATGGATTACCGGGTTTTGAACAGAACACCTGGCGCCAAGGTTTGGATCGCCTGCTGTTGGGGTATGCCATGTCTGCTGAGGATCCTAAGATGTTTGCGCATATGCTGCCCCAAGAGGGTGTCGATGCCGGTGACAGTCATGTCCTAGGCGCACTGATCAGCTTTGCCGAAGCACTCTACCGTCAAGTGGCCACCCTTCCGGCTGAAGCGGATACGCAACGCTGGCACGGCATTTTGCTGGGGCTGCTGGAAACTTTTTTTCACGTCGATGAAGCGTCAACCCATAACATGCACAGCTTGAAAGAGGTGGTCAACGGGCTGGAAAAGTGTGCCGCGGCAGCGCAATTCCATGAACCGATCCCTTTTGAAGTGGTCCGCGATTATTTGAATGAGGCACTGAACCGCGCCTCATTCGGGACAGGATTCATCTCCGGAGGCGTCACCTTTTGCGCCATGCTGCCCATGCGCAGCATTCCCGCAAAGATCATCTGTCTTTTGGGCATGCGCCATGATGCTTTCCCCAAAGAGGTTCGAGAACCTGTATTTAATCTGATGGCGGCCAATCCGCGCCCGGGTGACCGGAACAAGCGCGATGATGACAAATATCTTTTTCTTGAGGCGCTTATTTCAGCCCGCCAGGCCCTTTACATGAGCTACGTGGGCAGAAGCATACAGGACAATTCACCCATCCCCCCCTCTGTGGTAATCGATGAATTGCTGGAATATGTGGCGGAAGGCTTTGGCATTGATGTGGACCGAATCTGTACGATACATCCTTTGCAAGCCTTTTCAGAGCACTATTTCGATGGTCGGCATGCCAACCTGTTCAGTTATTCAAAAGAGAACTTTGAAGCTTGCCTTGCCATGGGCAAGCCTGAACGCCCGACCCCCTTTTTTCGCACAGCTCTGGAAACGCCCGACCTTGGTTGGCGCAGTTGCACTTTCGATCAACTGGCTTCGTTCTATGCCAATCCAGCACGTTATTTGCTGCAGCAACGCTTGGGAATTTACTTTAAACAAGAAGGGGAGGCCATTGCGGATCAAGAAAATTTCAATCTCGATGGCCTGGGCCGATACACCATCAAGCAAAAGTTACTCGATTTGCATTTGAACGGCTGTACAACCCGGGAAAGCAACAACACCATCCGGTCCAGCGGTTTGTTGCCCCATGGTACCACCGGCCAGGTTCTGCTCGATGAATTGAATCAAGAGGTCCACCAGTTTGTCGATACCTTGGCCCGATACCTGTCGAATCAGAAGCCGACCCATCAGACCCTTGATCTGTCATTGGGGGAATTTCACCTCTCCGGCCGGGTGGATAATCTATATGCCGAAAAACGAGTGGTTTATCGACTGGCTAAATTTCGCCCTCAGGATTTGCTATCGTTATTTTTTGTCCATCTGGCCATGCATGCTGAGAGCCGCGGCCAATGGCCAAGATCCAGCACGATGGTTTTCCAAGACAGCATATGGCAGATTGAAAGCGTCAGTGGCCCGGAAGTGGTTTTGCAGGAATATATGGAACACTATTGGCAGGGGTTAACAGCCCCCCTGCCATTTTTCCAAAGAACCAGTTATGCCTATGCCTTGAAGCGGCACAATGGCAAGTCGGAGCACGAGGCTTTGGCGGCTGCCCAGGGCAAGTGGTATGGGCAGCCCCCGCATCGCATCGGCGAGTGTCAAGATCTCTATATCAAACGATGCTTTGACACCATTGAGGCCTTGCCTCCCGCTTTTGAAGAGACAGCCGTCAAAATTTTTCAGCCCCTGCTTGCTTCAACCAAACGCTTGTAGCGCTTAAAAACGCAAGACCACGCCGCCGCGAATTACATTTTCATCCAGGGTCCAATTGCCGGGACCGTTTTCCATATCAACGTCGTAGGCCGTGTAGGTGAGGACAACAGAAGCGTTGCTAATGATGTGCACGCCCACGCCTAAACTGGCGGCCGTAAACATTTTAGTATCCTGAAAGCTCAGCATTTCCGGGGCATAGGTCAAATCGGTGAATACCTCGATGGGCAGGGGCATAATTCTTTTGGGGAAGGTATATCCCGCATGGACGGTAAAGGCCAAAGCCCCCACATCGCCGGCGTATCTGCCATCTTCGGCATCCCCAATAATACCTTTTAACCCCACTTCACACCGCAATCCCTTCACGATGGTATCGTTGCCGGCGGCCACACTTAAACCACCCCACTTGTATTCCGTGTCGTCATCATCCGTGTATAGACCCGATATGCCGGCTTTTAAGTAACCATTGCCCATGTCTTTGCGAAAGTGCGCACCTGCCTGAAGCGAATTTAAACCGGCGTCCAGATTGAACTCCCAGGATTGGGCAACACTCACACCTGCCATCAGTAGCCATACACATACAACCATCAAAAGCCTTTTCATTTTCAATCCTTTCTTATCTTTAATTCCCATCTGCTTGGTGATCCTTGAATTAGAAGGCAGTTCCCAGATGTTTTAAAATACTATTGATCTATAAACCTAATAATTAAGCTACTTAAGCTATTATACCTAAGGTTTAGGTTCAATAAACCCAACTTATCCAAAAGCTTATTTTTCCACTGGAATTTAACAGAAGCCTAATCTGCGTCTCCAGGCCACTCAAAGCCATGGAGGAGAAATGAAAATATGTTACAAAAATTGTGCCGAATATTCAAATCTTTTTTAAATATTTAAATAACAGATGGTTAACTATTTCCAGGGTCTGTGCTGGTATTCAGATAGTTACAATGACTGCCCTTAAAAGAACAATATCCGCACCTTTCAAACGCCATGAAACGGGTTTTGAGATATCGCTGTTGACCTGCTTCGACACATCTTGACAATCGAGTCGCATGCCGATAAAAGGCGAAGGCACTCAACCGATTTTGTTTTCGTATTTTCAAGCCTGGATGGCGGAATTGGTAGACGCAAGGGACTTAAAATCCCTCGTCATTATATGACGTGCCAGTTCGATTCTGGCTCCAGGCACCAATCATTCAAAGGGTCGGCCCTTAACGGCAGACCCTTTGTCTTTGGAGAGATTGCGTCAAATTTCTGTCATCAAGCCTGCCTGATTAGTTCATTGATTCATTTCAATCTTTATAACTTATTGTAAAAATTAAATTAAAATAAACTTATCTCAAAAAGATAGTTTTGGCAAGATGATTGCAATTCCTATGCACGAGCCTTATTTCACCGTTCCTCTTCTTTCTGCCGAGTGGTCCATGCGCTCTTTGCATGGACCACACTCCTCTCCTCACAACGACATCAGTATAGAAAAGGCCAAAGCTTAGAACCATCGCTACCGGCTGGAATCAGCTTTGTCCGTATATGCAAGGATGTATGCCATGTTCAAGCACCGTGTCTTTTATGCAGGAGGACAACGGTCCCACCTGCGCATCAATTGTCGCATTCCGGTGGACTATGTCGTCAACCAACGCGCCCACCGCGATTTTATTGAAAATATCAGCCAAAAGAGTGCCTACATCGGAACCAGGCGACCCATGGCTTTGGGAAGCAAAATTGTGATGACTTTCCTGTGGCAAGGTGTCGCCGGACACCCCATCAAGTCTATCGGCAAAGTGGTGCGCACCACCAGCAATGGATTTGCCGTGTTATTTGAGGAGCCCATCGCCATCCACTAGATTGCTGGTCTTGCGTTTTAAGCATTAGGCGACAAATCATAACCGTTATTATTGCGACCAAAATACCAAATGGCAAATGAAGGTAGGGTGTCGATTTACTACTCAATCGGTCCCCATCCGCCATTTGGCATTGGAGCTTTGGCATCAGGATTTTAGTCTTATGGCGCCGACCGCCTACCCGTACAAGGCCGGGTTTAATGTACCCTGTTCAGCTATAATCGCTGTTTCACCATCCATTTAGTTGACATTTAATATGTATACTTATATTATACTGATTTAATTGATATTAGGAGGAAAGCATGAACAAGGCAGACCTTGTTAACGCGCTCAAGGGCCAAAATGGCTTTACCCGTCAGCAGGCTGAGAAGGTGGTGGATATCTTTTTTGATACCATGTCGGCTGCCCTGGCATCGGGCGAGAGGGTTGAGATTCGCGGTTTTGGCAGTATTTTCGTGAAAGATTATAAGCCCTATGTCGGGCGCAATCCCAAAACCGGCCAACCGGTGCACGTCAAACCCAAAAAACTGCCATTTTTCAGGTGCGGCAAAGAACTTAAGGAGAGGGTAGACATTCGTTGATCGATTCGGCTTGGCCCGATCAATTGAATGCCGTTGCGACTGGGGGGGGTATCAAACTTCACCCCTTGTCCAATACCTGTATTCTATGACTGTGACGGATGGGCAATCACTACCTAGCGTACAAGCCCTGCGCCCTAACAAAAAGGGTCCCTCCGAAGATTATCCGGAACCCGTAGACTTAACCGAAAGTGATGCATCGCCTGAAGCAGAGGAGATCTGGATCGCCTGCCGGAATTGCCATCACCGCCTTACCCGTCCCAGTGAACAAATCGCCATCGATGGCTCCCATACGCATACCTACGCCAATCCTAGTGGCGTTGTTTTTGAAATCGGTTGTTACCGATCCGTCCAGGGTTGCGCGATGACCGGACCGCCATCATCAGATTTTGCCTGGTTTGCAGGTTATACATGGCAAATAAGCATCTGCGCATCATGCCGCAACCACTTGGGGTGGCGCTTCAGCGGAAAATCCGGCGGGGCATTTTTCGGACTTATCCTTGATCGGCTCACGGAAATTTCCACTGGTTGATCTATTGTAACTTTGGCGCCACTATAGGTCTATGCGCTTTGTTCTTGCGTTGACACCTTATCCCCAATTCACTATGATGCTACGAAAAAATAACACGCATGACGTCCAAGGAACGACCTATGACACTCAATGAGATTATCAGCTGTTGCAATGAATTTACGATCCATGAAAAACGCTGTGTAACAGATGAATTTATCGAATTGGTATTTCCCAATGCGGAAATTGGTGAATGGCAGCGTGTGTTAACCGCCTTCTTGGGCCCGCCGAGCAAGCCGGAGGGACAAGAACCCAGTGAAAAAGATATGGCCTTGACTGCGAACACGGGCGGTATCCGTATCGATCAAACCCTGTACGAAAATGAGTTTGAAGAGGGGGTCATCATTGCCAAATTCTGGCCGTGGCAAGATAATGTCCACACGACGCTGAGAATGGCGCTTCTGGTCAAATAACAGCTGGTTTGGTTATAGACTAACGAACAATATGCCGCAAAAGGCGGGGCGTCGCTTCCTGCCTTTTCTAATTGGAGTCCACGATTTTAGATCCAGATTGGAAAATATGATTCTAAAAGTGATCCCACTGATTTGTGTCCTGGTGGCTGCCGGACTGCTCGGCAACTGGTATCTTTCTGAATACCGACGCGTGAGGGCGACCTCGCTGCCCTGGTATCGTGCCTACCTTACGCTTCCAGGGATCCTCATCCTCGTTTTGGTCATCTTGCTGCCGGTGCTGGCGAGATATATCAAAACCTGACCCGGGTTTGCCTCAAATGGCCATTGCCCAACTCTACATCGATAAAGCAGTTGCAAGTCATCCGACGGTTGAAGAATTTACCCGTCGCCTGGGACTTGTCCCTAAAATCATTGAAGATCGCAATCCACTTTTCAAAACCCTAAAAGAGAGCCCGGACGTGCAAGCTAGAGGTAAACAGTTCCTATTGCTCACCCGCAATAAAGGGGCCTTTGTCAAAGCGTGCCCGGGGACCCGCGAATATCTATGTTGCGGTTATAAAATTGTGCATTTTGGCTCCTATTGCACCATGGACTGCTCCTATTGCATTTTGCAAAGTTATTTTCACCCCCCCATGCTGCACTATTTCGTTAATCATGAAGATTTGATGGCAGAGTTGGATCAACATCTGCGCAAACCCGGCATCCAACGATTGGGGACCGGCGAATTTACCGATAGTTTGATCTGGGAGGCGTGGTCTGACCTGACCGTCCAATTGATCACTCGTTTTGCCCGTCAGAACCGTGCGGTATTAGAACTTAAAACCAAAACAACGGCCATCGATCACCTTAAGGGTTTGGTATCGAATCGCAAAACCATTCTAGCGTGGTCCCTTAATACGCCCCATATCATCGCGACCCAAGAGAGAGGCACCGCCAGTCTGAAGGCGCGTCTAGAAGCTGCCGCCCGGTGTCAATCGTGGGGCTATCCCGTAGCATTTCATTTTGATCCCATGGTCATTTACCCCGGCTGTGAAGCGCAATACGGTGAAGTGATTGAGATGATATTTCGACATGTGTCTGCTGAAAATATCGTCTGGATCAGCATGGGTACGATGCGTTTTATGCCGGCGCTGAGACATATTATCGAAGAACGATTTCCCCAATCCAATATTATTTACGGTGAATTTATTCCCGGTTTGGACGGCAAAATGCGTTATTTCAAACCCCTGCGAATGGCACTGTACTCCCACTTGGTCAAATGCATTCGGGGGCATGCTCCGAATTTGGCCACTTACCTTTGCATGGAGGATGAGCCCGTCTGGCACCGCAGTCACGGCTTCACGCCCCACTCCAAGGGCGGATTGTCCGCCATGCTGGACGAAGCCGCCAGAAGGCACTGCCATTTAACAAGCGAATAGGAACCCGTCCTGAGAATTAGCAGCTCTCTCAAAATTATACCTTTTTAATTACCATGAGACCCATACAAAAAAGGCCGAAACACCATCCACAGTGTTTCGGCCTCTTTTATCAATTTATGGCTTGGGAAGGCTATTCTGCTTCTTGTTCTTTGATGGCCTCGACAACTTTTTCTGCCAGTTGAGCCGGTACTTCATCGTAGCGTGTAAACTCCATGCTGAAAATGCCGCGGCCACCGGTCATCGAACGCAGATCCGGGGCATAGGTCAGGATCTCCGACATGGGCACTTCGGCGTTGATCACTTGATACTTGCCGGCACTGTCCATCCCCAACACACGCCCACGACGGCCGTTTAGATCCCCCATGATGTCGCCCATAAACTCGTCCGGCGTGGTGATTTTAACCTTCATAATGGGTTCCAACAATACCGGCTTCGCCTCCTGGGCTGCTTTGCGAAAGGCCAAAGAACCCGCTATTTTAAAGGCCATTTCAGAGCTGTCGACCGCATGAAAAGAGCCGTCATCCAGTGTGGCCCTGAAGTCGACACACGGAAATCCGGCCAACACACCTTTTTGGCAGGCCTCTATTATGCCTTTTTCGACTGCGGGGATATAGGTTTTGGGTATGGCGCCGCCCACGATGGCGTCCACGAACTCAAATCCTTTCCCATTGGGCAATGGCTCGATTTGCACCCAGCAATCTCCGAATTGGCCATGGCCGCCGGTCTGTTTTTTATGTTTTCCCTGAACCCGTACCTTTTTCTTGATGGTTTCGCGATACGGAACTTTTGGTGTATTGAGCAGGACCTCCACACTGAACTTGCGTTTCATCTTTTCAACGGTGGTTTCAATATGTACTTGGCCCGAACCGGACAACAGAATCTCTTTGGTTTCTGAGTTGCGATCCAGTTTCAATCCCCGGTCGTCTTCCAACAGCCGGGTCAATGACGAGTAAACTTTATCTTCATCTCCTTTGGATTTCGCCGCAATGGCAAAAGAGATCAAGGTTGGCAGCGGCTCGGCCGGTATGAATTTAACCTTGTTGCTTTCATCACAGAGGGTGTCACCTGTGGTGGTTTCTTTTAATTTAGCGACGGCCACAATGGAGCCGGGCCCGGCTGCGGTGGCGGGTTTTTGTTCTTTTCCCATAATGGTTAACAACTGATTGTAGCGTTCTTTGGCCTCCTTGGTGGTATTGTAGAAGGTCCCGTCAGCGCCCATTGTGCCACTGACCACGCGAAATATGGAAAGGCGACCGGCATAAGGATCAGCAACGGTTTTAAAGACCAGGGCGGAAAAGGGCGCTTCGGGATCCGGGGCCACTTCAATTTCGCTGTCGTCTGCAGCTTTGAGCGCTTTGAACGGTGTGCTGACCAGGGGTGAAGGCATACAGTTGACGACAAAGTCCAGCAGCAGGTCAATGCCGATGTTTTGGGTCGCCGATCCGCATAATACGGGGACGAAACTGCGTTCCTGTATGCCTTTGCGCAGGGTGGCTTTGATTTCATCATCGCTGAGACTTTCACCTTCCAGGTATTTCTCAATAAGGGCATCGTCCGCTTCCGCCACATTCTCGATCAAGGCCTCTCTTTCCGAGTCAACCAGGTCCTGCATGTCGGCTGGAATGTCAGTGGCGGTGGCTTTGCCCTTGGCATCGTAGGTGAACGCCTTCATGGCCACCAGGTCCACGATGCCGCTAAAATCATCTTCTTTGCCAATGGGCAGTTGTACGATGATGGGTTTCGGATCGTCAAATGAACTTTGAACATCCTTAAAGGCCGCCTGAAAATCGGCGCGTTCGCGGTCTAATTTATTGATGAAGATCATGGCAGGCTGTTGGTTCTCCTTCAGAAATTCCCAAGCCTGCTCCGTTTGAACTTTAACGCCGTCCACGGCATCCACCACCACCACTGCAGCATCAGCTGCCTGCAGACAGAGCTTGGTATCGGTGAAAAAGTTTTGGTCCCCGGGTGTGTCAATGATGCTGATGGTATGCTTTTTCCAATCGATCTGGGCAAAACTGCTAGTGACACTGGTTTGGCGTTTAAGCTCTTCGGGCTCAAAATCCATCACCGTGTTACCGTCTTCGACGCGGCCATGCCGATTGGTAACGCCTGTATTGAAAAGAACTACCTCTGCCAGTGATGTTTTGCCTGCACCGCCATGGGCGACGAAGGCAATGTTTCTTAGTTTTTCAGTCATTTTTGATCACTAAAGCTCCTCTCTACGTGGTGTTGGACGGGCGCTAAGGTTGTGCCAAATCTGGTATTGATATATGCAGCCATCGAAAAAATCAAGCCCATAATCCCTGATTATCAATCGGAATCTGGACGGCTGAGCAAAATGACAAACTCTTGATTGCCTTTTGGGCCCAGAATAGGGGAGGGCACTACCGGACCACAAACGAGCCCCAATTCGGTAAAGTGCCGGGTTAAATTCAATATGGCCGCTTCGCGAATTTTGGGATCTTTAACTACGCCGCCTTTGCCGACTTGACCTTTGCCCACCTCAAATTGAGGTTTGATCAATGCCAGTATCCGGCCGTTGGAATTTAGAAATTTCAATACCGCGGGAATGACAATTTTAAGCGAAATAAACGAGACGTCAACGGTAATCAGATCGACAGGCTCTGGAATGCTTTCGATGGGCATATGACGAATGTTGGTGCGTTCGATAACCACCACCCGTGGATCCTGCCGCAAGGACCAGGCCAATTGGCCGTATCCGACATCCACGGCATGAACTTTAGCTGCGCCGTGCTGCAACAAACAGTCGGTAAATCCGCCTGTTGAGGCACCTACATCTAAACAGGTCAACCCCCTGACCCCAATTTTTAAGGCCTTTAAAGCACCCTCTAATTTTAAGCCTCCGCGGCTAACGAATGCGGGACCCTGGCCACCTTTGATGCGAATCGTATCGTCTTCAGATACAAAGACCCCTGGTTTTTCCAGTCGCCGGCCGTTGACCAACACCTTTCCGGCCATGATCAGACCGCGGGCTTTCTGTCGACTATCCACCAGCTTTTTTTTCAACAGGAGCAAATCAAGACGATGTTTATTTAACATGTCCAGTGCTACTTGCCTACCACATGCGGGGTGGGTTCAGAAAGCGCCACATGGGCACTGCCTTCACCTAACAGGGAGAGGGCGGCCGTCACGATTCCTTGGGCAGTCAGACCATACTTATCGCGCAAAGTGGTGACATCGCCATGCTCCACAAAGCGATCGGGAATCCCGATCCGTTTGATCTGCAAGTCAGGGATACGCCGTTCGGCCAGGATTTCCAGGACAGCGGAGCCAAAACCGCCTTGCAATGCATTTTCTTCAACCGTGAGAATGCTGGGTATCGATTCCGCCAACGTACAAATCCGGGAGTCATCCATCGGCTTAACAAATCGGCAATTGACCACCGTACTTTCAATACCTTGACTTAAAAGCTGCTCATGCGCCTGCATGGCGGCATTGACCATATGCCCGATGGCCAATATCAACAAGTCGCCGCCGTGAGTGAGAATTTCACTCTGGCCGATGGGGATGGGTACAAGGCCGGGTTCCATGCTTACCCCTTGCGCAACGCCCCGCGGGTAACGTATGGCAGCCGGGCCGTCATGGATGATGCCGGTGAGCAGCATGCGGCGCAACTCATTTTCATCTTTGGGCGCCATGACCACCATATTGGGCAAGGAACGCAGATAGGTCAGGTCGAATTGGCCGTGGTGGGTCGGGCCATCTTCTCCCACCAAACCGCCCCTATCGATGGCAAACGTCACCGGTAAAGATTCGATGCAGACATCATGAATGATCTGGTCAAAGCCGCGTTGCAAAAAGGTGGAGTAAATGGCCACAACAGGTCTAAACCCTTGACTGGCCAAACCGGCGGCAAATGTCACGCCGTGTTGCTCGGCAATGCCTACGTCAAAAAATCGGTCCGGAAAGCGATGGGAAAACTCGGTCAGGCCTGTTCCTTCGGGCATGGCCGCTGTGACCGCCACAATTTTATGATCCTGTGCGGCCAATTCCACCATACAGTCCCCAAAAATTTGAGTGTAGCTGGGGCCGCTGCACGTGGGTGCCGTACTGTTTCCGGTTTTGATATCAAAACACCCCACACCGTGAAAATAGACGGGGTTTTGCTCAGCCTGTGGATACCCTTTGCCTTTTTTGGTGGTCACATGCAACAGGACAGGGTCGGAGATATTTTTTATATTTTTAAGTATGGATATCAGATGGTTAAGGTTGTGTCCCTTGATGGGACCGAAATAGTCGAAATTGAAGGCTTCAAACAGCATGCCCGGGGTCATAAACGTTTTTAAAGAATCTTCCGATCGTTTGGCCCAGTGGTACATGTTGTTGCCGATTTTGGGAACCGATTTCAAAAATTCTCCGAACTCCTTGCGCCAGGTTTGCAGCCGCTGCCCGGAAAAGGTGCGACTGAGCAAAGAGGATATGGCACCGACATTCGGAGCGATGGACATTTCGTTGTCATTTAGGATAACGATAATGTCTTTGTGTTGCTCACCTGCTTGATTGAGCGCCTCATAGGCGAGGCCTGCGGTCATCGATCCATCTCCGATGACTGCCACGACCTTGCCGGAATTGTCATTTAAGCGGTTGGCACTGCTAATACCCAGTGCGGCGGAGATGGAGGTGCTTGAATGGCCGGTGGTAAACGTATCGTATGGGCTTTCACTTCGCTTGGTAAAACCGGAAAGACCGCCATGCTGCCGCAAGGTTTGGAATTTTCCCGCCCGGCCGGTGAGCAATTTGTGGGCGTAGGCCTGATGACCCACGTCCCAAATAATCTTGTCTATAGGGGTGTCAAACACATAGTGCAAGGCAATCGACAGCTCAACTGTACCTAAACTGGAGGCCAGATGCCCACCGGTTTGAGAGACCACTTCGACAATTTTTTTGCGGATCTCTTTCGCCAGCGCCGGCAATTGCTCACGAGGCAACTGTTTTAGATCGGCCGGAGATTTTATGGATTCAAGCATGCCCACAATGGTGAACTCCTTAACGCTTGCGCTCAACGATGTAATTGGCAATGGCCCGCAAGGGATCTGCTTTGTTATCAAATATCGTCAGGGCCTGCAAGGCACCATCCACCAGCTCTTGGGCATATGCCTGGGACTTTTGCAGCCCCATCAAAGCGGGGTAGGTGTTTTTCCGGCGAAGCTGGTCACTGCCCACAGCTTTTCCCAAAAGCTGAGGATCTCCGTCGACATTAAGAATATCGTCAACCACCTGAAATGCTAAGCCTATATTATCAGAATAGCGAATCAGATGATCAATCTGCTGGGATGTGGCGTTGCCGAGCAAGGCACCGCTGTGCACTGAAGCACGAATCAGTGCACCGGTTTTTAGTTGATGTAACTTTTGCAGTTGGTTCCGGGCAAGTTGGACACCCTCCATCGATAAATCCCTTTTTTGACCTTCAATCATACCACGGCAGCCCGATGCCGTGGCTACAATCTGAATGACCTGCATCCACTGGCGGGCCGGCTGCCTCTTGCTTTGCAGACCGGCTTCACTCAATACTTCAAAGCCCATGTTGAGCAATGCATCGCCGCACAATATGGCGGTGGCTTCATTGAACTGCCTGTGGCAAGTGGGTTGACCGCGTCTCAAATCATCGTCGTCCAATGCCGGTAAATCATCATGAATCAGTGAGTAATTATGAATCAACTCCACCGCGCAGGCAGCCGGCAGAGCACTTTCCACTCCACTTCCCACCGCCGCTTTGGCAGCCAGGCATAAAACAGGGCGCAAACGCTTCCCCTTGGCCATGGTGCAGTAGAGTAAGGCATCCTGCAGGTCCTGAGACGGACACATGTGTTGGATGTAAGCGGACAGGGCGGTATCAATTGCCTCGCGTTGATGTTCAAGGTATGCTTTAAGATCGAACATATCTAAAATCCAAATAGTTATGTCATAAACTAGCGTTGTGTCCCATAACTTAGGTGAAAAATCAAAACCGGCATTATTCCGACAAATATACCAAATGACAATATCCAAATGTCAAATGAATGAACCCTATCTATTCTATATTAATATTCAATCGGTCCCCATCCGCCATTTGGCATTTGGGCTTTAGTATTGGGGTTTGAATGTTGCTATGATCCATTCGGCGCATCATCGGACTCAAAAGGCGTCTCGTTAATGCTCCCATCTGCTTGCTTTAAAAGCAGATGGATTTTTTTTTCAGATGCATCCAGCGTCTTTTTGCATAGTTGAGACAGTTTCATACCCTCTTCAAATTTCGAAATGGCTTTTTCGAGAGACAGCTCTTCAGACTCCAAATCTTGTACGATCTTCTCCAATTGTGTCATTGCTTTTTCAAAAGTTTGCTTGCTGGCCATATGTTCCTCTGCTCATTTGATTTTGGACTTATGCAACACTTCTACTTCCAAAGCGCCATGCGCCAATTGAACCTCCAGATGATCGTTTAAATTAACCTGCTGCGTGTCATTTACAATATTTCGATGGGGTAGGGTGCGTGTGATGCTATAGCCTCTTTGCAATATGGCATTTGGATTCAATGCCCGTAAGGATGCATCCAAGGTCCGCAATTGCTCGAGATGCCGGCTAAGCATTCGTTGGACAGCTTGAATCAAGCGATGAGCAATATGTTGATGTTTTGATTTATATAGCAACATGTATTTATCCGGTTTATTAGATAATAATGATCTACTAGCATTTATGTATTGTGCCCATCGGTTTTGAACAAAAATAGTGCCGGCGCGCAACAAGCGTTCATTTAGATCATCATAACGCATCTGTTGATTTTGCAGGCCTCGGATAAGATGGCGCATGTTTTTGGCCAGTTGAGCTAGCCGGTTTCGCTCCAGTGAAACTCTTCGGATCAATGCCTGACGACATCTATGATAGAGTTCCATGTTGCGCGCAATGAGATCACTTTTTATCGGCACCGCTATTTCGGCAGCGGCTGAAGGGGTGGGTGCCCTCAAATCAGCGACAAAGTCAGCAATGGAAAAATCGGTCTCATGGCCAATGGCGGAAACAACGGGTTTATCAGATGCATAAATTGCCCTGGCGACAGCTTCACTATTAAAAGCAGCCATATCTTCAAACGAACCACCCCCGCGGGCCAGGATAATCAAATCGCAGCTGGAGTGCCGGTTCGCCGTATCCAAGGCATCCACAATCTCTTGGATAGCCGACTCACCCTGGACACGTACCGGCAGTACATCCACAGCCATTTGTGGGTATCGTCGGTTGAGAACACGCAAAATATCGCGAATAACTGCACCATTGGGTGATGTGATGACCCCTATTTTTGTCGGCAAGTAGGGAAGGGCTTTCTTAATACCACTGTCGAATAACCCTTCACCCTCTAGCTGGCGCTTGAGTTGTTCAAAAGCAATTTGTAAAGCGCCTGCGCCGTGAGGTTCGGCATATTCCAATATAATTTGATAGCTTCCCCTGGGTTCGTATACAGACAATCGGCCCAGCCCAATGATTTTGGCACCGTCTTCGAGTTTAAATTTGAGTTGGCGCAGTTGTCCCTTGAACATGACTGCCGAAATTTGAGCTTTTTCATCCTTAAGAGAGAAATAAGCGTGACCGGATGCCGGAACTCTTATATTGGATATTTCGCCGGATAACCAGAGGATGGAATAATTTTTTTCAAGCAGGGCCTTAATCTTCTGGGTGAGCTTTGAAACCGTGTAAATATTTCGGGAGGCGTGGTTTGGGCTATGCTGCAAGTGCGTTATTCCATATGATGTCGATATAGTGTCTGATAAGATATATTATGTAAACTTTTAACTTAGAGTGTCCGAGTTGCCCGACTGGGCATCCTCTATCTGAGGTTCATACAGCTCAAGATGCGCCCTCACCGCCGGCAGTACATAAATGGTGTCGTGCGGAAACCGGGCCAAACACTCCGATAACACTTCAATCTTTTGTCGCAGTTTGATGTGCTTGTCAATAAGGCATTGATCTTGGTTTTTAACCTTGCAAAATCCGCTCTTAACATGCAGCCCCACATTGCGAAAGTTTTGCTCTAATACTTTAATCCCCAGTTTTTCAGCCAGAGATTGGAGTTCAGCATATAGCTTGTCCGGTTTCATCAATGCCAATTCCTTTATATCACGGTATCGACCGCATATATCAGCTTTTGACTTGAAAATAAAGCCAGCCATGACTATATTGGCTGCGGTAACAAACAATACAAACAGGAGTGACCGTATGCAAACCCCGACATATTCAATGGATCAAACTCAGGTTCAGGCGCGCGTGAGCACATTTGTGCGTTCAGTTTACAACTGGATGGCCATCGGATTGGCTTTAACCGGTCTGGTGGCTTATTATGTGGCTCAATCCCCCGCGTTATTTTCAGTAGCAGTCAGAGGCTTTTTTCTATTCGCCATTGCCGAGATCGCTTTGGTTTTTTTTCTTTCAGCCCGCATTGGCAAGATGCAAGCCAGAACGGCCACCGGTATGTTTCTGCTCTATGCCTTTCTCAACGGTGTGACCATGGCGCTGATCTTTGCGCTCTATGCTAAGGCCTTGATCGCGTCCACTTTTTTCATCTGTGCCCTGATGTTTGCGGGTCTTAGCATTTTTGGCTGGGCCACCAAAAAAGATCTGACCGGGATGGGTAATTTCATGTTCATGGGTTTTATCGGTATCTTCATCGCCTCTTTGGTCAACCTGTTTCTCAAAAGCCCCGGCATGCAAATGATTATCAGCTATCTCGGTGTGCTTGTTTTTGCCGGACTGACGGCCTATGATACCCAAACCATCAAACAGATGGCATTGAGTCAGCCTGCCGGCACCAGTGCGGCTGTGGTTCGCAAAGGCGCTATCATGGGTGCGCTTAAGCTTTATCTCGATTTTATCTTGATGTTTCAGTTTTTGCTGACCATTTTGGGCGGCAACCGCAACTAGTTGAAACAAATATAAAATTAAAAAACCCTTAGGTCGTATGACCTAAGGGTTTTTTAATTTGGGTTGAAATTTTATCTAAATTCTTGGTGGATCAGGCCAAAATATCCTGGATCACAGAGGCCAGGTGTCGGCAATGTTTGCGGGTGACTTCCAGCGTGGGACCTTCTACCATGGCCCGACACATGGGCTGCGTGCCGGAGTAGCGCACCAATACACGCCCCTGATCTCCCAAGGCTTGTTCAACCTGGGTAACAGCATTCATGATCGCCGGAACGGCAGTCAAATCCGGTTTGGATTTTACCTCCACATTGATGAGCTCTTGCGGATAAACAGTCATGATTTTGGATAATTGGGAAAGGCTCTGACCTGTGGTTTGAATGGCATCCAACAGGTGCAAACCCGCCAACAGACCGTCACCGGTGGTGTGTTTGTCTAAAAATATCATGTGTCCGGAGTCTTCGCCGCCCAGAACGGCGTTTACAGACTTCATCTTTTCCATCACATGGCGATCTCCCACCTGGGTCGTATGATGGGAAATACCTAATTTTTGAAGCGCGCGGCCAAAGCCTAGATTGCTCATTACCGTGCTCACCACGATATTGTTCTTAAGCCTTCCTTTCTGTTTCATATCTTGGGCGCAAATGGCCATGATTTGATCGCCGCTTAAAGCTTTGCCGGTTTCATCCACTGCGATAAGACGATCGCCATCGCCGTCAAAAGCCAATCCCACGTCTGCACGCTGCTCAACAACGACCTGGGTCAATCTTTCAGGATGCTGGGAGCCGCACCGGTCGTTGATGTTGGTTCCATCGGGTGTGCAAAAAAGCGGAATAACCTTGGCACCCAACGCCTGAAACAGCTTGGGGGCTACATCATATGTTGCACCGTTGGCGCAGTCCACAGCGAGCGTCAAACCTTCCAAATTTAGGTTAGGTAATGCATTAACTAAAAAGTTCAAATAGTTATGGTGATTGTGGCCAATTGGTAGGATTCGGCCGATGCCTTCAGCCGTGTTGATGTTGAGTGTATGGCCCGGCTGGTCGATCAAGGCTTCAATTTTGGCTTCACTTGCATCAGATAATTTATAACCATCTGAATTAAAAAATTTTATACCATTATCGGCAAACGGATTATGGGATGCGGAGATAACCACACCTGCAGCAGCGCCGGTCGCTTGGGCAAAATAAGCCACAGCCGGCGTCGGCACAACACCCAAATGACTTGCATTTAAACCGGCGGCGCATATGCCCGCAACGACGGCATGGCTCAACATATCACCGGACACTCGGGTATCCATGCCAATGACCATATGGGCTTTGTCACCGCCGTCGGATTTAAAATGGGAAGCTGCAGCCCGCCCTATGACGAAGGCCGTCTCGCCATCAATGGGATAGGCATTGGCAATGCCGCGAATACCATCGGTTCCAAACAAACTAGCCATAGATTACTCGCAATTATTTTTCTGGAGATAGAATGGAAAAAACGGCCGCCGTTAGATGTTCGACGATACTCTGGAGCCATTGGGAGCCTTCATCCGCCAATTCGGCATCGAGGGATTGGATGACAGGCACATATTGTGGTTCATTCTGTTGCAGCGCTATTTCAAGCCCCGCTAAAAAGCGATCGCGGAATGCGGAATCGCCCTCGTAAGTTTGCCACTTCTGAAACGATGTTTTGATCTGATCCCAATGGCGGCAGAAGGAAGCATGCAATTTTGAGCTTGTCGCACCGGAAGCCTCAACTTTATCTTTAAGCTGTTCAAGCTGTTTGATGCGTTCGTCAATGCCATTTTGCAAAGTGCGGATCAAACCGTCCAATAAAGGTTGTGGAAATGCCGGTCCCACAAATTGACTGCGGACCAGGCGGTACCATTGCATCAACGCCATTAAATTACCGATATAATAGAAGTTTTGTTCCAAAACACGCCTCAGATTGCGATAAGATGCGCGCTGCAACGGCATGCTTGCGTTGGGCACCTGGCCCGCGATGACAAGGCGGTTTGCCTTGAGTTGATCCTTGCGGCAGATCGAACCGGCTGCCAACACCGTGCCGTAAGTGATCCGGCAGGGGCCGACCAAACCGCCCTGCCCTCCCAGAAAAATAGGGGATTGGTTCAACATCACCCCGCGCGGCACATCACCGATCAGCGAAGGTGTGGCTTTGTCCTGATTGGGCGTATAATTGAAATGGATATATGAGCTGCCCACTTCACTATGATTGCTGTTGCTGGTACCGCCGGCCATCAAGCAGTCACAAAAATTGATCAAACTGCCCAAAGTTACAAATGGAAGTAAAATGGTTTGCTTTAAACCCACTGTATGGGCGATGCTCGATTGTTCTTCTAATATAGAGCCGCTCCTTACATGAGCGCCTGAACCTGCTTTAGACCCTTCAAGAAATACGGCATTTTCGAAAAAGCCGCCTTTCAATTTCACATTAAGCCCAATATAGCAATTTTTTAGCGTTACCGGTTCTTCGTAACCAATTTCAACACCGTCACAGATGAAAGTATCGCTGCCCAATAGCTTAGACCCGGCGTGTATCTTTACCCCCCTGCCTGAGATGCGATCCGGATTGAGTTTTCGATCAATTTCAATGGATTGTGGCGCTTCAATTGAAACACCCTTTTCCATCAAAATCTTGATTTTATTGAGAACCATTAGTTTCTGGTCGCTTGTGGCTGATAATCAGTGACAATCATTTGGAGAAGTGTTTTGATTTGATCATGATCTTGTGTCCCGGCTAACTCAATTAACTTATCTACCTTGCCATTAAGCTGATCCAAGCTGCATGTTTCGCCTTGGAGTGCCATAATTTTTTCATGGCCGGTCGGTACAATCCCCTCTCCTTCTGTGATGAGCTCCTCATAGAGTTTTTCCCCGGGCCTTAAGCCAATATACTTGATCTTGATATCCTTATCCGGTTCGTATCCTGATAGACGAATCAAGTCTTTGGCCATATCCACTATCTTTACCGGAGATCCCATATCCAGAATATAGATATTGACCTGATCTTTACCCAGAGCAGCTGCTTGGAGAATCAATTGGCAAGCTTCAGGAATGGTCATAAAATAACGCGTAACTTCAGGATGGGTAATGGTAACGGGGCCGCCTTGCCGTATCTGCCGTTTAAACATCGGCACCACACTTCCGACACTTCCGAGGACATTACCAAATCGAACAATTGAAAATTTGGTTTTTAGATTTTCTTTCTGCGGCTGACATTGAATCAGCATTTCAGCAATTCGCTTGCTTGCTCCCATTATATTTGATGGTCTTACGGCTTTGTCAGTAGAAACAAAAACAAATCGATCAACGCTATGGTTGACCGCTGTGTTCATTAATTTGAACGTACCCTGAATGTTGTTTTCAATGGCCTTCCATGGTTGGATTTCCAGCATGGGCACATGTTTGTAAGCTGCGGCATGAAATATAGCATCTGGTTTATGGCAGTCGAATGATTGGTCTAACAGTTTTGAATTTAAAATATCACCGAGAACCGGTATAATTTCGATATTGTTAAATCGATCCTTCAACTCCAATTCAATATCATACAGAGGACTTTCCGCTCTTTCAAAAAGCACCATGCGCTTAGGACCCATTTTACAGACTTGGCGACATAGTTCGGAACCGATGGAACCTCCAGCCCCTGTGACCAATATGGTACGATTTTTCAAATATGATTTGATTCCGTCTATATCTAGTTTTACAATTTCTCTTCCCAGCAGATCTCGATAGGCGACTTCTCGTATGGTATTCACGGATACCTTACCATTAATGAGCTCGCTATAGGCTGGAACGGTTTTAAATGGAATATCCACATCTTTACAGGCATTTATAATGCGCCGCATTTGATCGCCATCAGCAGATGTAATGGCTATGAGAATCTCATCAGCCCTCGTCCGGTTCGCAACGGCCATAAGATCATCGACACGGCCCAATACTTTCTTTCCGTGTATTGTTCGGCCAACCTTTTTGATATCATCATCGATAAAACCAGCAATTCGGTATTTTAAATCCGGATTGGCATAGATTTCCCGAAACATCTTTTCGCCGAGATACCCAGCTCCGATAATGATTAAATTTTTCTTTCCCTTATTTTTTTTTGACAAAGATCTGATCATTGTCAGAAATACGGTCGGAGACAACTCTTCAGTAGTGATATTTTCGAAAAACAGCCTTACACCTATCCTGAATCCTGATATTAGGAGAATTGTCAAAAACCAATCAATAATGAATACAGATCGAGAATAGCCTATAAATCTGTTTTTAAAAAGAACGATAGTGATCAAAACCAGTGAGGCAACCGAAGCAGCTTTGATAATATTGAGCATGTCAGCAATGCTGGTATAGCGCCACATCCCCCGATAGAGGCTAAAGATATTAAAACAGAGTAATTTGACAACGACAACCCATGGAAGGAAATGATAAAGGGTTGTCAGATAGGGCTCTGAGAAATTAAACTCGAACCGGATCAAATAGGCCCCGACGATACCAACGCAGATCAGCACAACGTCTGCAATAATAACAATGAATAGGTTTTTGTAGACGGATTTCATAAGTTGTCTGGCTAATAATTATAATATGATAATAGCATTTACTAGTGGGTAACACCTTTGCTGCCAACTACGCTGAAAAATGTCATGGCCAGAGTCTTTAGGTCCATGAAAAACGATTGATGGTTCAGATAATATTGGTCCAAATCAACTTTAATCGGTATTGGAAGGTCATCTCTGCCATTGACCTGCGCCCATCCTGTTATCCCTGGAATCAACCGGTGCACACCTTTTTCCGTTCGCAGTCGGATTAAATCGAATTGATTGAACAATGCCGGTCTTGGCCCTACAAAACTCATATCTCCAATGGCAACACTCAGCAGCTGAGGCAACTCATCAATACTGTATTTGCGTAGAAATTTTCCAAACTTTGTGAGGTATTGGTCTGGAGAACCCAGCAGATGCGTCGCAACCGCTGGTGTGTTTATGTGCATCGTGCGAAACTTTGGCATTTTAAATAGTTGATTGTTTATCCCAACACGATCTGACCAGTATAGTGCTGGACCTTCCGATGTCAGTTTAATGATCAACGCAATAAGAACCAAAGGCAGGCTCAATAGGCAAATCAGGCCAATTGATAGGGCTATGTCAAAAATGCGCTTCAAAATGGGAACAACGATATATCCATAGTATTATGATTGATTTGATGCAAGCAAAAATCACCTTTCCTTATACCATTTTGCCGTTTCCTGCAATCCGGATTTGACCTGATACAGAGGCACCCAGGCAAGCTCTTTCTTTATTTTTTTTATATCCACTGCCAAAGACCCAATCAATCTATTGACGAGCTCGCCCTTACCCAATAGATTGCCGGTTTTGCGTAACAGCGGGGTAGGTATCTTGAATAAAATGCAGCGCTTTTCCAGCGCATCCGCTATGGATCGTACAAGTTCAGGTGTTGATAAGTCACTGTCATCACTAACTAAATAAAGTTTATTAGCAGCACTTGAATGGGTCATGCAATTATAGATACAATCAATCAGATTCCCAAGAAAAATAAAACTACGTTGATTGATGATACCGCCCAAAGGCAAAGGGAACTTATTATCAATTAAACGCATTAAATTAAAAAAATTGGCCTTTACCCATGGTCCATATACCAATGGGGGCCGCAAAATGACATATTCCATTTTTGATTTATCAGCAATTACCTTTAGTTCGATTTCAGCTTCCATTTTTGATCGTGCATAGGCATCCTTTGGAGAAGGTTCATCGCTTTCTGTATAAGGTTCAGATTTTTCCTCCCCGTTGACCTTGACTGAGCTCAAAAACACAAAGCGTTTTACGCCGGCACGCGCAGCTTGTACGGCTAATTTTTGGGTACCATATACATTCACACGACGATAATCATTGAGCGAGCTTTGCTGATTTTCCGACATCATATGAACTCTGGCCGCAAGATGGACAATAATATCAACATTCTTTAAAGCATCGCGCCAGTCTATTGTGCCGCTGATATCATCAACTTCAATGTGATTGATTTGATTAGGATCATTTGTTTGGTCCACATATAGGCTTGCTCTTTTTTTTCGTGTAACAGCATTAATTATCAACCCTTCGGCTAATAATCTTTTGCATAAGGCATTGCCAATAAATCCGTTGGCACCGGTCACAAGAACTTTTTTCATTTTTTATCTGATGTAATGAAAAAGATTAATCATAGATTAGTAATTCTTCAATTTTTTGTAAGCAACTAATTTTCGAATAGTTTTTTTGGACATATTCGAATCCATTATTACCAAATTGCTTTAATCTGCTTTTTTCTCTATACATAGTTTTGATTATTTCATATGCTCCATTTGTATCATCAGAAATTGCAGAATAGCCACAACCGGATTTTTTGATTATAAAATGCCCATCGCTCTCTTTATTTAAAATCCCGACAACAGGTAGCGATGAGGCCATGTATCCTAATATTTTACCGGGTACAACAGGTGTTTTATTTTTAGAACTTAAACACACAATTCCTACATCAACTTCATTTAACAACATTGGATATTCATCCATTGATATAAATGGTTTAAAAATAACATTATTTATCTTTTTAGTTTTAACAATTTCAGCCAATCTATCCTTTTCTTTACTCTTGTTGCATAAAATTAAAAATATTATATCAACGATTTTTTCTTTTATTCTATTTGCAACATCAATGATAACATCCATTCCTTGAGCTGGTCCGATAACACCTGCAAAAAGAAAAACGAAGTTGTTTTCAATTTTATACATTTTTCTGTATTTATTTTGACGAATTTTATTTTTTTTGTACAGTTTAATATCAATCCAATTTGGAATAAATTTTATTTTTTCAGATGTTATCTTTTTCTTTTCTATTAAATATTTTCTGCTACCAAGTGTATGTGAAGAAATGTAGTCAGCATTTTTATATGCAATTTTTTCTATAAATTCAAAAATTTTAATTATATAATTGTTTTTCATTACACCCAAATCAATTGCATTTTGGGGAAAAATGTCTTGTACGTGTAATAAATATTTTGCACCGGATGTTTTCTTTACTATATTTCCTAGAATTGTTAGCGTTAAAGGTGGTGTAGATACAAAAATAGAATCGTAATGTTTTTTAATAATATTTCGCTTTTTGAAGTATATAAAAAATGGTAATAAAATTTGTGATATCCCTCTGAGAAAATACAGGTTCGGTTTCAATCTAGGCACGCAGACTCTATATACATTAATTCCTCCTTCATTTTTGTATTCACAAAATTTTGAAGTGTCAATGTCTTTGCT
Organism: Desulfobacteraceae bacterium; assembly: GCA_050291605.1. Taxonomy (GTDB): domain Bacteria; phylum Desulfobacterota; class Desulfobacteria; order Desulfobacterales; family Desulfosarcinaceae; genus JARRKU01. The sequence continues at coordinate 49,125 of JBNKKB010000169.1, read as the reverse complement.
TAGATTATGCTGTGGCATAATGGTCATAACAGTTACTGAGTGACCTTTTTCTTTTAGATAGCAACCCACTTCATGCATCATTGTTGAAAGAGAACTTATGATAGGTGTATAGTATATAGCTATTATAAGGACTTCCATTATATCCTTTAAAAGTAGTTGGTTATTTGACTTCTTAAAACATTGATTACCACAGATGAAGGGCTAAAATCGACATTAAAATCATATCTTGCTTGCCATTCCATGTTAACGGCAGTTTCCACTGAGTCTGCAATATTTTCGGGATTAAGACCTGCAACAATATGAGCTCCGGCCTCCACTGTTTCCGGTCGTTCAGTGCTTTTCCTTAAACTAACGCAAGGTACCTTGTAATATAAGCTTTCTTCCGGAGTGGTCCCGGAATCGGACAGGAGACAAAAAGCATTCATGCTAAGATAGTTAAAATCATAAAAACCTAGAGGTTTGATTATTTTAATACCTTTTGGTATATCAATTTCCCTAATTTTACTTCTAGTCCTTGGGTGCATTGGAAATATTATCGGCTTTTTGAATTTAGCATAAATTTTGGCCAGGCCGTCGAATATATTCTTTAGTGATTCAGGTTTATCAACATTTTCTTTTCTATGAGCAGTTACAGAAATATATTCTTTTTCTTTAATTTCTAATTTGTTTAGTATTTTACTTTCATTTATTCGCTTTTGGAATGCATCCATAACTTCAAATGTTGGATTTCCAGTTACAAATATTTTAGATGGGTGTATTCCTTCTCTAATCAAATTTTCTCTGTGATAAGTGCTAAAAGGCAGCAAAATATCTGAAATATGGTCTATTAAAATGCGATTTCTTTGCTCAGGCATTCTTTTATCCCAAGCCCTTAAACCAGCTTCCATATGAAATATTTTTATTTCATTATATGAAGCAGGTAAAACGGACAATCCACTATAAGTATCACCTAATATAATTAATGCATCAGGCATTATTTTTTTAAATAACTCATCACTCTTTTTTATAACATCAGATACTTCGTTTCCGTAGGATGTCGTGCTAATTTCCAAATCATAGTCGGGTGCTCTTAATTCCAAATCTCTAAAAAAGAAATCTTTTAATTCTTTTGTGTAATTTTGACTCGTATGAACCATAATGTGTTCGAAATTCAATGAATCAAGCTTTTTTAGTACAGACCACATTTTAATCATCTCTGGCCGGGTTCCCATAATCGTCATGACTTTCATATTTTTCTCCGAAATACTAATATATTATAATGATAAGAGCTTGACCTCAGGTAAAGGGACAATAAATTTACCTCCATTTTCCATAAATTCTTTTCTTTTCTTTACGATCTCATCAGCAAACGACCAGGCAAACAATAAAATATATTCAGGCATAGTATCATCAAAATTGATATTCCATGGGTATATTTTCAAATGCGTTCCAGGGGTATAATGGCCATGTTTTGCAGGAGCATCATCTATTACATAGTCTATATATCGGTGATCAATACCGCAATAATTCATTATAATTGTTCCTCTGCCGGATGCACCATATCCAATTATTTTTTTTCCATCTTTTTTAATCTCTTTCAACAGAGCGATCAATTCATTTTTTGTATCTTGTATTTTTTTTGCATAATTTTTAAAAGTATCCAATCTATCGTACTCGTTTAGAAGCTCCTCATCTTGCATTTTTTTTATTGAAGATGTTTTTTCTATATTATTATTTTTATTGCATGCATAGAATCTTGCTGAACCAGCTCTTACACCCGGTGTCATTCTAACATCAAATATTTTAAAATTATATTTTTGTAAGAATTTAGTTAGAGATATTAACGAATAATAATTTATATGCTCATGATATATCATATCATATTGTAATTCTTTAATCAAAGTACCCAAATAGTAAATTTCAAATACCAATATTCCATCATCTTTTAAGATGATCTGTATACCTTTCATAATATCGTTCATGTCATCGATATGTGCCATGGAAAAGCTGGATAAGACGGCATTTACCTGTCCAAATTGCTTTACAATGTCGCTTGCCAGTTTTTCGCTAAAATAATCGTTTACAATATGAAGATTTTTATTTTTTATTGTATTGACAACATTGGTTGCAGGGTCCACTCCAATACATTTAACTCCATATTGAGACAACGGATCAATCAAAACACCATCGTTACAACCAATCTCTAAAACAGATGGACTTATTATTTTATTTAGAAATCTTTCATATATGTCTTTTGCATATTCCTTAAAGTGTTCAACAAGAGTCCCAATGGCAGATGAATAAAAAAAATAGTTTTCTTTAAAAAGTGTGTCTGCAGAAACGACGTTTTTGACTTGTATCAGTGTACAATTACAGCAAAAACATAAACCAAGCGGGTAGTACTTTTCTTCTTCTATTTCTTTCTTTTTCATAAAAGCCCCGGCTAAAGGCATTAACCCTAAATCTAATATTTTTACTAAATTCTTGCTGCCGCAAAATCTGCATTTAATGCTTTCTTTATATTCGCCAATATTATGTATTGCTTGCACATATTCCTCCATTATTTATAATTCTCAGCTAAAATATTAACTATCTTAATATCTCTTTCTTTTGTTCGTTTGTTACATCCTCTATCATCAATTTGTGCTTTTTAAGGAGCTGCACAGTGCCTTTAAGGTCCAGAACATTTCTCGCTGAACTCAGCTCTTCTTTGAGTGCATTTTTTAAATCCTTATCTTTGTTTTGTAATTCTGGCAACATGGGTTGTATCGCGTAATAATTATTTCTTTTTATACAATGATTTATTTCTTCTTCAGATACCATTATCTCATGCATCTTTTCACCAGGTCGAACACCAATAATTGAAATATCGATGTCTCTGCCATTAATCAATGCTTTAGCTATGTTTAATGCTGTTGCAGAAGGTGCATTAGGAACATAAGTTTCACCTGGTAATGCATGTTGAATGGCGGCTATGACCGTATCAACCGCGTTATCCAAACTAAGTAGAAAACGTGTCATTTCTGGAACAGTAATTGTTACAGGTCCGTTGTTTTTTATCTGTTCGATAAACAGTGGTATGACAGATCCCCTGGAAGCCAAAACATTGCCGTATCGAACACAAATAAAACGTGTTTCTGGTATTAAAATATTGGCTGAAATAAATATTCTCTCCTGTATTGATTTAGACATGCCCATAACATTCACGGGTTTGCATGCTTTATCAGTGCTTATAGCAACAACAGTATCAATATTTAAATCATTTTCCCTAATGGCTCTAACAATATTAGCCGGTCCAATACAATTTGTTAAAACAGCTTGAAGAGGAAAATATTCACATGTTGGAACTTGTTTCATAGCAGCAGCATTAATTACGATATCAACATCTTTAAGAGCAGCACATACATCAGCATAATTTCTAATATCGCCGATTCTGAACTCTAATATATTCATGAAATTTCGATATATAACCTCTTCCGTTGTGATAGTCTTATTTAAATAAGAGACTCTCATATCGTGTTGCTTTGCCTCATCTCGAGATAAAACAACAATTTTTTTAGGAGTACCAAGTTCACCGCGTAATACTCTATAAATAAATTTACTTCCCATCGAACCTGTTCCACCCGTAACTAGTATTATTTTATCCTTAAAAGTATACATTCGATTTGTTCCTAATTTAGATTATTGTGATCACAATACATATCATATATCATTTTTTCCCAAGGGGGCGGATGATATCCTGATTTTAACCGAAATTTTGATGAATCCAAAGATAAATCGTAAAAATTACGTTCCGATGCAACAATTTCAATCTTTTTTTTATATATTTTTCTTATAATTTTTAGTAATTCATATTTCGAAAGAGGATCAGAAGATACGTGATAAATTCCATCAATGTCATTATCAGAAATTATATAATTTGCTATGATTCTTGATAACTCAACAGTAGGAAATCCTGAATATATCGCCTTTTGGTAACCTTTCACAGCATTCTTTTCCGACAAGAACCATTCTACCAATCCTTTCTTATTATAAATTTCATGACCAATGATGGATGTTCTTATCGTTAAGCAGTTTCTGCAGCATATTTCCCCTAAATATTTTGTCATTCCATATATAGTCGATATTTTGATTGGATCGTCTTCTTTATACATTCCTTTTTTTCCATCAAAAACACCATCAGTGCTGATGTGTATCATTCGGATGTTATGCTTCTCACATATATTATGTAATTTATGTGGAAATAATGAATTGATATTAATTGCATTATAAATTGAATCAGGAGAGGAATTAACCCTTAGAATGGCAATACAATTTATTACAATATCCGGTTTGGCATTCTCAATTGACTTTTTTATTGAATCAAAATTACTTGCGTCTACATTTTCTATGATTCTGTTTCGGTCTGAAAAAGAGAAAAATATTTCTGATCCCTTAATCGAGCGTACAGTAGTATACACACTAAAATCTTCATAATGATACAAGCGCCTAAATAAAGCATGGCCAAGCATGCCTGTTCCACCAAGAATCATTATTTTTCTCATACAACCTATCCACAACCATTAAATAGTTTTTTACTGTTTAATTAATACCTGAATTTTGCACGCAAATATCGGTTTAAGGCCACTGGGCCAAAAAAGTTTTAAATTCCTGGCGGTGGTCTTTTACTCGATCACATGGCTGCTGCTTTCTGAACGTTTAACCTACAGGCATTTGCATGGTTTGGTATTATGGTTAACCAGTTAATTTTTCATCCCATATGGTGCAAGAAATTTTTTGCCTCACATTTCCAAAGCAAAACGTTGCAGCCAACCCTGGTTTTGAACCCATGGTCGCGGCTTCGAACGCAACAAATCTATCTGCTTTAAAAATCCAACCATGGCCGGTGTGCGCGCATCATGGATGGAGTACTTGATCTTGTTGCGATTTTGATCTTTGACAACTTTGGCAGCAATAAACAGCAGCTTGAGCCTGGCAATGCGGATGGTATTGGCCGCAAGCGTTTTCATCGGTGCATGGTCAGACATTTGGCCCGATGAGGCCAGCAGCTTCATATACCGCCAGATGTTATAGGCCAGCATCACCACTTGGAAAAAGGCGTAGTTGTTTTTGAACTTGGTCGAAGGTATGGCACCCAATCCTTCGCGTTTGGCTTCACCGACCAGGTTTTCGACATCGGCGCGCTTATCATATTGGCTAATGACTTCATGGGCACTGGCGCTTTGGCTGGTGCAAAATATGCGGTACGTGTAACAGTCGTCTGCAAAAAGCTCGCACTGGATCGGTTGGTTGGACTTGAACGGCTTAGCCTGTTTGGCGATGCGCATGGCGACAAAGCGATGCGGCCTATCCCAACCTATGGGCTGATAAACGCAGCTGTTAAATTCAATTTGTTTGCGTTTCCATGGCCGGTACCAGCAGTGCGGATCAAATGGGGGGTCACATTTTTTATTAGCGATGATAAAATCAAATCCGCAGTCAACGGCGGCTTGTACACTGTGGCCCGATAAAAATTCACCATCGGCGCGCAGCAGTACCTGTTTGACACAGCCAGGCAACTGGGCCTTGATTTGATGGATAAAGTCTGCGGTTTGTTTTCCGGTCATCGTTTTGCCTTTGCGCAGCTTGCCGAGCAGATACTCACGGGTCTGGGAGATAAAACATAACACCGGCCGATAGCCTTTCTTACCACGGTGGCTGGTATTATGGCCTTTGCGCCCGCCTTGTTGGTGGCCGTATAGGGTCTCAACGGTCGTATCAATATCGATATCGATACGATGATAGTTCAACCCGAGTTGCCTCCAGAGTCTTTCGCGCAGCGTGCTCGTTATTTTAATCAGTGCCTGGCCTTGATTGATGCCCATGCTGTCCACATAGCGCCAGAAGGTGCTGGCCACCGGAAGCTGTTGCAAACGAAAAAATCCGCACAGCATGGCATCGAGCCGTATGTAGGTAAAGTGCCATATCCGGTTAAAACCGATAAACAGTAGCATCAAAAGCCCGACAACCATACGATAGTGGCCCAGCTTGGGTTCACGGGTCGGCGCCTGATAGCTGCGATTGAAAATTTGTTTGAAATCGATCAAGTCCAAAAATTTGATCAGCGCTAAAAGCCCGCCAAACGGGCTCAGCTGCTCTGTACAGGTTTCAAATGGCGTTGAAGCGTTGATTTTTCTGGCCTTGGATCGATTCTTATTAAACCCTTTACTGGAGCGCTTTTGCCTTGTATACTTTTTATGTGTTTTTACCATCTGGGTACCTCCTGCGTTTTGGAAAGGTTTGTGGTGAACCCCCATTATAGCAGGGTTCCCAGATGGTTTTTCATTTTTTTGGAATAGTTGGTGCAAAATTCAGGTAATAAGTTTCAAAATACTTGACCATGTTTTTTCTGCTGAAGTTCTGCTGTTAAATAGTCGTCCACGCTTTGCCGCATCATTTGCGAGTCGCTTTGAAAAATCATGGTCAGTCAATGCTTTGTTTAATAAATTATAAATTTCATGGGGTTTATCAGGTGAAAAATAGGCTGTCGCATCTCCGGCAAATTCAGGCATCGGCATTATATTGGAACAAAGAATTGGCTTACAGGCACCCATCGCCTCCAAAAGTATATTTGGACAATTTTCACAAGAGGATGCAAAGATAATTAAATGAGCATAACGATATACCGCCGGCATTTCAGAATATGGTATTGGGCCTACTATCTTAATTTGTTTGTCAATATTAATTTTATCAACTAATCGTTTTACTCGTTTTGCTTCTGGAAAATTTGTTTCTCCTACGAGAACCAGGGGAAATTGTTCGCGCGTCCCTTCCGTAAGCATGGAATATGCTTTTACAACTTCATAGTGATGTTTATAAACATCAAATCTTGACACATATAGGATATAGGGTTTTTCAGGCATTAATTGATGCTTATTCAATAATTTGCCATTAGTTGCAAAGATACTATCAATTCCATGTGGTATGGTTACCGGATTTTTTATTGAAATAAATTGTTCTATTATAGAGCGCGCATACTCTGATATAAAGATCGTCAAGTCTGCTTTTTGCATACTCTTAAGCATAACATTTTTTAATAATATATTTCTAATTCTCTGCAGCCCTAATGGTACAAGCTTTCTTGTGCGCTTATCAAACGGAATCATGTTCTGGAACATGGTAACAATTTTACAATCTTTTGGAGCCCTTGTGCTGATTACGCCACCTGGACAAAAAAGCACGGCGGCTTGTTCTTTATGCAAACGATAGGGAAAAATGAATAATTCGTAAAATGTTCTTAATATAGGATTTTTGATAGGCCAAATCGTATGTGCATAGCGCACATTCGGCTTTTTTGGCAGATTGATATTTTTTGCTGTAAATACTACTACTTCCAAATCTTTCTGTACCGGAAGGTGGCGAATAAGGTTTTTAAGATATGTCTGCCCACCTCCTATTCTTGCTGAAAATGCATTTATTAATATTTTTTTTTTATTTTTCATTCAATTCTGTCCGGTTAGCCAAAGTTAAGGGTTAATTGTTTGTTAATATTTCCATTTTTAATTAGTATCGGAAAAGGCTCAAATAACGCCTCCATTTGAACACCTTCTAAAAAGTTTGATTTGTATTACACGCAAGAGATTTTGCAATCTCGCTGGGAGCCTGGATAGAAATTTGAACAGGCATTGCATATCAGCAGATACGCAATCAAGGCCACATAAAGCTGTGTCATTCCACCGTTACGGGAGTGACCGATAAACGACTTTATTTTAAGATTGGTTTTGGCTGACAGTTTGAAGTTGTTGGTGATGAATACGAAGTGTTTCTTTGCAGGGTCCCTGTAGCCGATGCGCCTTAGCCGGTGCTTGCATTGACGTCCTTTAAGCCCTGCCAGAGAAATGGTTTGGTCTGAAGTCAGCCCTTGTTTTTTGTTTACAACACTGTCCTGTTCGTCCCGGTAGACGGCATTTGATTTTTGCAGGGATACAAAATAGACGCCGGTTTCACATAACTGAGCAAACCATTTATAGTCGGTATAGGCCTGATCTTCGGCAACAATGGCGCCTTTGGGAAAATGAAATGAATCGGCCACTTTGCTCTCATGGATTTTGCCGTCGCTAATCGCGGCAAATGCTGGCAAATAGCCTGAGTGATCCAGCACAGTGTGAACTTTTATTGCTGACGTTGTTCGTCGAAAAGATGCCCAGGGAAAAGCACCAAGGCTCAGATCAATGACGGTGGCATCCAGACTGTAAAGCTTGTTTTTGAATTTGAACTTGTGTTTTGTAGATATCATGCGGCAATGCTGGTAAGCCTTTTCGAACAATGCTTGGTAAAAAGGTGCAGGGCGCTTGTTATTGGCATCGGCAAAAGTGGACCTTGATACGGGTTTTGCGCCCACGTGGTAAAGGTTTAGTGCCCTTGAGATCATAAACTGAATACCGTCTCGCAGGCTTGCCCGGCCAGTGAGCTGCATGAACATCAAATGCACGAACTGGTTCCATCGGAAAAATTTACGTTCTTTTTGCCCGGTGCTGTGTCGGCTTTCAATGGCTTCAAATTGATGTCTGGGAATAAATTTTAGCATCTGATGAAAGATTCTGTATAATGGGCCATGGCCTGAAACTCCTTTTGATAATAATGAGTTATACGCAAACACATTATAACAAAAAGAGCGGTTCAAGCCTATTATTTTTTTTTCCCTAACCGGACAGCATTGTTTTTCATTTTAAGCGTGATTACAAATATTGTCTATTTGGGCTCAATAAAAGTATGAGTTTTTTTGTTAAAAGAGGAGCAACAGAAATTCCCAGAAGAAAGATAAATGTTTTTAGACTCGTGGAACGATATTTGATCGCTCTTATTAGAGTTGATTTAGAAAGTGCGAATTGATTTATAACCGCATAGTTTAAACCATATGAAAATAATAATTTTCCTAGTGATTCATTTCTAAGCCGTATAGTAATACAACTATTGCGACTATAAAATTTATCGAGTACATAAATTGCTTCATTTATTCCTTGCTCAATATTTCTCGCTGAGTAGCTCTGTGTTAGTCTATACCCGGTCAAATTTTCATCGATATAGGCAGCCTTATATTTTTCTGACAATCTTATCCACATATCCCAGTCAGCAGGTATAAAAATGCTCTCATCAAAGTTTCCGATTTTTCGAAAGCATTCTTTTTTTACTACAACTGTTGAATTACATATAAAATTGGAAATGATCAAAGAGGATGTTATCCATCCGGACGGTGGATGATCTATTATTTTGTGCTCCGATATGATCTCGTCATCGTCATCTATAAAAAAAGCACCTGTATATACAAATCCTGTATCCGGCTCTGAATCAAGACGTTTAACACTTTTTTCTATTTTTTCTGGATAATAGATATCGTCACAATCAATCAGGGCAATATATTCACCTGACGAATGTTCGATTCCCATATTGCGCGCACTGCACGCACCGCCGTTGGTTTTGCGTATGTAGGTAATTTGATCTCCAAAAATCCTGAGCCTGCTTGGTGTATTATCTGTAGATCCATCATCGACCACAATAATTTCAATATATTTATAAGTCTGTGATAATACGCTCTTAATGGTTCTTATGGTCAACTCGACCTTGTTATAAGCTGGTATTACAACGCTGACTTTTTTCATAAGCCTTTATAATTTTAAATAAATTCGTCTTATCGGTTTAATTGGAGTGCATTTCACCATTTTCTAAATCAGTAGATGCTTCTATATGAAATGAATAGGCGGGTCTAAGGCTGAATTATTCCTCACTTATAGCCTCTATATTCACTAAAATATTAAAATTATAACTAATTTTTAAATATTTGTCAACGGTCGTTTACGAGTGGGCCATTTTCGGTCGCCAAAAATAGGCCGCACGACTTCATTTTGTGAGTATCATTCATCATCGCAATTTTAGCCTCCTTGGATCTGAGCCTGTAACTGTTTCCCTTAATATTTATGACCACGCTGTGGTGCAGCATCCGGTCTAAAATGGCGGTAACGATCACCTGGTCGCTGAACAGTCCGGTCCAATCAGCAAACGCCTTGTTCGAGGTGATGATGGTGCTGGCTTTTTCGTACCGGTTGGCTACAAACCGGAAGGACAGATTGCTCTGGTCGCGGTCGATGGGCGTGTAGCCTACCTCATCGACAAATCACCAACGAGGACTTGTATTAGCTGCGCCGCTTGCGCGGAACAAACTGCGCATAGATCTTTCGCGAGTAGCCCAGGATCATGGCAAACAGGTACAATTTTTCAATACGCCCGTCGGCATGAATGATTTGGAACTCGCCAAAGTCCACCTGGGCCTGATAACCCGGTTCGGTCTTAAAGCGCATGTAGGTAATTGCTTGGCGCTTATTTTTTAATCTTGCTCACCCGTCGTTTGACGATCTCGTAACTGCCGGCAAAACCCATGGCGCGCAGTCGATCGTCGATCCAGGTGGCGGTGTAGAAAGGATCCTCGCTTATCCCAATGCCTCGATGTTATCGGCATACTCATCGAGCTGGCTTTTACGTGTTCGCCCGGAAGGCCGGGCAAATGTCAAATCCGGGTTTTCAGTATATTTTTGCACTGTGGTCCGGCTGATGCCCAGCTTTCTGGCAATGTCACGCTGAATCAGCCCCTGGCGGTTAAGGGTAAGGATGTCCAAAACGGTCTCCTTTTTTTCATGGGATGTCCTCCAATTCCCGGGTAAAAACAACTATAAAAGCGTACCATCGAATGGACAGGATGGCGGTCTGGCAAATAAAAAATAGAGCTAACGGACTAAAATTATAAGGAATGAATATAATACATCGGTTTGTATCAAAATGCGCGGTTGCAGCACCCAAACTTCACTCAAACAGGTGCTTAAACACGCCTTAATTTAGCGTTTGATGTCACATAAGCTTATTATTTTTATTGACAAAAACCAAATGACCGATTATGAATAAAATCAACAGATTCAATATCCATAATATATTGGTTCATCTTCAAATAAGATTCTCAAATTGCTCTCTCAGTTGCATCACCAAACTGACCTGTAAACTCATTTCATCCTGAGCAGCCAAATTTTTTATACATCATTTTTTAGCTCATGCGGTGGTTCGGTCTTCTATCTGGAACTATAGCATTCTTTCTCCTGAATACTGTTTTTTAGGCTTTTACTTTTTTATACGCATAACCTCAGCACCCAGCTTTAAATGACAAAAATAGATCAAAGGTATTTTTCTAATCAATGCTGACAGATTATTCTATTCTTTCAACGATTTATGGCTCGGCAAATATCTATCCGCTACTATACAGCGGCCTTTTAATTGTATCTCTGCTTGCCGTCTTAACCGCATTTTTGCCTTACCTTTTGCCGATTTGCGCCCTATTGGTACTTTCTGTTTTTTCCATAAACGGTTTGCAGTTTACAGTTTTTGGATTGCAATTAAACTTTATTCAATTTTATTTCCTGACGACACTTATTTTTATTTTTTTAAAATACCGTTTAAAAACAATTGATAATCTGAAAGAAAATTTGTCGAATAAACTGATCCTCAGTGTTATTTTAATTTACTGTATTAGCTTTATCACAATATCTATCTATAATTATACTGCCTTCAGCTCTTTTCCGTCTTTCTATTTGCGAAATAATATTATCAGCTTATTCGCCTTGATTGGCTTAATTGTACCGAAGGATAGGATGTACAATAAAAAATTGGTATCCTTTTACGGGATCGCCTTCATTTTGCTCTTGATTCTATATATGCCTTCAGCAATCGAGTCTTATTCTGTGTTGGAGGACACTGGTGGGTGCGGTCGTCACCACGGCGTTGGCATCCCGGAATTGAAATGGAGCAAAATGAACTTAACGACGCCCTTAATAATTGATAATTCAAATATGATGATTCAGGGTTGGCTATATATCGATGGCAATTCAAAAGACTATTTAATGATACTATACGCTGGATTTGTTGCTTTTGTTTTTCGATGGTTTTTCTTGAGCAAACGAAGCGTTCTTCAGCACATCATTTTTTTTGGGTCCTTCAATATTATTTTTGCCTTTCTATATATAAACCGATTTTTTTCGACTATAATGATATTCTATATATTAAATGCAATATTTTTAGGTCATTTAATTTACTTGTCGAAAAAACAGATCGCAAAATTTCCTTTTATTAAAGCATCTTTACTAACTTTGAATACATTTCTTTTTTTCTTCTTGACCTTTTCCGCAGCAAGAATATCTGCTTGGCAGGCAGGTCCTTATATCGATGAAAAAATTGCAGGTATTACCAACCTAATCGCTCAATTTAGATCAAATACAAATCAGGTTTTTGCAGATTCCAGTATATATCAGGCACCTGAAAGTTCAGGTCATACAGCTGAAAATTCGGGTCATACAGCTGAAAGTTCAGGTCATACAGCTGAAAGTTCAGGTCATATGGATGATACTCATGCCGTTGCAAAAAAAGAATTATCGTATTTGCTGAGTTCGATAACAGACGAAAACAACATTAACACTTTCTCAAAGCGATTGGTCTACATCAAAGATGCTTCTGAAAGCGTTAATCGCACAACTTATTGCACAATACGCCTGATAAAGCTTATAAATGAGTATCCGCTGACAGGCGCCGGGTTTCCTTCGACATATGAAGAGCTCAACGATCCAAAAAGCCGCTATTATGCAGCTATCAGCGGCCATTCACATCAATTTGACCAATTGGCGGCCTTCGGAATTCCATTAGGGCTTCTGGGAAATTATATCTTTATCTGCCCATTCGTGCTCATATTTTACTTATTGAAAAAAAAGGTCTTTCCACATGATGAAATCTTTTTTTGGATTTGTATTTTTACCAGCACAATCTTGGCTAGCGCTCAAGGCAAATTTGGAGATCAAGCCAGCCAATTATTTATACAGTTCTTTCTATTGTGCCAATTTACCATACGGGCATCTTCTCTTACCATAACCTGTCCGAAATCCTCTAAGGATCGATCACTATATACTGTGAAGGACCTTAAAACAATACGCATCGAGGATTTTGCAGATTTAAAAAATTAGATTATACAAAACATATCCGCAACTTCGACATTCAGAATCGATCCGAAAAATCAAGCAACATTAATACCGACCATAAAATCCCATGAACATTCCGCCTTTTGGATAAATGCAGATTCCACAATTCCAATACTGATCATTATATATTCTGTTTTTGCAGCACTATCTTTCTTCTTCTGTGGCATTTCGAAAAATCCCTATTCCTGCAAGTAGTCCTTGTAATATTGGTCGATATAATCTGATAGCGCATTTTTCCAATGCCTCATTTTATACATGTTTCTCAATTGCAGCTTTTTGGATACCAGTCTTTCTGAATCAGGTCTGGGGGCAAAATATTCTTTACTAAAATAGCTTGAAGGTACTTCCGTTATCTTGATTTTTTGATCCATATTGATTATTTTGAGTATATGTTCGGCAACTTCCAGCCTGCTGGTCACACCCTGGCAAACCATATTATATAGTCCCCAATATTCAGTTTGTAACAGAACCTTAACATTTTTTGCAAAGTCATGAGTATAAGTAGGCGTACCCATTTTGTCATTTACAATAAACAATTCCTTTTTTCCATCTTTAACCTGCTTCATAATTTTATGAACGAATTTTTTATCTTTTTTGGGCCCTCCCCCCATCATCCATCCAGCTCTGCAAATTAAATGCTTTCTAGTATTTTCTCTAACAAACACTTCACCAGCATATTTTGCCCTGGCATAATGGCATATAGGATTGGGTGTGTCCCATTCATCATACTGATTTTTTTTACCATCGAAAATCCCTGCCGTACTTATATATAATAAAGGAATATGTATATAATTTGCTATATATACGGCATTTTCTACTGAAATTGCATTTGTCAAATAGGTATCATCCTGGCGTCGCTGGCAGTATTCCAAATCAGTGTAAGCCCCTAAATGAAACAGATAATCAGGTCTGAAATTGATGACATCTTCCTTATAGCTTTCAAAGTCTCTAAAATCGAGAAAGGACAACCAGTCTTCATTCACATCTATATCAGTGCATCTTAATTCATAATCATCTCTGAATTGCACGTAAAAAGCTTCTCCGAGCATACCACCACAACCAGCGATATAAATTTTCTTTTTTGGCATTAACAAACTCCTCAGATTCAATATTCAATTCCACAAAACGCCGACCCATCGCGGTAATCCCGGGTCAGTAAACCAGTAATCCTTGATAAATTTTCGACGTTGTTCCATATCCACCCCTGGTGGTTGTGCAATAATCGCGTCCAGCTCGGACTTAAGCTCATCAGGGCTGGATACCGGGTGATAGAAATCGGGAAAATCAGCCAATGGATTCATCAAAAGACCATCTGGTACAACAGGTATAAATACTTCGCAGCCATAGGCAAGAGCTTCTATGGATACCGTGCTCGTCGGTACGATCACGGCTTTGGCGGATTCAAGTACTTTTGCTATATCCTCTGTCGTAACCCGATATCCGCAGGCCAGCGGATCGATTCCAAGATCATCAAAAATAGTGTCGAAAAGGCAGTGAGGATGTGGTTTGAACCAAATTTCCAATTCCCCTTTTCCGGACGGAAAGGCTTGGTGTACCAGTGAAATTAACGTTCTATTTTCCATGCGACTGATCGATCCGGCGACGACCAGAGCGGTGCGTTTGTTTTCTAAGTCGACAGGCTTTGATAAGACATTGTTGATGCTCAAAAAACGGGCGGCCTCAACTTCAACGGTATTAGGGTAGCGGCAGCACGCCAGTAGTCGTTTGATTTTTCTCCCGGTTAATGCAAAGACGGAGGGTATTGGCAATTGCTCACCCCCAATACTGTCTTTCAGCTCATCAGGATCATAAAAAAAATGATAGTAAGTCGATGATATCGCCGCATGTTGAAATCCAATTGTTTGCGTATTGGGCCACTGTTTCTGAAACGCTGCAACCATTGCCTTTTCCCATCCGCGCATTTCGGCACAATAAATGGTTCGATCCTGCATAGGGAGGATTCGACTGAACTCTTGGAAGGCCATTCCATATAAAATACCCTCCACAGCACTTATTCCGCATAATGACTCAAACCAAAGATGCTTGAGGATAGGGATGCACACATTTCCGGCAGGTTTGGCGCATAAGGTTGGAAGCAAATGATAATAAAAGATTAAACTCAGAAGCAGTTGTCGGCACCATATTAAAATCACCTTACCAATCAATTTCGGATTGATAAATTCGTGAATGAAAAAACACTTCTCGCCAAGCGCCAAAAGTTTTTGAACTAGTTTTTCTTCATTATCAAGTCCTTCACCGGGTAATCCGACATAATGAAACAACCAGTTTACACCCTCATTCTTTTGTGTAAATTTGTCCTGCAGTGCATAAAAATAGTTATTAACATATTGCCCGGATTGGAGTCGTTTATGATTGATCGCTGGAAGAGGGCTGATAAACATGGAGCGGTGTACGCCATCCATCCGGCGCTCGATTGATGGAAATTTTTTTTTGAGCTGGAGATGAATTCGACAAAATAAAAAGAGCTGGTATAGACCTCTTGCACAAGCTTCAGCGACAACCCAGTAGTTCAGCAATTGCTTTAACCTGTCCCGAGAATCTGTTGTTGCACGTTTTTCAATACCGATAGCTTGCAATTGAGACAAACGCGCTACCTTAAATATGGCATCGCGCAATTTTTTATTTCGGACTTGTATGATCAGTCCGTTATATGTTGAGTCGGCAATGAGATCCTGTATGGAATGGACTTGGGCGATGTTGAGAAAAGCATCGCTTTGAAAGGTGTTTTTTCCGGATATAATACCAAACCACCATGTGCTTGTGTTCAATGATTTCTGAAACAGCCAGGTCCGTAGCGTCCGGTTATAAATTCTTGATCTGCCGATTCTGGCCGACCAATCAGCAATGTTTTCTTTGACATATAGTGATGCATCGTGAATTAACCTTGCAGCATCAATCAGGGAGGTTGTGACTTTCATCTCTTGTTCGATGAACCGGCGCTGATTCTGCGTCACTTCCCCGTCACCCGATAAGGAAAAGAGATCCACTTGCTCCAATTTGTTTGAGCATTGCGGTTTTACACCGGCGTAATGGTCATATATCCAAAGCGTTTTCATCTATCTTTTTGTGAATAGGTAAATCGCAAGGTGTCTATCTTCATCAGTGCCCTCACCTCTTCCAAATCTTCGAATGTATCCACAGATATGTGTGCTTCCGCCAACCGTACTGCCTTTATTTTTTTGCCATGCTCCAAAATTCGCAGGTATTCATTATATTCCAGTTTTTCCAACGGAGTCGGCGGCCAGCCACTGTATTGTATTAAAAATGGTGTGCGAAAAGCGACAATGAAGCACATCTTTAGCATGACATCAATACGGGTTCTGGAATCGCTGGGTAGATCGGATCGGGAGCAGTACATCACATAGTTATTCAAATCCAAAACAGCCTTAATATCCGACGGGCTGTTTTTTTTTCGATATTCAGTCACCCCCAATGCTACGGAAGCATCTTCATCGTTGCGCAGCCCGTGGACAATGGCATCAATATGATCAGGCATTACCAGAGGTTCATCACCTTGCACATTGACGATGAGATCTGCCTCGACTTTACGGACCGCTTCGGCAATACGATCGGAACCGGTCTGATGTTGCGAGCTGGTCATGATGACGGGTATATCATATTGATCGGCTACCGCCTTAATACGTTGACTATCTGTAGCCAGATATACCTCATCGAGGCTTTTTGCCAATTGGGCCCGTTTACAAGTGTGAACAATCATGGGAAGACCTTCGATGTCCACCAAAGCTTTTTCCGGCAAACGACTTGATTGCAACCTTGCCGGAACCATTCCAATGGCCTTCACTTTCGTCCACCCTTTCCAGCGATAACGCTTTTAAATTCATCCACTGCTGCAGCCATGCTCATTTGGATGACCGCACAGTCCGGCAGATAAGTTATGATTTGCATTCCCATATCGATCATCCACTTCATCTCCCCGGCGTTTTTTGCCACAAACCCACCGGCTGCAACACCGGCCTCGCGAATCTTTCCGATGCAAATTTCCAATTGTTGCTGAATTCGAGGATCACCGACTTGACCGGGTATTCCCAACGCCTGGGATAGATCGTAGGCGCCAATGTAAACCAGATCAATGTGTTCTACGTTAAGAATCAAATCGATGTTTTGAATCCCCTTTTGGCCCTCTATAATAACGCCG
Organism: Desulfobacteraceae bacterium; assembly: GCA_050291605.1. Lineage (GTDB taxonomy): Bacteria > Desulfobacterota > Desulfobacteria > Desulfobacterales > Desulfosarcinaceae > JARRKU01. The sequence continues at coordinate 31,926 of JBNKKB010000169.1, read as the reverse complement.
ATTACCGTGCGATTATTCTGGTTTTCGGCATGTTGGGTGATATCGCTTCCGGAAAAACCGCCGGCCCTTGTGTAAGGTGAAAAACCCCTTCCGCCGATGGGATAATAGCGTGCCAATCTCACCAATTCTTTCGCATCTTCCGGTGATTCGACGTGGGCGGCAATAATGCCTTCGGCACCCATATCCAATGCATGAAGTATGTCCTTTTCTTCAATGGTGCCAAACCTCAAGAGAGGACTACACCCTTCAGCCTGTATGGCCCTGGTCATATTCAGAGCCGTTTCGATATTGAAGGGGCCGTGCTCCATATCGATGATCATAAAATCGAAGCCAGCGGTTGCGATAATATTGGCAACATCCGCACTGGGAATGACGCACCATGGCCCGAAAAGCACCTCTCCGGAACCCAGCCTTTTGCGCAAATTGTACCTTACAGTATTCATGCGATCCTTTCCCGTTTGTGGATTGACTTTTATTTGTTAAAACGCCGCACCATCCAGAACTCGATGGGTAGGAAAAATTTGAAGTGCTTAACCCTTAACCGTGCGCTTATTCTGAGGATATTTTTTAATATGTCTCTGACGCCTTTTATCGGAACCGATTTTTTCATGGCATGGAAGTTATAGAAATCAAGGAACCTAAGCGCGTTGCTAAATTTTCGAGGGACCCACGGCATCTGGGTGAAGGTCTCCTCATTGCTGAGAAAATCCTCCCACTCTTCTAATTTCTTGGGGGTGTAAATATCATAACGTTTGATCAATGAATTATAAATCTTGGAACCAGGATACAGCCGAAAAATAAATGGTCCAGCGATATCGACTTCAGGGTGCATTTTCTTTAGTTTAAAGCAGAAATTGTATGTGTCCATTATTTGCTGCATGGTTTCATCTTCCAAACCGATGATAAAGCTATAACGCGGCGTGATGCGTCTGCCGCGCAAAGCACGCAATGAGTTTTCAATTTGCGTCAGCGTGGTACCTTTATTCAGGCGTGACAGGATTTCTGAATTTCCGCTTTCTCCCCCCATCACCATGGATCCGAAACCGATGTTTTCAAGGCGATCAAGGAGGCTGTCATCTATATATCCGCTCTTGAAATGGTCGACGCGACACCACATTCGCCAGTTGAACTTGAGCTTTTCTCTTTCTACTAAGTCTATAAATTCAAACACCCTGCGTTTGTTGATAAAAAAATCTTCGTCAAGAAACAGAAAAGTGTTGGCACCATAGCGTTCCTGAAGTCGCTTGATTTCATTAACGATGTCATGCGCCTCCCTGAACCTATATCGCCTTTTTAAAATCACATTGATACAAAAACGGCATCTGAAGGGGCAACCGAGGCCTGTTACAATGGGCATAATTCTTATCTTGTCAGTGAAATACGGAAATTCCCGCTGATATACGGAGTATTTACCACCTAAATAATTTTCGACATCGAAAAGAGAAAAATCAATGTGAGGCATCGCATCAAAACTATCAAGGCCGGCAGGTGGCGTCAACTCGCACCGCCCATCGATTCCTTTGTAGGCTATGCCGTTCACCGTTTTGACAGGCAGATTATCTCTCAATGCCCTTGCGAGTTGTATCGCAGTTTCAGCCCCTTCGTTGATTACCGCCAAATCAATGGATCCGTTGGATAAAATCTGATCTGGAAAAAGTGTGGCATGGGGGCCACCCCACACCACCGGAACGGTACTGCATTTTTTTTTGACTCTTTCAGAGACCTCAAGGGCAAAAGGTACCTGAGTCGTCATTACCGACATTCCCACAAAGAGAACGTCTTCGGCATATGTTTCAATATATTTTTCGATTTGTTTGAGGTAATCGCCATAATAACCGCCGTCGATAAGGGTCACATCGTATCCCTGGTTGTGCAAAAGGGTGGCAAGCAGCAAGGTTGCCGTTGAAGGATAGGCTGAACCGCGATCGGCATAACTGCTGGTCACCGACGGCAGAAAGTTTACAAACAAAATTCTATTTAAAGCGCAATTACCCATTGCAATAGTAAACCTAAGATGTGCTGATAAGAATATCTTTGATGCTATTCAAAACAAAAGGGGTCAAGGTTTCAAGCTTATTTTTCTCTGTCAGTCCGCTGGCAACACCGATGGAGGCTTTGCAACCGGCGGCCTGCCCGGAAAGAATATCGGAAGCGGCATCACCAACCATTACGGCATTTTCAACAGGAACTTTCAACTGCCGGCAGACTAACTCCACAATTTCACCGGAAGGCTTGGGCATCCTGACCAAGTCTGCGCCGGCAATGCAATCGAACTTATGATGAATCTTTAAATGCTGCAAGACCGACTTTGTACGGTCTGTCCGATCGGTGGTGGCTATGGCGATTTGGCACCCTACCGTTTTGAGCGCATCCATGCATCTGTTGAGCCCTGCAATTGGACGAATCATTTCATCAAATCGACTCAGTGAAAGCTCATCGGCTCTGGAGAACGCTTCTAAAAAAAGCGAGGTCAATCCTTCATGCCCAAGCGTGCGCAAGTACGAGACCCCTGCATTCATTACCACTTCTCTTTTTTTCAGTCCCACAGGCCCATCAGGCTTGATGCGCATTGTGCCGGCCTTCACCCCCATACTATCCATCAATCCAATTAGCACGTCCTTGTCTATATTCAACTTGCTTGAAATAATTTCAGACCGCAGCTTGATCATGCTGACCCAATAGTGGTGGACGTCGATCAGGGTGCCGTCCTTGTCAAAGATGACCAATTCAACACCCTGAATTTTGTGCTTGTTGACGTTTAGACAAACTGCCACATCAACCCCTTTTGATATATTTCATGTTTATTTCCACCAGTTTTGCAGCTTTTTTAACTGCCTTTTTCAGCAGGTCCTGATCCGTTTCAAAACGACTGTCCTCGATCTCCTCCCGCACCAGGTTTCTGGCATAGGTACCAATGGAAACGCCGCTTACTCCGACACCGCACAATTTTGCCATTTCTCCGCTTTTTGAATTGGTGCCTCCTGAAAGCAGAATTTGCGCTTCAATACCGCCTTTATTGATGATATCGGCGATGGCGATCGCTTGTAAGGTGGTATTGAAATCATCACTGCCACCGCTCATGGGGGCCCCGTCAGCCTGAATAATCAGTCGATCACCGGTAATCTTTTTAACTTCCTGAATCCGCCTGAGCAAATGTTGATCGGAGAGCTGGGACCTGTCCAAGCACATGCTGATAAACTGATCCGGTAACAGGCGATTGACCAGTTGCCAGTCCTTCATGACCTCTTGATCATCGTCGATAATGGCGTGCAATTCCAAATTTTCAGCTCCGGCGTCAAGACAGGCAGGTAAAACTTTTTCAAAATCTACCTTGCGGGTATAGTAACCGACGGCATCAAACTCACATACTTCTTCACACTTTCCGCATCCAATGCATCTTTTCTCGATGACGCTGATGGGGTTCTCCTCGATGGCGCCTTGATCGCAATGCTCCAAACAGGCTCTACACTGGCTGCACCGATCATCAGATATTTTTGCCTTTCGAACATGAGGATCACCTTTTATACCAACGCTGACGGTAATAAACGGCCGATGATCGATTGGGATGTTTATTTTTTCGGCCTGCTGCAGTGCGAAATCGATTCCTTGCATGCCGGCTTCAACGATTTCCACATTGGCGGAAAGATCAATCCCGAACGCGCCAGCAAGGGTATAAGTGGCACAAAGACGAAATACCTCTTGTGGGTCTTCGTTTCCAGCGCCGCAAACAACTTTGAAAAATTGACCCTGATCAAGTATATGTTTGAGTAGTTGGTATCTATTCATTTTCTCACTTATCAAATATAATTTTCGATACTTTTATAAAATGCTGAATGCCCGGTAGGGGTTAAAATATGAATACCTTCCCCACCATTCTTCTGGATATAGTCATCAATCTGGGTAAGGTAACGTTCATTCCAACGGTGCCGATCTATATTGATTTCATGCTCATGCGGATCGAACATTTCATCATAGAAAAGGGTCCGGCCCACATTGTCATTATTGATATATCCATCCATGCCGGCGATAAAGACGCGTTTGGCTCCCATGGCAACAGCGACACCGATCAACAGCACGGAAATTGTCCGGCAATTGGCCATAACCATGCCATCTTTTAAATCGAACTCGGTATCGAGCAGGTTACGAAAGACTAGGGGCTCCCAATCCCTTTTCACGTACTCGCGAATCATATCTCCAGATAAATTGATCCCGATGAGCATGCGGGATTCAGGACTGACTGTATCATGATGAGAAATAAATCGCTTGGCATTGTTAAAGGCATGATAGTCCGGTTTGAAAAGACTGTTCAAGAAATTGGCTCCCAGCACGACCGGCTTGTATTCTGAAATGAACCGGCCGATTTTCTCCTGATACGTTTTAAGGGAAGGACCGTTGGCCAACACGAGAAACTCTCTGCCTTGGTGTCGGTTGAAATAGGGAACCGCCGGTGCCGGGCTGCAAGCATCTACTTCAGCTGCCTCCGATGCAGGGCAAAAGGGTTTTTCATTGGAACGGCCGATGATGCCCTGCTCGATCATGCCATCTATAATCTCTTTGTCGAACCCAATAGGATTGATGGCCTTAACTGCTCCCAACGCCTTCCAAATATCTTCCATGCTGTACTCTCTCCTGCGCAGCAGCTCTTTGGAGTAGCTGGGATGAGAGTTGAAAATACCGGAAATCATGTACGGCAGCTGATATCCCCATGGATGTGTTTTCTTAAGCTCTAAAAAATATCTTTCAATACAATTCAAGACCGGAATCACATTGTAGCGTGTTAGACCTTGTTCTGAAAGATATGAAAGCATAATTTCCGTGGGCAGGTTACCGGCTCCACGACCGATCCCGTATATGGTGGTGTCCACGATGTCCACACCAGCGCGAATGGCTTCCAATGTATTGGCAAACGCCATCTGGACATTGTTATGGGGATGAAAACCGACTTTGGTATTTTTCATCTCTACAAACGGGCTCACCAATGTTTCGATTTGAAAAGGAAATATGGAGCCGTAGCTGTCCGCCACGTAAATATAATCAATTTCTGTCTGTGCGATGGTTTCTATTAGTTCTTTTTTTTCGGCCTCAGTGTACGTATTGTACCCCATGCACTGGAGAGATACCGCATATCCTAGTTTTTTTATCTCCTCTATCTTTTCAAGAGCCGTGTAAATATTGTTTTTGTGCACCGCCATCCGCACCATATGAATGCAAGAATCTTTGGCATCAATAAAATCTTTCAAAGCGTATTTATTGAAATCCACCATAATGGATAATTTGGCACCTTGAATATTGGATATGGTTTCCTTGAGTACATCTTCTTGTGTAAAGCGCCAAACGCCATATTTATCAGGGTCAAAAAAAGGGGAGGAACTCCGAAATCCGAGCTCTATGTATTCGACACCGCTTTTCGATAGCGCTCGATAGCACTCTCTAACAAGCTCTTTGGAAAACCGCCAATTGTTGACATAGCCCCCGTCTCTAATACTACAATCAAGTATTTTAATCGTCATATCCGATAGGCCCTCAATTGTTTGAATTGATTAAATCCATATGCCAACCGCCTGAACGCAATCGTATAGGTTGATATCTCAGTTCTGTATGCAGTTTTCAATTCGGGTTTGTTGTACAAATTGCCGAGTGGTTTTTTAAGATACCCTTGTCAACAATATCCGCCAGGTTCCGTGTTTCTGACAGGCGGTACTTATATCTTGCAAACAAAGATCTAAGCTGTAAATCTTTGTTAAGATGATTGTCAATGATCCACCTTAGGCCAAACAACAGATCGCTTTCATCGTTGATGTTATAGATGGCTGAAGGTTTGAAGTTTTTACCTTGTTTTTCAGCCAAAACCGTTCCATCGATATGTACATAGCGCCCATATTTATTGTAGAGCATCACGGGAATGTCATTTTGAAGTGCTTCTTCAATGGTGGTCGATGAGAAACTGACCAAAAGATTTGTAATGGCCAGATAATCTTGGAAATCTCCATCCGAAGCAATGGAATAGTGCCCCCCTTGCGGTAATAATCTTTGGAGCGTGGATTGGTCCAAACCGTCTACCTCACGATAGCGAATGATAAGGTGTATATTCCGACAATGTTGGGCAGCTTTGACCAGGGAGGCAATGCCATCCACATATTCATCGATGGTTTCGTAATTGAGTAATCGCGTACCACGACGTATTTTGGGGGTGCCGGCGTGGAGAATAATTTTTTCGCCTTTTTCGCAAAAAGATTGTCGCATCCTTTGGGTGTTTTTGCTTTTTTGTTTTGGCAGGCCAAACAAAAGAGGTCCGGTGATCTCCATAGGTTTGTCTATGTCATTTTCCCGAATAAATTCTTCTATTAGTGGCGTTTGCAGCGCAACCGAGCCGTATGCTGTATCAACGATACCAAGGGCATTTTCCTTCCATTCCATGCGAGAGTAGTCATCGGTGGACGGTACGAAAGTGCCATGGGGAATAATCATGGATGCAATCCCACTAAGGGAGGCCAATTCACCCAAGACAGCAGGCATCCGCCTTGCGTATTGAGCAAAAATAAAATCAGGACGCCATCTCTCTAGATAGGCCCTCACGCTGGATGAGTACTTTCTGGCGGCATTGATAACCAATGGTTCAAGACCGATCTTATATTTCTTTTTAACGAATGCCTCCAGAAAAACGCCACGGTATTTCCACTTTTTGATAATCGAATAAAAAGTTTTGTTGAAGGCTGCTTTGGTTGTGCGAAATTCCTTATCGTGCAAGAAACCGAAAGGGGTTTTGACCGGAATGTACACAATATCATCGGGAATGCCCCATATTTGTTGAACGGCCATTTTGGCGGCGGTCTTCAGATCGAGGCTCATCACGCCGCACTGAACCTCTTTGCCATACTGCTGCCTGAAACGTCTCAATAGCTTGCCCATTTGAAAACTTTGCGATGGCGCTATGACCAGCTTTTTCCCCCTTTTGACCCTTAAAGCGGCAGCAACTCCAACAATGTTATCCAAAACCTCTTTCATCATATTTCGAACGGGGCTCAGAGAGGCAGAGGGCTTGGCAGACGGTGTCACAATTAGTCTTTCCAAATCGATATGGTGCATTTTTGCTAACTGGTCATTGATTGCATCAACATATCTTTCACCTGATTCTATAAATAAACTGCGTGCGACTAAAATTTTATGTGTACCGATGGAAATGATCTTATCTGGTCTGTATTTCGCAATAGCCATCGCGATGACTTCAATGCGGTATAGGATATGTGATAACATCGTACGCAAGTAGAAAATCAAATCTTCCGTATAGGTTAACCTTATACCATTGCAATCCATCATTTGGCATTTTGACCTCACCTGGTCTGTAAAGGACTGAAGTATGGTGATTAGCTTTCGGTGGTTTTCCTTGCCACAAAGTTGAAAGCTATCAATGCAATCGATATTTCTATCGGTCAGAAAGGATTTGACCAGCGGATGCAAGCTTATGACGATTATCGAAATTTTGGCATCGTCGAGAGCTGCACCATATTCTGATAAAAAAGCCTGGGCTTCATCGATGAACTCTATAAAAACAATGGCAATGTCGTTTCGGTCAGATGCCACAATCAAACCTTCAATTTCAATTCATCATAAGCTGCGATGCTGTTGCTGAACCGGGAGCAGGCCATTTTTTGTGCATCTTGCCTGCTTTTGGCCGATGGATATACATCAGCGGTAAAATGGGTCAACACCAGCCTCTTGGCCTTGGCTTCAAGGGCGATTCCGGCCGCCTGAAGAGGTGATAGGTGCGGCCATGCGGTATCGATCTCAGATCGGGTACCACACTCGGTGATTAAAATATCCGCGTTGCGTCCCAAGTGGACTATGTTGTCGCAGTATCCGGTGTCCGTGCCATAAGCAATGACTTTTCCATCGATTTCAAATCGATAGCCACTACAGGGGCTCGAATGCACCAGTTCCTGTGCTTCTACCCCAAACGGAAAATCGGATTGGTAACCGACACCTAATTCCTGAATCTTTGCAGGGTAAGGCAAAGCTTCCAGCGGCATGGTAAAAGGTTGGTTGACAAATTCCGCTAGATGTTTCCCGGTATTGGAACTTCCACATATGGTTATGCCGGAAGGGAAATTAAATTTGTTGAGAATATGTAGTCCGCTGATATGATCGATGTGCAAATGGGTCAGGAAGATAAAAACTTCTTTGTCCGCCTTAATGTAGCGATCCGCTTTTCGTAATCCGTTGCCGGCATCGAGGATAAGATAAAAGGACGGTGCGTCCACGAGAATGCAAACCGTATCTCCGGTTCCTGAGCTGTACCAACCGTTGGTACCCAAGAAAACAATATCGATATCTTTCCCCATATGGCCCGATTTCTTTTTTGCGAGTTATTTTTGACAGGAGTTAAAAACGGTAACCGGGTTGCGCGGTGATTCTCCATTAAGAACTCGCAAGGCCTCGCGGGCGGCTTTTTGGCGCATTTCACGATATCCCTCCGGGCTGTAGAACGCCACATGAGGGGTAACCAAAACACGTCCTTGCAGCCACGTCTCCTTTTGCTCCCAAGCCATGATCAGTTCTTGTGTATCGTCATTGGGTTCGATGGGCAATACATCCAAACCCACGGCATTAATCGTGTCCGTTTGCATGGCAGTGTAAAGATCATCTAGTTTAATGATAGCACCGCGTGCTGTATTAATCAGTATTGGATTTCGGGTTGTATTGGAAAAAAATCGTTTATCAATCATGCCCTTTGTTTCATTTGTCAAAGGCGTGTGCAAAGAAATGATGTCGCTTTGTTGGCCTATATCGTCGAGGTTTTCAACCCGCTGGATCCCAAGTGACTTGTCATAGCCGTCCTCTTTATACGGATCGTAAAAAACAACATTCATACCAAACGCTTTTGCCCTCACGGCCACCGCTGATCCAATTCGCCCTAATCCGACGATTCCCATGGTTTTCCCTCTGAGGCGAAAGGGCATTTTGTTCTCTCTGTTCCAATCACGCTGACGGACACGTTTCACGTAAACAGGAAATCCCCGGACCAGCGCGAGCATCAATGCCATAGTATGATCAGCCACTTCCTCTGTTCCGTAGTCCGGTACAGTGCACACCGGAATATTTTTTTGAGCGGCCGCTTTTAGGTCAATGTTGTCGTAGCCGACACCAACACGAACGATGGCTTTGCAATTTTCTAGTTTATCAATCAGTTCAGATGTATATTGAATTTGATCCCATGCCAGTATGGCATCGCAACGTCTCCAAGTGTCGTCGGATATTTGTCCGGCAAAAGTGGCTTCAGCCACGATAATCTCCACGGTGCTACCGAAAATCTCCTTTTCGATATTTGCAGGAGGACTCAGTACATCGGGAATGAGGATATTCATTTATTCGACACGCTTTCTTAAGGTGGTGTAAAGCAATTGAGCAAATTTATAGTCTTCAGGGGTATCCACATCGATGGCTTCTTGAAGTGAGACTTCAAACAAATAGGGGTGTGTGCCGAACCAGTAGTTCCATTTAAGCATATCTTGTTTGGTGCCGATGTAACATGCCCCGGTAACCTCATAGTAGGTTTCCAACTGTTGAGAATAGGGATGCCAGTATCCTGGATTGTAGTTAATCCCGCGACCGTGCCGGTTAAGAAAAAAGGATCTTTTGGCCAATACGGCTACAGTGCTGTCATAGCTTTCCCGTTCGGCAAAATAAGTATCAAGCGCCCTTTTAAAATTGCTGAACAAAGGGCTGGTAGCCAACCCCCAGGTCACAACGGGATTGCCAGGTATCGTTGTCATGATGTGATGGACGACATCGGCCCACAAAACATCACTTTGGCACATGCGCTTGTCACGCGCAATATACTCAACTCCGTTTTTATCTGCGACCTCTCTTGCCTTTTCACTGTCGCTGGAAATATAAATGTGATCAAAACATTTGGCTTGTTTTAACTGGTCGATTTTAATATCAAGCAAAGATTTTCCATTGGCGAATGTTCTAAAATTCTTATCTATGACCCTTTCGGATCCCTCTCTAACAGGTATCAGTGCAACCTTTTCAGATGGCATCGTCGTTTCCTTTTTTGGTAAAAATACGATTTCGCGGTATGCTTGGCAAACGGATGGCCATAATAGTTGTTTCCTCGTGAACTTTAATAATATGCTCCGTATTGCCGGGATTTAACATATAGAACATTCCAGACGTCAGTATGTGCCGGTCACCGTCGATATTATACTCCACCTTGCCACTGAGAATGATTAGAAATTCAAAACTGCAAAGGTGGTAGTGCTCTTCTTCTTCTATATCCACCGGCAACACTTTATAGCAAATTTCGATGTCGTTTCGATGAAATACCGATTCCTTCGGATAGAAATGCCCGCAAAGCCATCCTTTCATGTTACCGTTAATAGTTTCGGCGCTGATGTTGGAGACGATGTAGTTTTTACCGTTATGAATGGTTGTCTTTTTTTGTAGTGTATCCAGTATTTTTTCCATGAATGGCTTTAATCTCCGTTAATTGTTGAAATGCGGCATAACCTTTTCTGCAAATAGATTAATTCCCTTTCTTGAAGGATAATCCATGAACCAAAGCATAAAATGGTTGGCACCGAGCTCTATATATTGTTTTAATTTATCGATGATCGTTTCAGGTGTACCGATAAGAAATTCGTCCATGTAAATTTCTTTGGAATTATAATTCTCCAGTTGAGGATTTGTCGCTTTGAGTTGGTCAATAATGTCTGCATCGAAGGAATTGTTCAAATTTACGATTTTTTTAAATTTATCAAAAACCTGGTCAATTTCATCTTCATTCTTTCTTATCAATATTTGGGTCTCTAAAGAGAATTCCAACGATTTGATATCCCGTTTTTGACGATTACACTCAGCTTTAATGACGTCCAGTTTTCTCTCAAAGGCATTGACAGAACATGGCATGGAGTTGAAAACGTCCGCCAGTTGGACGATATGCCTTACCATCTCTTCGTTATTGGCTTCCCCCATCCAAATGGGTATTGGTTTTACAGGTTTTGGATTGCAAATAGCTTTTTTTACCGAATAAAATTTACCTGAATACGAAAATTGTTCTTCTTCAAGCATACCTTTTATAATCGTTAAGCCTTCCGCCATTTGTGCAATTCTCTCATTATTGTTTTGGCAAAAATCGATACCATATGCATCAAATTCTGCTTTACGCCATCCATAATCATAGAACAGTGCGACACGGCCGTCCGCAACGTGACTCATTGTAGCCATTGCCTTCGCTACGATCGATGGTGTCCGAAAATTATTACATAAATGGATGGGGATAACTTCAATATGTTTGGTCAATGCAGCAAAAGCGGACATCAAAGTCATGCATTCCCAGATATCGCCGTCTCTGCCCAAAAAAACATGGTCAGCGATAAAAATGGAATCATAGCCAATCTCATCACAAAGAATAACGGTTTCCTTTAAAGACGGCCAGTCTAACTTTTGATATGCGGGTGTCCTGAAAAATGCCATTCCCGGATTCGCGAATATGGGCACGCAGAATCCAAATTTTATGCTCTCCATAAATATCCCCTTATTGTTTTGCCAATAATAATCTCTCAATTTCAGGAAATAGGTTTAAACCTGCAGGTGCATCCGGAGACGAAACACTATCACTGCAGATTGACGGACATACCACCATCGACGACAAGCGTGGCACCTGAGATGCAACGGGCATCCTCTGATGCAAAAAAAACGACGGCCTTGGCAATATCTTTTGGGCTTGGCAGACGCCCAATGGGGGTTCTGTCTATAAAGTACTGTTTGAGTTCCGGATTCTCCTCCTCAAGCTGTTTGCGATTTATATCTGTAACCACTGTTCCGGGCAGTACTGCATTGGCGGTAATTCCATTTTTTCCAGCTGCGATGGCAATGGACTTCATCATTTGGTTTACAGCCCCTTTTGTGGCGCAATAGTGGGCTTGTAACTCTCCCCCAAAGATAGAGCTTACCGAACTGGTAAAAATGATTCGTCCGGATGTACCTAACTCAACCATCTTGTCTACGGCAGCCTGGGCTGCAAAAAAGGCGCCCTTAAAATTCACCCCTATGACCAGATCCAGCAGTTGTTCATCAATGTCTAAAAATGGCTTAAAAGGGCATATTCCGGCATTGGCCACTAAAATATCCAGACTCCCGAAGTTGTCCATACAGGACGACACCATCGATAGAACGACTTCTTTATCGGCAACGTCCGCATCAAAGGCCATTGCATCTCCACCGCTGGAACGAATCTGATCAACCACCTCACTGGCACCGTGCTCATACCCTTTGTCTGCATTTGCGTAATAATTAACGAGAACCGCAGCACCTTCTTTTGCCAATTCAATGCAAATAGCCCTGCCTATTCCCCGTGATCCACCGGTAACAATTGCTGTTTTGCCATCAAGTCTCATTTTAACCGCCTACTTCTTTTTAAATGGAATTTAAATAAAACAGCCTGCCCTTTTGTTCAATGAGCTCATTATATGTGCCGCTTTCACATATTTTGCCATCTTCGATGACGTAAATAATGTCTGCAGATTTAACCGTATTGAGTCGATGGGCAACGATAACAATCGTCATACGATGGCCAATTTCATTGATAGCCACTTGAATCAATTTTTCCGTCTCTGCATCCAAATCACTTGTAGCCTCATCCAGAATCAGAAGTTTCGGGCGCATTAAAAGCGCTCTTCCAAGGGCGATCCGTTGCTTTTGTCCACCGGACAATTTGATACCGTTTTCACCAACAGCCGTTTCCAAACCATCCGTAAGACTTGAAACGAATTCATGCAAATGGACACTTTTGCAAATGTCCATAATGGTACGACCGTTTGCATTGGGCCGACCAATGGTCAAGTTATCCTTTAAGCTGCCATCGAACAAGGTCGTTTCCTGGCTGACGTAGGCTACATTTTTCCTAAATTCGAATAGATCAAGATGACTGTGAAGAATATTACCATAACGGATATCACCTTGCAGAGGATAAATGAGGCCAAGAATCAGATCAAGTAACGTAGACTTACCGGCACCTGAACCACCGACAAAGGCAATGGTTCGATTGGGCGGGATGTGAAGGTTGATGTTCTCCAACAGGTTGATGCCGTTTGGGTACCTGAAGCCAACATCCTTGAAAACAATGCTATCATCGAAATCAAAGTGTTTGCTGCCGGATATTTCATTGTTTTCTTCCAGGTTTTCAAGTCGTCTTCTAATGGATTCATGTACTGGAATATTCCGGTGCAAGGCTGTGTAGGCTTGAAATAGTGTAATGAATTGAGGTGAAAGGCGCTGAAAAACAATAAGGAGTACAAAAAGCTCAGGCAAAGTCAATTGGAGTTGGGCGTGCATTAAAATCAAAGTGAATAAAAAAAACAGCGGAATGACCAAACTCCAGGTCAACTGCAGTTGCTCCCGAATATTGATAAAGTGCATGGTTCGGATGGTCTTGTTAACCCATCTGCTGAATTTTCCAGCAAAGTAACCAGGTAGCAAGGAGGCTTTAATAAACTTTTTATTATGCTGTATGCCGGTTAGCGTTGAAGACATGTTTTTGAATTGATCATTGTATTTTTTACCTAAAGATTGCACCTTGCGTGAGTTGTAAGAATTGACACAGAAAATGACGCTGTAGACCCCCATCGCAATGAGCGTGACCGGAAAGGAAAGCTTCAGGAGCAGAAACATCAATACCATTGCCTGGATGAGATAGATGACAATCCGTTGAGAATCAAGATGGGCAACTCCAGCCAGATCAGCTTCACGTAATATAGCATTGTTCATTTCGCCGGATCGGTCGTTGCTCATTTTCAGCCACTGCGCATTCAGATAAGCTATGATCAATTTTTTTCTATATCGGCCGGATATTTTTAGCTGAGCATACTGTGCCACGATGACAGAGATAAAAATAAGTGCTTGTCCGACGACAATCAGCAAGAAGGCCGTGATCAGCAAAATCTGAAAACTCGGTTCGATATTGAATCTTTTAAATAAGTTGTCAATGTACGCCAACTTGCTTCCGGCATCGTTTGAAGATCCCGTTTGCATATATTCAAGCACGGGTATCAGCAAAGGGATGCCGGCCATGCTGGAAAATCCGCTGATAATCTGCAAAGCGATGATCCAGCCAAAATAAGGGGTCTTTACAATCAGCGAAGCTATATATTTTATTTTTTGTATAGGTTGGTACACGATCGTCAAAATTTGATTCGCAAAGAATGAATTCGCCGTCTGTTGGGTTATATTTCGATATATCTTTTTGTAAGATCTGCCACTTGTTTGCCGGCGCGTACAACCATGGCATCTGACGGCGTTTGTGTGTCTTCACCCAAAACCGTTAATGGGCTGTCTGCCCAAGCGCTGTGCATGATCACTGCATTGATCAAATAAATCAACCGTTTTTTTCTCTCTTGGGGGCTGATTTTTCCGATACGGTGGCACTCATGTTGTATTTCTTTTGAGAGATCGGCAATTGATTCACATCTTTTCGACAACCCGGTTATTTCGTATAAGCTTTCTGCAAGGTTGATGACCGGCTTATTGTGAAACAAAATTGCTTCCCAACCAACTGTACCGGTTACGGTCACTACGAATTGAGAGTTGGCGATTATTTTCTGATTATCTTCGTAAAAAGGAACGAGCTTTACATTGGCATAAGATTTGATTTCTTTGTAGAAAGCGCTGGGTCTAACTCTGTGTTGAATTTGTCCGGGATGCTCTTTAACGTATATTTTCCAATCAAAGGGAATGCTTTTGGCCAGTATTTCTATGATAAACAGTTGATTGATCCATATATTGGCCTGTACCTGAATGGTATATTCAGGGACCAGATGCAATGGGTAATACAGGTATTTTTCGCGAAAGTCGCATTGCTCATAAAAGCTTTCTTTAAATGCCTTAATCGTCTGATAAACTTTATATACATTATAATAATAGCCGTATAGCAGATCTTGGTAAGTATATTGACCGTTTACCTTTTGTTCGTTTCGTTTTTGTTTTTCCAGTTTGCGCATTTTTATCCAACTCAAGGTTGTGAGCACCAGGCTTTTAAACATCGAATACGCATATCCGTTTGGCCTTTTGGCGGAGAGTTTTTTGATATGTTGATCGCCTTGATCAAAATAATAGCTTCCGTTTTTGCTGCGTACTGCATCCATCATGGCATTATAGCACTTTATCCCTGGCGATAGGTCGATCTCCAACTTTCCGATATACAATTGTTCATATGTCCTATTGATATGGGGGAAGGTGGATTCTTTGTTCGGCGTGAGCGCAAAATAATTTTGTACCTTGGTCTCCACGGGAGAAACGTGCACGATGTTCCTATTCTTGCAGATTTGTTCCATCACCAATGGAAAAATCGAGTGCATACCGATCTTGAAAAGGACTACATCAGGCTTGAATTCATCGAACAATTTGTTAAAAAGTGCAATATAGCCGTATACGACCTTTAAGGCATTGTCACTTGTCAGCTCTTTTTTATGCAATAGTTTTACGGGCAAAGCGCCTTTGCAGAATTGCCACCCCCACTGCCTGTCGACCGCGATAAAGCGCCAGAGGCTCTTTTCTGCAGTGGTTTCTTCATACCGCTTTAACACTTCATTGTTATAATCGTTATCTAAAAACGAAGTCTCGACATTCGTCAGGTCCAACAAGTTCTGGTAGTCGATATCATGCTGTTGCTTTAAAAAGCCAACAATATCCCCATGCGCATGAACAATACCGGCGAATTTACTGCCTGGATACAGTTTGCTTAATTGAATGGCAGCTTGATGCCATACTTTATAGTTAAGTGTAGTAAAATGTAAAAGGATGTTTTTTTTCATTACAATATGTAAAATGATTTCTTTTATAAAGAGAGATGGTATTTTAAGAAAAGGAAATGAAAATCTACTTCTAATAAAGAATCATTTAAAGAATCATTTTTGCATCCAAACAATCAACCTGTTTTTGGGGCTGCTTGACGCAACGACGATATCTATCTGTCCATCGTTGTTTAGATCGGAGGTCAGGATTTTACTCGGGCTTTGCAAATTATTTTCTATTACGTGTAATTTCCACTGTTTATTTACTTTTTGTTCGAAAAGATAAACACCTCCGGATTTTCGGAAAGCGCATGCTGCAATATCCATGTCACCATCATTATCCATATCAGCAGCAGAAACATCAAACCACCCATTATTGATACTTGTTATGGTATGCTCTTTCCATCCCGTGCCCTTACCGGTTTCATTGATTATGTTTTCGAACCATACGATCTTTTTCTCCAATCTCTTAGAATCTATCCCTCTAACCCTTGAAGATAAAGCACCATAAGGTACGACCACATCAATATCTCCATCACAATCCATGTCAACGGAAGTTGCATGTCCAGGTCGTACATTACGACTGATTATATGTTTTTGCCATTTATTCCATTTTGGATTAATATTCTGATACCAGGCTGTAACACTGCTTCCAAAGGCAGTCACTACAACATCAGGTTTATTGTCATTATTAAAATCGGCAATTCTAGCGGATAAGGTTTCGTCCAAATAGGGCTTTTCAAAGTATCCATTTTCCCTATATCGATCTATCCTTTTTTTTATGAATCTAGAAAATGGTCCATCATATTTTCCATCAATATCGAACTGCTGCCACTCTGTATTTTCAACAGTATCATTTGGATTCTTAAACCATGATACTGAATTACCATCTAAATACGGATGTCCTTTATATTGAGTTGCAACAATATCAAGATATCCATCATTATCAATATCTTCAATGTCCAGGTCATAAGCGTATCGAAATTCTGAAGTTATCTTGAATCTCTTCCACGGCAAAGGCTTTGTATTAAAATTTCCAGGATTTTTAAACCAAATGATATCCCCCCCTCCACATCCTTTGCAGCCAAAATTATTATTTTTAACAACAAGGATATCAAGAAAACCATCCCTATCAATATCAATTGCTTTTTGATATTCAAACCACCCCTTATCTTGATCACTATGATAGATAAGCCACTCTTTAAATTGCTTATTTCCGATATTTTCGAACCATGAGATCCGGTCTCCCGGCGAGTTTTTTTCTCCTCTGAGAAACAAATCATCTGCTTGTGATAGTGATATGTCCAAATCCCCGTCTTTGTCGAAATCTGCTATTGCCATGCCATAAGTGTAAAGTTGGGATTCTTTAAGAATAATTTTCTCAAAACTGATCTGTTTTCCCTCACTTGCATCAACTTCTATAGCTGGAAATGAGGCGATTAGAAAGAGAACGAAAATACCATATCTGTACAAAAATCCAAACGACATAAATCAATCTCCTATAATTTCTTTGCTGCTAGTATATAACCATGTTATTTAATTATCTTTGTCTTCTCCCATTTATCCTGATCATGAAGCCTGAAACCTTTTCTGACTTTACCGGCATCAAACTTATGCGGTGAAATAACATGTTTTAGTGCTATTTCCATGAACTCATCTTCAGTCATATCAAGTATATGCAAAAAATAGTCCAAGCTGTCAGGACGTCTTCTTTCGTATTCTTCCAATAAAGCCCGACCCTGTTCTTGAGATAGTCGCTTGTTTCTTATTTCCCTTGCAACAGACTGCGCCGTCCTTCCAAAACCGCGTTTGATATACTTCAAATAGTCCCTAACGCCATTTAGACGGCATTCCAGTTTTTCGAACCAGAATTGCTCAGGAATGTTTTCCACTTGATCCATCTTCCATCCAAGTTCTTTTTGAATGATTTGCGTCTGTTTCATCGGATCCCATGGAAAGAAAGTGCCATACATAATGCTTCGGTAGCCGATTTTTTTAAGGTCTCGAAGTTTTGGGTAGGTATATGGCTTCAAGTCCCGCTCTTCCACGCCGTCTCCCAAAAAACCGAGCATATCCTCAGCGTTTATTCCTAAATTAATATGCCTGTTAAAGGCTTCTTCATCCTGTTCTTCCCACTCCTCGAAATCATAATACCCCGTATATTCGGCAGTGGACTCCCCCCATATCAACAGAGGAATATTGAACTTGATAGCGATTTGCATAGGATAAGCAAACACGCCTGTATGACAATGCCAGCAGAAATCGCCTCGCCTGATAAGTGATTCGAGCATTAACTTTGCAACCACCCGCATGTTGGGGCGAAACAAATGATAATCCGCACCCAATTTTTTTAAAGTCCGTTCAACATTGCGCAAATGATGCTCCCTGAAAAATCCATGATCAAAGGAGACCACTAGTGGTTTTAGTTTGTGTTTGTTGATTATGCTGTAAAGAATATATGTAGAGTCCTTTCCACCGCTGAATGGAACTATGCAGTCGTAGTCGCCGGTTCCTCTGAATTTTGATATAATTTTTTCAAATTCGGCTTCACGTCTTTTCCAATCGACACGACCGTGCTTTTTTTCGTGCTGCCGGCATACATTACATACGCCTTCGTCATCGAACATAAAGGTTTCATAGGTTTCCGGCAGGAAACATTTAGTACAATGTTGCATCATCTATTCCTATACTGTGGTATTGGATGGTTGCGACCAATCAACATCCTGTTTTTCAATTAAGTCCGCTTTAAAAAGCTGACATAGATAACTGGACACATCTTTGACACCAAGTCCGGCTCTATCGGCCAGATCCAATATCGATCGTTGACCATTTATCCCGAACAAGACCATATTATTAAACTTTTGAAACCTTTGCGGATCATCCTTGGAATCAAAATACACGCCGCGCCGCGTTAACCATGGCTGCAAACGGTTTTTGTACACCGGAACATAATCTTTCTCCATTATGTCTACAAAGCGCTCTGCTATCATGAGCGCTTCGAGCATGTACTTCGGATTGATGATGTCAGGGGTATCATCGCTGGTATGATATTCGGCAAACGGATACCGCTGAAGAGCGATTCCGGTTATTCCCAACGTTGGCCAGCCATAAACACGTTCATCATTTTCATAGCCTTCGAAAAACCCCAGTTTCTGGAAAGCAGATTCCTCTTCCTGCGCTGCACGAAAAAGGGCCCGCTCGGGTCTTGTATTTTCCTCCAAAGCTCTTTTTATACAGAGATTCTCACCGGCACCAACGGCTTCAAGATTGAGCATGCAAATAGTTCTCTTAAGCTTTTCAGGGTTGTTATAAGCGAAGAATAGAGAACCGAACATTTCCGGCACCAATAGCAGTTGGTAGCAATATTGACGATTGGGCAACGATGCGATGTGGTGCATTAGCTCTATGCCCAGTGCGCATCCGCTCAGGTCATCGTTACATAATTCGTCAATATGCGCACAGATGCATATGGTTTCCGGTCGACGTCCTTCAAGAAATAGCTCGGCCACCTTCATCGAACCGCTTTTAAGTTCCACGTCTATTTTAACGTGATACTCGCTTTCCGGCAGTGCCAACCAGCGGTTGTGCGGCATCGTAATCCCCCAATCTACCAATTGGTAATTGTAGGCGTTTCTATGCTCGAAGGCGAAGGCATCCGGCCTATCGGGCCGGGTGCGAAGATGCCTCTCGATTTCTGTTTTGGTGAACCAGCCGTCAACAGGTTCACTATAAGGCGCAACGAACAACTTGCTTTCACGGATCGACGCGATAATCTCACCGGTTTTGTTTTGCATGAAGCCTTCAACCACCTGCCAGTTCTTCGGAACGATCCAATCTTCGCACGCTGTTCCGGCATGATACTCGTGGATCACCACATCCGGCAGTTCATTACGTATGATTTCAAAAGCCTCGTCCAACCCGTCGGAGTTAATCATGCGCTGCAACGGGCTGATATCGTGGATCAAGGCGACCATTTTAGACGCCCGGCGGGAGTACTCTTTTCTGATACTATTGTTCATCCGCGACCTTAAACTCTTCGTTGAGAAGCCCGTACACAATATGATCTTCCCATCCGTCTCGACCTTTGTATTGTGCGATGATCGTGCCTTCCTGGCGATAACCAACCTTCTCAAGAACGCGGCAGCTGCCGATATTGCTACCATAGACACCAGCCATGCACTTATGCATGCCCAACGTTTCAAAGGCAAACCGCGTAATCAAATAAACCGCTTCGGTAGCCAGCCCTTTTTTCCAGTAGTCCGTCTCCCCGATAAAATAACTGACGTCACCAAACATATGATTGAAATCGATGGGACCAATTTTAGTGTTCCCGATATGCTGACCATTGGAATTCGATATGATGGCGAACAGAAAGCTGTCATGGCTTTTGGCAATGTCGGCAACAAATTCGCGAACAGAGTCAATATTTTGTGTTCTAAAGCGGGTCTCAAGCGCCCAGTTTACGTTGGGATTATTCAACCAATCGACGTACGTCTGACTGCAATCCGCGAGGGTTACCGGCCTCAGAGATACTTTTTTACCTTTCAATAGCCTCGGTTGCAGGAAACTGTCGTCCCCCGCCATCTTTAATCCCTTGCTGCCATATGTAGCCTTATATGTGAGTGCTTTTTCAAGTTGATCCAGGGGGGTAAAAAAGCGCATACCGGCATTCAATGTCGGCAATAAGGACTGCCCTTTTTCATCGAAAACCCTTTTGATATGAAGATGTCCTTCCCGGGTTGCGACCACAGCACCCTCTTCTTCTGACAGACGGGTGATCAGGCCGCTTTGAAACGGATGGAAAGGGGCTTCGGTCCCTTCCAAATGCGCATCTTTCAAGAAAACACGGTCACCGTCCATGATTGTGCTGGCGCCCATGTAGGGCGAATCGAAGGCTCGGATGAAGCGTTCAATATCACGGCCGCTCCATGACCAGTCGATCCAACCTTGTTTTATAGTATACAGTCGCGGCAGATAGAGGGACTTGCTTTCGTCTAGGTCTTTTAGGATGAAATCCTTGCCTTGTTGAACCTCAACCAGAAATTCTTTGATAAACAAAATTGCCTGTTCGACCTCCGCATCGAAGTAATCATCCGGAATACGGGCCGTCTGGGGGAATTGGAACGACCTTGATTTGACAATTTCTCCGGAGTCAAAAACACCTTGGACCATGTCCGTATTGATGACCTGCAGACAACAACCGCTGTCGCGATCTTCCCTTAAAATCATCCACGTATAATGCGCCCCGCCACGATAACGGGGTAGTGGAATCCCCATGTAATCGAGCAATCTGCCGCCAAAGGCCTCAATGATCTCAGCATCGAAGCTCCAGGCCTCTCCAATTCCAATACCCATGGTTGTTGGTGTAATTTCATCGACCAATTCATGCTGGGCATTGATATCTTCAGTTTCAATATAGGACAATTCCAGTCGGTCCAGTCGCTCAGCCAGGGTTTTGCCATCAGTTCCCAGTGGCTCAGCGGCATGCCGGGGAGATGTGTAGATGAACACTTTCATGTGTTCAGATTTTAACCACTGAGCCAGGCCTACCAGGGTTAGCGAACCGCCGAAGAGGATAACTTTATCGAAGATTGGGAATTTCATTTTTTAGATCACTTTGATTAGATCACTTTAAACGGTAGGTTGTAATTACTAAGGAATGCTTTGGCACGAATGGGATTGTTGTCTCCAAAGTTAAACAAGCTGCCACAAGCCAGTGCACTGACATCCGTTCCCAGAAAAGCATTTTTCATATGGTCAAAATTTCCGGCGCCGCCACAGCCTATAACCGGAATGCGGGCAAATTTCACCACTTGGCGTATTAATTCAGTGTCATAGCCCTCCATGGTGCCATCTTGATCAATTGAGTTGACCAGAATTTCACCAGCACCATGTGCAACAGCGGCTTTTACATGCGCTTCTAAAGACACGCTTTCCGCCTGTCTGCCGCAATCCGAGTAAAGCCGATAGCAATTTTGAACCCCATCGTATTTGACATCGATGGACACGATGACCGCTTGTGTACCGAATTTTTCGGCTATCTTCCCAATCAGGGAAACTTCTCTATATACGACTGAATTTACAATTATTTTATCAGCCCCATTGCGAATCAACGATTCGGCATCTTCGATGGTTTTTATCCCCCCGCCTAAAGAAAGCGGCATGAAGCAAACCTCAGAAACATCTTCGATCAGCGACAGGAGTGGTTCCACCGAACGTTGTTCTCGATTGATATTCAAAAAAACGAGCTCATCGGCATCGCTATAATTGTATATCTTGGAACTGGTTACCGGATTGCCGACATCCCGGTATTTTCCGAATTGAATGGTCTTTACCAGTCGGTTGTCGATCAGCAGCTGAACCGGTATGATTCTCTTTTTTAGCATTGTCCGTCCCAGTCACAGAAATTTTCCAACAATTTCAATCCATTTGTCTGACTTTTTTCCGGGTGAAATTGGAACCCAAGAATGTTGTCCCGACCGACGATACTGGTAAAATCCATGCCGTAATCCGTTGTGCCATAACAATTTGAATCATCTTTACACACGAAATGAAAGGAGTGAACGAAATAACAATCGATTCCGTTTTTGATTTTGTGAAAAACAGGGTGTTCTATTTCAAAATTGATGGTATTCCAACCCACATGAGGAATGAAAAGATGTTCCGGCAATTTGAATTTCTCAACCTGACCTGCGATAAGATCCAGACCTTCGGCTCCTCCACCTTCATGCCCTTCCGATGACAGCAACTGCATTCCCAAACAGATGCCCAATACCGGGCGGCCGCTATGGGCAAAGCGGCAGATACTGTCTTTTACGCCTGTCGACTCAATCGTCTGCATGGCGGTAAAATAGGATCCGACACCCGGTATGATAAGATGAGACAAATCGTCGAAACCGCCGGCATCTGCAACAATATTTACGTCATACCCCAATGTGTCCAATGCGTTGTGTACCGACCGCAGGTTACCCATATTTACATTAAGAACGCCAATCATTTTACTTTTCCCACCGTTATTAGAACTTCCTAAATAGTATATTGAGCATATTCCCCCAGAAGGCCGGTGACGTGGCCACCTTTTCGAATTCGCCCTGCTGAATTGACTGGTAGTCTTTCAGCACCTGCACCATGTCTTCTTCAATGTTGCAATAAGGCGTTTCTTCATAAAAGTAGGCTGACTTGACCCCCTTATATCCGAAGGGTTCCACCAGTTTAGCTAAGGTTTCAGCCGAATACATGAAAATATGCTCCTTGGCATCGAACTGGTTCCATTTGTTGCGATAAAGTCGAGCGCAAAAAGAGGCCACATTGGGTGTTGCACATAGATAGAGATAACCGCCATTGGCGGTAACTCGTTCAATTTCTTGCATAGAAACCTGAGGATTGACCAGATGTTCAAAAGACCCCCGAAATGAAACCACGTTGAAACGGTGGTCTTCAAAAGGTATTCGTTCGGAGGTTCCGATCTCTACATTTATGCCAAAGTGACGTTGGGCGTAAGGAGCCGTATCCGGATCTATTTCCAAACCGATTCGATCCCATTTGTCCTGATCGAATTTTTCGAGAAAAAACCCTCCCCCGCAGCCCACATCGAGTATAGCACCATTATTGATGGTCTCTTCAAGAAAATCGCGATCCAGAAGATACATTCGGTCTCTTTTCTTACACTCATCGGAGTCCGCTACTCTGTTGTTATGGTGGCCCTGGTAAACCAGTTCCAATCCTTCATCGTTCAGGCAAGGATTCACGAAAACCAAACCGCAGGCATTGCATTGCACAACCTGAAAAATGCCCTCCGTGCACCATGGCGAAAATCCGTCTTGACCGCATATGACACAACTTCGCTTTGCCGCAAGGTACTCTTGTAAATCTATTTTTTGGTTCATCATATCACGTTTCATTAAAAAATTTTTGTTCTTTCAACTTCTTTTCTGTGTATTCGCGCTCTAGCGGTCTCACATCGTCCCATAAATCCTCGTCCCACAATTTGGGACCGGTGCAGATATGCGAGAAATCGCATTTATGCGGCGGTATATTATGCGCAAGCGCAATGCCATTAAACTCCTCTTCGGTTATATTGAGCATTTTTAAGAATACAGGCAGACTGTGGGGTCGTTTTCCCTCATACGCTTTAATGGCTTTAAGGGCCTCTTCCCGCTCTTTGCGATTGTTTCTGATGTCTATGGTCATCAAGTGGGACGTACGCGCATAGCCTCGTTTGATATATTTGAGATAATCCCGAATCCCCTGCATCTGGCACTCAACCTTTTCATAACCGTATTCAGGTGGGACACCTACGTTGCAATCTTCCTGCCAGCCAAGTTCGCTTTTGATAATCTCGACTTGCTTCTTCACGTCCCATGGGATGTAGCTTCCCAAGCAAACGGAACGAAAGCCTATTTTTTTTAACTCTTTCAGTTTGGGGTACATAAACGGCTCCATGTCACGCTCGTCGATGCCTGGATCATTCAACATGCCGATCATATCTTCCGCATTGACCCCCAGGTTTACAAACCGGTTGAACCGCTTCTCATCGACCTCCTCGTTTTCTTCCAATGTATCTTCATAGCTGTAATAGGCGGTATATTCGGCCTGTGGTTCCCCCCAGATAATCAGGGGAACATTGTATTTCACTGCAACCTGCATGGGATAAGCAAAGATTCCCGCATGACAATGCCAACAAAAATCCCCTTTGCGCAGCAGAGATTCCAACATGAGCTTCAAAACAAGGTGCCAATTCGGTCGGTACACCAAACTATCCACACCCAACTGCTTGAATACGCGTGTTCTGTTCTCGACTACTTTGGGCCGATAGAAGCCATGGTCGAAACACACCACCAGGCATTTGAGTTTATATGTTTTCACCAGGCGCCACAGCGTATAAGTGCTGTCCTTTCCACCCGAGAAAGGTACAATACAATCGTAGGAATGTTGGCCCCGGTATTTATTTAAAAGAATTTCGAAATCCGAATATTTTTTTTCCCAGTCGATCTTCTTTTTTTTGAATTCATGCTGCCGACAGATGTTGCAAACACCCTCGCCGTCAAAGGCAATGGTTTCATGGGTTTCGGGCAAAACACATCGGGTACAATATTTCATTAGGTAAACTCCCTGTCTTTTTCAAAGGCGGACTGCCACCCGGAGAACGACTCAATATGATCATTCAATGACTTGATATCTGGATGTTCATCCAGGTACGCTATAACCTCTTCCATCGTGAAAAAAGGCCTTTCTGGATAGAAATGGTTCAAAATTCGGCTAATGGCATCGAAATCTTGAGGATAGTCCACTGTCAGTCTGTAGTCTGCAAAACTCCGATGCAGATCGTGCCGAAAAATAGAAAACAGGTTCGGGTTTTTCCAGAAATAAAAGGTGACATGTTCCCGATCCGATGGTTTCACTGTCTCTTTCCAGGCCTTTTCCAAAGCGTGAAAGGAAAAAATCTCCACATCCATCCCTTCAGGGTATGTCATCCCTTCTGGTGGGCATGTGTTGGCCACATAGTCGAATTGACCATCTTTGAAAATCTCGATTAAACTGTCTATAACCTGCGGATCAATAATCGGGCAGTCTGCCGTTAGCCTGACGACAGGATCGCCATTGAATGATTTAGCGGCCTGGTAATATCTATCCAGAACGTCATCCAAATTTCCCCGGAAACAAAGGACCTCCTGTCGCCGGCAAAAATCGACAATTTCGTCATCCTCTTTTTCGGAACTTGTCGCCAAGACCACCTGATCGATTTGCTGCGCCTGGGCAACCCGCTCAAGCATATAGAAAAGCATCGGCCGGTCATCTATCACTTTAAGTACTTTTCCAGGTAAACGGGTTGAACTCATGCGAGCTTGAATAATAGCTGTAACCACTAGATATCCTAACTGTTTATATAATCAAAAAAACCATGTTATAATATAGTTAAGCCCACATTCACACATTTCGCATCAATTCAGTCTTTTAAAGGCTTCTTCCTTTACTCCGGTCTGCAGCTTATCCATAATTGTGTCGGTGCGGATGGCTTCGGCCAACAATGCAAAGACATCATCAACACATTCAAGATAGCCATCTATAATGGTCTCCGAATGGGCGGCGGACAGATAGACACTTGTTGCGGCAAGATAACCTTTGCGAAGCATCTCTTGAGTAAATAGCGTCGACAGGGCATTATTTTTTTCACCATAAGCGAGCTTCATTGTAATCAGCGGCTTGAAATCAGTAACCTGAAGTTGAATATCATGCCTGCGGGCGAGGCGCATCCATCCATCTCCGATTCGGTTACCCATGGCGATGAGACGCTTCCATATTTTATCGCGGGTCAGAATTTCAATGGTCTTCAAAGCAGCAGCGAAACCGATTCTTTCGGTCCAGAAAGTACTGCTGATGAAAGTATTTTGGACTTCATCCATCACCTCAGCGCGACCCAGAACTGCTGAAATGGCGTATCCGCCCCCCATCGCCTTACCATATACGACAATGTCCGGATCAAATCCGTTTAATTTATATACGCCTCCATCCGTCATCCGCCAGCCGGAGGTGATCTCATCGCTAACAAGCACGATACCTCTTTCTTTTGCGATCTTTGAAAGCGTATTCAGGAAATTAGCCGAAGGAAAGTCGTAACGTGCCCCTTCGATAATAATGACGCCGATGTCCGGATTTTTTTCCATCAAATGCTTAAAATCTTCCGTATCATTGTACCGAAACGGCAATGCCGTACGAATCAGGCTATCGGGGACACCTTTGGGGTCAAGTCCTGGCAAAAGGTGTTCGGAAAGTTTGTCTGAACCGGTGAGATTGGCAGCCAAGTACCAATCGCACCATCCATGATAACCGCTGAATGCCACTTTCTGGCGACCTGAATATGCTCGCGCAATGCGAACAGCCATCGCCATAGCTTCTCCACCGGTTCTGGAAAACCTTACCCCTCCTGCAAACGGGTTCAATTCCAGCAGTTTTTCAGCAAGAAGGACTTCTTCCGGTGCATTTAAGGTGGTGCCGACCCCATCATTTACGACCCCGATCACCGCATCGTTCAACTCACTGTCGGCATACCCCAATATGGCAGTACCAAGCCCCATCTGTGCCATATCGATGTATTTTTCTCCTTCCAGATCCCAAACCGTCACACCTCGGGCCCTTTGATAATACGTCGGCCAAATATCCGGTGCATAGCGTTCAGGTCTTTTAGACAGTAAACCGTTACCGCCAGGAATTGCCTTTTTGGATCGTTGCCATAACTGAAGTCCAGCATTCATGCCATCCCTCATATCCATTTGTGGTACCATAATTGGGTCAGGTGGGTCCGGAAGCCAACACATTGATATAGCCGTTGCGCCGAATAATTTCTCCCTTGTGTCACCACATATACTTTTCGAATTCTTTTTTCTACTAGTACATTGAAAACAGAATAGATCAATGCTTGACCGAGTCCTTTCCCCTGATACTGCATATCAACACCGACCAGCCCAATGACCGCTGTATGTGGATTTTCATATTTAACTGTACAAAAAGCCACAGACTTTTGATTATCATAAAGACACCAGCATTCATCATCAAACTGTCCGAGCACTCCCTTTTCGACCCACCCCTGGTAGAATTTATAAATTTTTTCCGTATCAAAATTGCCGTCGAAAAAATAACGACTGTCAACATATAATTCGCGGCTTAGGGATCTTAAATGCTGGATATCATCCGTACTAGCCCTGCCGAAATGGTATTGTGAGCCGGCATACCTTTCATCGTTCATCAATTTCATAGAATATGTCAGCCGAATATCGACAAAGTTATAATTATTCTTCTCAGCTATTCGAACACTTTCCCGGTCATGGCAGTTGCACAAGTATTGAACCAGTCGAATACGCTTATTTTTAATAAACTGCTCAGTTCTGAACACAATGTTGTCTGTCAGATGCATACAGCTTAAATAAGCGACATTGAATTCGAAAAAATCAGAATCCCATTTTTGCACGGTAATCAGGTTAACAATTTCATTGATACTGAAAACGGCCGAATTCCCATTGTTTTGTATTGCGCAAGCGTCGCCGGTAAAATACCGTCGATCATCGTTACTTAAGCAGTCTACTACAATATCTGCATATTGTTGACATTGATCGCGGCTATCGAAAATGATTTTGACAATATTAAGACCTTTGAATATATAATACCACTGTATCGGCAATTTATTAGCGATGATAACATCGATGTCATTTTCTATCAGAAAGTCAATAGAAAGGGATCCGATGTTGATGCTGAGTTTTGGGTCTTCCACAACTTCAAATGCCCGTCTCAGTTCTTCGGCATAGGTCCCCAGGCGCTTTTGAAAAATAAAAAGTTTGTTCATCAGCTAAATCTTCGAAATATTGCAGTTCCCTTTTCTGCGTCACGCACTCCGAGTTCACCCGACCCAAAGATTTTTTCTATCTTCCGTATTTCTTCCACCATTGTGGACATCTGTTTTTCATTAATGGATACAGGAGCGTCGACACAATCCATTTGGTCATCTATCTTGTAGTGTTTCTCAATAACCTGGGCACCAGCGGCCACAGCGTACAAAGGCACCTGGATACCATTGGTATGATCAGATTGACCTACGACACAGTTAAAATTATCCTGAAGGCTGTAAACGGCGGACAAGTTTGATTCCCTTTCTTCTGTGGGATATGCGGATATACAGTGCAGTAAGGTAATTCTATCCGTACCTCTATTCAAAAGCTCATAGGCGTTTTGAATCTCTTCCAGGGAAGACATACCGACAGATAGAATAACCGGCTTCGCAGTGGTCGCTACTTCCTTTAGCAATTTCTTATGGGTCACATCAAAAGAAGCGATTTTGTACATCGGGCAATCAATACTTTCTAATAGTTTCAGGCTCTCAATATCAAAAACAGTTGAAAAAAAATCCAAAGATTGCTGTTCTGCATGTATCTTAAGATCCTGAAATGCCCCAAAAGGCAGTTCACATTTTTTAAGGATATCATATACCTTTGTATTGCCGGCGGGTGCCCTTTTTTCGGTAAGATAGGTTTGGAATTTAACAGCATCTGCTCCGGCTCTGGCAGCCGAGTCAATCAGGGATTTAGCCATCTGGACGTCACCGCCGTGATTTATCCCTAGTTCAGCAATAACGTAAGTCCGGTTGCTTGTAAGTAAACCGTATGAACTCAAATCTTTAATCCTATTCATAATACTCATCCTTTACCAGCAAGTTACACCACCATCGACGATGACATTCTGCCCGGTGGTGTATGACGCGGCGCTGCTTGCCAAATAAATTACCGCTCCGGAAAATTCGCTTGCTTCAGCCATACGCTTCATCGGGCATCGAAATGCATAATTTCGTATAAAATCATCCCCCTGTGGAGCATCAGGATTGTAGACGCCGCCTGGAGACACCGCGTTGACGCGAATTTTTCTATCCGCAAGATAAACAGCGAAATATTTTGTCATTTGAATAACACCGGCTTTTGTTGCACCATAGACTTCAGAATTTCTTCGATCACAATCCGTATAATTTCTAAAGTCGGGACTGACTACGCCAAAATGTGAAGCGATATTGACGATGGCGCCTTGATCCAGATCCGATTTATCAAATAACTTTACATATGACTGGATACAGAAAAATGTTCCTTTTAGATTGACATCCATCACACTATCAAAAGAACCCTCAGAACGCTTTTCAAAAGGTTCAAAAACGCTAATTCCAGCATTATTAACAAGTACATCAATATGATTATATTTTAAGTGAATGTCTTTAAAAACATTCAACACTTCATTTTTTTTTGTAATGTCCACGCTGTATTCTTCAGTGCAATTGCTGTTTTTTAGGCTAATGAATTTATCAAGTCCAATTACTTTAGCCCCGAGTGCATTAAATGCATAGCTGAATTCGCTGCCCAATTGTCCACTTGCGCCTGTTATTACCACGACTTTCTGATTCAAATCAAATAATCGGTTAAGATAGTCCATTAATAAGTTTCCTTGCCTCTGATAATACCGCTAATAATTTTTCTTTATCTTTGTAATATTCAATGGTCATATATTTCAATGAAGGATATTTTAGCGCTAATTTTTCTAGTGTATTCCATTCATCTTGGTCCGGAAGGTCATGTGCATCATAGGCCATCTTTTTCTGAGTGAATCCATAGCGACATAGATGGACTTGAATTAACTTATTCAAAGGTAACCTATTCAGGTATTCATCGAAATCGATGTCTTTATTTATGGCGGTAATTTCAGCGTGAGCGATATCCAACAAGAATTCTATATCGTTTTCGATGACAACCCTTTTCAAAAACTCCGGCTCCGTAACATGGTTGTATGCAGGCGTCGAAAAATAATTGTTGTTTTCAACTGCTATCTTAATCTTATTGTTGAAAATGCTTTTAATTTCAGTAAAATTTTTTTTTGCGTTTTCTATCATTTGCTTCTTCGAGTATATTTCACCGCCAGTTTTATATACATTTCCTTCAACAATTGCATGGCTGCAACATGCCGCGGAATGAAAGGATATCAGTTTCAAATCAGTTTTTTTTCTGGCTATTTTCTCGATATATTTGTATTGCTCAATGCCAAATTCATGTATGGGTTGCAGTTCGCAATGAAACACCTCCTGATTGCTCAACATCGAATCGATAGCGTCATCACGGCATTCCAGGCAGTCTGACAGCGCTATAATCTTTTTTGCTGTATCATGCTCTTTAAACAGATGCGATATAGGCGTTGCAATTTTCACTCATTATCTCATAGAGTTGATTTAGATCGCAGACGCTACCGTCTTTTTGACTGCTGCTATCACATCGGCTACATCGTCGTTTGTTAGCTTTGCCGATAGTGGTAGACTTACAGTATTCCGGCCATATTCTTTGGCGATTGGATAATCTTGGGTTTTCCAGCCAAATTTCTTTTGATAATAAGGGTGTTCCGGTATACTCAAATAATGTACTCCGACACCAATATTTTCTTTGGTCATTGCATTTAAAAAATTATCTCTTGATATACCTGTCCGTTGTTTTTCAACACAAATAGGATAGAGATGGTAGGAATGCCTGACATTCCGTTTATCAAGTTCTGGAATAGAAATCGGTAAACCTTTAAATGCCGCTTGATATTCATCATATATTTCTTTTCTTCGTTGCCAGTATTGATCTATTCTTTTCAATTGTTCAATGCCGATTGCAGCCTGTATATCCATCATATTATATTTAAATCCGCATTCAACGACATGGTAATGTTTATATCCATCGTCACTAAATCTTTTCCAGGCATCTT
The DNA here is from genome assembly GCA_050291605.1 of Desulfobacteraceae bacterium. Lineage (GTDB taxonomy): Bacteria > Desulfobacterota > Desulfobacteria > Desulfobacterales > Desulfosarcinaceae > JARRKU01. The sequence goes on along the minus strand of JBNKKB010000169.1, from coordinate 874 downwards.
TGCTCATACCATGCAATGCCAACCTTTTGATTCGTGACGCGTCGTCTTCCCTTCGTGTAAGCACCATACCGCCTTCGCCGGTGACAATATTTTTAGTGACATAAAAACTAAAACATCCAAAATCACCGAGAGTCCCGACCGGCCGTCCATTATACTCAGCTTCGATTGCATGGGCGCAATCTTCTATCACTTTTAATCCATACTTACATGAAAGTTCACTTATCCGATCCATTTCGCAGGGATAGCCAGCATAGTGAACCGGAACAATTGCTTTTGTTTTTGGCGTAATATGACGTTCTATCTGGTCAACATCAATATTTTTTGTTTTTGGATCTATATCTACAATTACCGGAATTGCACCTGCGTGAACTATCGCATTGACTGTCGAGCAAAATGTCATTGCTGTAGTAATCACTTCGTTACCAGGTTCGATTTTTGCAGCAATCAAGCTTAGATGCAATGCAGCTGTGCAGGAATTTACAGCAACAGCAAATTCAGCACGTTTATATGTTCTAAAAGCCTCTTCAAATACAGCGACCTTGGGGCCTGTCCCCAACCACCCACTTTTCATACATTCGGTAACAGATGCAATTTCATCGCTTTCGATGGCTGGTGATCCAAAAACGATAAAATTGTTTTTATTTCGCGTAGGAACGCAGGGCATGAATTATCATTCCTAAAGATTACGGCTGTCCAAACCGATGTTGAGTATTCTGACAGCACGCAAAGGTTGTTAATTTTCTATATCGATTAAATATAATATTTAGTCGATTTAGTTAATACCTGAATTTTGCACCAACTATTCCAAAAAAATGAAAAACCATCTGGGAACCCTGCTATAATGGGGGTTCACCACAAACCTTTCCAAAACGCA
>JBNKKB010000168.1:0-25360 GCA_050291605.1 Desulfobacteraceae bacterium | reverse complement strand
ATCGCTGCCTTGCAGCGGGCCTATCCCATGGAGGGACGCATGGATCTTCGCCTGGATGCGGCCGGCAGCATCGACAATCCTTTATTAAATGCGGATCTCACCGTTCGTCAACCGCTTCTGGACCATCAGCCGTGGGAGGATTTTCATCTCAAACTGGATTTATCCGAGCAGCAGTTGGCACTGTCAGCCGATCTAAATTTCAATCTCAAGGCCCATTACCGCATCGATAGCGGTGATTTTGATCTTCAAGCGGATTTTGACCGCTGCGATTTGAGCCCTTACCTTGCGTTGTGGGCCGGTGCGGGATGGGGCGGCAGAGTGTCCGGTGAGCTGCAGGCCAAAGGCAACCGTCAGCGGATCGGCCTGATCCAAGCCAGTCTGGCCTTGAAAAATACGGTGCTGCGTCACAAGGATCTGACCCTTTTGAACGCACCCACATTGAATGCCCGGCTCGACAAAGGTCGCCTGACACTGCCGGACGTGCGTTTGGGGTTGCTGCAAAACGGTTTCATCCATATCTCCGGCTCAGGGCCTGTGACGGGCGATATGCAGGTGACCACCGACGGCCGTTTGCCCATGGCCGCCCTGGCGCCGTTTTTTCAGCAGTTGGACAATGCTGAGGGGGAAATGGTTTTTCAGGCAAGGGCCTGGGGACCTTTGGCCAAGATGCAATGGCTGGCCAACCTGGATTTCAGCGATGTCGGTTTTGAGGTTCCCGGCCTTGGCCAGCCGATGACGGGTCTCAACGGCCGCCTGGAGATCACACCGCACTCATTAAGCGTACCCACGCTGTCGGGCCGTATGGATGGGGGCCGCTTCAACTTGGCCGGAGAGTTACGGTTAAAGGATTGGAAGCCCGGCAAGGGGCAAATGACATTGACCGCCCAGGCATTGCCGCTTCAGTGGCCCAACACCATGGATCTGGTCGTAAGCGGTGATTTGGTTCTCAAAGGCGATGCCGCCGATCCGGCGCTCTCGGGGAAGTTGGTGCTGCTGGAGGGCAGCTACTATAAGGATGTGCGGCTCAATCTGATATCGACCCTAACCCAGACCCGGCGGGCTGTTCCGACACCTGCCGCTTTCGAGATGCCCCCTTTGCTGGGCAACATCCGCGTCGATGTGGGGGTCACCCACCGTTACCCCTTGTTGGTGGACAACAACATGGCCAATCTTCAAATCGCCCCGGACCTTAAAATTTCCGGCACCTTGGCCCGTCCCGTCTTAAGTGGCCGTGCCCAGGTGGTGGACGGTGAGGTGATTTTTCGACGCAAAGCGTTCACCGTCAAGCGGGGGGTGGTGGATTTCATCAATCCCTATAAAATTGAACCCAACCTGGATATCCTGGCCGAAGCCCCCATACGTCAATGGCAGGTCTCCCTGGCTTTGACCGGACCACCGGATCAACTGGTATTCAAACTCAGCTCCAATCCACCGGAGTCGGAAAATGATATTCTTTCGCTGATCCTGCTGGGACGCACCGGCAGTGAATTGGCTCAAGGAGAACGCGGCGGTCGAACCACCACGCAGCAAATGCTGGCCGCATTGATTGCCACCGCTTGGGGTGAAGATGTGAAAAAGCGATCCGGCGTGGATATATTGGAGGTGGAGACCGGTGCCGGTGATGACTCGGAAAGCGCCGATCGGCTCCAAGTCACTGTGGGCAAGAAGCTGAGCCGGCGGTTGACACTCAAATACGAGGTCGAATCCGGGGATGAGGAGCTGGTCCAACGGGCTGTTTCCGAGTACCGATTTTTAGAGCACCTGCTGGCCAGCGGATTTCAGGATTCCACCGGCAAGTACGGCGGGGAGCTGCTTTTTCGAATCGAATTCTGAAAACGGGTCGGATGATCAACATCGACCCTTTGATATATAGGCCCGAACAGAAATAATGCCATGTCCTTGAAACTCAAAATCCCGGCTCAGAGAATCGGGCAATGGATCAACCCCTTGAAGGGGATGCGTTTAAAACGTGTTGCCGGCGATGGCCATTGCGCTATGCCGATCTTAGGCGATTCGACAGGCCGGCGCCGAGGCCGGCCCTACTACGCTGAATCGATCATGTCCCGGCAGATGATCTTCGTAGGGCCGGGCTCTGTACCGGCCTGTTCTGACGGTGGCGCGACAAAGCCGTCTGCCGGCACACTGGCTCGCTGGACAGGGTCCGTATTGGCAATCAAATTGCTCTTGATGGCTTTTTTCTGGACAATTACGGTCCTTTGGGCAACCGTTTCGGCAGGCGGTCCAGCGGATCAATGGAACGGCGAACCCGTAATTATCAGCGAGATCCATATCCGGTTGGCGGATCAGGACCGGCGGAATCGACGTTTTGATTGGAAGGGGCTGGCCGAAGATATCATCTCATTAAAGCCCGGCGACATGTTGACCCGGGAAAAATTGGATCGGGTCGAAACGGTTCTGAAGGCCTTTGCCGATGTCAAAACCACCATCCAACCGCGAAAACGAGGCGTGTCGGTTTCCTTACAGTTACAACCCCACCAGCGCATTAAAACCCTATCGATTCATGGTGCCTATCCCCTGTTTGAGCGCGAAGTCCGCAATCTGATGACCCTTGCACCGGGGGATATATTCCGTCCCCAAGCGGTGTTGGAGCAGGCCGACCTGATCAAACAGCGCTATCAGGCCGAGGGCTACATCGATCCTGTAGTGGACATCGCCTGGGAGCAAGGCGGGGACCACGGACATTATGACATCCGCATCGATATTGAGAAGGGCAGGGCCTACACTTTGCGACACATCCAACTGTCCGGCAACCGCGCTTTTTCGGATACCTTGCTCAAAGGGCGCATGGCGTCGTGGCGGGCGTCAGCGGTGCAACTGGGTACCGGGCGATGGATGGCATCCCGCATCAAGAGCGATATTCAAAAGCTTCAGACCTTCTACCGCTCCCAGGGATTTGCCGATGTCCGGATCGAATATGCAGTGGATATCGATCCCCGGAAGGCGACGGCAGCACTTCAGGTTCAAATTGAGGAGGGCGCGCGCTATATTATTGAATTCGCGGGCAACCGTTTTTTCTCGGACGCCGCCCTCAAGCGTAATTTGGTGATATTTGAAAGCGGCAACCGCGGCAACATCGGACTGCGCCGCAGCATTCAAAACATACGGCGGCGATATCTGCAGGCCGGGTTCGCCGATGTGCGGATCCGCCGGCAATCAGGGCCGCCCCGGGATGAGCCATCCGGCCAACGCCGGGTGCGCATTGAAATCCAGGAGGGGGCGCGGCACGTTGTGGGCCGGGTGACCCTTGTCGGCAACCGGGCCTTGGCCACCGAGGTTATACGGGCCCAGATGCTCACGCGTCCGCCCCATGGCCTGGACGATGGTGCTTATGTCGCCCATGTCCTGCAGGAGGATGTGGCCGCAGTAGGCGCGCTATACCGTCAACAAGGCTACCTGCAGGCCGATATCGTGGAAACGGTAGAGATCACATCCGAGACGCACCAAGTCACGGTGATCTTGAACATCGATGAAGGACCGCAAACACGCCTGGGCAGCATTCGTATTGAAGCAGATCGCCCATTGGCCGATGACCGCTTGAAAACCACGCTGCCGTTTAAGACCGGTGCTATCTATCAAGCCCGCGTCGTCATCGAGGGCGAAAATGAACTGGCCGCCCGAATCGCATCCCGGGGGTATCCCCATGTCAAGGTCAACAGCCGCATCGACATATCCAAAGATGGGATGCGGGCCGACATCGTCTATTCCATCGATCCCGGCCCCCGGGTCGAGATGGGACGTATTTTCTGGACCGGCAACTTTCGCACCCGGGATTCGATATTGCGTCGTGAGATCGATCTGAAACCGGGAGAGCCTTTTGCGCTGAAGCGCGTGCTGGATGCCCAGCGCAAATTGCGTGACCTCAATCTGTTTCAGTCGGTTCAGGTGCGCAGTATCGGATTGAAGGAGAAGGCTTCGCGGGTGCACCTGATGGTGACCCTCGTTGAAAAACCGGCTTACTATTTGGAAATGGGCGCCGGCTACCAGACCGACAAAGGCGCCTACGGCCGCATTAAGATCGGCGATCGAAATTTTTTAGGCCGCAACAAAGAGATCCGCTTAGGTGGGGAGATCAGCGGAATTGGATACCGATGGGATGGCGGTGTGGTCGAGCCCCGTTTGCTGGGTTCCATCATCCGGGCCGATGCGGGCCTTTTTACGGAGCGCAAAGAGGAGTTTAACCAGGTTTTCGGCCTGGACACCACCGGCGCCAAAGTCACCTTTTCGAGGCCTTGGGGTAAACGCTATACCACCGCACTGGGGGTGCGCTATGAGCGGCGCCGGCAGTATTTAAGAGAAACGGGGGCCTCAGCCGACGACGTCGATCCCGAAGCTTTGAATGAGCGTGCCATATGGGTGACCACGCCGGCCATTCGGTATGACTCCAGGGACTCCTTCATTCGGCCGCGCCAAGGAATTTTTGCCGGCTTAGCCGCAGACATTTCCAAAGGCCTGGACAACTCCCTGGATGACTTTGTCAAATACAAGCTGGATGTACGCGCCTATTACACGCCCTATCAACGGTTGACATTGGCCGGCCGCACCTTTATGGGCTATGTCCAACCCTATGGCGCGCAAAACGATATTCCCGAAGACCAGCTTTTCTTTCTGGGCGGGGCCAACGATGTGCGCGGCTTTGATGAAAACTTGCTGCGCTTCGATCAGAACCAGGATCCGGTGGGCGGCCGCCTGGCCATGATGGGAAGCATCGAGGCCCGCTATGACTTGGGCCGAAACTGGGAGCTCGCCCTGTTTGTAGATGCCGGCAGCGTTCAGCAGCCCCTCTCCGGCAGCGACCAGGGGGATGACCAGTGGCAGTGGTCCGGCGGCCTTGGGCTGCGCTATATCACCCCCATCGGTCCTATTGGGCTGCTTTACGGCTATAAACTCACCCCGCGGCCGAAGGAGAGCAACGGACAATTTCACTTTTCTATCGGGTATACGTTTTAGGCGGGTATGCGTTTTAGGCAGGCACGCGTTGCGGCCGGCGGGCAGCGGGTTGTCGCTCCGGCAACGTCCTGCGCGTCAGGGCGCGACGATCCATATGATGGATCTTTGTGGCTAGATCAATTTGGCCGTCTGGAATAGTTTGACCCAATCGATGCGGTTAAGGACATCGCTGAAAACCTGGCTCAGCACCATGTCGGCGCCTTTGCGACCCACAATGCGAACGCGCTCTGCTTTGCCGGAGACGGTCTCTTTGGCCATGTATTGGTTGGCTGGGGTCAACTTGGCCTCGCAGGTCATGGCGGCATACCACATGACACCCAATTGATTGACATTGAGCTTGGTCAGGGTCAGGGTCAATGGCGTGGCCGTTGAATCGGCATCGCTGGTGACCGTAGCTCCCAGTTGGACCAATCGTTTCTCGATGGCCCGGTATAACAAATCATTCAGTTGGTATTCACCGGCCAAGACCCTTTGGCTGTCCGATGTGATCCAGGCCAGGCTGTAGCGGTCTTCGAAATCGCTGAAAATTTCGGCGGCTGCCGGGGAGAGCACCGATTTTATTTTGCGTTGGTCCTTTATGAGAATACGGACGGTTTGATCCGCGAGTTGGGGTGTGGATTCAGGGACCTGATAATCGACAATCAGGTAGGCCCTGCCCACACAACCTGCGATCAGAAACAGCGCGACAGTTGTGATGATAAAACCAAAATGAAGTGACTTTTGCATCATGCACCTCCCTGATTTGAAGGGTCGATGGAAAGCTTGCGCTGTGAAATTCAGAAAAAGAGTAGGGTCTTCACACCGGCAGCGATTTCAACCCCATTGCTGCAAAAGTCGGAGGGCTCCAAAGTCAAGGCGGCAAGTGTGAAGCCGTCGTATTTTACTGCGAACGCTTGCCAACCATGGATTTGGAGTCCTCCGACTTTTCCGCAGGGGAAAAAAGATGGCATACAATAGACCCGATCCTTATGTTCACCGCTGGTTTATTCCTGGCAGGCATCTCTGATAGGCCGTCAGTTCAATGCGGACCTAATTTTTTAGCCTTTTTGCCATTTTTTTTATGCAACTGCGGGGTCAACCTTGATCAAACGCAGATGGGGTCTTTTCTACTGCGTTTTACTTGTACCTGTCAAGTTGCGTCGACATTCGGCAGCAATTCTCGGTGTAGCACCCGGGGGCGGTGAATGCAGACAGGTCATTGTGGGCGGGGCGTCCCGCCCCGACATCAACGCCATGCACATGGCCTGTCGCGGCGAGACGCCGCTCCCACAGACCCCAAATCGTGTGTGAGGACTCGCGAAAAATCAGGAAATGAATTTATAATTCGCAAACAATGACGCCCTGGTTTGTGCTTCGTCTATGTTGTCGAAAAGGCGGACTCGATTTCGGACCGGTAGCGTTCAACGACATTGCGGCGCTTTAATTTTAAAGTTTGGGTCAGCATACTGTTATCCACACTGAAATCTTCAGTGACCATGACGATCGATTTGGGGATTTCGTAGCCGCCGAATTTTCCGGCAAGATGGGATTGGATGGATTGGGTGATCAACGTTTTGACTTTGGGATTGTGTACCAGATCTTCTGGTTGTGCAGACACCCCATGGTCGCGCGCCCATTCTGCCAAGGCTTGAAAATTGGGCACCACCAGACAGATATTATAGGGTCGTCCTTCCCCGCAAACCAGGGCGTTTTCGACATAAGGGGTTAACTGTATCTCCTCTTCAAGGGTTGCCGGGAAGACATATTTGCCATTCTCAAGCTTATACTGCTCTTTGATACGCCCGGTAATGAACAAAAAGCCGTCTTCATCCATACGGCCCAAGTCTCCGGTGCGAAAGCCACCATCTGCGGTCATGACTTTGCGCGTTGTTTGCGGGTCGTTGTTATATCCTTGCATCACATTGGGCCCGTAAACGATGATTTCGCCATCTTCGGAATTGTCTTTGGTTTGGGACGTGTCAATGACCAGGCGGACTTTGTCGATGGGACGACCGACACTTCCGGGTCTGTTGGCTTCACGATTGTTCATGGCTACGGCTGGAGAGGTTTCGGTGAGGCCGTAGGCATCAAACACCGGTATTCCGATATCGGTAAAGAATTGAGCCACCTGCATGTTCATCATGGCGCTGGCGGTGAGGGCGCCTTTCAGCTTGCCGCCAAACCGCCGACGGATTTTACGAAATACCACGCCATCGGCCAATGCGTATTTTATTTTAGCGATAACGGCGTTTTTGCCCTGCGCTTCAAGGGCACGCTTTCGGGCGGCACTTTCGAGTCCCATGACGAACAACTTTTTGGCCAGGCCGCCCTTTTCATTGATCTTTGCCCAAAGGCCTTCATAAATCTTGTTAAAGACCCGCGGCACGGCGATTAAAAAGGTGGGGGCCACCTGGGCCATATCCTCTGCGATGGTGGTGATGTTGCGCGCAAAACCTATGGCGGCGCCCCGATGGATAAAGTTGTACAGCTCCGCTGTTTGGCCGTAGGAGTGTGCCCAGGGGAGGATGGAGAGACCGCGGCTTTGGGTTGAAATTTCGGGAAAGCGTCCCCCGCCTGAGATGACATTGCTGGTAAAGTTGCCGTGGGAGAGCAGCACCCCTTTGGGACTGCCGGTGGTTCCCGATGTATAGATCAAAACGGCGATCTCTTCCGGTTTCGGGTGAATGGCGCTGACCGGCTGTTGCCGACCCTGGGTTTCTATGTCCTGCATGCTGGTGACAGCATCCGACTCGATCAAAAAGATATGTTCCAGGTCCGGTGTTTCAGCCCGAAACGATTGGACTTGGTTGTAGATATCCATATTGGCGACGAAAAGCACCCGAATGCCACCGTCTTTGATAATGTGCTTCCAAATCCTGGCCAGCTCCTTTTCATACATGGGAATGAAGCGCCCCCCCAATCCGAAGGTCGCAAATGCGGCGATAGCCCATTGCGTACAATTGTTGGCGATGATACCAACGGCATCCGATGAGGTGATGCCCATCCTTGCCAATCCAGCCCTCAGGGCATCAACGCGCTCGCCCACCGCCTGGTAGGTGGTCCATTTGTAATTGCCGTCACCGTCCGGTGTGCCGAACAAAGGCAGTTGCGCATAACGGGCAAAACTGGCCTCTGCCATCTCTACCAGGTTGTCGGGTTTGTCATAGGTGTGCATATTCGCCTCCAGGTCAAAGTTGCACTAAGGGGCCATTTCGTAGCTATCTTTTAAGGCGTATACCTGCCGGTGCCATATGCGGTCGAATCGATCGGCGTTATCGATGGGTTTTTCGATCATCCGCAAACACTGATCGGCCTGGGCTTTTTGACTGCTCGGATGGTGATACAGATTAAGCGCATAATTTGAAAAGTCGCGCACCATAAAATCGAAGATTTGATCCACCAGGTCGTTTTCGACCTCATCCATTTGACTTTTTTCAATGATGAGTTGACCGTATGCCACCAAGGTAAACAATTCTCCCAGGCAAAGCAAAAAGTCCATATCTTTGATTTGCTGCTCATCGGGCGGCGTACTCCGAAGCAGCTGGGTGAAGGCCTCTATCTGGCGTTTGAAAATATTGATATTCGGCAAATCGACGGCATCGTAGGCAAGATGGTAATCGTGGAATCGAATCCGGCCCAAACCCTTGGTGGGTCCCTGGTTAAAGAGAAAGCTATCATGGATGGCCGCCTTGCATTCCGGGATGACCGGGAAACTGTCCGGATTGAAAAAGTAGTTGGCCATGAATTTGACGATCAGGGCCATATTGACGTGAACGGTGCCTTCCAGTTTTGGAAGGGCGCGGATATCGGCAGTGGCATTTTCAAAGTAGACATCCTTTTCGAATCCTTTGGCCGCAATAACATCCCAAAGCAAGTTGATGACCGCTTCTCCCTGGGTGGTCACTTTCATTTTCACCATGGGGTTGTACAGCAGGTAGCGCCGGTCTGTGGCGGATGCCGACCGCATGTAGTCGCAGGCCCGGCGTGCAAACAACCGCATGGCGACCAGTCTGCTGTAGGCGTCGACAAACAGTCGTCTGATATGGGGAAAGTCCGTTACAAAATGGTGATAAAGTTTCCGATTGGCGGCATGGTTGATGGCTTCATAAAAGGCATGCGTGCCGATTCCGATACTGGCCCACCCCAAATTATATTTGCCCACGTTGACGGTGTTTAAAGCGCTGTCCCATGCGTCCCTTCCCGACGAAAGAATGTCCGCATCACTAAGGGGGTAGCCGTGCAACGCATACTCCGCCACATAGCTTTGCCATTGCACAACATTCTTGACCAGTTCATAATTTTCATGTTGGGGCTCAACTGCAAAAAAAACATATTCATCGGTTTCGGAGTTTTTGCCAAAGGTTGAGACCAGGGCGGCTTCATTGGCATTGCCGATATAGTATTTTCCGCCATCGGCGACATAGCGACCGTCGCCTAACGGGGTTAAGGCCATCTCGGAATTATATAAATCCGCGCCGTGTTTTTTTTCGGAAAGGCCAAAGGCAAATATACCCCCATCCGCCAACATTTCAGCGGCGCGCTGCTTGACCTTTTCATTGGTGCCCATCCAAATGGGGCCCAGGCCCAGTATACTCACCTGCCAGGTGTACCAATAGGCCAAACCGAAAAAACCGAGGATCTCATTGAAATCGCAATTGCGGTAAGTGTCCCATCGGGCGTCGACTTTTCCATTTGCATAATCCGGCGGGGTAAGCAGATTGCAGAAAATCCGATTTTCTCTGACAAATTGAAGGAAATCATCGTACCACACCCGATCGAAATGGTCTTGTTTGAGGCGTTGCTTTCCTTTGGATTCAAAGAAGGCGATGGTTTTTTGCATGATTTGGCGCGATGCAGGATCCAGGTGGTCAAAATTTTCTTTTTTGGGATTAAAAAGCATGATGATGGCTTCTCCTCCTGATCAATAGATTGACTGCGGCACCCGGTTCCGGGACGCGCAAATGCCGTGTTATTGTTCGTATACAAACAAAAAGTGTCCAAAAAAAGCGATCACAGGATCGCGGGTCTTACACAACGGGCGTTTTAGACGGAGCGTGAGCGTTAGCGGTGCCTGGCATTCAATGGGTGCAGGCGCCGGTTTCCAATCCTACAATAAATCGCGCAACAGACGCTTGAGCAATACCTGCTCCTCTTTGTTAAATTCGGCCAATAGATCTTCATTGGCTTCCACACGCATGGCGATCAACTGATCTTTGATGCGGTTGGCTTTTTCCGTCGGATAGAGTCGAAAAAGGCGCCCGTCCTGGGGGTCGCGCTTTTTTTCGATCCAGCCGGAATCCAGCATGCGGTCAAGAACGCCCGAGAGGGTGGCTTTGTCCAGGATCAACAATTTGCCCAGCTCTGCCGCCGTCACACCCTCTTCAATCCACAGTCCTTCAAGGACCAGATGTTGCAGGTTGGTCAACTGGTAGGGTCGCAAGAGATGCTTAAACTGGCCGTGGGCTTTCTGATAAGCCTTGGCCAGAAGGAAAAAAGTGCAATCGGGTATGCTGCTTGAGAGGGGGGCCATGTCTAATCCTTCGTATACGAACCATATAGCGCCGGGACATTCAGATGTCAATAGGTGAATGCCGGACTGTAAAAATGTCGGAAGCCGTGCTTTCACGGACAGAGCTGCGGGGATAAGATAAAAACAGCCCATTTGGCGTTTGACATTGTTTTGTGAATATCGCTATAGCATGGGCGCCCCTTTGGGGACTTATCTTAAAGGGGACTTATCTTAAAAAGGAAGTTGAAAAGATCTGATGAAGCCTGTTGTTGCCATTATCGGGCGCCCCAATGTGGGGAAATCCACGCTTTTTAACCGCATTACCCGGCGCCGGGATGCCATTGTCGATGATCGGCCCGGCGTAACCCGGGACCGGCATTATGGCGATGCCGTTTGGGACGACTGCGCCTTCCTGCTGGTGGACACCGGCGGATTTGTCAGTGGCGATGACGACACCTTTGCCGCCCCCATTCGCCACCAGGTCAAGCAGGCAGTCGCCGAGGCGGATGCCGTGGTCCTGGTGCTCGATGGCAAAGGCGGACTCTCGCCGTTTGACCGCGATTTAATCCAGTGGTTGCGCAGGGTTGATCAAGCCATTTTTTATGTGGTCAACAAAATTGACGGTCCGGAACAGGAAGAGCGGCTCCACGATTTCTACGCACTGGGCATCGACACCCTATATCCGTTGTCAGCTGAACACGGCTATGGCGTATCTGATTTTCTTGATGCGCTGGTGACCACTTTTCCCAAATCCGAAGTACAAGCAGACCACCCGGCGATTCGCATTGCATTGGTAGGCCGTCCCAACGTGGGCAAATCCTCTCTGGTGAACCGAATGGTGGGCCAGGAGCGTGCTGTGGTCAGCAGTGTGCCCGGTACTACCCGGGATGCCACCGACACGCTTTGTCAGTGGGCCGGCAAGGCTTACCGGCTCATCGATACCGCGGGGATTCGGCGCAAAGCCAAAGTGGATCTGAAACTGGAGAAATTTTCCATTATCAAAACCCTCAAGCGTCTGGAACTCTGCGATGTGGCCCTGATCGTGCTGGATGCCCGGGAAGGGGTGACCGATCAGGACATCAAGGTGGCCGGCTACGCGTTTGAGCGCGGCTGCTGCAGCATTTTTGTGGTGAACAAATGGGACTTGGTGGACAAATCCGTGCTGACCCCCCGCAAATTTGAACTGCGTCTTCGCGAAATGGCCAAGTATCTTGGCCATGTGCCCATGGTCACCGTCTCAGCCCTCAGCGGGCAACGGCTCGCTAAGATATTTCCGTTGGTCGAGACGATTTACCAACAGTATGCCACCCGTGTCGGCACCGGTCAGATTAATCGCATTGTCCAGAAGGCCACTTTGCGAACCGAGCCGCCGTTGCATAAGGGCCGTCGGCTTAAATTTTACTATACCACCCAAATCAGCGAGAAACCGCCTACATTTGTCAGTTTTGTCAACTATCCCCATGCGGTGCACTTCTCCTATCAGCGATACTTGCTCAACCAGATTCGCAGTGAGACCGGTTTGGATCAAGTCCCCTTAAGACTTTACTTCCGCCAGCGCAGCGGCAAGCTGGTGTTCAGCAAAAAGCGCAGCAAAAATAAGCCCAAGCGCAGGCATTAGGCGGCTGGGCCGGTTTTATTACTTGCCCTTACTCCCGGTTATTTGGTATTCTCCTTTAAAATTTCCATATGTTTTCATAATTTTACAATAGATCCATTTCTCACTCAGACATGGCAGCCAAGGTATACAGACCTGGAAATCGGCTCAGCTGGCAAAGGAGGACCTACAGCATGGCGTGGTATTACAAAGCCAGGGAACAGGAAATTGGACCGGTTAGCAAAGCGCAACTGCAACAACTGATCAAGGCCGGCAAAATTGGCGCTCAAACTTGGGTGCGCCGATCGGAGGCAGATGAGTGGCATCCTTTGGCCGAGTGGATCAAAGGCGGGTCACCCCAAAAGAATCAGCCTTCGACGGCAACGGGCGGGCAGGCAGGCAAAAAGACACCGCCGCCTCCCCCGGCCGATGATGCACCTGACCGACCGACTTCGGATAGGCCAAGCCCCCCTTTAAAAAATCTCCCTTTTCAATTCAACGGCAGCGGGGGTGAATATTTTAAGATTTGGATCGTCAATATCCTGCTTTCCGTGGTGACCCTGGGGATCTATTCGGCATGGGCCAAAGTGCGCCGTAAGCAATATTTTTATGGCAATACGGAAATAAACGGGGCATCATTTCAATACCTGGCCGACCCGATCAAGATATTAAAGGGACGCTTCATTGTTTTTATCGGCTTTGCCGTCTACTCCTGGGCGAATACATTTTTTCCCATCCTGGGTTTCTTCTTTGTTTTGGTCTTTCTGCCCGCGCTGCCGTGGCTTGTGGTGCGCTCCCTCTGTTTTAACTCCCGCAACAGTGCGTTGCGCAACATTCGTTTCAATTTCCACGGCACCTATTGGGAAGCAGCCAAAGTGTTTATCTTCTGGCCGCTGCTGATGCCCCTAACTTTGGGCTGTATCGCACCCTATCTGTTTTACCGCCAGAAGCGGTTTCTTGTGGACAAAAGTGCATACGGCACCACGCGATTCGGTTTTACAGCTACCGCTAAAGACTACTATATCATGGTTTTCAAGATCCTGATTCCTTTTGTCATCTGTATAACGGCAGCGGCAGCCGTCGGTTCTTTCTACCCACCGGTACAAGTGATGATACCCATTGTGGCCGTGCTGTTCTACCTCTATGCATTTGCCTATTTTGCCGTCAAATCCAACAACCTGCTGTATAACTCCAGCGCCCTTTCGGGTCACGGTTTCAAAGCCAGCATGGCCATCAAGGCATATGCCATTATTGTAGTGACCAACACCCTGGCCACCGTGTTGACCTTGGGCCTGTTTCACCCCTTTGCCACGGTGCGGGCCTATCGTTATAAAATCAGCCAACTGGCCCTGGTGCCGGGAGGCGACCTGGATCAGTTTGTGGCGGCCGAGCAGGATCAGGTGAGCGCTCTGGGTGATGAGATGACTGATTTTTTGGATTTTGACTTCGGCCTATGATTTCAATTCAGGGAAAATGGTTCGACGGGCAAACATCGGCCCAGATCGACGCTGTTTTGAGTGTGTATGACAGTGGTGCCTGGCACGTGGTACGCGCTGACAACGGTGAGATGATGCGGCGGCAGTCCAAATTTTCCCCGAAAATTTCTCCCCGTCTGGCCAATACCCCAAGGTATATCACATTTTCCCAGGGTGAATCCTTTGAGACCGTTGACAATCAGGGGGTGGACCATATCCTTGCACAATTGGGGAAAAAGGGTGGGTTGTCCTGGGTACACCTGCTCGAGTCCAAGATGCGCTATATTATACCAGTGGTGGCGATCTTTATCCTTCTGGCCATTGCTGCTGTGAAATACGGCGTACCGGCAGCAGCCAAAACCATTGCTGCCCACCTGCCGCCCGCTGTTTTTCAAAAAGCCGGTGAACAGACATTGCGCACTTTAGACAGGATCATTTTTAAACCTTCGGAACTCGATTCCGATATTGAGCAGCGGCTGCGAAACCATCTTCAGGCTATTTTGGATGACCATCGCGGCCAGAAAATAGAGCTGCTTTTTAGAAAAGGCGGGGCCATTGGCCCCAACGCATTTGCTCTGCCGGGAGGGCAGATCGTTTTTACGGATGAAATGATCGAGATATCGGAAAGCGATGATGAGATCCTGGCAGTGTTGGCCCACGAGATCGGCCACGTGGTTCACCAACACGGCATGCGCCGCCTGGTCCAGGACTCCTTGTTGTCTTTTGCCGTTCTAGCGTTGACCGGAGACGCCTCAGGGGTTTCCGAACTCTTTCTGGGACTGCCGGTGGTAATGACGGAGCTGGCCTACTCAAGGGATTTTGAACGCGAAGCCGATCAATTTGCCATCAATTACCTGAACCGTCGCAACAAACCGCTGCACCCTTTCGCGGACATCTTGACGCGCATCAGCAAGATAGAGAAGGAGAAAGCCAAAAATACCAAAGGTGACTCCAAATGGACCGGCTATCTTTCCACCCACCCCTCCACCCGCGAACGGATCGAATCTTTTGACGGGAGCCATAAAGCGCCATGATGGATACCCTAGGCCGGATCGTGGCAAAAAAATTGGCAAACAACCGCCCCCGGCTCGAAATTTATCTCGAGGGGGTGGGCGATATCCTGCTGGAGCGCAGCCAAAGAGCCAAACATGTTTGCCTGTCCGTTCGTCCTTTTAAAGGCCTTCGCATCGCCGTGCCCCACGGCGTCTCCTATGAGGCGGCCATGGATGTGGCCCGTGAAAAGATAGACTGGATCACCAAACAACTGCAACATATGCGTGCCGTAGAACAAGCGGCCGCCAAGTATTCCGGGCCCGCCTTTATCAATCGGGCCGTTGCCAGAAACGTACTTGTGGATCGGCTTGCAACACTGGCCGAACGACATGGATTCCGATACAACAAGGTATTCGTCCGCAATCAAAAGACACGCTGGGGCAGTTGCTCCATGCAGAACAATATCAATTTAAATGTCCACCTGATCTGTCTGCCCGATTCGCTCAGAGACTACGTGATTTTGCATGAGTTGGTGCATACGCGGCATAAAAATCACGGTCATGTTTTCTGGCAGGCCCTGGAAGAGCTGCTGCCCGGCGCTAAAGAGATGGATGGGGAGCTGAACCGCTACGAAGTCATGCTGCTGCAAAGGCCGGAGGACGCCATATCCTGCGTTGCCTCGGGTTCGCGGTAGTGTGACTACGGCTTCACCCTCGGACGCCTTGGCTATGACACCCTCCGGCCTTTGCAGCTTTTGCTGGGACGCCATATCCTGTGTTGCCGGGAGTTCGCGGTAGTGTGACTACGGCTTCACTCCCGGTCGCCTTGGCTCTGACGCCCTCCGGCCTTTGCAGCTTTTGCTGGAGACTGCTATGCGAACAACGCGGTCTCAACAATTTATGTTTTTCGGCCGGTGTCGGCGGATGCAGGGTCCTTGCCATCCGCTGCACACCGGGATTATGAAAAGAATTGTTACGCCTTTACCTTATAGCGATCAGGTGCATCAAAAAAGGTAATGTCTGCATATCCAGCATGGATTTTGCCTGAATGGTTTACATTTTCGGGAATATAATAGATGTCACCCTTCCCGTACTCTTTTGTAACACCATCAACGGACAGTTCAATCGTCCCGTTAAGGACAAAGCCAACTTGAGCGGCATGCGCGTGTTCCGGAAGATCCACATCTTTTTCAAATTGCATAAAAATCAATTGATGAGCATTCGATTGAGACAAATAAGCTTTGATACCCGCAAGCGGTATATCGGCTTCCGGCAAATTTTTGATAGGGTCAGGAAATAAATTCTTCATTTCTCTTCTTTCGTCGTCCAGCGTCACAGGCGGCATGGTTCTCGCGGTTCTGTGAACGCCGATGATAGCCCATTTATTTCAAATTCCATTAGACAGACTGTAAAAGGCAGATGTGGAAATCTTTTTATCTCGGTAACAACAAAACCAAGTTGAATATACCACTCTTTCAATTCTGTCTGTTCGTCAATGATACCGATACTGACCTTGCGGGCGCCTTTCGATGCAGCATATTCTAATGCATGTTGAACAAGCCTGATTCCAAGATGCTTGCCGCGCATTTCAGGAAGGACCGAAAGACGTTCAAGATAGCAAACATCGGCACTTATTTTTTCAATGGCCACACAACCAACCGGATTTTCATCCACATAGAAAATGTAGTACAGGACACTGCGTGAGAAATCTGATTTAATCCAGGATGAAGTGCAATTTGATGGATGTTTTGGGCAATTTTTCTGTGTCAATGAAAACCGTCGCGCTACATCGCGGAATGAATCGCGGATAAGCTTCGCTAAGACTTCACAGTCACTCTGCATAGCTTCTTTTATCATTTTAATTCTATCTATTGAGCAATGCCAACGCACTGCATGACCGGACGGGAAAACGACCAAGGACTATGAAAATGTAAAATTCAATGATGACTGCGAAAAAGCTGAAAATGCCATCGTATTCCCGGTCCGCTGCTATGCGGTTGTGTACGCCCGGCATGGGCGTGAACTTATGGGTGCAAGTCCCCTATGTGTGAACCCGGTTACGATCATTGGATCTTAACCCAAACATTAGCCGACGACAAGGGCGATGTCGCGAGGCCCCGTCTGAAGGAAGTCCGAGCGCAAAACTGTGAGCCGACGAACTGAAACGTCATATAAGGCCGAGTCTCCGGGTAACCGGTCTAGTAGCAGGCAGAAGTCAGCTTCAGGCCATAGTAGCCCAACGCCCGGGGCAATGCCCGGGACATGGTGAAGGGCCGAACTCACAGCAGGTGCCAGTGATCATAGGCTCAAGCAGTCATGGCCGATCAGGCCCATTATTTCTTGCTCGGCGCAATATGAATCTGCTATGCCCCTGATGGTCGCCTGTAGTTTCTTTTCAAAGAGCTAGGGTTGATCATTCAATATCCCGGCTGCGGCCCGGATGGCTCTGGGAACCGCCCAGTGCGGACCCGCTTGCTGGGGTGGTGTGGGGGCTGGGGGGATAAAACTCCCCGGCTGCCCGATTGGGTTTGGCCGCAATATTTTAATCAACCTCTCTAGGTTCAGTTAGCAATTTAATGCCTTGAAGAACCTGGAAGATACGATCTTTTGACAAAGTTCCTATTTTTTCAGACAAATTGCTTTTATTCACAGTAAAAATTTGTGAGATATTTACGACGCTTTTTTTGGGCAAGTTCGCTTCGCCCTTTTTTAGAGCTACGTTGCCAGGCGCATTGGCTCTTTTCATATTGGATGTGAGGGTGCAAACAACAACAGTATTGATTCGGCTACGATTGAAGAGGTTGTTTTGAATGACAAGATGAGGATGCCGATAACCAGGCTCTGATCCATTAGGGGGGCTGAAATCTATCCAAAAAACATCCCCTTGGTTGATTACCATTGATCTTTTACCATTCTGTAATGATTTGAATGCATTATAGCAACCATTGGTTCAGTCTCGGATGAATCTTCGTATGCCTCATTAAGCAAGTTAAGAAGCTCAATATTATTGTGGCGCTGTATGAATTCCCGAGCAGCCATCGTAAAAAGCCGACTTCTTGAAATATTTAGATTTTTAGCAAGAATATCCATCTTTTCAAAAATAGGTTTTTCAATTGATATTGCTGTTTTTACATTTGGCATTTTTGGTACCTCCAGTTAATACACAAAGTATAACTATTGGTATTACAGATGTCAATACCTTTCGATATAGAAACCCAACGCCATTTTCACCTGGCGGTTTGAAGCGCAGCGTATAACCGGTCAGGTGTAGAAAAAGGTGAACGCCCGGCATGGGCGTGAACTAATGGGGTGCAAGTCCCCTATGTGTGAACCCGATCGATGCTCCCATAGAATTGATCCAAACATTAGCCGACGGCAAAGGCAGCCTCGCGAGGGGCTGTCTGAAGGAAGCCCGAGTGCAAAGCTGTGAGCCGACGAACAGAAACGCCATACAAGAATGGGGCGTGGGGGTCGGGCCACGGTAACAACCTGTTATTAAACATTTATAACCTTAATTTGGCCAAAATCTAATGGGTAAAATGTCGCTTATTGTAATAATTATACGTGCTTAGCACGTCCCGACCCCCAAGCCATACGCCGCTAAGCTATAATTTGGCAATTTTCCGGCTTGGCGGTAAGATGGGCTGTTAAATTCAGGGATGAGACAATTATGGACCTATAAGGATTTTCTGGTGGATTGAACGCCGCTCAACATGTTGTATTCATATAGGTATTGACACAAAAACGCCGCTTTGACATACTCGGTCGCGCAAAAAGCAAGTTCTTCCCTGAGGGCATCGGGGCATCGAACGCCGACTTCGTGCTGCTGGTGGCTGGCGACCTGACCAAGGATGGCGCCCGCCAGAGCCACGAGGGGATGGTCGAGGTCCTGACCCAGCTCGAGGCGGCAGGTAAAACGGTCTACGTCGTGCCGGGCAACAAGCAATGGAAGGCATGAGAAAGGAATAGAAAATGAAAGAGCACGTCTGCAACTGGGTGGTCTTGTCATGTCTGTTCCTCTCGGTAGGCTGTGCCGGTGAGCCGGGGACCGATGCTGGCGATCTGGAGATCGGCGCCGGCGACGCGCTACCGACGGAGCGCATCTGCACCGGTACCTCCAGCACGACCGAGGCGTACAACCTGCCGGCCCCGTCCACCCTTCCGGCGGGAGTGTCGTTTTTGACCGACTGGGAGCACCTCGATCAGGCGGGTGGCTTCAGGGGATGGCAGGCGATGGATAGATGCCGCATCCAGGTGGACCCGACCTTCCAGACGTGGCACGGCAAGGTCGCTGTCCGCGTCGAGGTGAACCCGGACGACGATCCGATCGGCTCAAGTGGCGAGCGCTCAGAAGTCCTGTTCATGCAGGATCCGAGCGGCAACATCATCTACGAGAACAATACGTCGGGCCGACAATTCTTCGCCCTGAGCTACTACTTTCCTTCGTCGTGGGCGGGCACCTTCCTGAGTGGAAACTCAGAGAGCTGGTCGCTCGTGTTCCAGTTCCACGACACCTCCGGCGGCTACTTCGCGGGCATGCACGCGGGCGTCCGGTTTGCGAGCGAGGGCCAGAAATTCTACTACACGACCTCGGGAGGCCCACAAGACCTCGGTCAGATTCGCCTCGGTGAATGGGTGGATTTCGTCATCTCGATTGATTTCTCCACAGGCGACATCTACTTCTATCGCCGCAACGAGGGAGAGACCACGTTCTCCGAAGTGCTTTACATCTCCGACTCCGCGGCCACCGATCCTAACGACTCCTACTTCAAGCAGGGCCTCTACCGGGGAACCGATGTTGCCGGCCGGACCGACGTCCTGTGGATGGGACCGACGGCGCGCGGGACAAGCTTCTCCGCAGTGGAACAGGCCGCATTTGGCACCGACAACGGCTATATCTGAGGTTGCGCCTCGTTCCTTGTCTTACGGGTGCATTTCCCAGTTTGCAGCACGGTGCGGCTGGGCAGGTATATGGGACAGGGCATTTTTTTTATGCCGCAGACCTTGATATATGGCTTTCCAATCCCACCATATAAAAAGTGTTGTTTTGTTAAGCGCCATGCCCAATTAAGGGGCACGGAAATAAGGGAAATGTAACAGTTTAGTCCATATTTTGCCACCGGCTGCAGTGCTGGGGGGAAATAAGGGACGGGGAAATAAGGGACGGGGGAAATAAGGGACGCTCCCAACATTTAAACTTGCCTGTATAATCGTTATTTGCTAAGCATAAATGCTATGCCCAGATCAGCTCGCATAGATGCACCGGGAGCGCTTCATCACATCATTGTAAGGGGAATAGGTCGCCGCAAGATATTTGATGATGATGCGGATCGGAACATTTTTTTAGAACGGCTTGGCACCGTATTAAATGACACTGCTACCGCCTGTTTTGCATGGGCTCTGATACCGAATCATTTCCACCTGCTTCTGCGGACCGGCCAAGTTCCAATCTCCACAGTCATGCGGCGCCTGTTGACCGGATACGCCATGAACTACAATCGCCGACACCGTCGCTCCGGTCATCTTTTTCAGAATCGATATAAATCCATCCTGTGCCAGGAAGAGCCGTATTTTTTAGAACTGGTTCGTTATATCCACTTGAACCCATTACGTGCAAAGTTGATTTCAAATTTGGGACAATTGGACAAACATTCATATGCTGGTCACAGCGTGCTGATGGGGAAAAAGAGCAATGACTGGCAAAAAGCCGATGATGTGCTGTTGCGTTTTGCAAAAGGCCGGGCCAAGGCAAGGAAAAGATACCGGCAATTTATCCAAAAGGGGTTATCCATGGGAAAGCGGCCGGATCTGACCGGCGGCGGTCTTATTCGCAGTGCGGGTGGCTGGTCGGCGGTTAAGGCGTTGCGCAGGGCCAAGGCTTACATGAAGGGTGATGAGCGTATCCTTGGGGATTCTGATTTTGTTCAAGCGGTCTTAAAGCAGAGCAAGGAAGCCTTTGAAAGGCGCTACCGCCTAAAAGCCAGCGGTGTCGATCTTAATGTTATTGCAAACCACGTATCGGTATTGATGAATATCTCTGTTGAAGAGGTATGGTCTAAAGGAAAGTACCGGCAAATCGTTGCTGCCAGGAGTTTGTTATGCTATTGGGCGGTTAATGAACTGCACATAAGCATATCGGAATTGGCACGAAGGTTTGAAGTTTCACCAACCGCTATCAGTAAATCCGTATTGCGCGGTAAAACACTGGTAAAAGAGGGTGGCTACAAGCTTGAAAACACCAATGTTTAAAAGTTGGGAGCGTCCCTTATTTTCCGCTTATTTTCGTCCTTATTTTACGAGCGTTTTGGAGGTATTGCTCATCGTATATCGGGCTGATTTGATCAAAAGTGAGTTGCTTCTCATGAATCAAAATGTGTGGGGCGTCCCAAAAAGATCCGGCGGTTTTATTTTTTTAATTCTTCACGCAGATTATCATAGTTCTCTTTGCAGAATCCTAATTCTGGATTAAGCTCCAAGCAGCGTTTGAACAATTCCAATGCCTTTTGTGTGTCGCTTTCGATTGTATAAAGAGAATGAGCTAAATGACCGTATGACATCCCATTCTCTGGAAATTTTTTAACCAGATCATTGGCTGTTTGGAGACCTTTTTTTTCATATTCAATACTTGTGCGCCTATCTGCTTCTGATGGGTCAAACTGCCTTATCGTTCGCGCAATTTGAAGATATTGTATTGAAATATTTAAGTTCGCATTAAAATCGTTCGGCTTCAGCCTGCCCTCCATAAGGGCTAATTGCATCAATGTTTTCAAAAATTCGATGCTGTTTTTCGACACTTCAAAATAAGCAGGGGCTCTTTTCTGCGTATCATTCAGATATTTAATAATTTTGGTAAGCTCTTCTTTGTCTTTGCCGGAAACAGTCGGCAGGAGTGTTCTGGTTGCGGCATTTTTTATATTTTGAACATCTTGCGGTGAAAATTCACTGTTGAAATCATTGGTTTCAAACTCAGCAGACGGACTACCTTCGGGACTCTTGGAATGACAACCTACCACAATAATCAGGATTATTCCCAACAAACAAAATGATAATGACAGATTTCGTTTTAACGGGCTGATTTCCAATATAGTTCCCCCTGTGTTTTATTAATGCGTTCTTGTTCTTCCCTTTGTTCTTTTTTTGTCAAGTTCCTTGTGAACCACAAAAATTCTTTAGGGCCATAAACCATACCTCTATCCGGCCCCTGTTTTATTGTAGTCAGTTTTTCCAGCCTCATATACTGCCTGGCTGCGCTTTGGCGGTTACTCGCAGGCGGGCCAATAGTAATGGATAGAAGTTGAAGTGGATTGTTCCCGGCAGCGTCCGGGCTTTTCCATTGTTGATATTGAACAACAACCAATACGCCTGTATGGTTTTTCATTGCCTTACGTATATCAGTGTACATCTTTTCGAGTTTTTTTTCGACCTGATGCTTAAGCCCAAGCTCGGACAATTTGTTCACACCGAAATTGATTGCATCCGCTAAAGCCCCCACCTTTTTACCTTTTGTCCCCACCGGTTTTATGGGCTGTGAATATGTGACAGTGTATCTTAAGTCGCTAAGTTTATATCCCGGCAAAATGAACCTCCTTTAGTCACCGCGAAACTATGCCTTGCAGTTCTTTTCCAGATCCCAACCTGCAGCTATATTTCCTGCGGCAACGCCTCCTGCCCGTTTTTGCTGGGTGTACGACCATTGAATCTTTCCATAATTGACGCCTATGGTCTCAAGGGGGATATTGTCTTCTCCATCACCGGTAACCAAATACTCATCGATGATGCAGTTGGACATTGTAAATTCCATGTATTTGAGCTTGTCTGTTCCGGCCCTGCACAGCTCAACCGTAATTTTATTGATATGCGTTCCATCAGCACAGGCAAGCGCCAATTTCGGTGTTGCCTTATCTAAAAACTTTTCAAAGTAAAAGTCTTGAAAGTCCGCCCTTTCCGCACTGGCACCGCCCACACTGCTGGCCGTTTTCGACACTGTCTGAGAATGGCCGCATCCAAAAGATTGTATCTCAATCCAACTCTGGTGTTTATCATCCGTACTTTCGCCTTCAATTCCGTCGATCTTGATAAATGCGTCAAAAGCCATAGATTTTGATCCTTGTATGTTGATAGTTTGTATTTATAAACGACCGAAATGCCTGGGGGCCTTACTTAATTGATCGTTTTATTTGGGTAATAATGCAACAAGCCTACATAAGCACAACAGGGCAGGAACAGAACAGAGTTTTAAGCAATTTTGTGGGAAACAATGCGATGCTTGGCACAAAAGTTGTAAGCTTTCAAGTGAAAAATAAAAGCAACTGTCTAAAAGTTTAGCTATGTTTCTATGGGCCTGCGAGAATTCTCTACAGAATGGATCCTTAGCGGGACGGCCTTCATATTTCCATATTTTGAGAGCAGCCCAATTTAAATCCTTTAAATATGAAAATGTGTGGGGCGTCCCCAAAAGACCCCTTATTGTTATTAAAGTCTTCTTGGATTTTGAATTCATTGCTCATCGAACCTTAACACCCGGCATCAGTGGGCGCATGGTCAGGGGCAGCAAGTACTTCCATTTGGCCATGTAAACATTTAATTGCCTGTTAACGCTCGACACCTTTTAGTGGCCCGGCCCTTGCTGTCCCCTTCCAGGTAAAGGCACCGGTTACCCGGCGCCCTCCCCACAGACCCGTACTTGAAGATTTCCCTCATACGGTTCCTCGGTTCAGGCCCTTTTTACCGAGCCGTCAACCAACCAGGCGACACCCCGGTTGGCGTATAACTTTGCTTCCCTGCAGTTTTAGATATTATGGACGATTCGCGGTAACGGCAGTGGATACGTCTCAAGAATTTTATTGAATTCCTTATGACTGATGTACCCATCCCGATCCCGTTCACCAAGCCAGCGACGCCACGCCTTTTGGGTGTATTCATACACGACTTCCAGCACCTTGAAGTTACTCCGAACGCCAAAGTACTGATAGAAACCCCGGAGCTTGCTGCATAGTGTCTCATGCTGAAGCTTCATGGGTTCATGGCGATTATCCTTGCACCAACGCCACTGTGACCGCATGAAACGGTTCCGCCGTTTCCGGGCAGTTTGTTTCTTGATTGCCCAGTTCCCCTTGAGGCTTTTGCCCCAATAGAAGGTGAAGCCTAGAAAATCAAAGGTTCCACCTGGCTTCCCGTTTCGCGGCGGCTTTCCGAATGGTATCAATCGAGTCTTTTCCGGATGAAGATCCAGCTTGAAACGGTTGAACCGTTTCGGCAGCACTTCCATCATCCGATTTGCGTCCGATTCCATCTGAAAACCCATAATGAAATCATCCGCCCAACGGATCAGAAAGCATTTTCCCTCCATTCGGGGTTCGACCTCCTTGACGTACCACTCGTCCAGAACATAGTGCAAAAAAATGTTGCTGAGCGTCGGTGATATCACACCGCCTTGCGGGGTTCCCTTTTCAGGGTATACGATCTCGCCGCCTTCCGACACGCCGGCGTTTAACCACTTGCCGATCAGCCTGATAATGCCGCCGTCGTTTACCCTATGTTGAATGGCCTCCCTCAAGAGTCGGTGGTCGATATTGTCGAACAGTCCGGTAATATCTGCACTCAAAATCCAGTTGATGTTCTTTTGATAGCACCTCTCCCGAAGCTCCGAGAGTGCTTTGTGCTGGTTTCGCTCCGGACGAAATGCGTGTGAGAAATCATGAAAGAGCGGCTCATATACAAGCCCCAATAGGGTCGTTACCGCTTTCTGGACGATTTTATCCTCCAGGGCGGGTATCCCAATAGGTCTCAGTTTACCGTCTTCCTTTTCCAGCCAGATGCGCTTAACCGGTTGTGCAACGTACTGTCCTCTCCGCAGCCGTTGATGTAGATTATAGAGCTTTTGATCAAGATCTTTGGCGTACTCCTTTGCCGTGATCTTGTCCACCCCGGTGGATTCGTTCTTGTGCAGCTGGCGGAACGATTTCTTCAGCAGAAACAGATCGATCCGATGGGCCAGAGACGAAAACATCATGTTCGGGTCCGTCTCAGCCAGCATTTTAACTCGAACAAGCGAAGACTCCTTCACCAAAAGTGGCGGGCCATCGCTTCCCCTGGACTTGCGTGCATCCTGCGGCGCAATTCTCTGGTTGTCTGTTGATATGGTTTGTGACCTCTGTGTATCTCCCATAGTTCCTTCCAGAGAAACGTTATACCCGGCTTCTCCTTCCCTACAGTGGGTCGCTTGGGCGGCACTTCCCCACCTTCCCGTCCGAATTACTTCGAACATCGGTACTATGATCCGCTAAGACTCCCGAAAGCTTATCTCAGGTTTGTTCGCTCCTCGCTTTCCGCCCCTGATACCTTGCCGCAACAAGGCCACTTCCGGGTCTCCCCAGTTCCCGAGCTCCCTCTTTGAAAACATGCCCTGGTCTCAGACCCCGGTGGTGACCTGAACACTCGCCATAGCGCATTCAGGTCTGCTGCCTTCCACAAAATCCAGAGTGTCGGCTTTCTCCGCCTCTGGCGGATTATCCTTCTGTCCACAACTATACATTTTTCAGGGCTCAATACAGAGCCTGTGTTCTCGCTCCACTCAGCTTCGGACCTCCATTACTGGTTTTGCCCGTGAGTTTCGCTAATGAGCTGTCGGCTACACTTTGCTCATGCGGGACTTCCGCGGATTTACTGCTTGAGGCTGAAGCAAGCTTCGCCAGAAGACTCACTGTTCATCCATTCTCCTCAATGCCAAAGCAAGCCTTGCAGAGAGGTGCACAGCTTTCGCCATGTGCGGTCACCCACTGGGTAACAATATCAAGTTTCATCCGCCCTTATAGCGGAATCCCAGCGATTCGGATTTAGCTGG
>JBNKKB010000167.1:0-1963 GCA_050291605.1 Desulfobacteraceae bacterium | reverse complement strand
CGCCAAGTGTTGGGACGCCTTTATGGATTGGTTGGCTCAGGAAGAAAACAATCGCCATCTGCTATTGCTCGCCGAAGAAAATAGCCTCACAATTTGTAATGGAGCAGATGCGCACCCGGAGGTTCTTGTGTCAAAAAATGGTGCATGGTACTTGGCCGATGGTTTGGAAATGAAATGCATCGACAGTATTTCCGAGTTTATCGGATCCATATCGACGTCAGACGGCATGGTCAACCTTGAGATCGCAAAGAGGACGGCAAAACAAGAAGCTTTAGCGGCAGAAAAGAATATTGCCGAGGATGTCGCCAGAGTGTTTACTCGCTTAGCGCCCTTGTATCACGCTGCATGGCCTTTATTGGTGTAATTTTCTATACATGATAGAATTTCTCTCATTTCGTCCGATGGAAGTTGTATGGTAAGATGGCTGATTGGATTAACGGTTGAGCATATTTTTCACTTGGGGGCGCTATGTCATACCAATACCTTATTGAGGAAATGAATGACCGTTTTGTGGGGACAATCACACTGAATCGTCCGGAACAGCTCAACACCTTCAATAGCCAACTTGCCGAAGAATTATTCCTGGCATTACAGGCATTTGATAATGATCCTCAGGTGCGCGTAATACGTCTCAAGGGCGCCGGTAAAGCATTTTGTGCGGGTATCGATGTTAACGAACTGGCCGGCAAATCAACCCTTCAGTATCAGGGCTGGGTTGAGCACATGGAGCGGCCGCTGGTGGCCATTTCAAGAATGAAAAAGCCGGTGATCGCCCAGGTGCACGGCGTTGCGGCGGCCAACGGTGCCGGCCTGGTTGCCGCTGCGGACCTGGCTATTGCCGCTGAAAATACCCGCATGGGGCTGACGGCTATCAATGTGGGACTTAATTGTGTGGGACCTGTTATCCCCGTATCAAAATCCGTCGGCCGTAAAAAAGCACTGGAACTTTTATTTTTTGGTGAGCTGATCAAGGCGTCTCAAGCCCTTGAGATGGGGTTGATCAATCGCATCGTAGCTAAAGATGATTTGGAGAATGAAGGCCTGGCTTGGGCTGAGAATTTGGCCGGCAAAAGCCCGGTAGCCCTGCAGATTGCAAAGCAGGCTTTTTATGCCTCCAGCGATATGACCTATGCCCAGCAATTCGATTATATGAATGAGGCTTTTGCTCGGCTTTGTTCCACCGATGATGCCAAGGAGGGGGTGGCCGCATTCTTCGAAAAAAGGCCGCCCAGATGGCAGGAAAAGTGAACCCCAATGTTGCATAAACCCCAATGTTGCATAAAAAAGATGGCAAAAGGTTGGCAACCCCATATGGGTGTTAGAGCTATACCGCATTGAAGCACTTTGCGAGGAATAAACCCATGGTGAACTTGAGGATCGGGTCCATTTCAGGCCATCTTTTTTTTATGCAACATTGGGGTGAAGTGGGCCGTTATGCATTGATTGAGGATTAGCTTCAGACCGTCCAAAGAAACGATGGATTTCTTCAGTTCTCCATATTCCTGTGGCAAATGGCAGGTGCGTTTAATTTTAGCCCTATTGGTAAGTACTTTGGCATCCTGCGCGGCGCCTGCAGTATTGGAGACTTTTCCCGCACCTGCACCAGCCCAAGCACCATCTTCGTCTTCACCTGCCGAACCGACGATCATTCACAGCGAGCTTGCCAGCATTCAATACACGATTCAGGTCGGCGCCTTCTCCACCACGGAGCGGGCGGCCGCTTATGCTGCGGGCTTAATTAAACAAGGCCTGGATGCTTATTCCTTCATCGATGGAGACGGTCTGTGTAAAGTGCGTTTTGAACGCTTTGAAACCAAGGATGCGGCTCATCGACGCGCATCCGAACTGCAATCCTTGGGCTGGATAAACGATTTTTTCATCGCGCAGCCCGTTGCCCATCACAATCAAATCGATCCCCAGACGGCCTTGCGGAAAAACATTGTTCAGACCGCCGGGCGATTCA
>JBNKKB010000166.1:0-85932 GCA_050291605.1 Desulfobacteraceae bacterium | reverse complement strand
TATCCTGCGTTGCCAAGGGTTCGCAGTATGGTTGATACGGCCTCACCCCTGGTCGCCTTGGCTCTGGAGCCCTCCGGCGCTTCAAGGCAAAGCATGGAGCAAGACGCCAAATCCTGCGTTGCCAAGGGTTCGCAGTATGGGTTGATACGGCTTCATCCTTGGTCGCCTTGGCTCTGGAGCCCTCCGGCGCTTCAAGGCAAAGCATGGAGCAAGACGCCAAATCCTGCGTTGCCAAGGGTTCGCAGTATGGTTGATACGGCTTCACCTTTGGTCGCCTTGGCTCTGGAGCCCTCCGGCGCTTCAAGGGAAAGAATTGAATATGAGCTCATTGTTTAGATTCCAGAGACGAGTTTATTGGCTTGAAGATAAGTCCCATGAACTTGGATTGGATGGAAAATATTTAAAAAGGTAGGAAAGTATTATGCCTGAAGGAACACTTTGCAACAGACAGACAGTGGATACGGAAGAACAACTGCATGCCCTGTTGGCCGACAAAAGCGGCAAGCTGTACTATGAAGAGATGAAATCGCTGGACGTGGACAGTGATGCCCTCTGGGCTGCCATCCAGAAGAGTTTAAAGTCCAGATTAAAGAGCTGGTTGGAGATCTGTGCCCACTGCGGGATGTGTGCCGAAAGCTGCTTTTTGTATCTGGCCAACGACAATGATCCCGAGCAGGTACCATCCTATAAGATTCAATCCACTTTGGGCGAGCTGGTCAAGCGCAAAGGAAAAGTCGACAATGCGTTCATGCGCCATGTCATGGATACGGCTTGGGCCAAATGCACCTGCTGCAACCGCTGTGCCCTCTACTGCCCCTTTGGTATCGATATGGGGGTAATGTTCGGCTACCTGAGGGGCCTTTGCTACTCGCAGGGTTTTGTGCCCTGGGAACTGAAAATCGGTGCGGGCATGCATCGCATCTATCGGGCCCAAATGGATGTGTCCACCGAAGATTGGACTGAAACTTGCGAATGGATGTGCGAAGAGTGGGAAGAGGATTGGCCCGGACTGGAATTCCCCATCGATAAACCCGATGCGGATATCATTTACACAGTTAACGCTCGTGAAGTCAAACACTACCCCGAAGATTTGGCTGAAGCGGCAGTGCTTTTTCACCTGGCCGGTGAAAACTGGACTGTCCCCAGCGAAGGCTGGGAAGAGACCAGTTTGGCCATGTTTGCCGGCGACTGGGCCGCTTGTAAAATGCAGGTGGAAAACGTTTATGCGGCCATGGAACGACTCAAGCCCAAACGCATGGTGGTGACTGAATGCGGACACGCCTATCGGGCCACCGTACTGGAAGGGCCCTATTGGGCAGGGATAACCAGTGGCAAAACGCCCATCGAAAGCTTTCATTATGTTGAGTGGGTCGCCGAAGCATTGCGGACCGGCAAGCTCAAGATCGACCCGGACAAAAAGATTAAAGAACCGGTCACTTATCAGGACTCTTGCAATTATATTCGCAACGGGGGGTTGTCCGATTGCGCCCGTGAAATCATGAGTTATATCGCTGAAGATTTCCGTGAAATGACCCCCTGCAAAGAGCACAACTTCTGCTGCGGCGGCGGTGGCGGATTTAACGGCATCGGTTACTACCGTGAGCAACGCAATAAAGGACTGATTATCAAACGCAACCAGATTCTGGCCACCGGTGCCAAACTGGTCATTTCACCTTGCCACAACTGCTGGGATGCCATCCGGGATATGGAAGAGATATACAAAGACGGCATCCGTTGGTCGTTTCTAAAACCCTTGCTGCTAAAAATGGTGGTTGTGCCTGATCATATGAAGCCGAAGGAGTAGCGCACCATCCCAATCAACCGGTTGCCGATATGTGTGGCTTTCGGTGATTGCGAATGAAAATGAAAACCTATGGGGGGAGTTTGACGCTTCCCCCATTTTTTTGGGCTTTTGAGATGATTGAGGTGGCAGGGCCATGGCCTTCGTTGGTGAAGGGTTGGCCGCACAACCTTAAGGCCGCCTGTTGGCGGTTCCGAAATGGCCATGGCCCTGCCGATTCAAGCGCGCGATCCCTCCGTGTTTCTCTTTCAGCCCTATCTGCTAGGATCGGGATTTGGCCAAACCGATACCATTCAGCGCTGCCTCAATTTCATCGAGAATTACCGGATCATCAATGGTGGCCGGCATTTTCCACTCTTTGTTATCGGCGATTTTCTGAATGGTGCCGCGTAATATTTTTCCCGATCGTGTTTTCGGAAGCCGGTTGACCACAGTGGCTGTTTTAAATGAGGCCACCGGTCCGATACGGTCGCGAACCATTTGGATGGCTTCCCGGATGATCTCTTCCTTGGGGCGCTCTACACCTGCGTTGAGCACCATAAAGCCAACCGGCACCTGGCCCTTGAGCTGGTCATCGACGCCCAGCACGGCGCATTCAGCTACATCAGGATGATCGGCCAGGACCTCTTCCATGGCGCCTGTGGAGAGTCGGTGTCCCGCCACGTTGATGATATCATCGGTACGGGCCATCACAAATGCGTACCCCTCGTCATCGATAAAGCCTGCATCGGCGGTTTTATAGTAACCGGGGAACTCTTTCATGTAGGATTGAATGAAACGTTCATCATCGTTCCACAGCGTGGGCAACGCCCCCGGCGGCAAAGGCAGCTTAACTACCAGGGCGCCTATTTCGCCGGGTTTCACCGGTTCAATGGTTTCTGGATCAAGCACTTGCAAATTCCATCCTGGCGCGGCTTTAGTGGGTGAACCTTCCTTGATGGGGAATTCATGCAACCCCATGCAATTGGCACAAATGGCCCAACCGGTCTCGGTTTGCCACCAGTGATCGATAACCGGCACATTCAACTTATTCTGGGCCCAGCGTAAAGTGTCCGGATCCGTACGCTCGCCGGCCAAAAAGAGGGCCTTAAAACCGGAAATATCGTAATTTTTGATCAGGGCGCCTTCCGGATCTTCACGTTTGATGGCGCGAAAGGCAGTAGGGGCGGTAAAAAGGCATTTAACGTTGTGTTCTGAAATCACCCGCCAGAAAACACCGGCATCGGGGGTGCCAATGGGTTTGCCCTCAAATAAAATGGTCGTGCAACCACTCAGCAAGGGGGCATAGACAATATAGGAGTGGCCCACAACCCAACCGACATCCGAGGCGGCCCAATAGACATCGCCGGCATCTACATTGTAGATGTTTTGCATGGTCCATTTGAGCGCCACGGCGTGGCCGCCGTTGTCACGAATGACGCCTTTGGGCTGGCCGGTGGTGCCCGAGGTGTACAGAATATAGAGTGGGTCGGTGGCCGCTACCGGGACGCAGTCGGCCGGTGCGGCGCTGGAAACGGCTTCCGCCCAGTCGATGTCCCGGCCGGCTGTCAGCTCGGCTTTTTCCATAGGGCGCTGCAAAATAATACACTTTTCAGGTTTGCTGGCGGCAAGATCGATGGCACCATCCAGCAATGTCTTATAAGGGATCACTTTTTTGACTTCAATCCCACAAGAGGCGGATACAATTACTTTGGGTTTGGCATCGTTAATTCGGGTGGCCAGCTCTTTGGCAGCGAAACCACCAAAAACCACCGAGTGAATGGCCCCTAAACGGGCACAAGCCAGCATGGCGATGGCCGCTTCGGGTATCATGGGCATGTAGACGATTACCCGGTCACCCTTTTCCACACCCTGGGCCTTGAGTACACCCGCAAAGGCAGCGACCTCGTCTCTCAATTCTATATAGGTAAAACGTTTGATGGTATTGGTGACCGGACTATCGTAAATCAGGGCCAACTGATTGCCTCGACCGTTGTCAACATGGTAATCCAAGGCGTTGTAACAGGTGTTGAGTTGACCACCGCTAAACCAGCGATAGTAAGGCGGATTGCTGTCGTCCAACACCTTGTCCCAAGGCTTGATCCAAGAGATATTTTCAGCCGCTTTTCCCCAAAAGGCTTCAGGATCTTCAAGCGACTGATCATAGGCGGTTTGATATGCATTGGTCATAGCGGTCTCCTTTTAAGGTAAATATGGCTTGCCGGATGGACTGGAATACAGTTTAACCCGCTGTAACAACTATTGTTTTTAGTGATAGTGGGTTGGATTATCAGTCTTGTTGCCGATCGATATATGGCTAACGACTTTTCGGTCGTTTGGCTTTAAGAAGGGGTACCAGACAGGTCAAGTGTCGCTGCACAGAAGTTCAACCGGCCGCAAGCACGGGGTGAAGCAATTGTTTGGGTGCGCTGCAAATTCTGGTACCAAATCCAACATAAAAAAGGCCAAATGGAAAGTCAAGGCAATAAATGAATGGCGTACAGTGGGTGAATAAAAAATTATGAAATAATATACGTTTAGGTCAACGGATGGTGCAGCGCTCGACAAAAGGGGCTGCGACACTCTGCAAGCGCATTAATGTCTCCGGCGGCAGGCCCGGCGGCTGGTTTTTAAAGTAGTCGGCATCGAGCATTGGGGCCGTATGAAAGGATTGCAAGGTATACAGGCGGGCACCTTGGATAGCGGCAGCCAAACGCACCATACGATCTTCATCGATAAAAGGGGGCACACAGGTGGTGCGAAATTCATAAGCCAGGCGGCCGGCTTTAATGAGTTCGATGCTTTGGGCGACTTTAGCGCCGGCATGTGCCGGACACAGGGGGGGGCCATAGGCATCCAATGCCGTTTTAACGTCCATGGCAATGTAATCAAGGCAATGGGTCTCGATCAGGTGGGCCAAGAGTTCAGGACGGCTGCCGTTGGTATCCAACTTAACCGCGTAGCCCATGTCACGGATAACGCGGCACAATTCAGCCAGATCCTCATGTAGCGTGGGTTCACCGCCGGTAATCACCACACCATCCAGCAGGTTTTTACGATGAGATAAGAAAGCGGTCAAATGCTCCAGGCTGATCCGCTGGGGATAAAGCCCTTGAGCCAATTCAGGATTGTGGCAGTAGGGACAGGAAAAATTGCAGCCCGATAAAAAAATCACGCAGCTCAGTTTGCCCGGGTAGTCGATCAACGAGGTTTTTTGGATGCCGGCGACGTCCATACCACCCCTCTGCCGCATTAACGGGCCGCTTCGATTTGGGCTTCAATGGCGGCTTCGTCCAAGGTGGGCGCTTTGGATACAGTGGCTTTGGCTGCTGTTTTGGCTCTTGATTGCACCACCTTGACGGTGGGGTTGTCGATGTCGGCATTCACCGATTTAGGACGAAAGGTTTGGCGCATGGCATACTCGGCTTGTTTCCCATCGTTCCACTGCTTGATGGGTCGAAGATAACCGACCACACGAGAATAAATTTCTGTCTCTTGGTTGCAATGTGCGCAACGCGCCTGTTCGCCATTGAGGTATCCATGGGAGGGGCAAACGCTGAATGTGGGGGTGAGTGTAAAATAAGGTAGCCGGTAGCTGCCGGCGACCCTGCGGACCAGTTCTTTAACGGCGGTTGTCTCGCAAATTTGTTCACCTAAGAAAATATGCAATACGGTACCACCGGTATACTTGGTTTGCAATTTGTCCTGCAGTTGCAGGGTCTCGTAGAGGTCATCCGTATAATTGACCGGCAATTGGGTAGAGTTTGTGTAAAAGGGCGCAGCCCCCTTTAAATGCTCTTTTTCATTGGCACAAATCACATTTTCAAATTTATGCTTGTCCAGCACTGCCAAGCGGAAAGAGGTCCCTTCGGCAGGTGTCGCCTCAAGGTTGAAGATGTCTCCGGTTTCATCCTGGACTTCGGCCAATAGCTCACGTAGATAATCCATTACATTCAGCGCAAAGGCTTGTCCTTCCACCGTGCCGATATCTTTATTGATAAAATTGAGGCAAGCCTCGTTCATGCCGATCAGACCGACGGTGGAGAAGTGATTTTTCCAGTAAAGCCCTGATCCCTGCTTAATTTCGCGAAGGTAAAAGCGCGAATAGGGGTATAGATTTTTTTCGGTAAATTTTTCCAACACCTTGCGTTTGATGATGAGACTCTCTGCAGCTAATTTGACACGCTGTTTCAGCATCTGGAAGAATTCACCTTCATTGCCGGCCAAAAAGCCGATACGGGGCAGGTTCAAGGTGACTACACCAATGGATCCGGTCAGGGGATTGGCGCCGAATAGACCGCCGCCTCGTTTGAGCAGCTCACGATTGTCCAGGCGCAAACGGCAGCACATGGAGCGAGCATCTTCGGGAGACATGTCTGAATTAACGAAATTGGAGAAATAGGGGATGCCATATTTGGCGGTCATTTGCCAAACAGGTTCCAGGTTTTTATTTTCCCAATCAAAATCGGCGGTAATATTATAGGTTGGGATGGGGAAGGTAAAGACCCGTCCTTTGGCATCCCCGGCCATCATCACCTCGGCAAACGCTCTATTGATCATATCCATTTCAGGCTGATATTCAGCATAGGTGGTTTCCGTGGTCTGACCGGCGAGAATGACCGGATGATCCTTAAGCGTGTCCGGCACATTGAGGTCCATGGTGATATTGGTAAATGGTGTTTGAAAACCGACCCGGGTGGGGATGTTGATGTTGAATACGAACTCCTGCAGGGCTTGTTTGACCTTCTTGTAGCTCAACCCGTCACAACGCACAAAGGGGGCCAGCAAGGTATCGAAGTTGGACAGCGCTTGGGCGCCGGCGGCTTCGCCTTGCAATGTGTAAAAAAAATTGACGATCTGCCCCAAGGCTGAGCGCAAATGCCTGGGCGGAGCGCTTTCCACTTTTCCCTCTACGCCTTTAAAGCCGTTTTTCAGCAGGTCCTGCAAATCCCACCCCACGCAGTAGACCGAAAGCAAACTCAGATCATGAATGTGGATGTCGCCGCTGCGGTGGGCGCGACGAATTTCAGGTGGATAAATTTTATTGAGCCAGTATTCCGAGGTAACGTCGGAAGAGATGTAGTTATTGAGTCCCTGAAGCGAGTAGCACATATTGCTGTTCTCTTTGATCTTCCAATCCAGTCGCTTGATATAGTGGTCCACCAGGTCCACATGGGCTTTGGTGGTGATGTTTCGAATCTGGGCATGCTGCTCACGGTAGATGATATAGCCCTTGGCGGTGGCGTGAAAAGGGGATTCGAGCAGCACATGTTCGACGATGTCCTGAATCTCTTCTACTTCGGGCATGGGGCCCAGTCGCATTTCGTGGGCCAGGGTCAGTACGCGGAGCGTCATTTTACGAGCTTCACGGTCGCTGAACTCGCCGCTGGCGTTGCCGGCTTTGGCTATGGCTGCGGTTATTTTGGAGGAATCAAACTCAACAATACGACCATCACGTTTTTTAATTTGCTCAAACAAGGGTGGCTCCTTCCCATTGGTGAGGGTTTAACAGGAAAAATGGCGACAAAGCCCTTTCGGGCTGTTCCGGGATCATGAATTTTGAATAAAACCCATTGGCTAATGCGAGATTGATTCGTACAACAATATATTGTTGTCTGTCAATCTTAATTTTCTATATATTGTATATGTGTGCCTATTTTAGAGATTGCCAAAGACTCAGCGCTGCACTTTCTCTCAATCCGCTGGCCATGTCACCAGATAGAGGGGGCATTTGTATGAAATACGACACATATTGATAATAATTACTATTGACATACAATATATAGTATGGGAACAAAATAAGAAGCTGTTTTTCGGGCCGCCATCACTTCTAATCATTAACCCTTGAACTCATTTTAGACGGGTTGACAACAGATTAACCAGTGAGGTGTTGCGTGCTGCTGGGCAGCTCAGGGGTGCACCATTTTCGTATGGCGCAGGGTATTTTAATCCGCCAACACAGGAGCAGGGCTCGTGGGTCAACATAATAAAGTGATCGAAACGCATGAAGGTGATGTGGATTTGGGTGTTTACAATTGGGATGATGATCGTTTTTCTCAGCTGCTGATGCAGCAACACCCCATTGACAATCAACAAGCGTTGTCCATCAGCCGTTTTGTCCGTGAGGCTATCCATGGGATGAAGATCCATCGCATCACAGCGCCCATCATAGATGCGGTACTCAACGAAACCCTGGAGCAATACGGCTTGCCGGCAACCGGCAACCTGCCGCTGGAAAAATCTTTTTTCATCCGCAACGGGCTGAAGCTGAGCGACAATGCCAAAACCGTACTGGAGCGCCGCTACCTGCGCAAAGACGCAGAGGGTGTTGCTGCAGAAAGCATCGCCCAGATGTTTCGGCGTGTGGCCCGCCACATTGCCCAGGCAGATAAAATCTATAACCCCGACGCCGATTTGCAGTTGGTTGAAGATAAATTTTATGATCTTATGACGGATCTGAAGTTCTTGCCCAATTCGCCCACCTTAATGAATGCCGGACGCCGCTTGGGACAGCTGGCAGCCTGTTTTGTGCTGCCGGTGGATGACTCCATGGAGGGCATTTTCGATACCTTGAAGAATGCGGCAATCATTCATAAATCCGGCGGTGGCACCGGCTTTAGCTTTTCTCGGTTGCGGCCCACCAACAGTATGGTGGGCACCACCGGGGGCGTGGCCTCGGGGCCGGTCTCATTCATGAAGATATTTAATACCGCAACTGAACAGGTCAAACAAGGGGGCACCCGGCGTGGGGCCAATATGGCCATATTAAAAGTGGACCATCCCGATATCATGGAGTTTATTTTCTGTAAAAGCCACAATGACGAGCTCAACAATTTTAATATCTCTGTAGGACTTACCGACGACTTTATGCAGGCCGTGGAAGAAGGAGTGGCTTACAATTTAGTGGATCCCCGCGACGGCAAGGTCACCGGCAGCCTGGATGCGCGGGAAGTATACGGTGCTTTGGTGCAACAAGCCTGGGACAATGGTGATCCAGGCATTGTTTTTCTCGACCGCATGAACCGCGACAATCCCACACCCGATTTAGGCAAAATCGAAAGCACCAACCCTTGCGGCGAACAACCCCTTTTGCCCATGGAAGCATGTAACCTGGGCTCTATCAACCTGGCCAAACTGGTGGCCACCAACAGCGAGGGTATTGCATTGGATTACGCAGCCCTCAAGGAGGTGGTCTGGTCCTCGGTTCACTTTTTGGACAATACCATCGATATGTCCCAATATCCTCTGGCAGCTATCGACGCTATGGTCAAAGGCAACCGCAAGGTGGGTCTGGGTGTCATGGGATTTGCCGATCTGCTTTTTCAACTTGAAGTGCCCTACAACTCCGAAGCCGCACTGGAGCTGGCGGAAGAGATCATGGCTTTTGTGCAAGCTGAAGCTCAGGCGGCGTCCCGGGCGCTGGCCCGCGTGCGCGGCAGTTTTCCCAACCAGCCCCACAGCATTTACACTGAGGCCGATGAGGCCCCGCGCAATGCAACCTTGACCACCATCGCCCCCACCGGCACCTTGAGCATCATTGCCAACTGCTCTTCAGGCATTGAACCCCTGTTTGCCCTCAGCTTTGTCCGCAACGTGATGGACAACGACAAATTGACTGAAGTCAACCCCCACTTTGAGGCGGCGGCCCAAAAGCACGGTTTTTATTCACCTGAGTTGATGGCCACCATTGCCCAAACCGGCAGCATCGTCGATGTGGAAGGGATCCCTGAAGAGGTGAAAAAGGTTTTTGTGACCGCCCACGATATTTCACCCGAGTGGCACATTCGCATGCAGGCCGCATTTCAGAAGCACACAGACAATGCGGTTTCCAAAACGGTTAATTTGCCCCATGATGCATCGGAAGAAGATGTACGCAAGATATACGATCTGGCCCATACGCTGGATTGTAAAGGTGTCACCATTTATCGTGATGGCAGCAAAGGTAACCAGGTGCTTTCCACCAGCGCCAGTGCCGGCACCACCATGCCTGTTCCGGGAACCACCCTAAAACGACCGGAAACCCTGGAAGGTTTTACCACTAAGATCAAAACCGGCTTGGGGCGTCTTTATGTTACCGTTACCGAATTTAACGGCCATCCTTTTGAAGTCTTTGCCACCATCGGCAAATCAGGCCGTTCCACCACAGCTAAAACAGAAGCCATTGGCCGATTGGTCTCCCTGGCCTTGCGCAGCGGGGTAAAAGCGGAAGAGATCGTGGAGCAGCTCAAAGGCATTGGTGGTGAGCACCCTGTTTTTCAGAACGGCGGTTTGGTGCTCTCCATCCCTGACGCCATTGGCCATGTACTGGAAAGGCGTTACCTGGATAACGGCAAGGGTAAACAAGGGGGCCAAGGTAACAGCCTGATGGGCGCGACTTGCCCGGAGTGCGGCCAGATCATCAGCTTTGAGGAGGGGTGCCAGACCTGCCACTTTTGCGGTTTTACCAAGTGCGGCTAATAAACATAGAGGGACGGCATCTATAAAAAGCCGTTGGTCGATGGCGCACCGGCATGGCCTTGCCGGTGCGCCGGTTTTCACGCTTTAGTCTTTTTCCAAGACCTGGATCTGTTTTTCTACAAATGATAATTCCACCGTGAGATGATCGCGGTATTTTTCCAGTTCGGTCTTGGACGGGTGGTTGCCGATGCAGCCGCAGCCGCAATCCTGGTTCGTCATACGTACAAACTTAGGGGATTTGGTGTTTTGTGTGATTTCGCAACACATGGTTGGTCCTCCTTTAATTTTCGTGTTTAATCAAATAAGCATATGCTAATATATTGGGTCAAAAAATTTTGACCCTATCCGGACGTAAATGGATTGCCCAAGGTCTGATCCGCCAGGGAGCGATAGTGCTGCAAACCCTGGGAGCTGATAGAATAATGCATAAAGGCACCGCGTCGCTCTTTTTTAACCAGGCCCACCTGGCGTAATATCTTTAAATGCTGAGATACAGCGGACTGGGTTATGGCCAATTGGTCGGCGAGTGCACCCACGCACAGAAACTTCCGGCCATCGCAGCGACCCTCACAAAAGACAACGGATTGATCCATCAATAACTTGAGCAGTCTTAGACGGGTAGGGTCGCCCAAAGCTTTATAGATCTCAGACAGGGTTTCAATGTTTTTAATCATATTAGTTATTACTAATATGCTAATTGACACCTTTATGTCAATAGGCAATACTTGAATGCATTGTAATTAATTCCTATGCTCCCAAATAGGCTCGGCGGGACCCAGCTCCCACTGGGTTAAAGCATAGAATTCGGATTTCTACTGGTCAAATAGAATGAATTCAGGGTAAACTAAAAGTGGTAACCATTTGATCAAACCAAAGGAGGAGAGATGACCGCACAAGTCAAAATTTATGGCAAGTCGGGTTGACCCTATACAGAAAAAGCCAGGTCGGCTTATCCTGGGCATCGATACATTGACGTCAAAAGCGATCCCCGGAACTTGGAGGAGATGTTGAAGCTCTCCGATGGGGTGCGCAAGGTGCCCATTATTGTAGAGGATGAAAAGATGGCCATCGGCTACGGGGGCAGCTGAGGGGTTTGATCGATCCGGTGGATCGAAAAAACGATTCCTATTACATGCCGTGCATGGTCGGCTTTTCTGCCGCCGTGACCCAGATAAAATCAGCATCCTGACGTTCAACCGTCATGTGGGGTGTCGCTAAGTAGACCGTCATAAAAGGCGCCGGGTTGC
Organism: Desulfobacteraceae bacterium; assembly: GCA_050291605.1. Classification (GTDB taxonomy): domain Bacteria; phylum Desulfobacterota; class Desulfobacteria; order Desulfobacterales; family Desulfosarcinaceae; genus JARRKU01. The sequence continues at coordinate 74,448 of JBNKKB010000166.1, read as the reverse complement.
GGACAAATGCCCGATTGGGAACACCGAATTTCCGTACGATGTGACCGTTTCCAACCACGACAACCATGGTTGCCGTGGTTGTATGGTTTGCAATGGTGTGGGCCATGCCGTCTTCCCAGGCACATTGGGCCGCGTAAAAATCTTCAAAATCTCTGCGCCCCTGGATGTGATGGCTTTTGAACACTTTTTCGACATAGCTACGATGATCCGCCTGGGTGGTGTCAATGGTCTTGGGCAGCAGGGCGCGTTCGCTCTCCGATAAACTGTCCAAGCCACCCACGGCGATTTTTGGTGGTAAGTTAAAGGGGATATTGATTCCCACCAGCTTGAGATGATGCGTTTGAATATAGACCAGGATATCTTTGTAGAGGTTGTCGTCAAAGCGCCAATTGGCATACCAATGCACTTGCTTTAAAAATTTTGGCCACTGCATTTTACCGGCGGACCATTGATCCAGTTTATGCTGATAGGTGTGGTCAAACATCTCCATGCCCACCTGAAGATGCCCTTTTTTTTCAGTCAGCGCCTGGATAATTTGCAGCTGAGCTTTATGATGCGCGACCGCTGTGTGGCGCTCACCCACATAAATCACCCTGGCTTGACTTAACCTCTGGACCAGCTGGTCAAAGTTTATGAGCCTATCTTGGGCCGTATCGAGGATGGTCCCCGGCGTCAACGGTGAGCCATGGCCCTCAATTTCAAGCAGACTGGGTTTCACGGTGCATCCACCAATGATGATCCAGATCAAAAACAAGGAGCAAGTGCAGTGACGAAGAGTATATTTCATAGCTTGCGTTGACCTCTTTTGACATGTTAGCGTTCAACAAATGACTGTGAAAGGAAGTGCCATGCGACTTGATCCCAACCCCATGTTTCGCAGAATAATGATGCCTTGGTATGACAGCACACCCCTTTGCTGGCTGTTGTTGGTCGTCATGCTGTCACTGGTCTTGTTCAGTTGGCTGGGTATCCGCGTTGCCGGTGAATACCCGGCCTATCAAAAAGCGGTTTGGATGCCATGGACACTGTTGGTGTTAAGCCTTTTCGTACTTTTATCTGTTTTACGACGTTTGATCATACGCATGATTGAATCGATGCATCGCAAAGAACCTTAAAAACGTGTTCGAACCCTCCCTCGGGCCCATCCTATTTAACGATCCCATGATATTTGCAGATTGGCTCAATTGTTCAATCGATTTTTTTGTTTTTTACAAAATCTTTCAATGCCATCGTTTTATAGCTGTCCGTCTGAATATACTGCAGGAGATTGAGCAGGGTATCCGGCGGGACATATCCGGGCAAGCGGGCAATGGGTTTGCCTTCGCGTGTTAAAAAACGCAAATCCGGTACACCGTTGACACCGGCGCGTGCTGCCAGGGTGTTCTGTTTGTCGGTATCAACGATTATGGGGGTATAGTGTTGGTTGATGTAGTTGACAATGGTATCGTTGGTAAACGATTTTTTTTCCAACATGCGGCAATAACCGCAGCGTTTGCTGAAAAAATAGATAAATATTTTCTGGGATGAGCCCTTTTCTTCAGGCTGGACTTCATCGTAAGTGCGCCAGTTGATACGCCCTTTCCAATTGTTGTCTGCATAAGCGATACCTGATCCTGCAAGCATCATCAAAACCAATCCAGTGCATATCATTTTTGGGACCATCGTTTGTTTCTCCCCCCCTGCCCGCTAATAAAAAGATAGCAGTACCAATTTGTTTGTCGCCAACAACAAGCCGGTGACGATCAGCAGAATGCCGGCAATGGGATTGACATAACGCAACACTTTGCTCGTTTTGCGAACAAACACCAATAAAAAATTGATGCCCACCGATAACACCAAAAACGGCAGCGCCAACCCGATTGAGTAGATGCTCAAAAGCCAGGCCCCTTGCGCCAGGGTTTCCTGGTTCTGGGCCAGGACCAGCACCGATCCCAATATGGGGCCGATGCAAGGGGTCCAACCGGCGCCAAAGGCCATACCTACAAAAAAGGCTCCTAGAAAGTGTAACGGTTTCCGTTTGAATTGCAAGCGCTTTTCGTATTGGAGCCAAGGAATGCGCAATAGGCCGCTCAATTGCAGGCCGAACAGGATAATCAAGATACCGCCCACTATACGGATCCACCCTTGATGGCTTTTTAAGATCCCACCCAGCAAAGAGGCGGATGCACCCAATATGATGAACACGATACTGAAGCCCGAAACAAATGCCAGTGTGGAGATGATAATTTTGCTGCGAATAGTGCTGTGTTGCGCTGCCGTCAGTTTTTCCAATGAAAGCCCGGTGATAAAACAAAAGTAGGAAGGGATCAGCGGCAACACACAGGGGGAGAAAAAAGAGAGCAGGCCCGCCACAAAAGCGGTGGTGTAGGTCACATCAAACAACATGGCGGTTGGCGTCTCCTTTGGTTTGGCCGTCTCTGAATATCGCCCGAATCGGCAGATTGGCCTTGGGAAGCGTCAGAATTGCGATGGCCAGGGCCAATAGTACGGTATCCCGTAGCAAAAAGAGCCACATGCTGTGGGTGGCTTTGCCGTTCAGGGTAAAACAGCCGCATGTGACATCAATGCCGCGGTACATATTGTATCCCATCGCCGCCATAAAAATCCCCAACAGCAGGGATACAATCAGGGCGCTGCCGCGTGTGCAGCAGTTGGCGACCAGGCAGGTGCCACAGACCAGTTCGAGCCAGGGTAAGCCCAGGGCGACCCCATTGGCCATTATGGGAGGTAAAATCTGATAGTTGGCGATGATGGCCGCAAAGGCTGCCGGATCCCGTATTTTATCCCAACTGGCATATACGAAAATCCCCCCCAGCAGGATGCGGCCCATCGCTACGAGTGCCGCAGATACGTTAAGATTGTAAGGCATTTTTATCGGGATCTTTCCAATCGACAAACGGCCATTGCTGGCCGTTGTATACGTGACAAACCCAATAGGGGTTAGGTTTGTTCATTTACCATTAAACTGATCAATCATCATATCCCCGAGCTCCTTGGCGCGTAAGGTGGCCGCCTCTACCGCATTGATCAAAGTGGTGCGCAAGCCGCCCTTTTCCAGGGTATGAAGTCCGGCAATGGCCGTTCCCCCCGGTGAAGTAACCATGTCTTTAAGCTGGCCGGGGTGCAAACGGGTTTCCAGCAACATCTTGGCTGCACCTAAAACGGTTTGGGATGCGAGCTCCTGGGCATCACGGCGGGACAAACCCATTTTTACACCGGCATCGGCCAGCGCATCCACAATCATAAAAATATAGGCGGGTCCACTACCGCTCAGTCCTGTGATAGCGTCCAGTAGATGGTTCTCTTTGATGAAGATGCAGCGCCCCACCGATTGGAAAATGGCCATGGCCTGATCGATATCCTCGGGTTTGGCGTGCGCACCGGCGGCAATGGCAGTGGCGCCCTCTTTTACGGCCACGCACAGGTTCGGCATTGATCGAATCAGGCGCAGGTCCTTATGCAGGCGGGATTCAATGGCCGCCAAAGGAACACCTGCTGCAATGGAAATGATTAATTTGGATATATCCAAAGCATCGGCGGTCTCTTTGAGTACTTCGGCCATCAGCTGGGGTTTGATGGCATAGATAATGATATCCGCCGTTTTTATAACGGCCTTGTTGTCGCTGGTGGTCCGGACGCCATATTGTTCGGCCAATTGTGCCAAGCGTGTGGCGCGCACATCAGAGCAAATTATGGTTTCCGGTTCAGATTGTTGCGAACTGATCAATCCACTGAGTAATTTTTCGGCCATATTGCCGGCGCCGATGAATCCAATGGTTTTGTTTTTGAGCATCTGTGCCATCTCCGTTTGTATGAAAAATTGACCGCCAAGCACGCTTCGCGTACAGGGCTAACTTTAAGGTATAAGTCTATATTGTCAAGAGAAATCAAAGGGATTAAGGCTTAGCTAGATAAAGATCAAAACGATCCAGCATCTTTTTTTTTCTGTCCGGACCGGCAAAGCTGGCTTCAAAACTGTTTCGGATCAATTGAATCGCCATGTTCCGATCCATGTTGAGGTGATGGTGCAAGGCGATCAGGTTGTCATTGAGATAGCCTCCGAAAAAGGCAGGATCATCCGAGTTGACGGTTACTTTCAGACCTTGTCGCAACAAGTCCAGGATGTTGTGATCTGCCATGCGCTTGATTACGCCAAGCTTGAGGTTGGACAGGGGGCAAACCGTTAAAGGGATTTGCATGTGCTTGAGCCGTCGCATCAATTGGGGGTCTTCGCTACAGCGTACACCGTGGTCGATCCGGCGGGCTTTCAGTAAGTCCAAGGCTTGCCGGATATACTCAGGCGGTCCTTCTTCACCCGCATGCGCTACACTGAGAAAGCCATGATTCAAGGCGTGCTCGAACACCTTCTGAAATTTACGGGGGGGGTGCCCCAATTCAGAAGAATCGAGTCCAACCGCTACGATCTTCTTTTTGAACGGCAAGGCTTGCTCCAAGATATCCATGGCCTTGGCCGCACTCAAATGGCGCAAAAAACACATGATCAAGCAACTGCTGATGCCCATTTGTTTGTCGCCGTCTTTAAGCGCGCAAACAATCCCATTGAGGACGGTTTTAAAAGCAATGCCGCGGTCGGTATGCGTTTGGGGATCGAAAAAAGGTTCAACATGGATCACATTCTGCTGATGACAGCGTTGCAAATATGCCCAGGTAATATCATAAAAATCCTGTTCATTTTGCAGGACCTGGGCGCTGCGGTAGTAAATGTCGAGAAAAGATTGCAAGTCTTTAAATTGATAAGCTTTGCGTGCTTCTGCGGTACTTGAAAAAGGCAGCGCTACATTGTTTCTGCGCCCGATTTGAAACATCATCTCTGGGGTAATGGATCCTTCAAGATGAATGTGCAGCTCTGCTTTGGGGGCATTTGTTAAAAATTTGATCATGGTTTGCGTGCCTCGCTAAAATTGTCCTTGTACAGCGAGCAATAAGCTTTCGGCCTTATGGAACAGTGGGGCGCGATAGCCACCGGCAATTGGGTCATTCATGGATCCAGATATCCCGATGCGATCAGTCATCAATTGTACGTATCGGCGAATGGGTGAGCTTAAATACAGGGCTTGTTGTGCGTTGGGCGCGATGCGTTGGCTTGGTAAGCGGCGCCATAGGTGCGGGTGGATTTGCACTTAAAACAGGTCATGCTATAGGCTGAATTATAACTTGGAAACATCTTTCGATGAAATTCGTCCAGTCCGTCGCAGACGTACCCTTCAAATCGCTGCTTGTTTATCGTACCGCAATTTGAACAATAATGCAGATATATATTGTTATGAGTCGTCGTTGCCATTTTTTTCTCGTGTCTTAGCCACTTAATATAATGATCAATTCTCAAGACGTCAAATTGAAATCCATCCGGGTAGTGATTCTCGGACTGGATTTCTGCCGGCCGGACGAAGGTATACTCGTGCAACCCTTGAAAAACCTTGACTTATTCCCACAAAAGGCCTTATCCTTTCACTGGATTTGAGCGACAATGGGTTGCGATTTTGAGATGTAAACCTGATTCTTTTCGTATCAATGCCCGATAAAAATCGATTCTGACACAAGGATGATTGTTGGTTATGGCCCCGATTGGTTACTTTTTAATTGCTTTGGCCAAGGTGTTAAAGCTGGTCTTGACCCTTTACATGTGGATTATTGTGGCACGTGCGGTGCTGTCATGGGTAAACCCCGATCCTTTTAATCCGGTTGTTCGCTTTATTCACAACGTCACCGAGCCGATCCTGCAGCCCATCCGGCGACGACTGCCCATGGCTTATGCCGGTATTGATTTTTCACCCATAATTGTTTTTTTGGGCATTATGTTTCTAAGCTATTGGTTGGTTCCCAGCATCGAATATGTCGGCGCCGGCTTTCTGCCTTAGCCAAACTTTGAGAGGATATTCTCATGGACCTGACATCCCTTGATATTCAGCAACAGCAATTTCGGGTGCGCTTTCGCGGATTTGATATTCGTGAAGTGGACCGCTTTTTAGAGCAGATTGCCGAAACCTTTACCGTCATTCAGACCGAAAACAAAAAACTTAAAGAAGAACTTCGGCGCCTTAAACTCGAGATACAGGGTTACAAAGAGCGCGAAGAATCCTTCAAGCGCGCCATGGTCAATTCCCAAAAGGTGCTGGAACAGATGAAAGACAACGCCCGCAAGTCGGCTGAAGTTATTATTGCGGATGCTGAAGTTAAAGCCGAGAGAATTCTGAATCGCGCCCATAATCGCCTGTCGCAATTACACGAAGACATCGCCGAATTGAAACGGCAGCGCATGCAAATAGAGGTCCAAATTCGGTCGGTCATCGATGCCCACAGCAAATTGCTCGAGATTGGAAAAGAGAGCATGGATGAGATGGATAAAGATGACAGTAAGGTAGCACTGCTCAAACAACCACCGAGCACTTTAAGCTAAACTCCTGACCGGAACGGGTCGATAACGGGAGTGGGAATTCGATCATCCCCCCTTTTTTGAGCTAGACACAACTATACCATTTCAGGGAGTTTCATATGGCCAAAATTGACGCTTTTTTTAAGTTGATGCACGAGCAAAACGCTTCCGACCTCCACCTGGCTGCCGGGCAACCCCCTGCTCTGCGCATTCACGGTGATATAGAGAGAGTCAAATACAAGACCTTGGATAATGATGAGTTGCGCAGTATGCTGTATGAAATTGCCACGGCTGAAAAGATCAAACATTTTGAAGAGACCGGCGATGTGGATTTCGGCTATGAAATTCCTGGCCTGGCGCGTTACCGTTCTAACTTTTTCATGCAAAAAAACGGCATAGCTGCTGTATTTCGTGAGATTCCAAGTACCATTATGAATTGCGAACAGCTGGGGTTACCTCCCGTTATGGCCAAACTGGCCAGTCTGCCACGCGGTTTGGTGGTCGTCACAGGTCCTACGGGCAGCGGCAAATCCACCACCCTTGCAGCCATCATCGATGAAGCCAACCGAACCCGCAGCGACCATGTCATCACCATCGAAGACCCCATCGAGTTTGTGCATCAAAGTCACGGTTGCCTGGTCAACCAGCGTGAGGTGGGGATTCATACCCAGACCTTTTCCGCCGCCCTGCGCGGGGCTTTGCGTGAAGATCCGGACATTATTCTGGTGGGCGAAATGCGTGATCTGGAGACCATCAGCCTGGCCATTGAAGCGGCTTCCACCGGCCACCTGGTGTTCTCTACCCTGCACACCACCAGCGCCACCAAGACCGTGGAGCGTATTGTCGAGGTGTTTCCTTCGGAAGAGCAGGGCCAGATTCGTTCCACACTGGCTGATGGAATCCGCGCCATCATATCGCAAACTTTGTTTAAAAGGATCGATAAAAAGGGTCGTATCCCGGCCATGGAGATTTTGATCGCGACACCGGCCGTGCGCAATCTGATTCGTGAAGCCAAATCGCACCAGATTCCCTCCATGGTTCAAACGGGAAAAAAATACGGTATGTTGCTGCTCGATGACGCCATTATGGATCTGTTCAACAAGGGTAAAATCAGTGCAGATGACGCTTATCTGAAAGCCAATGAAAAAGGGCGTTTCAGGCCGCTGTTAAGAACGCCGCCCAGTGACTTTACCGAGGTGTAAGACCCGCGTGTTGCTCTGGATTACACAACCATCCGGCCGCAAGAGGTGAACCATGAAAAGGCAGGAAATTGATCATATTTTAACCCGCATGCTGGACTCCTACAGCAATGTGTCGGATCTGAATTTTACCGTCGGCAAGCCCCTGCAGGTGGAGAGCGCCGGTGAATTGCTGGCGGTGGATCTGAAGCCTTCCATCAAAGCCCTTACGCCTTTTCAGACCGAAACGGTGGCCTTGAACCTGATCGGTGGCGACCGGCGCTTGACCGAGACCCTGATCCGGACCGGTTCGTGTGACATGTCGTACAGCCTGCCGGGCAAGGCGCGTTTTCGTATCAATATTTTTTCCCAAACCGGGCATTATTCCATTGTGCTGCGGCAACTGGAGTCCAAAGTGCCCACCATACGAGATATGAAGCTGCCCGAATCTTTTTTTGATATGTCCAAAGAGCTCAACGGCATTGTGATTTTTACCGGCGCCACCGGCACCGGTAAAACCACTTCTTTGGCGGCCATCTTGGAAGATATCAATGAGCGTCGTTCGGTCCACGTGGTGACCCTGGAGGACCCCATTGAATACCAGCACCCCCATAAGAAAGCCACTTTTAATCAACGGGAGCTGGGGCGTGATTACGACAGTTTTGCCAATGGGCTCAGGGCCGCCTTGCGTCAGGCACCTAAAGTGATTTTAGTGGGTGAAATGCGTGATCGCGAAACCGTTGAGATTGGTCTTACCGCTGCCGAGACCGGCCATCTGGTGCTCAGCACCCTGCATACCGTGGATGCCGGCCAGGCCATCAACCGCGTATTAGGCATGTTTACCAACGAAGAGGAGAAACAGGTCCGCATCCGTCTGGCCGATACCATCCGTTGGATTGTCAGTCAGCGGTTGCTGCCCAAAGTCGGCGGCGGCCGTGTGGCGGCTTTTGAAATTCTGCGCATGAACTTACGGGTTAAAGAAGCGATTTTGCAAGGCGAATCCGAAGGCAAGACCTATTACGACATGATGCAATCCGGCAAACCTTTCGGCATGACCACCTTTGACGATTACATCGTCGGGCTCTATGAGCAGGGCTTGGTCACCGAAGAGACCGCCATTGCGTATGCCTCCAACCGGGCCGTGGTGGGGCGGGGCATCGACAAAGTTAAAAGTGCCCGCGGGGAGTCCACCACCGACATCAAGGACCTTGAAATCGACCGAAAGTATAGTCAAAACTCCTGAAACCAACACCCCAACCAGAAAGTTCATATCATCCCATGGAAATTATCTGTCAAAGCTGTCAAGGAAAGTTAAAAATTGCCGACGACAAATTACCTGCCGGAAAAACGGCAACCGTGAAATGCCCGCGTTGCCAGTCCAAAATAGCCATTCCGGCCACCAACCAGAGCGCGGATGCGGATGAAGCGTTTGATGATCTTTTTGCGTTTGAAGAAGATGACAGTGAGGGGTACGACTCAGCAGAAAAACCATTTGATTTCATAGAAGAAGAGGGCAAGACGGCACTGGTGGCCGAACCCGACGCCCTGATTCGCGAGAAGCTCCGGCCAACCCTTGAGCTCATGGAATACCACGTCTCCGAGGCGCCTAACAGTCGTGAAGCCCTAAAGAAAATGCGTTACCACAATTACGATCTGGTCATCGTCAATGAATATTTTGACACCCAGGATCCGGATGCCAACCCCTTGCTGATCTACCTGGAGCGGATGGTAATGGAATATCGGCGCAATATTTTCGTGACGTTGCTGACGTCTCGTTTCAGAACCATGGACCATATGCAAGCCTTTCAAAAAAGCGTAAACATGATTTTGAATATCCGCAATGTCGATGATTTTGACAAAATTCTGCAGCGGGGCATGGCCGATTTCGGACTATTTTATAAAGTGTACAATGAATCCTTGACGAGTTAGTGTTCGGGGCCAAGCGGTGGATATTCATTTGCACTTGTTCACCATTTCACGATTGCCGGCATGACATCACAGGCCGCCATTGAGCAAATCAGAGACGATCTCTATCTGATTTTGCTACCGACACCCCTTCCTGGATTTGGTGGTTTTATCGGCACTTGGGTGTACACCTCCGATCCGGTGGTTGTCATCGACGTCGGTCCGGCGGCCACGGCCCCGCAATTGTTGGCCGCCCTGGCGGCCATGGGCGTTCAACGGCCGGACCTGATTTTACTTACCCATATACACATCGATCACAGTGGCGGCATCGGCACCCTTGCCAAGGCCTTTCCCAACACACCCATTGTTTGTCATCCCAAAGCCATACCCCACCTGATCGATCCGGAACGCTTATGGCAGGGCTCCCTGGAGACCTTGGGCGATGTTGCCAGGGCTTATGGTCCCATAACCCCGGTATGCGCTGCACAAGTGCTGCCCGCGGCCCAACTCGAATCTAAGAAAGTGGTTTGTGTGAACACCCCGGGCCACGCCGTTCACCATATGAGTTTTATCATCGACGATCTGCTGTTTGCCGGAGAAGCCGGCGGGGTCTGTTTGCCGTTAGATGATCAGGGTTTGTATTTGCGGCCGGCCACGCCACCGCGTTTTTTTTTACACACCAGCCTGGAGAGCATTGATCGTTTGCTGGCACTGAGTCCCAACCGGATCTGCTATGGCCACATCGGCATGCGTGCACAGGCCGGTCATCTGCTGAGTGCCCACCGCAACCAGTTGTTGCTTTGGTGCAAGCTTATCCGGCCATTTGTCGAGCATGCCGGTTCGTACGGACCGGATGCACTGCCGGCATGCCTGGCCCACCTGTTGGCCACAGACCAGTTGTTGAGCGGATTTTCCCGGCTGCCGGTTGACGTACAGCAGCGTGAACGACATTTTTTGCTAAATAGCATCAAAGGGTTTTGGGGATATTTGTTAGAGGGGGGTGGGCAGAAAAATAATAAAAATTGGTGATTTAAGACAAACCATCGCTGATGATGCGCAGCCCGTGCAGGGTGAGGTCGGGTTCCACGGATTCAATGGTGAGGGCCACTTCGCGGATCAACGGCGCCAGCCCGCCGGTGGCCACTACTTTGGGCTTCCCACCCATCTCTGTTTGCATGCGCCCAACGATTCCGTCCACAAGACCGGCATAACCGAATATAATGCCCGATTGCAGGCAACTGATGGTGTCTTTGCCCACCACCCGTTCGGGGGGCTTGAATATCTCCACCCGCGGCAGTTTCGAAGCATGGGTAAAAAGGGCTTCGGAAGAGATGGCGATACCCGGGCTGATGGCACCCCCCAAGTACTCCCCCTGTTCTGAGATGGCGTCAAAGGTGGTGGCGGTGCCAAAATCGATGATGATAAGGCTGGTAAGGTAACGCTGATAGGCACCCACGGCGTTGACGATACGGTCAGCGCCGACTTCGTTGGGGTTGTCACCTAAAATGGGCATGTCGGGATAGGATCGGGCATCGATCCAGCGGGGTGCACGGCCCAGGTATTTCAGGCAAAACGCTTCCAAGATGGTGACCATGGGAGGTACCACACAAGAGATGACCGTTTTTTCGATATCGCTAAAATGAATGTTGCTGCGGGCAAACAAGCCGGCTACGAGTACATTGAACTCATCTTCGGTGGTATTGCGTTCGGTGCGAATACGCCAGTTGTGCTTCAATGTATTGTCGTCAAACAAACCCATAACTGTATTGGTGTTGCCGACATCGATGACCAGTAGCATTATTTTACTCCGAATTTAATCGCGCTTTTTTCATATTTGATTTGTGTATTAGCTCAAAACGCAAAGTTTAAAGATTAAAGGTGTTGTTGGCGGCCGATTATTAAACTGTCGCCACCCATGCATATAGCAGGCATTCGGATCATGTTGCTCACTACTGCAAAAGATATTTCCAATAGACACAATACCTTCACTTTAAACTTGATACTTTAATCTTTAAACTTTGCATTTTTTATCGCATCCAACACATTCACCATGGCTCGCGTGTTGGCCACATTGTGCACCCGCACGATGTGAGCGCCGTTGAGGATCGATGCGGCAACAGCCGCCTGGGTACCGGTCTCCACTTCAGGGTGATCGGCCGGAATATCTTTTTGGCCCTGGGGTTTCAGGATATCGCGGATAAAACGTTTGCGCGACGGGCCGACTAAAATCGGCGCATCCAGTTTTTCCAGGGCCGACAATTGTTGCAGCAGCAGCAAATTGTGGCGGCCGGTTTTTCCAAAGCCGATACCGGGATCGACGATTATCTTTTCTCGTTCAATGCCGGCTTGCACCGCCATTTGAATGGTTTCACCGAGAAATTGGCACACTTCGGCCACGACATCTTCATAGGTGGGGTCCAGCTGCATGGATCCGGGATCGCCTTTCATGTGCATGATAGCCACCGGCACCTGGTGCCGGCTGGCCACCCGGGCCATGTGCGGATCAAAACGCAGTGCGGATATATCATTGATCATGCTGGCGCCGGCTTCCAGGGCGGCTTCGGCGACTTCCGCCTTGGTGGTGTCGATTGAGATGGGCACCCGAACGCGATTCGCCAGTTTTTCAATCACGGGCACAACGCGCATTTTTTCGTCAGCTGTGGAAACAGTTGCGGCAAAAGGGCGTGTGGATTCACCGCCGATGTCGATAATATCCGCACCGGCGGCTGCCAGTTTTTCGGCCTGGGCCAAGGCGGTTTCAGGGGCCAGAAACCGGCCCCCGTCTGAAAATGAATCGGGTGTGACATTGACGATGCCCATGATCCGTGTGCGCGGGCCAAGTGTTAAACAATGGTTGTTCCAGCTAAGGGTGTAGGTTCGCATCTTCTACTCAGCTTCAGCGGCCGCCTCGCTGACCGGGGGCACCTCATTGCTTTCATCCAACGTATCGTCTGGCCGTACGGGTAAATCAATACTGGGTTTTAGCGATGTGATCAGCTCATCCAACTCTTTGCCCAAAACAGTTTCTTGTTCCAGCAGCATATCGGCCAGGGCGTGGAGCAAATCAAGGTGCTCCTCCAAGACTTCTTTGGCCTGGGCGTGGGCGTTGTGGATCAAGCTGGCAATTTCATCGTCTATTTTTTGAGCGGTTTCTTCAGAATAGTCTCGGTGTTGGGCGATTTCACGTCCCAAAAACACCTGCTCTTCACCCTTGGCATACGAGAGAGGGCCCAACTTTTCACTCATCCCCCACGTACGAATCATGGTCTGGGCCAGGTCGGTGGCCTGTTTGATGTCATTTGAAGCTCCCGTGCTGATGCGATTAAATACGAGTTCTTCCGCTACACGGCCACCAAAGGCGACCGCCAATTCGCCTTCTAATTGGTCCTTGTACCTAAAGTCGCGCTCTTCCGGTAAAAACCAAGTGATACCGGCAGCGCGTCCGCGTGGGATAATGGTGATTTTATTAATCGCATCTGCATTGGGCAGGAAACGGGCCACCAAGGCATGGCCGCCTTCATGGTAAGCTGTGGTTTTACGATCCTCTTCTTTGATCACTTTGGATTTGCGCTCCAGGCCCATATAGACTTTGTCTTTGGCATCCTCAAAGTCCACCATCTCCAATTTTTCCTTGTCCCGTTTCGCTGCCAGCAAGGCCGCTTCATTGACCAGGTTCTCCAAATCAGCCCCGGAAAATCCGGGTGTCCCTTTGGCCAGATGAATGGTTTTAACATCCTTGCCCACCGGGGTTTTTTTCATGTGGACTTTCAGAATTTTTTCGCGACCGCGGATATCGGGCAGGCTGACGACCACTTGACGGTCAAAACGGCCCGGACGCAACAGGGCCGGGTCGAGCACGTCAGGACGGTTGGTAGCGGAAATCAGAATGACGCCTTCGTTGGACTCAAAGCCATCCATCTCCACCAGCAACTGGTTCAGGGTCTGTTCGCGCTCGTCGTGGCCACCCCCCAACCCGGCACCCCGGTGGCGTCCGACGGCATCAATTTCATCGATGAAGATGATACAAGGGGCATTTTTCTTGCCCTGGACAAAGAGGTCACGTACCCGCGAGGCGCCCACACCCACAAACATCTCCACAAAATCGGAGCCGCTGATACTGAAAAAAGGCACACCGGCTTCACCGGCAATGGCACGCGCCAGAAGCGTTTTTCCCGTTCCCGGAGGACCCATCAACAATACCCCCTTGGGAATACGGCCGCCCAAACGGGTAAATTTTTTGGGGTCCCTTAGAAATTCTACCACTTCACTGAGCTCTTCTTTGGCTTCATCAATACCGGCGACATCCTCAAAGGTCACCCTTTCCTGGGTGTCGGACATGAGCCGGGCGCGACTCTTGCCGAAAGAGAGGGCTTTGCCGCCTCCGGATTGCATCTGACGCATAAAAAATACCCAGACACCGATCAGCACCAGCATGGGAAACCAGGAGATCAGAATATTATACCAGGGGGAATCCGCCGGCGGTTTGGCCTTGATCCGAATGTTTTTGGACCGCAGGGTTTTGATCATATCGACATCTTGGGGTGCATAGACCCTGTAACGGCGACCATTGACATCGGTTACGGTCAGCTCCTGCCCTTGGATTACCACTTCCTCCACACGGTCTTCGCTGACCATGGCGAGGAATTCAGAATAGCCAGGGGCGGTTTCGGCCAGGTTTTGGGCACTGAACATTTTATAGAGCATGATCATCATCAGGGTGATGACACACCAAAGGGCGAGGTTTTTATAAAAAGGGTTCAACTATTATTCCTCCTTGTTTTCACACGGCATGCGTTAGAGACGACGTATACCATAATGCGGATTCATGGTTTGCGCAAGATGTATCCGGTACTTTCCCCGGCAGGCCTTGCTATTTGCCGGTTCTTCACGGCTCTTCGGCCAAGTGCCGACAGGTTATACAAAGGGCATGGGTGGTGGTTTCGTCAATCAGAGCGGCCTTTCCGCGCCGCAGACCGGTCACCCAATAAATGGTGTCTGCGTTTGCCAAGATAGGGATACGGCTGCGTCGCCCGCGGGGAATTTTGAAATCAATGAACAGTTTTTTAAGCTTTTGGGTGCCTTGGGTGCCCAGGGGCGCCAGGCGATCCCCCGGTGACCGGCTGCGAAAAACCAACGGAAACCCGAGCCGGTCCAGGTCAAACCAAGCCATGCTGTTATCTAAGCAACTGAAATCTTTTGTTTTAGGAGGTGGCCCGGTCGTAAAATCCAGGCTTACCCCGGCTTCCGGGATGATGAGTCGAGCCGGCAGGGCTTCCGCTGCATGAAGTGCATAGTGAAATGAAGCGGCCGGGGGAGAGGGAAGCTTGCGACCATTCTTCAGGACAGAAAATTGGAGACGGTGCAGATCGCGCCGGGCCGTCAAACCGCCGGGTAGATTCAGATGGCCGCCGGATCGGTCGGATGCAATAAGATCAATCATCGCTTCCACGTGAAGCGCCGTGATGCGTTTCAGGTGACCGCGCCATTGGCGCAGGGCGGATCGGATCAAGCGGCGTTTAAGCACGTGGGGCTGCCCGGTTAGCTGATCAAGGTTCAACACCAGAGAGCCGGGCGTGCTATCCGTTGTCATTTTATCCACCACCGGCTGCAGGTGCCGATCCAGCCATTGATCTTCGTCTCGGCAGATACCGGCCGTGCGATGCAAGGTCGCGGTGATATTGGGATTATAGTCTCTTTGCAGCAAGGGCAAAAGCTGGTGCCGGATGCGGTTGCGATCGAAACGCAGATCGGTATTCGAGTCATCCAGCATGTACGGCAGGTGTCGCCTTTTCAGATAGGTCATAATTTCAGCTCGGTGTATATTGATAAGGGGGCGTACAACACGAGGACTCCTTACCGGCGGGATGCCGCTGAGCCCACGCAGGCCGCTGCCGCGGATCAGATGTAGCAACACAGATTCGGCATTGTCGTCGGCCTGGTGGCCCAAGGCAATTTTTGTATAGCCGCGACGGTCTGCCACTTCATTAAAAAAACGATAACGCGCCTGCCGGGCCCGATCCTCCAAAGCGCCCTGTTGCGGATCCAGATGGATTTGCTTGACATGGAAGGCCAGATCCAGGTTTTCAGCCAATTGCGCCACATGGGCTGCCTCTATATCAGCTGCGGGTGAGCGCAATCCATGGTTCAGGTGAGCCACGCCCAATTGAAGATGATAGGCCGGTGCCAGGGCATCTAAAAGGTGCAGCAGGGCCACCGAGTCGGGACCGCCCGATACCCCCACGAGGACCCTGTCTCCTGGCGCAAACATTCGATATTTGGCGATGGTATCCGCCACCTGCTTTAAGATGGGCGGGTCACTGCCGTATGAATCTTTGGAGGAGGGCATGTTTGCTGAGTTTAAAGTTTAAAGTTCAAAGTTTAAAGTCATGGATTGGAGCCGATGATAGAGATGAACATTAAACTAAAAATGAAAATACCTCAAACATCGAATGCATCTATTTATGGGTATGTCGACACATTATGGGTATGTCGACACAACATCCTTATAATAGGCCAATATTATAGGCAGAATTCCACATCTTTAAACTTTGAACTTTAAACTTTAAACTGCTGAAAGTGAACTATCAAATGGCCATATCCCGTTTCGTTTATTCAAATCCTCAGATTTGCGGAGATCTTATTTTCCTTTTCCCCTTGATATCCGCATCCGGCCTCTTTATAATCCCGACCTTGGTTGTGCTAGGCGGGGAGCTAGCGGTGCCCTTTACCCGAAATCCGCTTTATGCGGGGCCGAACTCCCTCCTGAGGGTTATGCCACAGGCAAATCAGCCTCACCGACCGGCCGCTACGCAACAAACGGTCGCGAACCTCGTCAGGTCCGGAAGGAAGCAGCGATAAGTGATGCAGTTTGTGTCGCAGTCGATCCCGGTCATTGTGTTGGATGATTGGCCCAGGCCGATTCGATGGAGGGTGCACAACCATTCAGTATAGTACCCCATGACCTAATTCGTTTGAAAAAAACCCCCACCTTGACAACATTGCAAGTCGTCTTATCTTCTTAACGATTTTTCAGAGCCCATTTTGTTAGAATTATCAAACTAATAGGAACGATTCCTAAAAAATCGATTCGAACAAACGACCAGGAGTTAGGCCGGGAATGAGCAATAAAGTTGAAATTCCGATCCATGAAAACGATGACCAGGATCAACCTGAAGCACCAGCCCCTGTTGAAGACAGCGCAATGGAAACCCCACCGGATGATTCCGATGTTGCAGCCGAAATCGAAAGTGAGCCAGACGACACCGATAAACTCGAAGCGGCTGAGCAACAATCCAAGGAACATTATGACCGCCTGTTGCGACTGTCTGCAGAATTTGACAACTACAAGAAAAGAACGACCCGTGAAACACAGGAGTTGGTCAAATATGCCAACGAAAACCTGATCAAAGATCTGTTGACCATTGTGGATAATCTGGAACGCGCCATTGAATCGGCGGGTCATGAAGGCGATGCGGATGAACCGCTGATGCAAGGCATTCAATTGACCCTCAGTGAGGTTTTGAAGCTATTGGAAAGGTATCATGTTAAACCCGTAAAGTCTTTGGGCGAACCTTTCGATCCGGCCTTTCACCAGGCCATGATGCAAGAGGAGACAGCGGATCAGGCAGCCAATACCGTGCTCCGAGAGATGCAAAAAGGGTACATTTTGCATGATCGGTTGCTTCGACCGGCGATGGTAGTGGTAACCAAAGCGCCGACAGTATCGCCCGACAACGAAAATGAAGCGTAAAAAATATAAGCAAGCCATAATTATAAATAGATAACCCGTTAGATACGACGGATGAAAACCACGCCACAATGGAAATGATGGGCACCGTCGCTGCCAAGGAGGAAATGAAATGGGCAAGATCATTGGAATTGATTTAGGAACCACTAACTCATGCGTGGCCATCATGGATGGCGGTGATGCCAAAGTGATCACCAATCCGGATGGCGGCCGTACCACGCCATCTATTGTGGCCGTATCAGAAAGCGGTGAACGGCTGGTCGGCCAAATTGCCAAACGCCAAGCCGTCACCAACCCCGAATATACTGTTTTTGGTGTGAAGCGCCTCATCGGCCGCAAATATGATTCAGATGTGGTACAGAACGACATCAACATCTTGCCTTACAATATCCAAAAGGCGGACAATGGGGATGTCCGTATCGACATGCGGGGCAACATGCATAGCCCGGCCGAAGTCTCTTCCTTTATTTTGGCCTACATCAAACAGTATGCCGAAGCGTATCTGGGTGAGCCGGTTACCGACGCAGTGATAACCGTCCCGGCCTATTTTGACGACAGCCAGCGCCAAGCCACCAAAGATGCCGGTAAAATTGCCGGACTTAAAGTACAGCGCATTATCAACGAACCCACCGCCGCTTCATTGGCCTATGGCTTGGACAAGCGCAGCGAGGAAAAGATCGCCGTGTTTGACCTGGGTGGCGGCACATTTGACATCTCTATTTTGGAGATCGGTGAAGGGGTTTTCGAGGTCAAAGCCACCAATGGAGACACCCATCTGGGGGGTGAGGATTTTGACCTGCGTTTGATCGATTACCTGGCCGATGAATTTAAAAAGGATCAAGGCATTGATTTGCGTTCAGACAAGATGGCCCTGCAGCGGCTGAAAGAAGCGGCTGAAAAAGCGAAAATGGAACTGTCCAGTTCCATGGAGACCGATGTGAATCTGCCGTTCATCACCGCTGATGCCAGCGGCCCCAAACATCTCAACGTGAAGATTTCGCGCGCTAAACTTGAGTCTTTAGTGGCGGAGCTGATGGACAAAATTGAGCGTCCCTGTCATGCGGCTATGAAAGATGCCGGTCTAAAAGCTTCGGAAATCAACGAGGTGATATTGGTCGGGGGCATGACCCGTATGCCGGCCGTACAGGAGCGTGTGAAAAAGATTTTTGGCAAAGAGCCCAATAAAAGTGTAAACCCGGATGAAGTTGTGGCCTTGGGCGCCGCCATCCAAGGCGGGGTGCTCCAAGGCGATGTGAAGGATGTGCTGTTATTGGATGTGACGCCCCTATCCCTGGGAATTGAAACCTTGGGCAGTGTGATGACGCGGCTTATTGAAAAAAACACCACGATTCCCACCCGCAAAAGCCAGGTTTTTTCTACTGCGGCGGACAACCAACCGGCAGTTTCGATCCATGTGCTTCAAGGTGAGCGTGAGATGGCTTCCGCCAACAAGACCTTGGGGCGCTTTGAATTGGTGGGTATTCCGCCGGCACCTCGCGGCGTACCTCAAATTGAGGTGACTTTTGACATCGATGCCAACGGCATCGTAAACGTATCGGCCAAAGATACCGCCACCGGCAAAGAGCAGTCCATTCAAATTACGGCCTCCAGTGGGTTGACCCAAGAAGAGATCGATGCAGCCGTTAAAGATGCAGAACTGCATGCCGAAGAAGATAAGAAGAAAAAAGAGGTGATCGACGCCCGCAACCATGCTGACAGCTTGATCTATGCCACTGAGAAATCTTTAAAGGAACTGGGTGACAAGGTGGATGCCGACACCCGCAGCAAGGTTGAAGCTGCCATGGCGTCACTGAAAACGGCCCTTGAAGGGGACAATGTGGATGAGATCAAGCGGCTTACCGAAGAGCTGACCCAATCCTCCCATAAGCTGGCGGAAGCCATGTACCAGCAGGCGTCCCAGGATGGTCAGGCCCCTCCCGAAGGTGATGCTGCAGGTCCAGGTCAAGGCCAAGATGCAGGTGCCAAACCGGCTGACGATGACGATGTGGTGGATGCCGATTTCGAAGAGGTCAAAGAAGAGAAGAAATAATTTCTCTATACATGAAACCAGTTATGTGTCCGCTACCGCCGTTAGGTGGTAGCGGATTTTTTTGGTTTTTCGGCATTCCCAATGCCCTTTCCCTGAACTGAATTAAGGGTTGAATGTCCTGTTGTTTTTCATTAATATGGCGCTGTTTTATCCGCCTATAAAGGTGACTCCATACTCGACAAGACAGTTTATCAGTAGCTATTTTTGCAATTGGAACCAGAGCAGCAGCGCCGCCAGATGAAATGATGAAGGGAAATGGAAATGAAGGTTTTGATTAGTGACAATCTAGGTGAAATCGGGATTCAGATGTTCCACGAAGCTGAAGGTATCGAGGTCGATGTCAATACAGGTTTGTCCCCTGAAGAGCTCAAAGAGATAATTGGCCAGTATGATGGTTTGGTGATTCGCAGCGCCACCAAAGTTACAGAGGATATTCTTGAATCAGCCACCAATTTGAAGGTGGTGGGACGTGCGGGTATTGGTTTGGACAATGTGGACATCCCCGCAGCCACAAAGCGCGGTGTGGTGGTGATGAACACCCCCACGGGAAATGTGATCACTACGGCCGAGCACGCCATCGCCATGATGATGGCGCTGACCCGCAATGTACCGGCGGGCACAGCATCGATGAAAGCGGGGCGCTGGGAAAAAAAGAAACTGCAGGGTCGTGAAGTCTACCAGAAAACCCTGGGGATTATCGGTTACGGTAAGATCGGATCCATTGTGGCAGAAAGAGCGCGGGGATTGAAAATGCGGGTGATTATTTATGATCCCTTTGTCATCCCCGAGAAAATACAAAAGGACGGTTACGAAGCGGTGACCCTTGACACATTGTATCAGCAAGCAGATTATATTTCCATTCACGTACCAAAAATGAAAACCACCCGGAATCTGCTCAACAAGAAAGCCTTTGACCAGATGAAAGCGGGCGTCATGATCATCAACTGCGCCCGCGGCGGCATTATCAATGAAGCCGATCTGCACGATGCCATCGTTTCGGGAAAGGTGGCCAAAGCGGCTTTGGATGTGTTTGAGACCGAGCCGCCGGCCGGCGATAACCCTCTGTTGGGACTGGATCAAGTGATCTGCACGCCGCACCTGGGTGCATCCACCAAAGAAGCCCAAACCAACGTGGCCGTTATGGTGGCTGATCAAATGATTCAATACTTGACCAACGGTACCATTATCAATGCAGTCAATGTGCCTTCGGTTACCGGTGATGTTTTGGAAAAAGTGGGTCCCTATATCAATTTGGCTGAGATGGTCGGCACCATACAGGCCCAATTAATCAGTGGGGCGCCTAAAGAGGTGGTGGTTGAATACTACGGGAATTTCAAAGGGATCGACCTTTCACCGGTGACTACGGCCCTGCTTAAAGGTTTGCTTACGCCGATGGTCAAAGACCTGGTTAATTTTGTCAATGCGCATGTGCTGGCCAATGATCGAGGCATCAAAGTCAGCGAGACCACCATCTCCGAGCACCCAGAGTATACCAGCCTGATCAGGGTAAAGATCGTGACCACAGAAGGGGAGAACCTGGTGGCTGGAACGGTTTTTGGTAAAAATGACCTGCGCATTGTGCGTATCAATACATTCCGTTTGGAAATGATCCCACTGGGTCACATGGCCCTGATCTATAACCTGGATATCCCTGGATCTATCGGCGAGATTGGGACCACCATGGGCGAACACAAGATCAACATCTCACGCATGCAGGTGGGTCAGGAAGAGAGCGGTCAGCGTAACATCATCTTCCTGTGTACCGACAGCCCCATGAACGATGACGTCCTTAAAGCGTTGCGTGCGTTGAAAACTGTTAAGGAAGTTACACCGTTGGAATTCTAACGGAACTGCCTTGGCCGCCATTTTATGGCGAACATGGCTGAATGATAACCCTTATGCGTTAAGGAGCTCCCATGGCAGCAGACACCAAAGACCCGGCATCCCAGGGTCAGGATCAAGATCAGAGCGGCCCCGATGACAGCCAAACCGATCAGGAGAAGGCTTATGCGCTTCCACAAATTGATTTTTGCACCTTTGTGCTGTCTCTCAATTCATCGGTGCTGGTTCAGCTGGGACTCATCGAAGATCCGGCCACAGGCCAGAAGAGCAAGAACCTGCCCATGGCCAAGCAGACCATCGATCTACTGAGCATGCTTGAAGAGAAAACCCAGGGGAATCTAAGCGAACAGGAAGCGAATATTCTCAAAAACCTGCTCTATGAGTTGCGGTTGCTATACGTCAAAGAAAAATCCTAACCGTGGTGTAGGGCCTTGAGGACTCCAGATTCTGCGTTGCCCAGGGTTTGCGGTAGTTATACTACAGCTGCACCCTGGGACGCCGTAGTCTGGAGCCCTCAAGGCCCTACACCACGGTTAGGGGGGTCCTTGGCGCTCTCCTGCTACAGCATGCCCCTAGGACGCCGTAGTCTGGAGCCCTCGAGGCCCTACACCGGGGTTAGGGTGGTCCTTGGCGCTCTCTTGCTACAGCATGCCCCCTAGGACGCCGTAGTCTGAAGCCCTCAAGGCCCTGCACTGCGACTAGGGTATGCCTTGGTTCCACCCACAAGGGCCCTGATTGAGGGATGCTCTGCTTCATGTTTCCATCAAGTCGCCTCATCAGGCATAGGCCTTGATTCGAGCGCATATATTACTCCGTCAATATAAAGGTCAGCCGTATCGTGTCGACGAATCCTATCACTGTTCAGGCACCCGCCAAGATCAATCTGTATCTGGAGGTGGTTGGCCGTCGGCAGGATGGGTATCATGAGTTGCGCAGCCTGATGTGTGCAGTGGGGCTATACGACAGTATCGAGCTGACTTTGGATGCGCCTGAAAACGCAGTCGCCTGCGATCATCCGGAGGTGCCTTGCGATGCTTCCAACCTGGCCCTCAAAGCGGCCATTCGGTTTAATGAGGCGTTGACCACAGGTGCCGATGTTGTCCCCCGGAATGTATCGATCCAGCTGACCAAGCGCATCCCGGTGGGTGCCGGACTGGGTGGCGGCAGCAGTGATGCGGCTGCTGTGCTCAACGCACTCAACCACTCTTACCATCATCCGTTCAGTTTGAACCGACTCCACACCATTGCCCTTGGGCTGGGTGCCGATGTTCCTTTTTTTATTGAACATCGTCCTTCCATGGCTGCGGGTGTGGGCGAACAGCTGAGCCCCTTTCCATTATTGACCCCCATGCCGGTTGTACTGGTCTACCCAGGCTTTGGCATAACGACGGCTGAGGTCTTTGAAAACCTCAATTTGCCATTGACAAAATACAAAAAAAAACTTAGGTATTCTCCCTTTAATCATGGAAAATTCGATGCCACCCGACACTTGTGCAACGATCTGGAGGCGGGTGTCAGCAAGCGTTTTCCGGTTATCGCCAAGATTAAAAAAGAGCTATTGAATCAGGGTGCTATCGGGGCACTCATGACAGGCAGCGGCTCTACTGTTTTTGGCCTGTTTGCTGATCAAGATACTGCAAGCAAAGCAACCGAGAGCTTGAGCCATCAACCCCAGTGGCAGGTATATGCCACCGAGTTGCTTTGTTGATTGAAAAGACCTGTAGCTTTCTGTCATTTTTAGTTGGGGCGTCGTCAAGTGGCAAGACACAGGATTTTGGTTCCTGCATTCGGAGGTTCGAATCCTCCCGCCCCAGCCACTTTGAAGCGTGTTGTGAAAGGGGAAAATAGCCGCCGTGGTAAGTCGAACGCTAAATGACTTTTGGGTTTTTGCCGGAAACTCCAATCCTGATCTGGCCGACACTATCTGTGAATATCTGAAAATGCCATTGGGCGATGCCAAGCTAACCACATTTAGCGATGGTGAGATTCAAATTGAAATCAATGATAATGTACGCACCAAGGATGTGTTCATTATCCAATCCACCTGCCGGCCGGTGAATGAAAATTTGGTGGAGTTGCTGTTGATGATCGATGCCTTGAAACGGGCATCGGCCAATACCATTACCGCCGTGATCCCCTACTACGGATATGCCCGGCAGGATAAGAAAGTAGCGCCGCGGGTGCCCATCAGCGCCAAGTTGGTTGCCGATTTGATCACCGAAGCCGGTGCCACGCGAATCATCACTATGGATCTGCACGCCAGCCAAATCCAGGGCTTTTTTAACATCCCGGTGGACAACCTTTTTGCGGCACCCGTGCTCCTGGATTATATGCGGACCCATTTTGATAATGACATCGTCGTAGTTTCCCCCGATGCAGGTGGAGCAGAGCGCGCCCGCGCATTTGCCAAACGATTAGACGCCGGTCTGGCGATTGTGGATAAACGGCGATCAGCACCCAACGAAGCTCAGGCCATGGCTGTGATAGGGGACGTCAAAAACAAAACCGCCATCATACTGGATGACATGGTTGATACAGCCGGCACGTTGACTGAAGCGGCCGGCGTTTTGATGCGCAATGGGGCCAGGGCGGTTCACGCCTGCTGTGCCCATCCGGTGTTGTCGGGTCCGGCCATTGATCGCATCACTTCATCTGATTTAAATAGTTTAGCGGTTACCGATACCATACCGCTGACTGCCCAGGCCGTCGCATGCGGCAAAGTGAAAGTGCTTTCCATCGCCAAGTTGGTGGGAGAAGCCATCATTCGAAGCTATCGGGGCGATTCGGTAACCTCGTTGTTTGTTTAAGATCACTTAAGGAGGAGCATTCTTTTGGAAAATATTGAACTCAAAGCGCAAATGCGTGAAAAAACCGGCAACGGGCCGGCAAAGGCATTGCGTCGTGACGGACGCGTGCCGGCCATCTTATACGGTCGTAAAACCGAAGCTCACATGATCTCTATTGACACCCATGAACTGGAGACCGTTTTGAAACAGGGTGGCATGGGCCATTCGATTTTTAACCTGGACATCGATGGCGTCAAGGGGGCTAAAGCCGCCATGGTCAAAGAGATGCAGACCAATCCATTGTCCCAAAAAATATTGCATGTTGATTTCTACGAGGTCGACATGCAGCGTAAAATCAAGGTTAACGTTCCTGTGGTGACCACCGGTAAGTCTGTGGGCGTAGAGTTGGGCGGCATGCTGCAAATCATTCGCCATGAGCTGGAGGTGTTTTGCCTGCCCGATGCGATCCCCGAGGCCATCACCATTGATATTGCCGACCTGGACATTGGCGGTTCAGTGCACGTCGATGACATTAAGACCGAAGAGGGTGTGGAGATTCCCCATGAGGTCAATTTTACGATTTTAACCGTCCTCAGTCCCAAGAAGGAAGAAGAGGTTGAGGAGGTTGAAGAAGGTGAAGAACTTGAAGCAGGCGAAGAGGCTGAAATGGCCGAAGGCGAAGAGGGCGCCGCTGCTGAGGCGGATAGCGAAGCCTAACGCTTTTGCTGTTGGACACGATTGGAAACTATGCCGGAGCAAGGTGTCCGATTATTGGCCGGGCTGGGCAATCCCGGCTCAAAATATGATCTAACCCGTCACAATGTCGGTTTTTTAGCCATAGATGCCTTGGCTGCCGAATATAACATTGCGGTGGATCGTCAGAAATTCAGCACCCTGTTTGGCCGAGGTCGCATCGGTAAAACAGATGTGGTGCTGGCCAAACCGCAAAATTATATGAATCGTAGCGGTCCACCGGTACGCCAATTGGCTGACTATTTTAGGATTCCAGGCGAGGCGATGCTTGTTGTCTACGATGACATCGACCTGGCTTTTCAAAGATTAAAAATAAAAGAGAAAGGGGGCGATGGTGGCCACAAAGGATTAAGATCGATGATCGAAGCCTTCGGAGGAGGTCAATTTACCCGGTTACGCGTGGGGGTCGGGCGCTCGGAGTTCGGTAAGGACCCGGCGGGTCATGTGTTGAGCGATTTCAGCCGTGACGAACAATCAGTCTTGGGACCTTTGCTCCAGAAGGCAACAGAAGCGATCGTGACGATTTTGTCAAAAGGAACAAGAGAAGCAATGAATCTGTATAATCAATCCCCGCGCTAATTATATAAATGGAGGAGAGAATGGAAGCTGTAATGAGTAATATTCCGTTGATCTGTACACTGGTCGGCGCTGTTGGCATCCTGTTTTCAATCATTTTGGCCGGTATCGTCAAAGCCGCGCCAGCCGGTAATGAAAGAATGCAGGAAATCGCCGGTGCTATTCAGGAGGGTGCTATTGCCTACCTGAACCGCCAGTTGAAAAGTATGGGCATTGCCGGAATCATCATTTTTATTGTGATCATTGTAACCTTGGGCGTTAAAACCGCATTGGGTTTCCTGCTGGGTGCAGTCGCCTCCTTTCTGGCCGGTTACATCGGCATGCGCGTATCCGTGCTGGCCAATGTGAGAACCGCCGAAGCGGCCAAAAAAGGTATGGCTGCCGGCCTCTCCATGGCCTTTAGAGGCGGCAGTGTGACCGGTATGATTGTTGCCGGCTTGGCTTTGACCGCAGTGGCCGGTTTCTACACCATGACCCATGATGTCATCGCGCTGGTCGCTCTGGGTTTCGGTGGCAGTTTGATCTCCATATTTGCCCGTTTGGGCGGCGGTATCTTTACCAAGGGTGCCGACGTGGGCGCCGACCTAGTCGGAAAAGTTGAAGCCGGGATTCCCGAAGACGATCCGCGCAACCCGGCCACCATCGCAGATAACGTGGGCGACAACGTGGGTGACTGCGCCGGTATGGCAGCCGACCTGTTCGAAACCTATGCGGTAACCGCTGTGGCGGCCATGCTCATCGGTCATCTGCTGTTCCCCGATGTTCCCATGGCCACCGAGTTCCCACTGATTCTGGGTGCCATCTCCATCATCGCTTCCATGATCGCCGTATTTTTTGTCCGTTTGGGCAGCGGCGGCTACATTATGGGCGCTCTGTACAAAGGCATGTTCGGCTCCGCTATTTTAGCTGCGATTGCTTTTTATTATGCTTGCAACCAATTCATGGGGGGTTTGGGTGACCTGCCTGCCTTGAATATTTACTACTGTACCCTCATCGGGCTGGTGCTTACGGTTGTCATCGTGATCATCACCGAGTACTACACCGGTATCTATGGTCCGGTTAAAGCCATTGCCGAGGCCTCCACCACCGGTCACGGCACCAATATCATTTCCGGTTTGGCCGTCTCCATGCAGGCCACCGCCGCGCCGGTAATCGCGATCTGTATCGCTATTTTACTGGCCTACCATTTTGGCGAACTGTACGGCATTGCCATGGCGGCCATGTCCATGCTTTCGATGACCGGTATGGTTATTGCGATTGACGCTTACGGCCCCATCACCGATAACGCCGGTGGTATTGCTGAAATGGCCGAGATGGACGATTCCGTGCGCGCGGTCACCGATCCTTTGGATGCAGTGGGCAACACCACCAAAGCGGTAACCAAAGGGTATGCTATCGGCTCAGCCGGACTGGCCGCGCTGGTGCTGTTTGCCGCTTATGTGATGGAGTTCCAGATCAAGGGCGGTG
This sequence comes from Desulfobacteraceae bacterium, assembly GCA_050291605.1. Classification (GTDB taxonomy): domain Bacteria; phylum Desulfobacterota; class Desulfobacteria; order Desulfobacterales; family Desulfosarcinaceae; genus JARRKU01. The sequence continues at coordinate 47,750 of JBNKKB010000166.1, read as the reverse complement.
GCGAACAAGCCATGCGTTTCGATCTTTCCGACGTGAAGGTCATCGTCGGCCTGTTCCTCGGCGGCCTGCTGCCGTATTTGTTCGCTTCCATTGCCATGAAAGCCGTGGGCAACGCAGGTGGAGCTGTCGTGGACGAAGTTCGCCGCCAATTCCGCGAGATCCCGGGCATCATGGAAGGTACCGCCAAACCCGATTACGGTGCATGTGTGGACATCGTCACCAAGTTCGCTCTCAAAGAGATGCTGGTGCCGGCCCTGCTGCCGGTTATTGCACCGATCATTGTCGGTTTTGCATTGGGTGAAGTTGCCCTCGGTGGTCTGCTCATCGGTTCCATCGTGACCGGCGTGTTTGTGGCGCTGTCCATGACCACCGGTGGCGCTGCCTGGGACAATGCCAAAAAATACATCGAAGACGGTCACTTGGGTGGTAAGGGTTCGGACGCCCATAAAGCCGCCGTTACCGGCGATACCGTAGGCGACCCGTACAAAGATACCGCCGGTCCCGCGGTGAATCCCATGATCAAGATTCTCAACGTTGTGGCCCTGCTGATGGTGCCGCTACTGATTAAAATGATGTAATCTTAAGCGTCCGCCTGTTTGTCAGGTGCAAAATATAAAAGGATCGGCTCTTCGGGGCCGATCCTTTTTTGTTGCATGTTGATGCCTGGAATGGTATATTCAACGTCTATTTGGGCGCTTACGCACATCTATAGCACATACCTGGTACTTATATGACCGATAAACCTGAAGAAGAGAAAACGGCTGCACCGAAAGCCAAAAAGTTCAATGTGGGAGATTTGGCTGTCTACCCGGCACATGGGGTGGGCCGCATTGAGTCCATTGAAACCCGTGTGGTCAACGGTGAAGAGCACGACTTTTATATTATGAAGATTCTCGAAAACGGCATGGTCATCATGATTCCAACCTGGAATGTGGCATCCGTAGGCTTGAGGGACGTGATCGCAAAAAAAGAGATCCCCAAGGTGATGGAGGTCATCACATCCAAGCGTGAATTGGCCATCGACAATCAGACGTGGAACCGCCGTTATCGCGAATACATGGACAAGATTAAAACCGGCTCCCTCTATGAAGTGGCCGAGGTCTTCCGTGATTTGTCCCTGCTTAAATTAACCAAAGATCTCTCCTTTGGCGAGCGCAAGCTTTATGATACGGCCCACAACCTGCTGATCAAAGAGCTTTCCATGGCCGATAACAGTGATGAAAAAACTGTGACGACCAAGATCGAAGCGCTGTTCATCTCTGAAGAAGAGTAAATCAACCCACCTAATCGATTTAAGATGACTGCCAACGACGTTTTCAGCTTTAACGTCGCCGACCAAGAGGCCGGACAGCGTTTCGACGCACTCCTGGCTGCCCGTCTCATCGATTGCTCTCGCTCCTATGCCGCCTTGCTGATCCGCAGGGGACACGTCCAGGTGGACGGCATGGTGCGCAAGCCCAGCTACCATGTTAAAACAGATGAGGTGGTAAGCGGACGCTTGCCGCGGGCCGAGCCCATCGATCTCATCGCCGAACCCATCCCCTTGGATGTTTTATTCGAAGACCGCCATCTCATTGTAGTGAACAAGGCGCCGGGACTGGTGGTTCACCCGGCTGCAGGCCATGCTTGCGGTACCCTGGTCAATGCGCTTTTGCATCATTGCCCCGATCTGGAGGGCATTGGCGGCGAGCGACGTCCGGGTATTGTGCACCGCCTGGACAAAGACACCTCCGGTGCCCTGGTGGTGGCCAAAACCGCCCGGGCGCATCATGAATTGTCCCGTCAATTTAAATCCAGATCCGTTCAAAAACAGTACCTTGCATTGGTCTACGGCGAACCCCCAACCGAGGGTGGCGAGATCAATCTGCCGGTGGGCCGGCACCCCATTGAACGCAAAAAAATGGCCACTACCGGTTCGGGTGGCCGCCCGGCGTTGACCTTGTGGCAGGTGCGCCGGCGTTTCGCCGGCGCTGCATTGTTAAAGCTGGATCTGAAAACCGGCCGCACCCACCAAATCCGTGTCCACTGCCAGGCCATGGGCCATCCCATTGTCGGCGATCGCGTTTACGGCCAACGCCGCACCCTGTCCCGCCTGGCCAAAAGCAGCCCCGCGCTTTACCATGCCGCCAAACAAGCACCACGCCAGATGCTGCACGCCTTGCAACTCGGTTTTAGCCACCCGCTAACTGCTGAGCCTATCTGCTTTAAGGCATCGCTGCCCGAGGACATGAAGCTGGTCATCAAGGCGCTGCAGACGATGTAGGGTTGTGTGCCGGAAGCAACAAATAGAATGGGTATGGTTTGATGATCGCCGAAGCGGCACCACAGCAATCAAATCCCAATGCCAACGCCCGAATGTCAAATGGCGGATGCGGACCGATTGAATATTAAATCGACACCCTATCTTAAGGTTGATAGCTGCGTTGTTAAAAACAAAACCCCTTGCAGCCGATTGGATCTGCAAGGGGTTTTTATTTTTTTAACGTTAAAGCTACGCCACGTGGGTTTTTTTCACATCCGGGTTATAACACAGACGGCAGCAGTCCAGGCAGCGGCCGGATTCGTAGGCAGCCTCTTTTTCGCTGATCACCTGGTCCACTTCAACCATGGAACTGATGCGTTCGGCCACTTCAAGCTCCGGCATGGGTGTGCGTTTTTTTGTTTCTATGCCGGGCACCGATTCAAACAGCGATTCGGCAATGTGTTTTTTGCGCAGCGATTTGGGGGAACCGGTGATTTCTTCACCACTCAGGTATTGGTGGATGGAGCGAGCGGCACGCCTCCCGCCGCCGATGGCGTCCACCACCAGCGAAGGTCCGGTGGCCACATCCCCGCCGGTAAACAGGTAGGGCAGGCTGCACTGCAGGGTTTCTTCGTCATTGTCAAAAGTACTCCAGCGTGTGACAGCGATGCTCTCTTTGCCGGGCTCTTTTTCCAGGAAGCCGAGGTCGGGTTGCTGGCTGATGGCCGAGATCAGCATATCCACGTCAATGATGGTTTCAGAGCCTTCGATGGGCACCGGCCGGCGGCGGCCGCTGGCATCGGGTTCGCCCAGTTCCATCTGCAAGTATTCTAGGCCCTTAACGCGTCCCTTGTCGTCCTTGAGTACCCGGGTGGGGGCCGCCAGGAATTGAAATTTAATGCCTTCGTGCTCGGAAGCCTCGATCTCCACTTCATTGGCCGGCATCTCTTTGCGGGTCCGACGGTAGACGATATAGACCGTTTCGCAACCCAGGCGCAGCAGGGTGCGCACACAATCGATGGCCGAGTTGCCGCCGCCAACCACGGCCGCTTTTTTGCCCACCGGGATTTTCTTTTCCGGATGGTTGGCCACGGTGGACAGGAAATTGATCCCCTGCCAAACCCCTTCGGCGTCTTCGCCTTCGATGCCCAGGGTGTAGTCTTTCCAGGCACCGATGCCCATGAAAATGGCGTCATAGCCTTCGTCGCGCAGGGATTGGATGGTGTAGTCTTCTCCCAGGCGGGTATTGTAGTGGACCTCAACGCCCAGGTTCAGGATGCCTTCGATCTCCCAATCCAGAACTTTATCCGGCAGGCGGTACTCGGGAATGCCGTAGCGGGTGATGCCGCCCAGTTTGGACATGGCCTCATAGATCGTCGGCGAATGACCCAGCCGTCGCAAAAAATAGGCCGCACTGACCCCGGCCGGTCCGCTGCCGATGATGGCCACGCGCTTGCCCGTATCCGGCGCGCAGGCAATGGGCAGGCGTTTGCCGGAATTCATTTCCCAGTCCGCCACAAAGCGTTTGAGCTGGTTGATGGAGACCGCTTCGTCTTCGATGCCGCGACGGCAGTAATTTTCACAGGGATGGGGGCATACCCGGCCGCAGCTCAGCAGTAAAGGATTGCGCTCACGGATCGTATGGACCGCTCCGGCGTAGTCGCCCGCTTTGATTTGGCGGATGTATTGGGGGATGTTGATCTCTGCCGGGCAGGTTTGCTGGCAAGGGGCCAAGGCCGCATCCTCTTCATTAAATGTGAGCAGGCGCTGGCTCATGGTGCGCACGGTCAGAATGTTTTTGGGGCAGGCGGATTCACAGGCCCCGCAGCCCACGCATTTGGCATCATCTACCTCCGGGAAACCATTGGCCCCCATATGGATGGCGTCGAATTTGCACGAACGGATACAGTCGCCCAGGCCCAGGCAGCCGATGGAACAAACCCTTTTTCCACCATAGATATTGGAAAGAGCCGCACAGGTGTTGGCGCCGTTATAAACAAATTTGTCGTCTGCCCGTTGTCCGCCCGAGCAGTGATTAAGCGAACGCAAGGGCTCTGCACTGCCCGGGTCTACGCCCATGACGCCGGCAATCCCAATGGCTGCTTCCATTCCGGCAACGATGCAGACACTTGGCGGCACCTTGCCTGCCACTACGGCATTGGCCGCTGCGGAGCAACCGGCATAACCGCAGCCACCGCAGTTGGCACCGGCCATAAAGTATTCCACCTCGGCGATGCGCGGGTCCTCCCATACATAAAAGATTTTGGATGCCAGACTCAGGACAACGCCGCAAGTGGCGCCGATGCCCAACATGACCATGATGGCTTCGAACAAGGGGGCCTCCTCAAGAACATGGTTTTATGTGTTAACTTAAATCAGTGAAAACGCCTTTTTTAATCTCCCCATAAAATAAAGCCGTTTGGAACGTGCGCATCCCAAACGGCTTGACCCTTTACAAAAATGTGCCGTTTTCCGCCTGGGCGGTATGTTGTATCTTGTGTCGTATCAGACCATTCCCTTGAATGCATAAAAACTCAGCGAAATCATACCGGCAGTGATCAGGGCGATCGAGGTATCCTGTAAAGGTTTAGGCACTCGGGCCAACAGGATGCGTTCCCGAAGCCCGGCAAAAATAATCAGCGCCAGTCCAAAGCCGGCGGCATAGCCGAACGAGGTGACCAGTGCCGGCAAAAAGTCGAGCTCTTTATCAATATTGAGCACACAGGCGCCGAATACAGCGCAGTTGGTGGTGATCAGCGGCAGAAAGATACCCAGGCCGGCATACAGGGCTGGAATACTTTTTTTGAGAAACATCTCCACAAATTGCACCAAAGAGGCAATTACCAGGATAAAGGCGATGGTCCTGAGGAATTGCAAATCGAATCGAACCAGCAAAAATGTGTAGATGATCCAGGTGATAACACCGGCCAGTACCAGCACAAACACAACCGCCATGGCCATACCGACGGCGGTTTCCATTTTTTTGGAGGTTCCCAGAAAAGGGCAGTTACCCAGAAACTGCGCCAGCAGAATGTTGTTCACAAAAATGGTGGCGACGATGATCTCAAAATATTCCATGGCAGCTTAACTCCTCGTTCTATTTGCTGGGAATCAGGTTCATCGCGCAGAGCAACAATCCCAGGAGGATAAAAGCGCCTGGGGCCTGTACGGCAAACTCGAAAGGTTCATATGATGCGCCGAAGATATCGGGAATATTCCAATAAATCTTTTTAAAGACATCACCCACCAACGAACCGGTCCCAATCACTTCGCGAACGGTGCCTAGCAACCCCAATGCCCAGGTAAAGCCGAGGCCGATACCCAGCCCGTCGGCGGCTGACATAATAAACCCGTTTTTTGAGGCAAATGCCTCAGCACGGCCCAGAACAATGCAGTTGACCACGATCAGCGGGATAAACACTCCTAAATCAAGGTAGAGCTGATAAGCATAGGCTTGCATCATCTGCTCGACGACGATCACAAATGAAGCGATGATGATGATATAACAGGCAATGCGGACCTTGGCCGGAATCACCTTGCGCAGCAGGGAGACCAGCACATTGGAGCAGAGCAACACAAAGGTGGTGGCCAACCCCATTCCGATTCCGTTTTTTAGGGAGGTCGTTACGCCCAACACCGGACATAGCCCCAATACAAGACGAAAGGGCGGCACCTCTTTCCAGAGGCCTTTGGTGAACTCGGTAACAATCGACTTGGCCATTGCAGTAAGCTCCTTTTATGGGCTCTTCTTTTTGAGCTCTTGAATGAGTTGTGGTTTTAACTTGTTGTAGACCTCAATGGCTTGCATGGTGCCTTTGCACACAGCCCTCGAGGTGATGGTTGCGCCACCGAGCGCGTTGATATCTCCGCCGTCACCGGTAACCAGAATCGGTTTGTCAATGGTTTTGCCTTTAAATTGCGCGGCAAAATCGGGACTGGCTTTGGCTTCGCCCCCGAGACCGGGAGTCTCCGTGTGGGTGGTGACGCCGACGCCGGCTAAAAGTTGATCCTCCGTATTGATGGCGACCACGAGTCCGACTTTGCCACCGTATCCATTTCCTTCGGATTCGAGCACAACGGTGTTGGCTTTGCCGTCAAAAACGCCTATGAAAACAGTTCTTTCAATATCACCGTCTTGAATTTTGAAGCGATCCGCCACCGGGTCGTTTTCCGCTTCTTTAAGCAGTGCATGGATGGCCGGTCCTTTGACCTCTTTCATTACGTTGTTTTCGATCTTGGGTTTTGCCCACTCCTCCAGGCCTTTCAATCCGCCACCGGAAATCACGCTGAGCACGGTCAGGACCACCACCATTTTAATCATTTCACCCATTGTTATGCTACCTTTCCAAGTGCCTTGGGTCTAATTTTATCGACTAGCGGGTTAATCAGATTGATCAGCAGAATCGCAAATATTACACCGTCCGGGTTCTGGCCGATGTTGCGGATAAGCATGGTCATGATACCGCCCACAGCGCCGTAGATAACCATGGCCAGGGTGTTCACCGGTGAAGCGCTGTCGTCGGTGGCCAGAAAGAACGCACCGATCAACGCATATCCGGTAAACAGATGAAACAAGGGGCCGGCGTAGCGATCCGGGTCAAGTATATGAAAAAAGGTGGCCGTGACCAACAAGCCGGCAATGAACGCTACAGGAATTTCCCAGCGCATGATCCCGCGGGCTATCAGATAAATGCCGCCCAGGATCAAGGCCAGACCACAAGTGGTGCCGATCCCCCCCACCTGGCGGCCGATGAGAAGCTCCCCCAGGTTGACGTTGGCAACGGCTTCGGTGCCAAAGGCTTTGGCGGCAACCAATAGATAGAACGGTGTAAAATCGAAATTGTAATGGATCAATTGGGCATCAAAATCAAAATAGGTCTTCCAGGAGACCATCAAGATGGCGTAGGACAACACCGCCGGATTAAACGGATTAGCGCCCAGACCGCCGAAGATGATCTTGCCGATCACCACCGCCATAAAGGTGCCGGTCAGCACAAGCCAGTAAGGGGCTGTGGCCGGCAGCAGCATACCGAAAATCAAGCCGATGAACATGGCATGGCCGTCGTCCACGGTTACCGGCTTTTTGGCGACCTTGTTCAGCAGCAGCTCCCAGCCAACGGCACTGGCAACGGCGAGACACAGTACGCCCAAAGCCGGGATGCCGAAATAGACCAGTCCCATCAATGCCGCCGGCAGGGCCGCGATGATAAAATTGTTGTAGCGTTCCGCCACCCCGCTGCCAATGTGCAAGAAGGGCGCGTGGGAAACGATGAACTTCTTCTGGTTATTCATTCTCTTCCTCCGCCGGAATCGCGCGTGCGAGTTCGAATTTGGCCAACTTGATAAATTGCAGAATGGGTATGCGGGCCGGGCAGACCAGGCTGCACAAGCCGCACTCTACGCAGGAATAAAGGTCATATAGATCCGCACCTTCCTGGTATTGATCGGCCTCCAGGAATCGAATCAGCAGATTGACGGGCACATGGGTGGGGCAGGTCCGAATGCACTCCCCGCAATTGATGCAGGCGTCGTCGCCCGATAAGATAATCGTTTGGCTGTCTTGCACCATGATGGCGTCGCAATCGGGTGAGACCGGTTGGGCTTCCGAATAGATGGCCGTGCCGGTCATGGGTCCGCCGAAAATGAGGCGATCCCCTTCTGCGGTGGATATTTTCAACTGCTTCAAAACGTCGCCGACGGGTGTGCCCAGCCGGGTCGATACCATGTGCCGGTTGCCGCTTTTATCCACGACCGTCAGCACTTTATCTACCGGCAGCCGTTCGGAGTCCACGGCTTGGCCGATGGCAGCCACGGCCTCGGCCTTGATAAAAAGCATCCCCAGATCTTCAAAGGTTTGGCCCTGTTTCAGCATTTTGCCGGTCAGGTGATATACGATCATCAAGGGTTGGCCGCCGGGGTAGTCCGCCGGAACGGCTTTCACATCGGCATGAAAATGGCCGTCGTAGTTCTGAAAGCTTTCAGCTGGTACCGCAACAGTGACCTTTTCAATTCCGGTGGTCTCTTTAAGCACCTTGATGCCTTGGTTGACCGCATCGATCCGGCTTTTAAGGATATAAAGATTGGTCTCCACCAACAGATCCGTATCGCCGCCATAGACGACAATGGAGTTGATCGGTTTGGTGCTGTCCAACAACTTTTCCAGTGCCGGAGCTCCCGGTAGTGTGCTCAGATAATCACACAACAATTGAGGGGTCAGTGACGCAGCGACAGACTTAAACTGGTCGTCAATCTCTTCTGCGCCTTCGGCGACCACCCCAATGGCGGTTGCTTGTTGTCCATAGCTGCCCAAGTGCGGTTTGATGCTGCGGATGGTGCCCGTAATGCTCGAGATCACCCCAGGCCCGGCTTGATCATCAAGGGTCAGAAGTTGGCCGGTTTTGACCTTGGCACCGATTTTTATCGTTTCAGAAGTACCGGATGTCAACTCACCCGGAAATAGCAAGGTAACCATCTGAGGGACGGGCACCTCAATGGGTTGGGGCAACGTCGTGCTTAATAGCTCGTAGCGAAATGCGGGTCGAGTGTAACCAAAAAACGATTTTGCAAGCATGGCATAACCTTTACTGGGCTGCGACGAATATAATTAATAATAGATGAGATATACCTTCCCATAGCTGCGATAACGCTTAAATCACATGGCATTTATTGCAGTCGACCCAAGCGTTCGGCTCCGATTTCAGCCGTTCCTTGTCTGCTTTACTTAGTGAAGGCTCATGGATTGGGCCTCTGCCGAATTCCATATGGCATTGTGTACACCGTGAATGCAGAGCGTCTGCACGTTTGGGATATTCGGAATCTTCCACATCAGACGCATCATGACACTCTAAACAGCTGTCAGGCATCACACCCGCTTCAGGTTTTTGAACATGGCATTGACCGCAAGCGATCAGGGCATCTTCCTCATCGGGCGGATGGTGATGGCAATCAAAGCAGTCCAATCCAAATCCTTCTACAGATGTGTGGGTTTTGTGGTCGAACAGCACCTTTCCGGCTTTGGTTTGGTACATCAGCCGGATGGGTTCTTGGGGCGCTTCCATCGGAAAGGCGGCATAACAGGCAATGGCAACCAACAGGAGGAAGACCGCTATGCCGTAGACGATTAATCGGTGCTTTTTGGGCGTCATCTGTAAGATTTCCTTGCTGTTCAAAAGTAGTTGAACTTGATTCACCAGGCAACGAAAAACCAAGAGGTCCGAGTATCATAACGGCATCGGGCTTTCAAGTCTTTTGTTGCAACATGGATGAAATCATTGAAAATAAATGATTTTGTGATGGTTGTTGGGTGTTTGGTTTTTGGCGCCGCCGGTCTGCCGGTTTTCGGCTTATCCAATCCATTTTAGGAATTGGCCCAACCCCTGGTCGGCGGACCTGAATAGCTACCCCGGCAATGCGCTTCTTAGCACCTTGATTTTTTCAAAATAGAGGTCCCGGCACTGGATTTCAATTGCCAGCAATGCACCGAAGGCCTCATTGAAATCATTCCGGCCGATGGTGAAAAGACCGTGGCCATAGACAATGGCGCCGGTATTTTGTTCGAGGGCCGCGGGCAGGGTGCGGCACAATCCGGTGGGGCCGGTGCCCACCTCCCCAGGCACGATGGGCACATCAGCCACGATCCGCGGTTTGGGGCACAGAATATGGCAGCGGTCGGCAAAATCGCAAGCGGCCTTCTCTTCCGGCGGACAATCCATGGAAAGGATCACGGCAAATTTGGGATGGCCATGCAGAATGGCCCGGCAACCGGTGCGCACAATGGTCTCCAAATGGGCACTCAACTCACTGGAAGCGGTGATGCCCGCACTGGTGGAACCGTCCAGGGGCACCGGGTCCACACAACCGGCCAGTTCATCCAGAGAGCTGCCGGTCTGGCTGATATAGAGGGTATCTTTCCAGCAATAGGAGACATTGCCAAAGTAGGAGTCGACCAAGCCGTGGTCCACGGTTTCTCTTCCCACCTGGGCGATGGCGCGATAGACCGTCGCTTCACTGTCAAAGGGGGCCGCCATCAATGGCGGAAGGGATCGGTCCACGGGCCCCAAGTGGCGGACCACTTCATCAAAGGCGTCATGGTCTTCGTTTTCGGCGCGGCCGCTCTGCAATGCCGACAGGTAGTCCGCAAAGAATTTGACAAAGCCGGCAAAACAGACCGAGCTGACCACCACGAACCCCTGTTCCGGGCTCACTGTGCCATGGGCAACCACCGCCGGGCCGGCATGCCCGTCGACCTGGGCTATAATGACGCTTTTTCGGTGCTTAAGGGTGTTGATGATGGCCTCGGCATCAAAATACGGTACAACCGGCAGTTCGTGCAGAAAGGTGCGGGTTTCGCAATCTTTAGGTGCAATAGCCCCTTCGGCCTTACGGGCAAGAAAATCGAGAAGGGTGTCATAGGGCGGCCGGGGGTGTAAAAAAACCAGCGAATTGATGTTGAGCCCTTCAAAAACCTTTTCCAGCTCTTGGGTTTGCTCACCTTTACGGTTCCACACCAGCCGGTCATCCAGACCGCCCACCAGCGGCCGGGATACGCCTTGGTCCTCGGCCAGTCCGGCGGCCACCAGTTTGTCGGCAAATTTTTTTACGAGTCGATCCATGGCAGGTCCAAGTCCAATGCCTTTTCCCGGGTGGGACGTCCCTTTGCGTCCAGACCCCGGATGCAGTAATATTTGGCCCGTGCGTTCAAAAAAGCGGTTCGGTCAATGGGGCCGATGGCCATGGCATTTCCGCCGGAGCCGTTCTCGTTGAAAAAGCGATCCGGCAAATCATCCTGACGGCTGTCGTAGCCATTAATATAATTCACGATGCGGTCGTTATAATAGTAGCGCTCGCCTTTACGCAGCAAATCCTGGGCACCGGCTTCCAACCCGGTCACCGCCGTGTACGCTTTCGCGTACTCTTCCAAACTGGCGGCAAAAAAAGTGAATTTACAGGCCGTCAGCGAATCCACCATGGCATTGAGGTCTTCGCTGATTTTAAGGATGCGGGCTTTGCCGCTGAATGAAAAGCGGTCCGTGGCCACAGGTTTGCGCAATATTTCATGGCTGATGGGATAGGCCCGCAGATGGCAGCCGCCGCGGGTGGAGACGGCATAGCCCAACGCCATACCATAAGCGCCGCGCGGATCATAAGCCGGCAGTTCCATGCCCTTAACGGCCATGGCGCACTGCGGTTGTCCCATGGATTGGGCATAGTGTGCGGCCCCCCGGCCCAGGGCCTTGCCTTCGCCTCTGCCCAGAGCCATGTCGTCCAGCAGGGCCAAAAGGGAGTCGGCACTAAACTCCAGGCCGGTGATCTCCCGCCGGCATGCCAAGGTGGCCGCTGCTGAAATGGTGTCCATGCCCAGATGGTTACAGCGCCGGTTGGCTTCCACCACCAGGTCGATATCCATATTCCCGATCAAGGCCGTGAAGTGGCTCATGGTCTCAAATTCGGGCATGCTCACCGGGCGGCCTGAATATTCGCCGATTTTTTTGCATAAAATGTGACACCCCCTGCAGCCGTATTTCTTAGGGGCATAGGCTTTGGCATAGGCCGCTGCATTGAGCTTGGCGGCATGCGCAAATCGGGTGCGTTGGAAGTTGTCCGTGGGCATCATGCGGCGGTTGTCCATAAGATCGTATACCGCTCCGGTGCCCATGCAGCTGAAACCATACTGGCCCATCAGGGCCGGTGAAGCGGCTGTCAGGCGCAATATTTCTTCTCTGGCCAGCTTGAGACCGGCCGGATCATGTACCTTGACCCGACCCTTGCCGTTGACCAGTAGATATTTCAGATTTTTGGCGGCCAGGCTGAGGCCCAGACCGGCCCGTCCGGCCGCATGGTGGCGATCGACGGTAACCGATGCAAAGCGCACCCCGTTTTCAGCCGCCGGCCCAATGCAGGCCAGTCCCGCCTTTTTGGGCTGCACGGCAGCGTGCACGGCAGCGGTATCCATTCCCCACAAATGATCCGCATCCTTGAAAACCACCTGGTCATCATGGATTTCAAGACCGATGGGGCTCTTGCTGCGGCCGCGGATCACCACTCCGTCCCAGCCGGCCCGCTTGAGGCGTGTAGCCAGCTTGCCCCCCATCGAAGCGTCCCCCACAAGCCCGGTTAGAGGGGATTTGGACACCATGTGGGCACGCCCTGAAGTGGGCGCGGAAGTGGCCACCAGCGGTCCGGTAAAAATTCCCACCATCATCTCCGGATGGTCCCAATCCAAGGCCGCACAGTGCCGTAAATAATAGCCGCCCAAACCCTTGCCGCCGGTATAAAAGGCATAACGGTCCAACCCGGGCTTTTCCACCTCGATCTGTCTGCGGGTTAAGTCAACGTGCAGGATTTTTCCGGTCCAGCCGTACATAGTGCACTTTCATTGCTTTTAAGATACTCCAGGGGTTATTCTAACAGTGAGAACGGCCGCTTGCCGCGTCAGCGGGGACATCCACCGGGTATGCCGCGGCGAGAGGCCGCTCCCATTATGAACTTTAGCACTTTTGAGGCTATCTTTATATCCTTTATTTTTCATTCTTTAATGATTTTCCGATCATCCGTATTACATTTTGCCCTGGGGTTTGCGTATAAAAAATGTGAAGTTCTTTTTACGCGAGCTCTAAGGTTATGGCCGCCAAATCCTTCACAGGACAACAAAGCAAAGGAGTTGACCATGTTTTCCATTAACGACGAGAATCTTTTTTGCCAGCAATGTTATATCAACGGGCAATGGACGGGCGCTGCTTCAGGTGCGACCATCGCAGTGACCAATCCGGCGGATGGCACTGTTTTAGGCAGTGTGCCGGACTTGGGGCGCCAAGAGATCGCTGCTGCCATCGATACCGCTGATGCGGCTTGGCCTGCATGGCGGTCAAGGACGGCAGGCGAGCGTGCCGTGCTGCTGCGGCGCTGGTTTGATCTGATCATGGAAAACCAGGCGGACCTGGCAGCCATTATGACGGCGGAACAGGGCAAGCCCCTGACGGAGTCCATGGGCGAGATCGCCTATGCCGCCTCCTTTGTAGAGTGGTTTGCCGAGGAAGGCAAGCGGGTTTACGGCGATACCATCCCCACCCACCAGCAAGGCACGCGCGTCGTGGTCATCAAAGAGCCCGTGGGGGTCTGCGCCGCCATCACCCCCTGGAATTTTCCAGCCGCCATGATTACCCGCAAGGCAGCCCCGGCACTGGCGGCCGGCTGCGTCATGCTGGTCAAGCCGTCCGGTCAGACGCCTTTTTCTGCGCTGGCCCTGGCGCGGCTGGCGGAACAGGCCGGCATTCCGGCCGGCGTATTCAACGTGGTCACCGGGCAATCCAAGGTCATCGGTGAGGAATTTACCCGCAATCCCATCGTGCGCAAACTGAGCTTCACCGGTTCGACGGAGATCGGCCGCCGACTCATGCGCCAGAGTGCGGACACAGTGAAGAAGATCTCCCTGGAACTGGGCGGTAATGCACCATTTATCGTTTTCGATGACGCCGACCTGGATGCAGCCGTGGCGGGCGCCATGGCATGTAAATACCGCAACAGCGGCCAGACTTGCGTTTGCGCCAACCGCATTCTTGTACAGGATGACGTTTACAATGCGTTTGCCGAAAAACTCGCCGCCGCTGCGCAAGCTTTGAAGGTTGGCGACGGGTTCCAGGCCGGTATTCAGCAGGGGCCGCTCATCGACATGCAGGCGGTCGAGAAAGCCGAAAGCCACATCGCCGATGCCTTGGACAAAGGCGCCAAGCTGCTCGTGGGCGGAAAGCGCCACCCATTGGGGGGCACCTTTTTCGAGCCCACGGTGCTGGCCGACGTGACCGTTGCCATGCGGGTGGCCGCCGAAGAGACCTTTGGCCCGGTGGCGCCGTTGTTCCGCTTCCAAAGCGAGGCGCAGGCCGTTCAGATGGCCAATGACACGGAGTTCGGCCTGGCGTCCTATTTCTACAGCCGGGACATGGGCCGCATTTGGCGGGTCTGCGAAGGTTTGGAATGCGGCATGGTGGGTATCAATACCGGTATTTTGTCAACAGCAGTGGCGCCTTTCGGCGGTGTCAAGCAATCCGGTATCGGCAGGGAAGGCTCACGCTACGGCATGGATGAATACATCGAAATCAAGTACCTGTGTTTTGGCGGTATCGATCCATAGAACCGGTTGACGGCGCCGGCCATTGCCGGCTAAATAGAGGGGTGTTTTACAGATGGGTGTCCATCGACAAGCAGACCGCGGACCAGATCATACGCTCCGCAGCCGATGGCGGCCTATTAACCCTCTATTGCAGAGTCCAGGGCGCGAAGCCAATGACAGCGAACATCAATTACCGTGATATTTTTCAATTCATGAGCAACGGCGTCATTGTCACCGACGCCAACGGTATGATCACCCATGTCAACCGTCGATCGGAAAAATTCCTGGACATCAGTGCCAGCCGGCATGTGGGCAAGCCGATTATGGAGACCCTGCCCTTGACCGGCAGGTGTATTCATCAGTGCTTGACATCCGGCCAGGCCATATTCGGGCAACAGGTATCGGGTAAGAAAGCCAAAATCATCCTGAATGTCGCACCCATTTTCAGGCGAACAACCATTATCGGAGCGGTATGCAATTTTCAGGAATTGAGCATATTTGAAGCCTCAGCCCGTAACCTGACATCCTACCAACAATTGAACCGGCAACTGGAAACTATTTTCAACGCGTCGTCGGATGGCATTTGGGTATGCGACGGAGAGGGCGTGGTCATTGCGGTCAACCGGGCGTCGGAGAGGCTCAACGGAATTGATGCCCGGGATGTCATCGGCCGTAGTGTCGACGATCTGCTCGACAGCAAAGTTTTCGACCAATCCGTGACCCGCTTGGTTCTGGATTGCGGCAGTCGCCAAACGGTGATGCAGCATATCGGTAAGACCGGCAAATCCCTTTTATCCACAGGGACGCCGGTGGCCGATGACAGCGGATCGGTTTTTCTGGTTGTGGTCAATGAAAGGGACATGACGGAACTGAACATGCTGCGCCGGAAAATTGAGCAAAGCCGGGAGATCACTGAGAAATACAAGGAGAAATTGGCCGATCTGTCCCTGCTGGAGCTTCAGCGCAATGAAATTATCGCCGAAAGCAACAAGATGCGCCAGATCCTGCAGATGGCGCTGAAGCTGTCGCGCATCGATGCGTCCAACATTCTCATCTTGGGCGAATCGGGAACCGGAAAAGGGTTGCTGGCCAAGATGATTCACAAAAATAGCACCCGCTGCAAGAATCCTTTTGTTGAGATCAATTGTGCGGCCCTGCCGGAAAACCTGTTGGAAGCCGAGCTTTTTGGATATGAAAAGGGCGCCTTTACCGGTGCCAGCGACAAAGGCAAGATTGGATTGTTCGAGCTGGCCCAGGGCGGCACCCTCTTTCTGGACGAAATCGGCGATATGCCCATGGCCCTGCAGGCCAAGCTTCTGAAATATTTAGATGATCATGATATACGACGTATTGGCGGGACCCGCGCCATCAAGGTGGAGTGCTCCACCATTGCCGCTACCAATCAGGATCTTGGCGATATGGTCAAGCAGCGGAAATTTCGGGAAGACCTCTATTACCGGCTGAACAGTTTTATTCTGCGAATCCCGCCCCTGCGCGATCGGCCAGAGGACGTTTCAGGGCTTGTGCGGTTCTACCTTAACAAGTACAACCGTAAATACAAGTGTGCCAAGAGGATACATTCCGATGTGATCCATATCCTGGAACAGCACGCCTTTCCCGGCAATATCCGGGAGTTGAAAAATATCATTGAAAATGCAGTGGTCATGAGCGACCCCAACGGCATCGACCAATTCATTCTGGCCGGTTTGAGGGCCGGCAAATCCCTGTCGAATGGCGCTGTGGACAGCGACCCCTTGCACGGCTTGCGGCTGACGGATCATCTGCGCGCAGTGGAGCGCAAGGTGTTGCAGCAGGCCAGGCGGCGTTGCCGCAGCACAAGAGAGATGGCGGCCGTCCTGGGCATCAGCCAGCCTACGGTGGTAAGAAAGCTCAATGCACACAAGCTATGACCGCCATATGATTCATACATGAATCATATATTTATTCAACTATTTGAAAAATAACTAAATAAAAGCTTTTAAAGTATGATTCAAAAATAAATCAAATTAATGTGTTGAATAACAAGCGTTTGTCCTTTTTTGATTCAAAGTTGCATCAACCGCCCATCTCGCTATCCCTCTATTGTTTCCTAACATCCTGTTATCTTGATTCTATCCTTTCAACTTTGAACCTTGGCACATATCTTGATGTGACTGCTTGGATGAATGGACGCCCCTTTCATTTGTCTAACCGTCTTGGGGGGTCTGTCCGACCCGGTTTTTGATAATTCTTACATCAATAATATGGATTTAGCATTACTCAAGCCATACAGGAGGACAATTATGCGTCCGCAAGCCACCAATGCCTCATTGGGCAAGGCACGCAGCAGCGTCATGGCCAAAGGCTTTGTCAGCGCCAACAATTGTTATATCGCCAAAGCCAGGGACGCCACACTTTTCGATGTGGAGGGGCGCGAGTACATCGACTTTGGCGGTGGTATTGCCGTGATGAATGTAGGACATTCTCATCCCAAAGTGGTGGCGGCCATCCAGCGCCAGGCGGAACGTTTCACCCACACCTGCTTTATGGTCAGCCCTTATGAATCGCCGGTGGCACTGGCTCGCCGGTTGTGCGAAACCGTTCCCGGTGATTTCCCAAAGGCGGCTATGTTTGCCAACAGCGGTGCAGAAGCCGTGGAGAACGCCGTTAAAATCGCCCGTTATCAGACCCAGAAATCGGCCATTATCGCTTTCGAAAACGGTTTTCACGGCCGCACCCTATTGACCATGACCCTGACCAGCAAAGTCAAGCCGTATAAATTCGGCTTCGGCCCCTACGCACCCGAAGTCTATCGCATGCCCTTTGCGTATTGCTACCGCTGCCCCTACAAGCTGGCCTATCCCTCCTGCGATGTGGCCTGCGCCGAAGCTTTGAACGACTTTTTTGTTTCCCATGTGGCCCCGGAAGCCACTGCCGCCCTCATCGTCGAGCCTGTGCAAGGCGAAGGTGGGTTCATCACGCCGCCCATGGAATATTTCCAGAGATTGAAGGGCATCTGCGAAGCCAACCAGGTGCTGTTCATCGCCGATGAAATACAGAGCGGTATGGGGCGCACCGGCACCATGTTCGCGATGGAGCAATACGGGGTGGCCGCGGACCTGACCACGGTGGCCAAGAGTCTTGCTGCCGGGATGCCGTTGAGTGCCGTGGTCGGGCGCAAGGAGATTATGGATGCCGTGCACCTGTCAGGTATCGGAGGTACTTACGGTGCCAATCCCGTGGCTTGCGAGGCTGCCCTGGCGGTCATGGATATTTTTGAAGAAGAAAACCTGCTGGAACGGTCCAAAAAATTAGGAAAGCGGATTCAATCCCGACTGAAAGTCTTTCAGGAAGAATTTGAGCTCATCGGCGATGTGCGCGGCCTGGGTCCCATGATGGCCATGGAGCTGGTTACCGATCGTGAAAAGAAAACCCCGGCCGGCGATGCGGCCAAGGCCCTGGTTCAATACTGCTTTGAACAAGGTCTGGTCTTGCTGGCCTGTGGTGCATACGGTAACGTCATCCGGTTGATCATGCCGCTGGTGATCAGCGACGCCCAGTTGGACAAGGGCCTGGATATCATTCACGATGGCCTGACAATTATTCAAAACGGCGGCCCGGAGTGATTTTTCAATTTATTAACACTTCAAGGAAGGAAGGTAGGACATGAGAACGAGATCTGGATCGATACCCAACAAAGTTTTGACGACGGCGTTGACACTCGTGCTGGCATTGGCTTTGGGACAACCCCTTATGGCGGCCGATAGCGTGGTCAAGATCGGAAACATTATCCCCCTGTCCGGCCCTTCGGCCACCGTGGGCCAGCAGGGCAAGCTCGCTCGTGAAATGGCTGTGGCGGAGATCAATGCGGCTGGCGGCATCAAAGCTCTGGGCGGGGCCAAGTTGGAACTGATTTATGCCGACTCGGAATCCAAACCTGAAAAGGGTGTGGCCGAAGCCGAGCGGCTGATCAACACCGAAAAAGTCCACGTGCTGACCGGTTGCTGGAACAGTGCAGTGACCTATCCCACTACCGCCGTGGCCGAACGTTATGGTATCCCCTTCGTGGTTCCGGTATCCGTGGCCGATAAAATCACCGACCAGGGGTTTAAGACCGTCTTCCGTATCGCCGCCAAGGACAGCTGGTGGACTCGAGACCAGTTCGATTTTCTCAAGGACATGCAAAAGGAATTCAACACCAAGGTTGAAAAACTGGCGTTTGTTTATGAGAACGGTGACTGGGGCAAAGGTTTTGCCGGCCAATGGAAAGCCCTGGCAAAAAAGGGCGGTTACAAGGTCGTATTGGACGAACCGTATCCTTCTACGGCCACGGATTTGAGTCCCGTGGTGCAGAAAATCCGCCGGGCGCGGCCTGACGTGCTGATGCTGGTATCCAACGCCGCCGACGCCATTCTGCTGACCAACACCCTGGCCGATTATAAAGTCAAACTCAAGGCCATCATCGCCAGCGGCGGCGGGCACGCCGATCCTTCATTCCTAAAGGCTGCCGGCAAAAACGCCCGCTACCTCTTTGACATCGTCGAATGGGAAACGGATGTAAACAAACCCGGCGCCAAGGAAGCCAATGCCAAGTTCAATAAGATGCACGGCCAGAACCTCACCGGCGAAGCCGTGGATGCCTACCTGGCCATGTATGTGTTGAAGGACGCTCTTGAACGGGCCGGTTCCCTCGATCCTGAAAAGATCCGCAAGGCCCTGGCAGCCACTAACCTGACCGGCGGTCCCGGCATGATCGTGGGATACGATGCCGTGAAGTTCGACTCAACGGGCCAGAACCAGAACGCCTCGCTGGTCATGGTGCAGGTCAACGATATCGGCAACGGGCTGGAGCGCATCACCGTCTGGCCTCAAGGTGCCCGTCGCGCCGGTTACACACCGGTGTTTCCGATGCCCTAAGCGCGCTTCCCCGCCCGTCGCTTTTGCTTGAGGGCGGGCAATAAGGGTTTTAAATTGCACTCGGAGTCCGGATATCGGTCCGGGCTCCGAATGCATGCTTCATTCCATCTCCTTAAGGAGAATACCATGCTATACATCATCGAGGATTCCATCAACGGCATCCTCATGGGATCCATCTATGGCCTGACCGCCCTGGGCTTGACGATCATTTTCGGGGTCCTCAAGGTGATCAACTTCGCCCACGGCTCGCTGCTCATGGTAGGCATGTACGTGGCTTACTGGGCGGTGACACTCATGGGCGTCAATCCTTACCTGGCGTTGATTTTCGTTGTCCCGGTCATGTTTTTCTTCGGCTATTATCTTCAGGATATCGTTATCCAGCCCATTTTCAAGGCTGAGAAAAACGTTCGCGAGCCCATCACGGTGATCATCGTCACCACCGGCATCTGGTATATCCTGGACAACCTGACGCTGCTGATCTTCGGCCCCCAGTATCGCAGCCTGCAGGACAATCCCCTGCGCGGCAAAATGCTCGAACTGGGCGACATGTTCATTTCCGTTCCCAAGCTGCTGGGGTTCATCACGGCAGTGGTCACCGCCGCCGGCATCTACTGGTTCTTTCAAAAGACCCGCACCGGCCGCGCCATACGCGCCACCAGCCTGGACCGCGAAGCCGCCAGTTTGATGGGCATCAATCAGTATAAAGTCTACAATGTGGCATTCGGGATCGGCACCGCAACGGCCGGTATCGCCGCCGTCACCCTGATTCCCTTTTACAACATCTTCCCCACGGTGGGGGTGCTGTTCGATATCAAAGGGTTTATCATCGTGGTTCTCGGCGGCCTGGGAAGTATTCCCGGCGCCATCATCGGCGGCATCATTGTCGGGCTGATCGAATCGGTGGGGCCGCAGTTCATGACCGCCACCTGGACCGAGGCCATCGTCTACGGGCTGTTTCTGATCGTGCTGTTCGTCAAACCATCGGGATTGTTCGGCATGAAATATGATTGGTAAAAAACAGTTTAAAATTAAAAGTAAAAAGTTATAAGTTATTGTATTCTTTTGATTTTAAAAGTTTAACGGGTGTAGGCTGTCGGTTGAAAACGGCTTAAGTGAATGACATTGAATTTACAGTTTTGAATTTTTACGCATTAGAGGACGGTTTTCCCCATGAATCGAAGCCAAATCAATAAAGCGGCCATGACCGCCATGCTGCTGGTGGCCTTTGGTCTGCCTTTGGTCATCCGCAGCGCGACCTACCTGCATATCCTGGTGCTGCTTTACTTCTATGCCTACCTGACCACCAGCTGGAACCTGGTGGGGGGCTTTGCCGGTGTGCTGCCTCTGGGGCACGCGGCCTTTGTGGGTATCGGGGCCTACACCTCAACCATATTGTCCCTGCAGTACGGCATCAGCCCCTGGCTGGGCATGCTGGTGGGCGGCGTGTTGGCCACCATCGTGGGTGTGCTCATCGGGCTGCCGACCTTCAAGATGCGCGGGGCCTATTTCGCCCTGGCCACCATCGCCTTTGCCGAAGGTGTCCGGGTCATGGTGGAAAATATCGACTATCTGGGTCCCCTGAATATCAACGGTCCCCGGGGGCTGCAGATTCCACCCATGGATACCGGATTTGCCAATTTCATGTTCGCCGGCAAGGAACCCTATTATTATATTATCCTGATTCTGCTGATCGGCGTGCTGGCGTTCACCTGGATGATATCGCGATCCAAGCTGGGGTATTATCTCAATGCCGGCGGCGAGGAGCCGGAAGCCGCCATGGCCCTGGGGGTCAACGTGGCCCGGGCCAAACTGGCGGCCATGGCCATGAGCTCCTTTCTCACCGCCCTGGCGGGCACCTTTTATGCCCAGTTTACGCTCTACATTCATCCCAAGAGCATCATTTCCCTGGATCTCTCTTTTGAAATTGCTTTCATTGCCCTGATCGGCGGCCGCGGCTCCATTGCCGGACCGGTGTTGGGCGCCCTGCTGCTGCGGCCGGTGAGCGATTTTTCGCGCATCTATTTCGGCGACACCCTGCCGGGGATGCACCTGATCATCTTCGGCGCCGTGCTGATCCTGGTGATGCTCTATCAGCCCCGCGGCCTGCAGGAGCCGTTGACGCGAGCCTACCGGAAATTGCTGGATCGCTGGGCGAAACAAAACCCTCCGGCTGCATCCAACGGCCAGGGCCGATCCCAGGGAGGTGAAGCGCATGCAGATTCTTAATGTGACCGACATGACCAAGGACTTCGGCGGGCTGCGGGCGGTGGACAATCTCAGCCTGACCATCGATAAAGGCCAGATTCTGGGCCTTATCGGTCCCAACGGCGCCGGCAAGTCAACGGCTTTCAACTGCATAGCCGGCGTCTTCGCCCCCACCGCCGGCAGCGTTACTTTTAACGGTGAGAAGATCAACGGCAAAAAACCATGGAACCTATGCAAGAACGGTCTGGCACGCACTTTTCAGATCGTCAAACCGTTTGCCTCCAAAAGCGTTCTCTACAACGTCACCGTGGGTGCATTTATCGCCACCGGCAATCGCAAAACAGCCGAAGCAAAAGCCCTGGACGTTCTGGAAGAGTTGAGCTTTGCCGATAAAAAAGATGTCCTATCCGGCAACCTGACCATTGCCGACCGAAAACGGCTGGAGATCGCCCGCGCCCTGGCCACCGGGCCTAAATTGCTGCTGCTCGACGAGGTCATGGCCGGCCTGCGGCCCTCGGAAGTCGACGAGATGGTGGCGATTATCAAGCATCTGCGGGACAGCGGCGTCACCATATTTGTGATCGAGCATATCATGCGCGCCATCATGGCCCTGTCCGACCGCATTGTCGTGATTCAATTCGGCAAAAAGATCGCCGAAGGCTCACCCGCTCAGATCGCTTCCGATGAAAACGTGATCAAGGCTTATTTGGGAGAAGATTATGCCGTTTCTTGAGATCAACAACATCGATGTTTACTACGGCGATGTCCAGGTTATCTTCGATCTTTCCTTGAAGGTGGAGAAGGGAGAAGTGGTCAGCATCATCGGCGGCAACGGCGCCGGAAAATCCACGCTGCTGCGCACCATATCCGGATTGATGCAACCGCGCAGCGGCCGGATTCAATTCGAGGGCGCACCGATCCATTCCCGGCCACCGGAAGAGATCGTGGATCGGGGCATCATCCAGGTTCCCGAAGGCCGGCGCTTGTTCACCCTGATGACGGTCAAGGACAACCTGATCGTGGGAGGGTACAATCGGCGTGCCGCCCAGGCCATCGAAGACACCATCGGCAACGTCTACAAATTGCTGCCGCGGCTTAAGGAGCGGGAAAGCCAGCTGGCCATGACGCTCTCCGGCGGCGAGCAGCAGATGGTGGCCATCGGACGCGGATTGATGGCCCTGCCCCATCTGCTCATGCTGGACGAACCTTCTTTGGGGCTGGCCCCCATTCTGATCCGCGATATCTTCGACACCGTGCGCAAGATCGCCGACCAGGGCACCACCGTGCTGTTGGTGGAGCAGGATGTCAAACACTCCCTGAGCCTGAGCGACCGCGGGTATGTACTGGAACATGGCCGGGTGGCCATGGAGGGCCGCGCCAAAGAGCTGATGAACGATCCCCATGTAAAAGAAGCTTACCTGGGGATCTAGAAGGGGAAAACCGCATGTTTGGATTTTACGGCCGCATCATAACGATAGATCTTTCGTCCCGCACCCATCGGATCGAATCTCTGCCGGACGAGATGCTGGCCGCCGGCTTGGGCGGCAAAGGTTTAGCCACCCGGCTGCTGATGGATTACAATCCGGTTGGCGTGGATCCCCTGGCGCCGCGGAACCATCTGATCTTCGCCACCGGCCCCTTCTGCCAGCAGCGCATCTGGGGCGGCAGCCGATACGGTGTCTTCACCAAGTCGCCGCTGACCGGCTGCTACTCGGAATCCTACTCCGGGGGCAGCGTTCCCGAAGCCATGGATGCCGCCGGGTTCGATGCCGTACTGTTTGTGGGCCGATCCCGAAAGCCTACCGTAGTTGGCGTTCACCCGGAAGGTGCCGCTTTTTTCGACGCTGAGGACCTGTGGGGCCTGGATACGTTTGAAACGGAAGCATCGGTATTGGAACGCTGCTGCCCGGACCCTGCGGGTGAAGGCAAACGGGGCGCCGTGGTGATCGGTCCGGCCGGTGAGCAGCTGGTGCGGTTCGCCCTGATCGCTAATGACAAATGGCGCTGTGCCGGCAGGACCGGCGTGGGCACGGTCATGGGGGCCAAGAACCTCAAGGCGGCTGTCTTCCAGGGCGATCGCCGGCGGGAGATGTTTGACCCCGAAGGCGTGGCCGCCTATGCCAAGCAATTTTCCAAGACATATATGCAGCATCCGGGGGTTAAGGCCTATCGCGGCATGGGCACCACCATGATGGTGGCGCTGATGAACACGGTAGGGGCTTTCCCGGCCAAATACTGGCGCCAGGGCACTTGCAGCCACTGGGAGCGGATCAGCGGCGAAACCTTCCATAAAGAACATGAGGTCAAACCCAAAGCCTGCGCCAAATGCTTTATGGCCTGCGGACGCATGGCCAGGATCAGCAGCGGCCGCCACAAAGGGCTGCAGATCGAAGGGCCGGAATACGAAACCATCTATGCTTTCGGTGGGTTGTGCATGGTAGACGATATGGGCGAAATCGCTTATCTGAACGACCTGTGCGATCGCCTGGGAATGGATACCATCACCGCCGGCAACCTGTGCGCACTGGCCATAGAAGCCAGACGGCAGGGCATCATCGATGACGATATCGAATACGGCGCTGCGGATAAAATCGCCGCCTTGATCGAACGCATCGCCCGCCGGGAAGGCAGCGGCGCCATCCTGGCCGACGGCATCGTTCCGGCCGCCCGGCAATGGGGGCTTGAATCGCTGGCCGTGCATGTTAAAGGTTTGGAGCCGGCCGGGTACGATCCCCGGGTGCTCAAAGGCATGGGCTTGACCTTTGCCACCGCCCCCAGGGGCGCCTGTCATTTGCGAACCACATTCTACAAGCCCGAACTGGCGGGTATGATTCCGCCCGACCAGATCGAAGACAAGGCTGAAATGCTGACCGACTATGAAGATCGGCTCAATATTTTCGACACGCTGATTTTATGCCGATTCTACCGGGATCTCTACACATGGGAAGAACTGCAGAAGCTGATCCACCTTGTGACCGGGCTGCCGGTCACCCCGGAGGATCTACGGCGTAAAGCAGCAGCCATCGCCACCTTGACCCGCAGCTTCAATCTGCGCGAAGGGCTCCGCCCCGAAGATGATCGACTGCCCGCGCGCCTTCACCAGGAAGCTTTACCCTCCGGTCATGCCCTGACATCGGACGAGATGGAATATATGCTCAAAGACTATTATGCCCAACGGGGGTGGGACAAAAACGGTACACCTCCTGAAACCTAGTGGGTTGAATCTGGACCCGGGTCGCCGTATCTTGAACCCAAATCCGATTTTAGGACCAGGTTCTATGGCACATTTTAATTGTTGGGCCCGGTAAGGTCTAGTTTAATGGCTCAATCTGATCTTGAGGCCATATCGGACTGTTTCGTCCAAGATTGGCTGATTCTGAATCGAATACCGGGCCAACTAACCCTATCGCGGCATTTAATTCACCCTATCCTCACCATTCCTCATTGCGCCGGGTCCATAAGATGTTGGAAAAACAATGCATTGGATTTCACCCCAATCCCTAAAGTAATTTGTTTTTTAGCCGATCAGGTAGATTGAGAGTGGGTTTAAGGCTCTCCTTGGCGTCCTATCGAATGTGGGCATAACGTTTTGGGGAATTAGAATTAGGTCAACCTATGGATACCCAATGACGCTACAACGTATGGTTATCCGGATTGCGTGGTGTTTTTAACTTAAACCCAAAAACGGCGGCCACAGGTTCAAAGAATCATGTTTGATAGTAAACCGACAGATAAAAAGTAAGCATTTCATGGCACGACACAGCAAATCAGGTTCACATTGGTGGCAACGTTCCCTGTCCAAGGATATGGTCGTGAGTCAGTCTATCGTGGTCTTTGTTACGGCTTTGCTTCTGATCAGCGTCGGCTATTCGCTCCTTTCCAGACAAACCGAAAACCAGTATCTTCGCCGCGCCGATGAAAATCTGGACTATCTCAGGTCAAGTCTTGAACTTCCACTATGGAACATGGACCGATTGAGCATTCAAAAAATATGTGAATCTCTGGTTCAAAACGACATCATCGCTAAACTGCGTGTTACGGATGAGTCCGACAATATCATCTTCGATCACTATACGCGGGGCGTGACCGCTATGATCGAACAATCCGCCCAAATCTCCCATGATGATGAAATTCTCGGCAAAGTCATCCTCAGCCTTTCCAAACATGACATCCAGGCGCACACCATGCATCTGCTGTGGGCCAGTGTCATCACCATGGTCGTTATTCTTCTGGCACTGATGGGTGCCACCGGCCTGGTCGTCAAATTTATTCTTAAAAAACCCCTGGGTCAGTTGATTTTGGGGATCGAAAAGACCGCCAGAGGGAATTACAACTACCAGTTTAAACCGGCGCGCCAGTCGGAGATAGCCACCATCATCGAAAAATTTACGGCCATGGCCGAACAAATCAAACGACGCGAAGCGTCACTCACGCAAATCAATACCCGACTTGAGCATGAAATTGGCGAGCGCCGCGAAGCGGAAGAAAAAGTGAACCGCCTCAATGTAGAACTTGAAAAGCGGGTCATGCAACGCACCCGCCAACTCGAGATTGCCAACTATGAATTGGAGTCCAATGTTGAAAAGGTGCGCCTGCTGGCCGAGGCAGCGGAAGACGCCAGTGCCGCTAAAAGTCGGTTCCTGGCCAATATGAGCCATGAAATCCGAACGCCGATGAACGGCATCATCGGGATGTCCGGCCTGCTGTTGGATACACCGATAAACGACGAACAGCAAGACTTCATCCGCACCATCAAGGCCAGTGCGGACTCGCTAATGAACATCATCAATGATATTCTGGATTTTTCCAAAATCGAAGCCGGCAAGCTCGACTTTGAGATGCTCAGTTTTGATCTTCGCATCGCAGTGGAAGAAGTATCTGAAATTCTGGCCCTCAAGGCCGAAGAAAAGCAACTGGAATTTGCATTTTATATCCATCCGGAAGTTCCCGCATTGCTTCTTGGTGACCCCGGGCGTCTGCGCCAGGTGCTGATAAATTTGACCAACAACGCCATCAAGTTTACCCACAGTGGCGGGGTAGATATTGAGATCAAACTGGTGAAGGAAGATGCCGAACGGGCTGAAATCCATTTTGCCGTCACCGACACCGGTATCGGTATTGCCGAGGACCGGCACGAGCTGTTATTTAAATCGTTCTCCCAGGTGGATGGCTCCATCACGCGAAAATACGGCGGCACGGGGTTGGGACTGGCAATTTCCAGGCGGCTGGTAGAGATGATGGATGGCAGTATCCATGTCAGCAGCCGGGAAGGTGAGGGTTCAAAATTCTGGTTCACCGCCTGGTTTGGGAAGCAAGCGCAAAAAGAGCGCGTTGCTGAGAAGCCAGATGATTCCAACGCCATACAGGATAAACGCATCCTGATTGTCATCAACAGTGCCATCCATCGCCGTATCCTGGAGGCGCACCTGGCCAACTGGAACTGTCTGGTGGAAACGGCCACCGGCACCCATGCAGCCCTGCAACTATTGGGCTTAGCCGTTGATAAGGGCACGCCTTTCGATATGGCCATTATCGAAAATGTGACGCCTTTGATGGATACCGAAGCATTGGGGCACACGATACGTCGCAATCCGGCTTTCAAAAACTTGCGGATGGTGATGCTGACCTCGAGGGGCATGCGCGGTGATGCCGCGCGAGCCGGCGCTTCAGGTTTCGATGCCTATCTGTCCAAACCGATTAAACCCGCCTTGTTGTACAAAGCCATCCTGTCTGTTTTTGCCGGCCACGAGAATCGCTCAACTGCAGCACCGAAGCCCCAGCTGGTTACCCGGCACACGGTGGCGCAGGAGAGCAAAAACAGCATTCGCATTCTATTGGCGGAAGACAACCCCACCAATCAGAAAGTCGCGCTGCATATCCTATCCAAATTCGGTTATTCCGCGGATGCCGTCGATGATGGGCAAAAGGCGGTCCATGCCGTGCAACGCAAGCCTTATGACCTGATCCTGATGGATGTTCAAATGCCGGAGATGGATGGATATGCTGCTACCCGTGCCATACGCCGATTGCCGCTCAGCTGCAGCAAGGTGGCGATCATCGCCATGACGGCCAACGCCATGGTGGGCGACAGAGAAAAATGCCTGGCCGCCGGCATGGACGATTATATCACCAAACCTGTCGAGCCCGCACAGCTGCAGGAGATGATCAAGAAATGGACCGAGCAGAAACCAAATCAAAAGAACGCCTGTGGCGATGGGGATGATTGCATGCATCCTCCGTCCCAAAATGCGCCCGGTTTGGCTCAGGATACAGATGCCGAACACACCAAAACGTCAGAATGGTGTTAAACACCAGCCTGTTTGGCTATCAGCGGCCGCAGTGCCTGTGCCTGAGAAAGAGATACATGGATGCCGGCCTGTTCGAGCAAGTGACGAATGGCGCTGGCGCCCGAGTGGGTCCCCAGGACAAAGCGGCGCCCGGGCCGGCCGGCCAGCTCGGGCGCAAAGGGCTCGTAGGCGCGGCTCTCTTTGAACATGGCATGGCAATGGATACCCGATTCGTGGGTAAATACATCAGCGCCCACTACGGGTTGGGTGGGGCCGATGGGAAGTGCGGCTGCTTGCGCCACACATTGGCAAAGGGGCAGCAGTTGGGTGGTGTCCATGGGCCATTTCAGGCCGGGGTGCTGATCCACAGCCATAGCGATCTGCTCCAATGCAGCGTTGCCGGCGCGCTCTCCCATACCGTTGACGGTGACGCTGACCGCGCGACAACCGACTTCAAAAGCGGTGAGGGCATTGGCCGTGGCCATGCCCAGATCGTTGTGCCCGTGGAATTCCAAATCCATGGGTGAGGAGTCGTTTATAAGATCTGAGAGCAGATCGGCAATGGTACTGGGTCTGCCGATGCCTACCGTGTCGGCAATGCGCAATCGTTTTGCGCCAGCCTGCCGAACTTGGGAAGCAAATTGAATCAAAAAGTCACGCTCGGCACGGGTGGCGTCTTGGGCCCCTACGGTGACGCAATCAAAATAGCCCTTGGCCCGGGCGACCAGCTTCGTCATGCTGTCGATCACCCATGCCGGGTTTTTGTTCAGAGCCGACAGATGGATATCCGAGACCGGCAGGCTGAAGTGCACTCCATCCACATTGCAGCGGGCTGCCGCAATCAAGTCATCCGGGTGAGCGCGGCACCATACCGACATATTGCAGCTCAACCCCAACGCGGCGATGTGCCGAATATCTTCCTGGACCGTCAAACCCATGGCCGGTATGCCCACTTCCAGTTCATGAACCCCCAAAGCGTCCAGCCGGCGGGCGATCTCCAGCTTGGCCTTGCGGTCAAAATTGACACCCGGCGCCTGTTCCCCATCGCGTAAGGTGGTATCAATGATATATACGTTATGTTTATCGGTTGCCATGATTATGACCCGTGTTCCCATTTGCGTCGCAGGCAGATCAGTTGGGTGGGCGTCCAACCGATTTTGTTATAAAAATCCAGGGCGACGAAATTGGTGCGGTCAGCCAGCAACTGCAGCCGCGTAATGTCGCGTTCGATCGCCCACGATTCCATGCTGTGCATCAGCTGGCGTCCGATGCCCCGGCCGCGGTAAGCGGGCAAAACCACCATGTCTTCGATCAGGGCCACCCGACCGCCCTCAGCCGTGGAAATCAGGGTTTGGGCGGTGCACATGCCCACCACCCGGCCGTCGGCCTCAGCCACCTTGATGCAGCGGTGTTTGTGGCAGCCACCCAACATCAGGGACAAGCCCCTGCGCTGGCGTTCTTCATCAACGCTAAAGTTCGCCTCAATGGAGAATAACGTTTCCAACAGCACCACCAGCGCATCCAGATCCTCGGGTTGTGCGTTGCGAATTTTGGGTTTCATGGCGATATAAAATGCTCCGGGAATAAGGGTTGCCATGGTATCCTCACCATCTTCATTCTCCCGCTAAGGGTTTTTTCTAACCTGACGAAGCGATCTCGGTTAAGTTGCCGGTGCAGGTCGCTTCTCCCAATTGTGGACAGCAGGCACGATCTACCTGGTTCATAGCAAAATCGGCGACCTGACGCCCTATGGCGAGCATGGCCTTCATCTGCATGTCGTTGGGGATGGCGCGATTCACCGGCACCAGCGGGCACATGTCGTCAAATCTTCCCAGGTCCTTAATCCTTTCAGCAAGGTCTTGATCCAGGGGGCAGATGTCTGCCAAATCATTGACCAATCCGTCCAACGTATGATCCGCAGGCATCTGATGGTGATATTGAAAAACACCGACCAGCAGTTTTTCGATGGCCATGGCGGTTAAGTGATAGATCAATTCATTGTTAAATACGGATGGACGGTCCAATCCGTTGCAGGCCGTCTTCAAATACTTTCGACCGCTATCGATGTGATCCTGCCAGTCCGGTTTTGTATTTTTTATCATCATTGATGTATCCACCTGTTGGAGCGGCTGAAAGCCGCTCCTCTAAATTTTTGGTCGTAGGGGTTAATGCTATGAGATTTTAAGCGCCTCAGCCACTTTTCCATCCTCAAGTGCATCTAAAATTTCATCCACAACGGCCTCACTATCCACGGGGCCGTACCAGACCCCCTGGGAGTGAACCACCATCACCGGGCCATAGTCACAGGCTTTCATACAGCCGGTACTGGTAATCTGGGCATCCAGACCGCGGTCCAGAATTTCATTTTCAATATAGGGCAGCAGTGCGCCCGACCCTTTTTTGTGGCATACTCCTTTTGCGTCACCCGCAGCACGAAAGCTGGCGCAAACAAAAATATGGTGTTCAGGTTTGTTCATCGAAATTCTCCTTTGTATTCAGTTTGTTTCATTTTTGAGTAAATATCCTGGTTCAGAGCGCCCGTCATTGGGCCAACCCCTTTGGGTTTACTAATAAGCGCGTTGCCGGCGACGATGATTGGGTCTTACCGATCTTTTGCGTTCCAACAGGCCGGCGCAGAGGCCGGCCCTACGCTGAACCAGTGGTTGCCCGGCAGATGACCTTCGTAGGGCCGGGCTCCGTCCCGGCCTATGCTGACTTCAGGGTCAAGGCGACCAATGGTGAAGCCGTAGTATGACTACTGCGAGCCATTGGCAACGCAGGCCCAGGAGCGCTCCAAGTTTTCATATTCCCACAAGGTCCTAACCGGTCCCGGAGCGCTTCAGGGTCAAGGCGACCAATGGTGAAGCCGTAGTAAAGCTACTGCGAGCCATAGGCAACGCAGGCCCTGGAGCGCTCCGCAACCTGTTAGCCGCATCCTGATGCGTTGCCCCCGCACCCCTCACCGCAGGCAAACGGTTGGCGTACGGCCATGTGGTTCAAGCTTTCACCGGCAAAGACAGCGCGTACCGC
This sequence comes from Desulfobacteraceae bacterium, assembly GCA_050291605.1. Lineage (GTDB taxonomy): Bacteria > Desulfobacterota > Desulfobacteria > Desulfobacterales > Desulfosarcinaceae > JARRKU01. The sequence continues at coordinate 16,984 of JBNKKB010000166.1, read as the reverse complement.
CTCATCGATGACACCCTCGCATTCGATGACTTGCATGCCGCTATTGCTCAATACTTTTTTGGGGTTGGCGCCCACCCCGCTGACCAAGATCGCCCGGCAGTCCACCAAAATAGTACCCAATTCCTTCCAGCGCGCCATGCCGGTACCCGGCTCAGGGGTCTGGCGTGCTTCGATCAGACCCAGGCGCCCTTGTTTTTCGCCATAAACCAGAACCTGATAGGCTTCACCCAAATGCTGGTTGACCAATACGCCCTCCAGGCTGGCAACGGCCACGTAAGGCCGCTGGGACACCTTTTGCCCCTTGGGTTCAATCACTTCCAGGTGTTGACAGTTTTTCAAAGTGGCCATCAACGCTTCGGATGGTTTTTCTCCCAGCATGCCCACGGCGTCCGACCGGCAGCGGGTGCAGTGACGCATCTGTTTCACATGCCGGCCGGCCGCAGTGCGGATGGCGTTTACCGTTTCCGCGTCCGGCTCTTCCAGATGCTCAAAATCACTGCCTTTGTTGGGGTAGTAGGGCATGCAGTTAAAGATATCCGCACCCAGTTCACTCATTTTTTCGGCCACGTCCTCGATATGACGCTCGTTTATACCGGGGATGATGATGCTGTTGATCTTGACGATGATGCCACGCGCTTTAAGGCCTTTGATGGCCTCGAGCTGACGCTCCAATAGTATTTTGGCGCCCTCTTCAGCGCGCCGGACCCGTTTGCCGATACGCATCCAGGAGTAAATACCGGCACCGATTTCAGGCTTAACCGCATTGACCGTGACCGTCACATGGCTCACCTTTAGTTCGGCCAGCTCGTCCAGGTAGGGGAGCAGGTTCAACCCATTGGTCGCCAAACAGAGCATCATCTCCGGATAGCGCCGGCGTACCAGCCTGCAGGTCTCAAGGGTTTGGGCGGCATTGGCGAACGGATCTCCCGGACCGGCAATGCCCACCACACGGGTATTGGGTTTTTGGCGCAACACTTCTTCCAGATAGACCATGGCCTGTGCCGGTGAGAGTACGGCACTGGTCACCCCGGGCCGGCTTTCGTTGACGCAATCGAATTGCCGGTTGCAGAATTTGCATTGAATATTGCACCGGGGCGCCACAGGCAAATGCACCCGACCATAATGGTGATGGGCTTTCCGATTAAAACAGGGATGGTTGTCGATATTCATAGTGTCATGTTCCCCGGTTATGAATGCTTATAAATAGGTGTATCCGACATCCGATTGGGTCTGTCTTTTCTCCAGCAAGGTGTTGGCGATACGATCGAATAACATCTGGGCGCCCTGGTAGCCCACATGCAGCAGACGACTGCCGCCCACACGGTCGTGGATGGGAAATCCGATGCGCACCAGGGGGATGTCCAGCTTGCGCGCCAGGCTGTAACCTTTGCTGTGACCGATCATCAGTTCGGGTTGTGCGGTGCGTACGGCATCTTCAATGTCTACAAAATCCACCCCCTCGATCACTTCGACCTTGTCGTGAAACTTGGGGTCCAAGACCTGACGGACGGCCGGCCCTAGAAGACCACCACTGTCGCCGGTGGCGCAAATGACCGGCAGTATGCCGATTTCAGATAGAAAATCCACCACACCGGCCACCAGATCGGCCTCGCCGAAGACCACCGCGCGGACGCCGTTGACATATTTATGGCCGTCCACCAGCGCGTCCAGCAGACGACCGCGCGTTTGCTTAAAAATTTCGGGCGTCGGTTTACCGCTGATGGCTGCCAGGGTTTGCATGAGTTGGTCGGTACGGCGAATGCCCATGGGCAGCCCCAAGCGATGTGCCGGTACATGGTAACAGCGTTCCAGGTGGGTGGCGGCCGTCTCATCCATCTCGGCCAATACGCGACCCAGCTCGATGCTGGCCGCCGAACAGCCGGCGGCAGCAATGGCCGCCACTGAAGTGCCCCCCGAGGGGATGCGGTGGTATTCGGACCACAGTTCGCCATCCAGGGATTGAGCGTAATCGGGCAGAATCATGGCTTGCAGGCCGAAGGCGGCGAAGATCTCCTTAAAGTGCCGCAGGTCCGCCGGTGAAACCATACCGGGGAAGAAATTGAGGGTGGTGCCTTGGGGTTGGGGCGGCGCTGCTTTGGCCAGTTGCTTAACCGTGGCCAATACGGTGTTGTGAAAGCCCTGCATATGGGTGCCCTGATAGCTGGGTGTGGCCACGTGCACCAGGGGGGGCAAGTCCGCATCCGGGTTGGCCCTGCGGTATTCATGGATAAACATGGCGACATCATCGCCGATGGTTTCGGCCAGACACGTCGTGGCTACGCCGATCAGTTCGGGAGTGTATTGGGTTAGAATATTGTCCAGGGCCAGCTTGATATTGGCGCCGCCACCGAAAATGGCGGTATGCTCACCAAAATTGGAACAGGCAATGTCCATGGGTTCCTTAAAATGGCTGATCAAATAGCGCCGAATATAGGTGGAACAGCCCTGGGAGCCGTGCAAAAGCGGTATGGCGCCGGCAATGCCTTTGAAGACCAGTGCCGCGCCCAGCGGTGCGCACAGCTTGCACGCGTTCTGGGTGGCGGCGGCTGCCGGTTTGGTTTTCAGTGCTTCTAAGCTATACGAAGTATTCAAAGCGATTCTCCCTTTATGCCGCCCTTGTTCCGAAAGGGCACAAACGCCCACACCGGGCTGGTCACCGAAGTATGGATTTCGCGGGCAAAGTGCAACATGCCTTCGAATCCGGCCAACGGGATTTTGCGTTCATGGTTGTGGTCGCAAAAGCCGATGCCCAGTTTGTAGGCGATGGGTCGTTCTTTGACACCGCCGATGAACAGGTCGGCCTTTTTTTCGATGATGTATTTGGAAAGCTCCAGCGGGTTGGCGTCGTCCAAAATCACGGTGCCCGGATCACACATTTCCCGCAAGGTGGCATAATCATTTTTGTTGCCGGTTTGCGATCCCACCAGCACGACCTGCATGCCAAAATAGCGCAGTGCCTTGATCAAAGAGAAGGCTTTGAACGCGCCCCCCACATAAATGGCCGCTTTTTTGCCGATCAGGTCGTCGCGAATCTCTTGAAGTTGCGGATAGACAGCATTAACCTCATGGCGCACCAGGGCTTGGGCCCGTGACTTAATCTGCGGGTGGCCGTCAAAGTGGTCGGCCACATCGTAGAGCGCCTTGGCCATGTCTTCGATGCCGAAATACGAGACCCGGATATAAGGAATGCCGTACTTTTCTTTCATCATCTCGGCCAAAAAAGTCATGGCCCCCGAGCACTGCACCACGTTCAAAGCCGCTGCGTGGGAGCGGCGAATCTCATCCACGCGGCCGTCACCGGTCATCACCGATACCACCTGCACACCCATCTGCTCATAGTACTTTTTTATCATCCATGCTTCACCACCAATGTTAAACTCTCCCAATATATTGATACTGGTGGGTGAAACCGCACCCGTGGCGCCGGTGCCGACCAGTTGAAACAGCGCGTCGCAAGCCGCCTTGTAGCCGTCCTTTTTGGTACCCTTAAAGCCTTCGGAGTGTACCGCCAGCACCTGAATGCCTTTTTCACGACTCACTTTTTTGCAAACCGCCTCCACATCGTCGCCAATGATGCCCACGATGCAGGTGCTGTAGACAAAGGCCGCCTTGGGTGCATAAGTGTCGATTAGCTCCGACAAGGCCTGATGGAGTTTGGGTTCGCCGCCAAAGATCACCTCTTTTTCCTGCAAATCGGTGGAGAAGCTCAACCGATGCAATTGTGGCCCGGATGAGAGGGCCCCACGGATATCCCACGTATAGGCCGCACACCCAATGGGCCCATGGATCAGGTGCAAGGCATCGGCGATGGGATAGAGCACCACCCGTGATCCGCAAAAGACGCAAGCCCGCTGGCTCACCGAGCCGGCCAAGCTATGCTTGTCACAGCGCATCTCAAAAGGGGCTTGACCCTTTTCATAAATTTGCTTTTCTCGCTCTTGAAGAATCGGAATGGTGCTCATGATGCTTTGCTCGCGATTAGTGGTTTGGGTTAGCACCCAAAGCAAGTTTTTCTGCTGTGGGAGCGGCGTCCCGCCGCTCCCACAATGGGCCATCTGTTTCGGATTTATGCCGCATCGTTTATGTTTTCTTTATCGTGTTGCAAATGTCGGAGGGCTTCAGGATCAAGGCCTCCATGGAAAAGCTGTAGCAACGCTGCTGCAAACCCATGGCAACGTAGAGCCTGGAGTCCTCCGGCATTCCCGCAGGGTGAAAAAGATGGCCATCATGCTATCTTTTTCATGCAACCTACATGACAAGTTCGAACGCAATCTCACTGCTGTCTCTGTCCTTGCGATCCAGCAGGGCATCCAATATCTTTTCCACCAGGCGCAATCCGCCGCGGTAGCCCATGAAAGAAAAGTAGCTATGGCCCATACGATCCAGGATGGGAAATCCAAAGCGCACGTAAGGGATATCGTCGTCACGGGCAATGTATTTGCAATAGGTGTTGCCCATGATCAGGTCCACCGGCGCTTGCTTGATCCATTGGTGCAAAAGAAACATATCGCCGGGTACTTGAATTTTAACTTCGCCGGGTACTTCGGCCACCGTCTCTTCCAGGGCGGCTTTAAACTTTTTGCCGGCCGGTGATCCGGTAACCATGTAAACCGGGTACATGTCCAGGGCCACCAGGAAACGGGCCATGGCCAGCAATTGGTCCGGGTCGCCCACCAGGGCCACGCGTTTGCCGTAAAAGTACGGGTGCCAGTCAGAGATTGCATCCACCAGTTGGCCGCGTTCCAGATCGATCTTTTCGGGGACATTCACGCCGGCCATGGTGCGCAGGGTGTCAACGAAGATGTCGGTGTCATGCAACCCGATAGGCAGGTTGAGCACCTGGCACGGCACCTTGCATTTGGCATCCAGCGTCCGGGCGGCCGGGCCGGCGCAAATTTCGCCCAGGCCGATGGTGCCGCTGCTGGCGCCGGTTGTTTTAAGCTGATCGATGGTGATGCCGCCTTCAGGATACATCTTAAACTTTCCGGTCAAGGGCCCATTAAGTACCTTGGAGGTGTCCGGAAACATAATACTCTTGATACCCATCAGGGTGGCCAGGCGTTTGATTTCGGACATGTCCGACGGTTCCACAAACCCCGGAATCAGGTTGATCGCCTTGGTCTTGGCGCCGTTTTTTTCTGAAAAGTAATCCACCATGGCCTTAACCATGTTGGCGTAGCCGGTGACATGGGACCCCACGTAGCTGGGGGTATTGGCATGGAAAACATATTTGCCTTCCGGGATTTTGCCGTCTGCCTGAGCCTTGTTGGTGATCTGGGGGATATCGTCGCCAATGGTTTCAGACAAACACGTGGTGTGCACGGCAATCACTTGCGGATCGTAGACTGTAAAAATGTTGTCAATGGCTTGCAGCAGGTTGGCCTGTCCGCCGAACACCGAGGCGCCTTCGGTAAAGGCGCTGGTGGCCGCCATCACCGGTTCCTTGAAATGACGGCTTAAGGTGCTGCGGTGGTAGGCATAGCAGCCCTGGGAGCCATGGCTGTGCGGAAGACAACCGTGGATGCCCAAGGATGCGTACATCGCGCCGATGGGCTGGCAGGTTTTGGCCGGATTAACCGTCAGCGCTCTGCGCTCCTTGATCTCTGATGTGGTGTGTTTGAGCAACATGTTGGTTCGAGCTCCTATGGGTTACGATCCGCTGAGTCAGCCGATCGGTTTCACCGCAAGCGGCAGGGTTGAATCGTTGATGTATGGATCACCTGCAGGACCGTCACGCGTTGGCCCTTACGCAAGGCATCAATCCGTTCCATATCTGGCGGCCAGTTCGGGGTTTTGCTGCCAGGGTGCCTTCAGGTAATGCCACACGCGGCTGTTGACCATGCGATCGATCTCTTCATAAAAATTGATCGCACCTTTAAAGCCGGCGTAAGGCCCGCCGTAGTCGTAGCTGTGCAGCTGCTTGAGCGGAATGCCGTGTTTTTGAACGGTATATTTCTCTTTGATACCGGCGCAGAAGATGTCCGGTTTAAACAGGGCGATCATTTTGTCGGTTTCGTGCTGGCTGATATCATCAATGACCAAAGTGCCGTCTTGCATCTCGGGCATCATGCCCTCATACCCACTAAAAACCAGACCTTTCTCTTTTAATTTTTTAACAGCCGCTTCACTTTTGCGCGGCGCGAATTTATCCGGGTCGGCCGTGACTTCGAGCTCTTCGATGTTGCGGCTGTCTGCATCGACCTTTATTTCGGGTAGCACCCGGCGGCCTTCGTAGTCATCCCGGTGGGCAAATTCGTAGCCTGCGGATAGGGTTTGCATGCCCAGCTCGGCAAACAGCTCCTGATAATGATGGGCCCGCGAACCACCTACAAAGAGCATGGCCCGTTTGCCTCGGGTGCGCGGTCGTATCGACTGGGCCACCTTTTCTACTTCGGGCAGTTCGGCGGCAATGACCGCTTCCACCTTGGCCATCAGTTTTTTGTCTTCAAAAAAGGCAGCGATTTTACGCAGGGATTTGGCGGTAGCCTCGGCGCCGATAAAGTTGATTTTGATCCAGGGCAGACCGTATTTCTTCTCCATCATCTCAGCCACATAGTTGATGGACCGGTGGCACATGATCAGGTTCAGGTCGGCGGTATGCGAGTTGGCCAAAAAATCGATGCTGGAGTTGCCTGAAAAGGTGGAGATCAGAGTGAACCCGCATAAATCAAACAAGCGTTCGATTTCAAAGGCGTCACCGCCGATATTGTACTCCCCCAGCATGTTGATTTTAAAATCGCCCGCCTTGACCGTATCGTCGGTGCCCACCACGTGGGTGAACACACCGTTGTTGGCGATATGGTGACCGGCCGACTGACTGACGCCCTTGTAACCTTCACAAGAGAACCCAAAGACATTGATGCCCAGCTTGGCCTTCATGTCTCGGCAGACCGAGTGCACATCGTCACCAATCAAACCCACCGGGCAGGTGGGGAAAACGGCAATGGCCTTAGGATGAAAATTATCGTAGGCTTCCTGGATGGCCTGGGCCAACTTTTTTTCGCCACCGAAGATGATCTGTTCGTCCTGCATGTCGGTCGTAAAACAATAGTTTATGAAATTGTGGCCATCTGCCGTGGTGCTGGGATCGGTCTGGTTGCGGCGCGTCAACCAGCTGTAAAACCCACATCCCACCGGGCCGTGGGTGATGTTGACGATGTCGCGCGTGGGCCCTAAAACGACGCCTTTGCAACCGGCATAGCAGCAGCCGCGCTGGCTCATCAAGCCGGGGACCGTGCGTACATTGGAACCTATCGCAGGGACGGTGCCGTCTGCGGACACTTTGTTGACCACCACCTGTTTGGCCCGCTTACGAGCAACCTTGGGGGGATATTTGGCGAGCAACTGGTTCTTGACCGTTTCAGGGTCGCGTCCGTCCAGTTGGACAGGCGTTGGGGTTATCGCTTTGGCTGCTTTTGCCATGATGGAAATCTCCTTTTACAGCTTTTGCCGATTTAAAATAATGCAACCCTTGGGCTGCGGGTTATACTTCGTCCAATACGGCATCACCGCCTTCGCCAGTGCGGACCCGGATGGCGTCCAGACATGGCATGACGAATATCTTGCCGTCTCCGGATTTGCCGGTTTGGTTAACTTCGATGATGGTGCTTACCGTTGTTTGGACCAGCTCATCGGGGACGACGATGATCAGTGCGCGTTTGGGGATCATCCTTTGGGTTTGGCCCAATTGGGAGATGGCTTCTTCGAATCCCTTTTCAGCACCTTCAAGCAGGTGCATGTCAACTAACCCTTTGCCGCGGCCCAATGCGTCGCGGGCCGTGATGGAAGAAATCCCCGCATCGGACAGCGCGCGCTTGGTTTGGTTCATTTTGTTCATGCGCACGATGGCAAATATCTCTTTCATAACGCCACCTCTTCGACCACGCCTTCGGCCGTCTCCTTAATACCGGAGCTGATGGTATACGCCTCTTCAATGGGCACCACAAAGATTTTGCCGTCGCCAAAGGCGCCTTTTTCGCCGGTGCGGGCGGCCTGGATGATGGTGCGGATGGCAAAGTCCTTGTCTGGGTCCTTGACCACGGTGAGCAGCAACTCTTTGGGGATTTCATCGTAGGTGATTTCACCAATCTTGATGCCGCGCTGCTTGCCGCGACCGACAACGGACATTTTGGTCACACCGGGGAAGCCGGCTTCCATGAGGGCGGCCAGGACGTCGTCTACTTTCTCGGGTCGGACGATGGATCGAATCAAAATCATGATAAAAGTTCTCCTTGTGGTTGGGTCGATGGCTAAGGGTTCGCGCAAAAATAAATTTACATTTTTAGGTGTTGAGGCGCCTGCCTGGCAAGGCGCCGAAGCGCTGGAATATCGAGATATTTCTGCGCGTTGGCAACGCCGCCAGGCAGGCTGCATCGGCGCATAAAAATGTGAAGTTAATTTGGCGCGAGCCCTAAGCGGCAATGCCGTAATCGATGAGCAATTTTTCAAGTTCGTCGATCTCCAGCGGCGTGGGGATCACTTTCATCTCATTGGCATCGATCTTTTTGGCCAAGGCACGGTACTCATCGGCCTGTGTATGACCGGATTCATAATCGATGACCGTCTTGCGGTTGATCTCAGCCCGTTGCACCATGTTGTCGCGCGGTACAAAGTGAATCATTTGCGTGCCGAGCTTGTCGGCCAGCGCTTCGATCATCTCCAGCTCGTTGTCGACCTTGCGGCTGTTGCAGATTAAACCGCCCAAACGGACTCCGCCGGCTTCGGCAAACTTGACGATTCCTTTGCAGATGTTGTTGGCCGCATACATGGCCATCATTTCGCCCGAGACCACGATATAGATCTCCTGGGCCTTGCCTTCTCGAATGGGCATGGCAAACCCGCCGCAGACCACATCGCCCAGAACATCGTAAAAGACATAGTCCAGTGCTTCGCTGTCGGCATAGGCGCCCAATTGTTCCAGCAAGTTGATGGAGGTGATGATGCCGCGGCCGGCACAGCCCACACCCGGTTCCGGGCCGCCGGATTCGGTGCACATGGAGCCGCCAAAGCCTTCTTTGCGCACATCTTCCAGCTCCACATCTTCGCCTTCTTCGCGCAGGGTGTCGAGCACTGTTCTCTGGGCCAAACCGCCCAGCAATAATCGGGTGGAGTCTGCCTTGGGATCGCATCCCACCACCATGACCTTTTTTCCCATTTCAGCCAGTCCGGCTACCGTGTTCTGTGTAGTGGTGGATTTTCCGATCCCGCCTTTTCCATAAATGGCTACTTTACGCATGCCTATTTCTCCTTTGTATTAAGCAACAATGCTTATTTGATTTTAAGCAGTAGTAAACCAAGTTCCGTGCCAACGGTGATGGTTTGGACCAAAAAAAATGTAACTATCTAAAATCAAGTAATAAAAGAGATAATGGATAGAAACCACATTTCAGTAAAATATAGAATTATATTCGTTTTTCATTCACACAAATGTAGAGGTCTACATTTTTGTTGGGTGAATGGAATTGGCTATTAAGAAGGCAAGTGATGCGAAACGGGTCTACCCTATTGTTGCAAACATCTTTTTTATGCAACTGTGGAGTTTTAAATGGCGTACAAGTGGGGATGCAAAGAATAATATAGCAACGCGCTGGCTTTTAAATGCTTTTAAGATCAATCTCGTACTTTTTGATGCGATACCCCAACTGCCGGGGTGTTATACCCAGGGCTTTAGAGGCTTTTTGCTGTACGCCATTGGTTTCCTTCAATGCCTGAACGATATGACGGCGTTCCAGCAGTTCGACTTCACTGCCGAGATTGTCTTGCACAAAGGCTGCATTTTCCATGGTTTCTGCGCGCGGAGCCCGGCAGACGGTATTCAACGGCAGATCGTGTTCGGTGATGATCTCTTTTTCGGCCATGATGACCAAGCGTTCCACCATATTGGCCAATTCACGTACGTTGCCGGGCCAGGCATAGCCTTGTAAGCGGCAGGCCGCGTCAGGGTGAAAATACACGCTGCGGTTAAAAATACGATTGAATTTTTCAACGTAGAAATTCAGCAGCAAAGGCACATCTTCAACGCGTTCGCGCAATGGCGGCAGCACGATGGGAACCACGTTCAAACGCCAATATAGGTCCTCTCTGAAATTGCCCTTGGCCACTTCATCCAGAAGATTGCGATTGGTGGCCGTCACCACGCGGGCGTCCACCGTCCGGCTGGTGGATGAGCCGATGCGTTCAAAAGCGCGTTCCTGCAGCACGCGCAGCAGTTTGACTTGCAAGTTCAACGGCAGCTCGCCGATCTCGTCCAAAAACAGGGTGCCCTGGTTGGCGGTTTCAAAGCGCCCCATCCGGCGGACGGCGGCCCCGGTGTAGGCGCCTTTTTCTACCCCGAACAACTCGGCCTCTATGAGGTTCTCAGGCAGTGCCGCCAAATTGACCGGTATAAACGGGTTCTTCGCGCGCCGGCTTTGGTAGTGCAAGGTGTGCGCGATCAGCTCCTTGCCGGTACCGCTTTCACCCAACAACAGCACCGTGGTATCTGTGGCGGCCACTTTTTGAACCGCTTTGAGAACTTGCTGAAAAGCCGGGGACTCGCCAATGATGTTGGGGGCGCTGAATTTGTCTCTGAGTTGTAAACGCAAATCGCCGCACTCTTTTTCGGTCTGGCGAAAGTTCTCCCATAATTTAACGAACTGGGCGATAAACGAAGCTACAATGGAAAGTACCCGCAGATCATCGTCCACATTGCCATGTTCTTCGGTATAGATGCGGTCCACGCTAATGACGCCCAAGATGGCGCCGTCCAACTCGATGGGGATGCAAATGAAGGAGACCCCACTTTTTTGGGGCCGCGAGGCCGTGCGGTTCAAAAACTTGGGTTCTTCGCCTATGTTGGGTACGAACATGGGCTGGCCGCTTTCCATCACCCGGCCCACAATGCCTTCCCCCATTCGGTACTTGCCCCGTTGAATCTCCTCTACGCTCAACCCGAACGCGGCCACGATTTCAAGCGCTTTGGAAAGTTGGTCCAGCAAAAATACGCAACCCCGCTGCATCTCCAGCCGGTTGGCCAATGATGCCATCACGGCATTTAGATTTTTCTCCAGGTCAAAAGAGCTGGTCAGCAGTTGGCTGATGTGCAAAATGGCGCTGAGTTCCTGGTTTTTCCGCGCGAACGAGTTCATGGGGTATTTTGGCCTATAAAAGAGCAGCCCAAAAGGCTGCCTTGGTTAGGTCGATCAATCATCGGTTTATTGCCTGGTGACTTTAACGCAAAGGGTATGCCAAAACAGCAGAGAAATAGGATTGACTTTACATGTTGAAAATATAAATAAAAAAGGCGATCGGCGGGGGCCGGCCCGTCTCATAAAATTACAAAAAAGAAATAAACCCTATGTTGTGCTACAAAAATGTAACTAATTGTGTGCTAGGGTTTAATATTCCGGCTGACGGTTTCGGCATGATAGGAACTGCGCACAAACGGGCCGCTGGCCACCTGGTCAAATCCCATGTCCAATGCGGTCCGGCGCCATTGCTCAAATGCCTCGGGTGTCACATAGCGTTCAACCGGATGGTTGTCGGCCGAGGGCTGCAGGTACTGGCCCAGGGTGACGATACGGCAGTTCGCGCGTTGTAAGTCTGCCAGTGTTGCTTTGATTTCATCATCTGTCTCTCCCAAGCCCAACATGATTCCCGATTTGGTAGGCACCTGGGAGGGGTGCCTGGCGGCCCGTTGAAGCAATGCCAGCGAGCGCGGGTAATCGGCCTGGGGACGGATGGCGGGGTAGAGGCGGGGAACGGTTTCGATGTTGTGGTTCAGAATGTCCGGCCCGGCGGTCAGCACTTTCTCAAGGGCTGTTTGGTTGCCTTGAAAATCGGGGATCAGCACTTCAATTTTAACGTCTTCCACGGCCTTGCGGACGGCACGGATGGTGGCGGCAAAGGCGCCGGCGCCGCCGTCGGACAGATCGTCGCGGCTTACCGAAGTGATCACCACATACTTCAAACCCATCTGTACTGCAGCTTGGGCCACGCGACCGGGTTCCTGCGGGTCAGGCGGACTCTGGGGGCCGTGCTGGACCACACAAAAAGCGCAGTCGCGGGTGCAATGGTTTCCCAGAATTAAAAAGGTCGCCGTATGCCGGGAAAAACACTCAAAGATATTGGGGCAGTGAGCCTCCTGACATACGGTATGCAGGCGCCCCGCCTGGATCAATTGCCGGGTGTTTTCAAACGCCGGTCCTCTGGGCAGGCGTCGTTTGAGCCAGGCCGGCTTGGGTGAGCGCGGTTGATTGGGATGCGTTTTCGGGTGTTCGTCCATCGATCGAACATCCTTTTTTAAGGGCGAAAAGTCAAATATTTAATCAATAAACAGTTCTCTGACTGCAGATTTGTGGTTTATCAAGGACGGATGCCAAACTTTTAATGAAAAATTGACAATTCAAGATTTTCATTAGTTGGGGAAGGTTTTATTCTTGGAAGACGTGGCTATGGTGGGGAAATAGCAGTACCAGCAGGTTTTTATACCTTCGAAATTCGTGCAGTAGCCGGAACAAATCCCATGGTGTAATTTTCTCAATACTATTTGCAGCCAAAATGAATCTAGTCAGAAACAAAAAGATGGTATAACCTGCCACTCCTGCGGACTCGTTCCACTCGCCGCAGAGCGACAACGAGCCATAGTTTGTGACCATTATTTCCTAATACCCCATATTCCATTCTGAAAATTTTCTTTGAGAAAAAAATTTAGTTGACATGGAAACCTTTATGGGGACATAGTTGATGTGGAAACTAAATATTAGCATTGAATCGTGGTAAAGAATGAAAAAAAATAATTATATAATGGCCGACAGTACCGGAAAAACACCGGTGGCTCCTGAGAATGAGACACAAATCGTCCAATTGTTATTAAAAAATGGCTTGTTTCTTCAAAGAGAAGTGAACCAGGTTTTCCGGCAATTTGGTCTAAAACAACAACAATTCAGTGTACTAGATGAAATAGTATGGCATGGACCGATTAATCAAAAAGACATAGCTGAAACGCTACTCTTTGAAAAATCGAACATATCAAAAATTGTTCAAATTCTGACGGAAAAAGAAATGATCAATGTCGTGACGAACCCGATAGATCGGCGTCTGACCTTTCTCTCCGAAACGTCTAGAGGCTTTTCAGTTTGGAAGGGCTGTATGCAGGCTTTTAATGAATCAAGCAAAATATTTTTTTCTCAGCTATCAGAAAACGAGCTATCCGAAGCGATGAAATTGCTGAAGAAGATCCAAAAGTCATTCAAAAACAAAAAAAATTCAAAATAATAAAATATTTTTAATGCGACAGGAGGATTATGGTATGAGAAAATGTAATGGAAATAATACTCAAGAATGGGGGCCTGATGCAATTTTTAATATAGAATGTAAAAATTGCGGAAAACTAGTTGAATTTTTCAAAGATGACATATCCAGAAACTGTTCCCATTGTAAGAGAACTGTATACAATAATCGAAAAGATTATGGGTGTGGGCAATGGTGTTCATCTTCATCTCCACATAGGAGAAATTTGTGCCCTAAATTTAGACAATCCAAAATTCGATTTTATGGTGCTGTAGTGCCCACTGTTCTGTATTAATTAAAATCCGTCGCATAACAAAAAAAATGGAGCAGATGCATAAAGCCGAGGCGTCTCAAGTAGATTAACTTTTTGCATAGTTTTTTGATATTTCTGAATTGCCATCCTTATAACCGGCACTACTCATTTTTAGCGTTCTACCCCATATCACTTGACAACCCACACCATTGTTGTACAATTGTAGAAAAACACTGTTTCGGAGATCATAATGGATATCGTAATCGATACATCCGCTCTAATCGCGGTTATTGTTGATGAGCCCGAAAGATCAAAAATTATTGAATATACAGTTGGTAACGCACTAATTGGACCTGGTTCGATCCCATGGGAAATTGGCAATGCCTTTTCAGCTATGTTTAAACAGGATAGATTAACACTTAGTGAGGCCCAAAAGGGGCTATCAATATTCCAGAGCATCCCTCTTCGGTATGTTGAACCAAATTTTTCCAATGCATTGCAATTATCTAAATCCACAAATATGTACGCTTATGATGCATATGTTTTAGATTGCGCCATTAGATATAAGTCACCGTTACTGACTCTGGACCGGAGATTAAAAACCGCGGCCATGACAATAAATATTGAAACACTGGAGGTTTAAATATGCAAGTCTATACATATTCCGAGGCGAGACAAAAACTTGCTTCCGTTTTAGAGCAAGCAGAAAATACCGGTAAGGTATTAATTAGAAGGAAAGATGGTCGAACTTTTTCGCTGGTCCCGGAAAAAAATATTTCTTCTCCCCTTGATGTGCCGTCTATCAAAGTTAAGATTACGACACAGGAAATTGTGGATATTGTCAGAGAAGGAAGAGAACGGTAGAACATGAGTGTTCATGAGACGGTGAGGGCCGTGCCGCTCATGACACTCGGCGAGGTGAATATGATGAAACTCAAGATTGTCTTATATTCGATTTTTTGTGTTCTGGTCACCTCTTGTGTATCCATACAGGAGCCGTAAAACTTGTAAAACTTGGGGGATGTTGTTGAAAATTGATAAAACTTGGGGGACGTTGTTGGCAATTGATACTTAATGGGGGGGGCGGAGACGTTACATCAAATCAATCGGAAAGCCAATCACCACTCCTCGAATGGAAAGTGGACCTTATAAGTAGCAATAGTCAACAACGTCCCCCTATCCCCGCTGAATAATCTGCTTTACTCATATGCTCCCATGGATGGGTTTGTTAAATTTCTGGGATTCCAATTAATATCATATTTAATATTTGAAAAGTAATTTCCTCTATTCTTTGCTGGAGATGATCCTTGCAGAACAAAATTCCAGTTGACTTCATTTTCAAACAAAGGATTTCCTGTTACGGAATTGGGACCAGAAGGATTACCAATATTAAAACAGTTATAGTCAAGAACCGCTTTATCTTCGGTATAACTATACGAAGCAACCGTATTGGGTCCAAAAATATTGTTTCTAACCGTTATATTGCTAATAATTGCGGGATAAGTAAAATTATAATCATCCCTGATAAGAAAAACATTTGAACCATTCCAGACTGTATTATGCTCTATTAAAATATTGTCATAGGTTTGACCTGTATTTAACAATTGGATATTAACCGCACTATCTGCCACTTTAGCCAATAAATTATTTACAATTGCAATATTTGAATACGGTTGAGACCTAAAATCATGATATGCTCCCATTTTTAGCCCCTGATGATGTCCGTTATAACAAGTATTATTTCTGAGTATTACCTGGTTAGCACCTTCATTGCTTGAAATGAAATCACAATGTTGATCCCCACCAGGGGGCAAATGATTGTTATGAATGGTATTATTTGTAATTAAAAAATTGCTGCCGTTATAGCCAAATCCATCTGCAGTTACATCATACACATGATTATGTCTGACAATATAATTGCCTGCACTTAAAGTGGCACCAAGGGAAGCATCATGGATTATACAATTCTCAATAACTGCATATTCACTTGAATTATAAAATCTAAAAGCCGAAGCATTATTGTCCGCAGCATCTTTACCAAATCCAATGGAAGTGCAACCATCAAACCAGAAATGAGTATGCTGACTACTGATAATTGCATCAATTGCGCTGGAAGTTAAATTAAAAGTAACATTTTTGAACTTTATATATGAAGAACGTAAACTTCCACTCATTATTTCAACATTGTCATTTCCATCAGGCATTATCGTCGAATATTTTGTAAAGCTGTATCCAGTTTGATCGGGTAGGGCATAAGTGCCTGCCTGCACTTTAATAATATCCCCACCCTCTGCAGCCTGGCAGGCAGCATCGATTGTAGAATATCCTCCTGCGCCGACATATAAAATATTGTGGGATGCTGTATCTTTTTGAATTTTTAAAGCTGGTAAGGATCTGATCGTCCCGCTGTTTGGATAAGCAACAGCCGAAATAGTATATTCTCCATCAACCGCTAAAGTCGTTGGATCTAAATTTAAAACATATTCATATTCACCTGTTTTTGGATTAACTGTTTCATTTGTTACATAAGTCGTCGACCCGTTTACTGTAAATTCAATTTGATCAATTCCAGTTGAATGATAGGCAACTACTCCAATATTTATGTTTTCTGCAATAATGTCATTATTATCATCACGATAAGGAATCGAAACTCCGTCAGGGAAAGCCCATACTGCAATAGCTTCAGGGGCAATTGATCCTGAGTCACCAGGGCCACCAGCGCCAGTAGAGTCGCTACTATTTTTACCACAAGAAATAATTGAGAACATAACTAATATTACAAAAACAATAATATTTTTATTTGTTTTCATGCATAACCCTCCTGATAAACCCCAATGCTGTATGCGGCTGTAGCTATAAAACACCCGCCGCCTCCACCTCCGCCGCAGGATTCGGATGACTGCCCAAGATCTTTTAATGCTAAAACACTGTCTACCCAGGCACCATCTCCCCAATGAGTATTTCCTATGTATGAAGAAATAAAAAAAGAAAAAAGATAAGAAGTTGCTTTTAAGTCGCCGAGTATACCCAGCCGAAGACTGTGTGTCAATACCGCTATCAATACAGCATGTTGTGTAAGGTGAAATTAGTCGATTAGCCGTTGTGCACTCATTGTAGTCTGATCCTTGAAATCAACAGTCTGGCTTGCCGCAACACCAGATAAAGGCTAATTTTAGGCGCAGCCGTACGGTATGGCCGCTATATCAAATGTCAGCCATGAGCAGTCCCTTATTGGGGATGTTGGGGGACAATTGGTACTTATTAAGATACACCACAACAAATCATTCAAAAACCCACCGCTAACAGTAAAAAGCATAGCCATGCCGAGAAGAGCGCGTTTAGATTCACCGGGGACGCTTCACCACGTCATCATTCGAGGTATTGAAAAGGGTCCAATCGTTGACGACGATGATGATCGCAAAGCATTTGTGGATCGAATGGGAGAGTTGTCCCAAGTGCTTC
>JBNKKB010000165.1:0-93329 GCA_050291605.1 Desulfobacteraceae bacterium | reverse complement strand
GCCTCTTCCATGTAGTGGGTCGTTAAGATAATAGTTTTACCTTGGCTTTTAATTTGATTAATAATATCCCATAAATTTCGCCGCGCCTGGGGATCGAGTCCAGTGGACGGCTCATCCAGAAAAAGCAAATCCGGCCTGTTGATCAGCGCCAAAGCCAACAGCAATCGCTGGCGTTGGCCACCGGAGATTTTATCATTCAATTGATTGCGGATATCATTCAGATGACACAGTTTAATCAATTCCTCAATATCATAGCTCTGCGTGTATAGTGACTGAAATGTGGTCAGGGTCTCTTCCACCGTCATGAATGCCAGCAGCGCCGTATGCTGGAACATGATGCCGATTTGCTCCCGAAAAAGAGGATTTCGCTCAACACCTTGAAATAAAATCTGACCTGAAGTGGGTTCGATGATATCTTCGATGATTTCAATTAGAGTTGTTTTGCCGGCGCCATTGGGGCCCAATAGCCCGAAACAGATGCCCTTGGGTACAGCCAAACTGAGATTATTCACTGCTGCAATTTTGCCATAGTGCTTGGTTATGTTTCGAGTTTCAATGATGTAATTATTGTTTTCCATAATATTTTAGTATGATATTAATTATTTTTTATTGTCTGATTTACCGGAGGGTGATCTATTAATCAAGGCCGATTGTTTCACCACCATTAATCTACAATGTTGTTATTACCTAATTTTAGAGATGTGATGGATGTTTGATTTTGATTCCACCCCGAACCGCAGAGAGACCGACAGCATCAAATGGCGCAAGTATGAAAACCGGGACATTATCCCCATGTGGGTGGCGGACATGGATTTCAAGTCGCCGCCCGCTGTCGTTGAAGCATTGGAAAAGCGCATCGCCCATGGCGTTTTTGGCTATGGCAAAATAAGGTCCCAACTTACCGAAGCCGTGATCCATCATCTATGGGACACCTACCAATGGGACGTTAAGCCCGGATGGATTGTTTGGCTGCCGGGATTGGTAAGCGGATTGAATGTCGCGTGTCGCAGTGTCGGGCAAACAGGTAGCAGCATCGTCACCACCGTGCCGGTGTATCCTCCCTTTTTGAGTGCGCCAGGATTCTCGAGGCGAAAACTGATCACGACACCAATGGTTCAGTCCCACTCCGGATGGGTCATCAGCATGGAAGATTTGGAAGGATGCCTGACCGATCAGTCCGCTCTTTTTATCCTTTGCAACCCGCATAACCCGACCGGGAGGGTTTTCGACCATAACGAACTGACCCGGTTGGCGGAGGTATGCCTGGGTCATGATGTTGTGATTTGCTCTGATGAAATTCACTGCGATCTCGTTCTGGAGCCCGGATGTCGGCATGTGCCCATAGCGACCCTTTCCCCTGAAGTGGCCCAGCATACGATCACACTCATGGCGCCTAGCAAAACCTATAATATTCCGGGACTTAGCTGCGCATTTGCCGTGGTTTCCAATGCGCGTTTGCGCCGGCGCTTCACACAAGCTATGGCGGGCATCGTCCCCCATGTAAACGTGTTGGGCATGGCTGCCACCCAGGCCGCCTATCAAAAAGGACAAGCGTGGCTATCCGCCCTATTGACCTACCTTCGAGACAACCGGAATTTGGTTCAACAAGCCATTCATCAGATCAATGGATTGCAGCTGTCACCCATTCAGGGAACCTATTTGGCATGGATCGACGCGCGCCAAATGCATTGCGCCGATCCGACCCGCCATTTTGAAACTTACGGCGTAGGACTCTCCGATGGCAAAGCATTCCATGGCCCTGGTTTTGTGCGTTTGAATTTCGGGTGCTCGCAGCCCCTGCTCTCCGAAGCCTTGAAACGCATCGAGCGCGCGGCAAACGCCTTGCCCGCTCGCTGAGCATCTGTTCACCCATGGAGAGTTGAAAGCCCTTGACGGCTCCACTCATAATCATAGTTGACAAATATGCTAAAATAACTGACAAAAAACTTCGACACCGAATTTCAGCAAAAAATGCGCCATAACCGCTTAAATGTCAAAGGATCGAGATATGTACTTCATCGGTAATTTTCAACACGTCACAGACCAGCAGGCGAATGACGAGTCGCATAGACGCCACGGCAGTTTTTCCATGATGGTGTTCGCCGACACGTCCAATGATGCGCTTGATTTGTTTCGCCAACGATTGATCGAGTTCAGAAAATCAACCACTTTTTTTGAAGGTCACTGCAAAATCTTTATCTCCCAAATGCTGGAATTCGACCAAATACCCCGACAAGAGGCGGTCCTTTTCAATCTTAAATCATTCGCCGGTGATCCGCTGATGCCGCATATCTCCTGTGTCGTTCCGACCGAGCAAAGCAATGCCTGCAGTATCCATGAATGGCAGGACAATCAACCCGTTACCGAAGGGCGTGAGGACAGCGTATTTATTGAATTTAACGAATAACATGCCACCAATGAAACCGCGCTACCTGCAAGATCGAAACATTGAAAAACTAAAGGCCAACGCCGAGCAGGCAAAATCTGTTTTAACCCGTTGCACGCTGTGCCCGAGAAGCTGCAAAGTTAACCGAACATCAGGCGAAACCGGATTCTGCCAAACCGGTCAAAAAGCCTTGGTGGCGAGCTATAGTGCCCATTTTGGCGAAGAAGTCCCTTTGGTCGGCAGAAGCGGCTCAGGCACGATCTTTTTCGCGCAATGCAATTTGAAGTGTAATTTTTGTCAGAACTACGACATCAGCCGTCAAGATGCGGGATATGCAGTCAACGATAGGCAACTGGCTGAAATCATGATCGCGCTTCAGTCTGCGGGTTGCCATAACATCAATTTCGTGACCCCTTCCCACGTCGTACCCCAAATTATGTCCGCTTTGATTGTGGCCATCGATAAGGGACTGCATATCCCCTTGGTTTACAATAGCAGCGGTTATGACAGCGTAGCGACCCTTACACGCTTAGACCCGATCATTGATATTTATATGCCGGATTTCAAGTTCTGGGATGGCAAAATCGCCGCATCAGCTTGCCAAGCCAAGGATTATGCCCAAGTGGCCCGGGACGCGCTTAAGGAGATGCACCGCCAAGTGGGTGATTTGGTCATGGATGCCCACGGCATGGCCTATCAAGGTCTGCTGGTGCGACACCTGGTTCTGCCGAAGGGTCTGGCCGGCACCTCACAAGTGATGGGCTTTATCGCTACCCAAATCTCAGCCAATACCTATGTCAATGTCATGTCGCAATACCGCCCCTGCGGTGAGGCGTCCAATACAGCAGGCTTGGAAAGATCCATCACCACGGCAGAATATAAAAACGCCCTTGAGCAAACCCGCCAGGCGGGTATCACCCGTTTGGACATGCCCAGGCGTTCCTTAGCTACATGGTAACCTATCGTATTGAAAGGAGATTGATCTATGATACACCGAACCGTCTTGCTTATGGCCCTCATCCTGGTGGCAGCAGCACCCCGGGTCCACGCCGAAACACATCAGGTTGAATTTGATACGACCGCCGGTAGCTTCACGGTTGCGCTGGACGCCGGCGCCGCACCCAAAACCGTTGCCAATTTTCTCGAGTATGTGCGTACCGGTTTTTACAATGGCACTATTTTTCATCGTGTAATCAAGGGTTTTATGATCCAGGGGGGAGGCTTGACCGCTGATATGCAGAAAAAGCAAACCCGTCAACCCGTGATGAACGAAGCGGACAACGGGCTGCAAAACTTGGCCGGTACCATCGCCATGGCCCGTACGCCCGATCCTCATTCCGCCACAGCGCAATTCTTCATCAATGTTAAGAGTAACAGTTTTTTAGATCACCGTGCCAAAAGCAGTCAAGGTTGGGGCTATTGCGTATTTGGCCGGGTCATCAAAGGTATGGATACGGTACGCCGGATAGAAGATGTAAAAACCACAACCCGTTTGGGGCGCCGGGATGTGCCGGTTACGCCCATTGTGATCAACAAAGCTACCCGTTTAACGGCCAAAAATCCTTAGCCTTTCCTGTTTAATAATAGGTCGACAGGAACCGGGTATTGTTAAAATATATTGACATACAAATGGGTTAACCATCCGGCTGCATGCTGACCTTGCGCTTTGCTCGGTTTTCTATGCTTAAGTGATTTTATACGCCAACATAAACCTTGACAGACATGGGTTTGACCCACTAATATTACAAGTGCTTCACAGGTAAAAAACGGATCCGTTTCACTCAACTTCGATTTATTCTGTCGTTACAGTTCTTATAGAAGCACATTCTGCAGCTCACACCCAAGAATGGTGGCCACTCCCCGCACCACAGCAGATATCTGCGGTTGCGCAACGCATTTAAATTGGGCCAGACCTTGACTTGATACGCAGCGTATAGTGAGAGCGGCCTCTAACTGCGGCCGGCTGTTTACCACCCACCGAAGTGCCCTAATCCATCGGCACAGGAGGTTTTGCATATGGTAAAAAACAAGCTTAAACAAAAAAGAAAGAGTCGGCGATACTATGTAAAAGAGCGTCTCTTTGCCGTGGTGCGCTCCAAAAATCATCAACTGGATCAAATTGACAAGATGAGCCAAGGTGAAATCGCATTCGCTGTTATTAAATCCAACCCACCCAGAATGGGAGAGATCGTTGAAATCAGCCGTGGGGGTCTATCCTTCACCTACATTGAAAATGAGGCTGATCTATCCAAATTCAAAGAGATGGATATCTTGTTGGCAGATGAAGATTTTCACTTGAGTCGGCTGCCTTTCAAGCCTGTAGAAGATACGGTTATCCAAGAAGAGCGCCACTTCCACCCCCTATTAATGAAGCGCCAAACCGTAAAATTTGACGTATTGTCTTCTCAGCAAAAAACAAAATTAGAGCATATTATTCGGAATTTTACCACTGGTGAAGTTTCCGAAGACAAACGGCAAACAAGTGTGGGGCGGTAGAGTCAATGCACGCCAACACTGTATCACCCCATCCATGGCAGCTCCGGGGCGCTTTCTGAGCGAAGTACAGTAAACAATGCTCCGACGGAGACTTCGCCGGGTTGGCAAGCCCAGTACCCAGAGCAGGCCATACCCCTTTCAAGTTGTTGGTTGATCACCGGCTACTGCCCCGCACTTGTTCTCAACACACCTGATTTGCTGTCAGCCCCCCTATATACCCGCTGCCTAGCCTGGGCAGATGCTTTTAGCGGACCGACCAGAACATCCACATAGTCATACACCTTGGCCCGTTCAACACCTTGGGCGGGCCTTAAAACGCGTCCCAAATATTGCACCACTCTCCCGCTGAAACTGACCGGTGTGGCTAGAAACAGAATTGACAACTGCGGACAATCAAAGCCTTCACCAATAAGCTGCCCGGTGGCAATCAACACCTGCGATGCTCCCTTTTGGATGCGCCCAATAGCCTCCTGGCGTTGTGCCATGACCACATCTCCGGTTAAAAGTTCTGCCTGAACATGGTGTTTGTGCTTTAAAATCGCCCGCAGGGTTTCACAATGACGCTTTCGATCAGACAGCACGAGGCCGACTTTGCCCGCTTGTTTTTTTTGGACTTCGTTGGCCACATCCATAGCTATCAGATGATTGCGTTCATCATCTGTGGTAAGTTCCAGCAGCATTTTACTGTATTCATTGACCGGGTCATAGTAAGGTTTGAACCGGGTTTCCCGTACAACGACTTCGATATCCAGTATATGGCCCTGGGCAACCAGGTGGGACTTGGGCACTTCGTGGTGCACATCTCCCAAATGCCAGAAGATGAGTTTGGACATACGATCCCGCCGCCAGGGCGTTGCCGACAGCCCCAACATATAGTGGGTGTCAAAAGCGACGACTGCTTGGGTGAATGTCCGGCTGGGGGCCCGATGACACTCATCAACGACCATGTGGCCAAAGCAAGGTGCCACTTCGTTGGCGCATTTGTATAGGGATTGCACCAAAGCAACGGTAATGGCGGCACCGATTCGCTTTTGGCCGCCACCGATCAATCCGATCTGATTTTTGGGAATCGCCAAAAAGGTCTCAATGCGATCCATCCATTGAAGGGCCAGCTCCAGAGTGTGTACGATCACCAGGGCGGGTTGCCGGCGCTGTGCGATCATATAAAGGGCCATCACTGTTTTGCCGCTGCCTGTGGGCGCGCTTAATGTGCCAAAGTCCTTGGGCAGCATTGTATCGACAGCTTCTTTTTGAAATGCTTTTAGTTGACCGCTGAATGTATAGCTTATCTTTTCCTTTTTACGTCGCTGATCTTCTATTTCCAGCGGTTCATGATGCTTACGACTGAGCAGATAGAGCTGTCGCATTAAACCGCGCGGTATATTCAGGCCGCCGCCTTTTAGCCGCCTGTAAAATTTCAATATTTTGGGCGTGCCTCTATTCCAGCGCCGCATGCGATGATTCTCGATCCATTTTGGATTCACAAATTGAAGCTGTTCAATCAGGCGGGTTCGGATGGGCTCCGGTATATTCGTGAGCCGCAGCGTATTGGCAATGACGACTTTCACCTAAGAACCTTACATCAGAAGTTGATCGTACTCCATCGATCTTTTTATATTTCTTCGCTACTGGAATTTACAGCGCGCAATACTATTTGTAAATTAATTTTAAAATTTCAGCCAATTGTGGGGACTTAATGATTCGAGCAAGCTCCTTGTCGATTCCCCTCATCTCATCTAAATTGCCAAAATCGATTTGAAGAGAATAGGTTTGGCCTTCGAAATTAGATGGCGCCAAAAGACGGACGTTTTTTTTAAGCTTCAGCTGTTTTATCAGATTCGTATACTCATCCATAAAAAAGCTGCTTGCGGGAGCCCTTCGCTTATTAAGATATTGCCAGATGAGGGATACTTTTTGGCGACTTTCCAATTGGGAGTCCTGTCGCAACATTTGGAGCGGTTTTTCGGACAACAAATGATCGATGCTAATTTGATCTCGCCGGGTGATGGCCACAATCCATTCGAACAATTTTCTTTGCCGGCTGAGGCTAACATTAAGCTCGATAAAGAAAGAGCTTAATTTCTCAATATCATCAGTCTCTTTAATGGAAATAAACTGCAGGGCAAGGGGCAAAGCAATTGCCCCGGATACCAGGCCTTGCTGCAGTATTGCAGGCATTTGACTGACGGCCAGCAATTTTGTGGCCATCTTTGCATTAATCGTAATGCCCATCCGTGGCGCAACATCGATCAGCGCTTCCATCTCTTTGTATGCATCAAACAATAGCCGTACAACGCGGGCCTTTTCGACTATGTTCAATGTCTTTTGAAATGAGTTGTCGATCACTGCCTGTTGAACGCAAATCTTTAAAGAAGTTTGAGGTTCAAGGATTCGTGCCTGGATGCGCTTATGCTTGAGTGCTATACAAGCGTGGACTCTCGCAAATCCGCTGACGATGCAATAACGGTCCGACTTGGGTAATAATAAAGGCGGATGAATCAGACCCAATTTGTCTATGGAATGGATCAACTGCGACGATGCATCGCCTGTCGAAATACGAAAGGTTTTATCCCCATCGTCGATCTGAAAAATTTCGACAATTTGAAGGCTAGATTGCATCAGTGCGGCCGGTTATCAAGCGCATGGCCTCTAAATACTTGGCACGGGTGTTGGCGATGACATCTTCTGGCAGCGGGGGTGGCGGTGGACTTTTATCCCATTTTATAGAGACCAGGTAATCCCTGAGATATTGCTTGTCAAAGCTTTTCTGGGGGCCTCCAGGCCGATAGCCTGCCAAGGGCCAGAAACGGCTTGAATCAGGGGTTAAAACTTCATCAATCAAGATAACCTCATCGTTATAAATTCCAAATTCGAATTTCGTGTCGGCGATGATGATCCCTTTTTCCAACGCCAGTTGCGCGCCCTCTTGGTATATACTCAAAGAAAGATCCCGAACTTTCTCAGCCAGATCACGTCCAATGCGTTCACAGGTTTCTTCGAAAGTTATATTAATATCGTGCTTTCCAACCTCTTCTTTGGTTGATGGCGTGAATATTGGCTCCGGAAGCCGGTCGGATTCTTTCAGTCCCGGGGAAAGTTTAATGCCGCAAACGTGTTGTTCATTTTGATAGGCTTTCCACCCCGATCCGGAGAGATAACCCCGCACCACGCACTCGATGGGCAACGCATCGGCTTTTTTAACCAACATGGCCCGCCCTTCCAGTACATCAGTATGCGGTTGGCAGGCATCTGGAAACTCTTCTACCTTACCCGTGATGATGTGGTTGGGAACCAGTTCACCCATGACATCAAACCAAAACAAGGAGATCTGGTTTAGTATTTTTCCCTTATCCGGAACCGGTTCGTCCATGATCACATCAAATGCGGAAATCCGATCCGAAGCGACCATCAACAAGGCATTGCCCATGTCGTAAATATCGCGAACTTTTCCTTGGTGAATCAGGTCCAGTCCAACCAACACCGTTTTTGAATTCGTCTGTGACATCAACCTCTTCTCTATTACCTATGATCGTTAGCGTGCGTTAAAGGCCGCAATATAGCGGCGCAACACTTCCAGCGCTGCGCCGTCCACGTCAAAAAACTCTATCCCCGATTCATACATACCTTGATCATTTTCTTTGGAATAGATCGACCTGCCTTTGATTTCAACCACGTCCTCTTCAAAGCCAATGGTAAGCGAAACAATATTCTGGATACCAATTGGGTTATGGGTTTCAAGCAAAATACCGGATTCCGAAACATTGAGCGTTCTGCCCATTCCTTGTGTCGCCTCTTCATCATTCTCGTCACAATAAACGTAGTTCAGCAAGTGCAAAGAATCGATCCGGAAATGCTTTCTTTTCTCTTCATTCGTCATGACATATTCACCTGTTGTTGTGGTTCTAAACGGAGAATTACTTCTCTAAGCTAAATTTTTTCTGATAATTACAGACCACTTGCGTCGATATCGATACACTCGTGGCCACATTGTCAACAAAGTTCTTAAAGGTCGTGGAGAGCTGGTTATACTCTTCACGAAGATTCCCAACATCCATTTTGCGCACCTTAAAGTCCTTTGCTGCCATTACCGTTGCCTCCTCAGGCTCATGTCCCAACTCTAAAAACGAGATATTTCCAAAGTAGTCCCCTTTGTAAAGTTGAACCAATGGGATACGCCCATACTCTTCGTGCCGGATAATGGAAGCTGTTCCTTCACGAATCATATAAAGGCTATCTTCGGCAGAACCCTGTGCAATTATAGGTTTTTTGTTTTCAATGGGATCCATGGGCTGAGCATTGCCCGAGCGAAATTCAACTGCTCGTTCGTTGAGTTGTTTTAGGCGCTTATCAATGCTCAACAGAAGTCCTCTGAATTCAGGCGTTAACCGCGCAAACTCCTGTGACAAACGCTGTGAGTCCAAAACGCCCAACTGGACGTTACCCACGGCCACAGCTGTTGCCGTACGGATGTGTCCCTGAATCAGAAAGGAAGACAGGCTGCCGATAAACGAACCGTCGCCCAAACGCACAATGGGCAACGCACCTTCAGCGGTCTCTCGGACAATTTCAACGACACCTTCCAGGATAACCCAAATCCAACTGCCGTGTTTACCTTCCTCAACAATATATTCTCCATCAAAGAAATCTTCTTCATCAGCTACATACATGTAATCGACGAGAGGACCTTTTACAATGGGAACGGCATCCGGATCATTCAATGCGGCTTGTTGTTTGTTCATGGCACTTGGTCCCACCTTTTTAATTTGACCATCATCGACCATTTTCAAGCCTTCAAGGATGATGCCCATCCGGCTTTTGGTAATGACTTTTTGGGTCGAGATGTTCTCTTTGGAGAACTCGAATTCACCATCGGTCCATCCAAACAGTGTGTATACGGATTCCAATCCGACTTTGGTACCTGAGGATGCATTGATCGGGTTGCCATTTTCAAAATATATAAATCCCGGTTCCGGTGCATAACGACTGATCAGGCGCAATATCCCGGTGCTGCTGTTTGCACCCAGTAATTGCATGATATCACCCAGGGAGAGAAACTTCAAACTTCCGGCTAATACAATATTATCGCGCATGCGTTTATTTTTCTGCCCAGTTAAATTCTTGTTGGAGCGCCTTAAGTGTTTGTTTTAAGCACTCTTTTAATGTCACTCCGACACCGTTGCCCGCTACTGCGCTGGCCTCGAAGGATGGCACCTTAAGTTGTCTATTTAAGTCTCTTTCCATTCGTTCAATCGGCATCAAAGGAATCCCTTGTTCAGCCAAATCGCGTTTGTTGTATTGTATCACCAAAGGCACTTTAAAAATGCTCTTGCCGTATTCTTTCAGGTTGCCTTGCAGGTCTTTGAGCGATTCCATGTTTTTTTCACGTCGCACTTCCAGTGAGTCGGCTACGAATACAACCCCATCCACACCCCTCAAGACAAGCTTGCGTGTCGAACTGTATTTAACCTGGCCCGGCACCGTGTAGAGCTGCACACGGACATCACACCCACGAATCTGACCTAACCCCATGGGTAAAAAGTCAAAAAACAACGTGCGATCGCCTTCCGTGTTGATAGAGACCATCTCCCCCTTTACCTGTTTCTTATACGCGCCGAAAATATGCTCCAGGTTGGTTGTTTTGCCACAACGCCCAGGTCCATAATAGACCACTTTGCATTCGATCTCACGCTTTTTCATATTAAATATTGCCATAGATAAAGGCTCCTAGAGACGTATCCCGATTTAAGTTATGATGTCTGCTGTTCTCATTATGTGCTGACAATACGAATATCTAAACAATAATCACCCTGCTTGGGGCCTGATTTAATCTGGGTCAAAGAAGAAATCACG
Source organism: Desulfobacteraceae bacterium (assembly GCA_050291605.1). Taxonomy (GTDB): domain Bacteria; phylum Desulfobacterota; class Desulfobacteria; order Desulfobacterales; family Desulfosarcinaceae; genus JARRKU01. The sequence goes on along the minus strand of JBNKKB010000165.1, from coordinate 82,597 downwards.
CCTGCACCATTAAAAATCGCAATGGGTGAATAAAATTGGATATCTTTTAGCTCTTGACCTGTTTTGAAATCTTCGATCAAACCAAAATCGGATTTGGATACGATCAAGCTAAGCATATTCCCGGATTGAAAATTCACGTCGAATTCTACCATTTTACCCTGGCGTGGTCCGCTTTCAAATGTAATTCCAAGAGATGTGATATCGATAAACTCCTCTTCCGGCGCCGGGTCGGTTTTTTTTTCCGCGACTTCAACCTTTGCAGGAGCGGCTTTTTTCTTGGGTGGCGCCAAGGGAGGCAGATCGGTATCAACGCCTCTTTTTTTCATGGCATTTTCAAGGTATACGCGAACCATTTCTAATTGATATTCCTGAAACAACTCACTTTCACACCACTTATGATACTGATTGATCGCTTCTTCGCTGGTTCCGGCAGCAAAGTAACAGCGAAGGATATTTTTGGCTGCTTCAACACGAAGGTTTTCATTTTTCAATAGGCCTTTTAATTCAGACACTGCACGATCAAATTGTCCGAATTTGGCCAGCGCCAAAGCTCCCTCAAGTGCGGCATTGTCCGGATCTTTCGTGTCCGAAAATGAGAAAAGGTTTTTTATTAAGTCTTGTGCTTTTCCGGACAATTCCGCAGATGAGGGGCCTTTTTCCACCCGTTCTTTGGTATCGGTGATTGTTTTTAATTTATGGTTGATTGCATTTAACAAACTGTCTTTATTCTTTAATTTATCAATATTGCGTATGAACTGTGCAGCGGCTTCGTATTTGGACCGTGCTTCGCTGATGAGTCCCTGACGGCGGTAGATATCCGCTTCCTGCAACATGGTCTTTAGTTGCTGTTTTATATCCATAAAAAACGACCCCATTATGACATGGCAGGATCGGAGAAAGATCCAATGGTGCTCTTTTTATCTTTGTAAGCCTGATTGCGCCGGCGATGCCCTGCGACATGGAAAATTGGCATAATCGATGGGACCCGTTGTATCGCAACCGCTTTAATTCTATCCATTTAGCATTATTCTAATAACGTGTATTACGTCAATAAGTCAATAATTTATTAGTTATTTGAATGATATATCCTGGCAACAAGATAGTTGACAGGGCAAAATAATTGTGACAGGTAAATTTTCTTCCGCTTCGACCATGGCCAATCCAAATTGGCTAAACAAATATACCATATAATTAATTGAGGAGACCCACCATGAAAGAACCTGTGCGAATTGCAATTACCGGAGCCGCCGGACAGATCAGCTACTCGCTGATTTTCCGAATTGCCAATGGTGATATGCTTGGTAAAGATCAACCTGTCATTTTACAATTGTTGGAAATCCCACCTGCCATGGACGCCCTAAAAGGGGTCGTGATGGAGTTGAGCGATTGTGCCTTTCCTTTGGTAGCAGGCATTGTCCCTACCGATGACCCCAACACCGCTTTCAAAGAGACCGATTATGCGCTGTTGGTCGGTGCACGCCCGCGTGGACCCGGTATGGAACGTTCGGACTTGCTTAAAGCCAATGCGGAAATTTTCTCAGTACAAGGTAAAGCGATCAACGACCATGCCGGCCGCGACATAAAAGTGCTGGTTGTGGGTAATCCAGCCAATACCAATGCACTGATCGCTTTAAAGAACGCTCCGGATCTAAATCCCCGCAACTTCACGGCGATGATGCGCCTGGATCACAACCGCGCCCTTTCCAAATTGGCCGAAAAGACGTCCAGTCACACTACCAAAATCGAACAAATGGTAGTTTGGGGCAATCACTCGGCCACCCAATATCCTGATATCAGCTATGCCACAGTGGCAGGCGAAGCAGCCACGTCCAAAGTCGATGAGCAATGGAATGTCAATGAGTTTATTCCTACCGTTCAACAACGCGGGGCAGCCATTATAAAGGCCCGTGGTGCTTCAAGCGCAGCCTCGGCTGCATCAGCGGCTATTGACCACATGCGGGATTGGGCACTTGGCAGCAATGGCCGTTGGGTCAGCATGGGGGTCTACAGTTCGGGCAACAGCTATGGCATTGCGGAAGATATTATTTATGCCCTGCCGATTACCTGCGAAAATGGTCAATGGAATGAAATCAGCGGATTGAAAATCAGCGAATTTAGCCGCGAGCGCATGCAGGCCACCGAAAAAGAACTTCTCAATGAAAAAGCGGCTATTGAAGATTTGCTATAATCCCATCGATCACAGGGGGTGCAAACCCCCTGTGATTTTGGTATGGGCATACCAAAATCATTCAGACCCCGCACGTTGAGACAATACGTTAATAATGTCGCGTGCGAGCCTATAGGATATACCCGGCATTTGCGTAAGCTCTTTTTCAGTAGCGGCCGCTATTTTGTCAACGCTCCCATAATTATTAAGCAGCATCGCTTTGCGCTTGGGCCCAATGCCGACAACGGTATCCAAGACGGACTGAAGACTATTTTTGTGCCTGTGTTTGCGTTGATAGGTTACAGCCAGGCGGTGGGCCTCATCCCTGATCCGCTGTAAAAAAAGGAGCAAGTCCAAATCTTTACCAAACTGAACCGGATTGGACCGCTTGGGCAAATAGATCTTATCGGATGTCTCACCCAGGTTCTCATCTTTTTTGGCAATGCCGGCCACGGCAGGCTTTAAGGGGAGGCCAATTTCTGCTAATACGGCAAGCGCCACATTCAGTTGGCCCTTACCGCCATCGACCAGCAGAAGATCCGGCCGGGGCATCTCCTCAGCATGCTTGCCAAATCGCCTTTTCAAAACTTCGGCCATGTCCGCATAGTCGTCCTGCGTGCCTTTGCGTTGGATTTTATAGCGTCTGTAGCCCTGTGGTTGCGGATGACCCAGCTCAAAAACCGCCATGGCGGCTACCCGTTGACGACCGCCTAAACTGGAATTGTCAAAACACTCAATGCGCCGAGGCATCCAATCCATTTTAAGCCGCCGCTGCAAGCGTCCCAACAGGTGCAAATTCGCTTTGTCCATCTCGATCTTTTCCTCAAGGGCTTTTTGAGCATTTTGAGCCGCCATGCGCAATAAACGCGCCTTTTCACCCCGCAAGGGTACATCCAAACGCACTTTGGCGCCCCGCATTTCCACCAGTCGGGACACCAGGGTGGCCGTATTGTCCGGCAGATGGCTCATCAAAATCTGAGCCGGCACCCTTTGTCCCATTTCATATAGTTGATGCAAAAATGCCCCTATCTGCTCCCGAATGGAGCCAACAGCATCCTCAAAAATGTACTGCCGTCCGCCCATCAAGAACCCCCCCCTGACCTTGAGCAGAGCTGCCGCAGATAGCGCCCCTTCAGCAACCATGGCCAGGACGTCACGATCCCCTAAATCAGACGTGACCATAACCTGATGCTCCAAAGTTTTTTCCAAGGCATACATCTTATCGCGCAAGGCGGCAGCCTTTTCAAAATTTTCTGTTCGGGCGGCCTCCTGCATCTGAACCTTAACAGTTTTAATCAGCTCCGGTGCACGGCCCCTTAAAAATGCCACCACTTCATCGACCACAGCGTGGTAAGTTTGATGATCCACTTCATTACAGCAGGGGCCCAGACACAACCCCATTTGGTAATTGAGACAGGGTCGCGTCCGTCTTGCAAACGTTTTATTGTGGCATTTTCGAAGTTTAAAGGTCTTGTGAATAAATTTCAGCGTCTGCCGAACCGCACTTGATGATGCATAGGGTCCAAAATATAAAGCGTCATCATTTTTGATTTTACGCACAATGGTCAGGTTGGGATAGGCCTTACCTAAATCCAGCCTAAGCGCAGGGTAGCGCTTGTCATCCTTCAGCACCACATTGTAGCGCGGCCGATGCCGCTTAATAAGATTGGATTCAAGAATCAAGGCCTCTTTCTCAGTGTGCGTAACGATGGTCTCCAAGTCGGCCACTTTTCTGAGCAGGATGCGGGTTTTACCATCGTGGGAACGCCCTGGCTGAAAATAGGACTGTACCCTCTTTCTTAAATTACGTGCCTTGCCGACATAGAGAATTCGACCTTGATCATTTTTAAAAAGGTACACGCCTGGCTTTGGGACCACATGGGTCACCTGCACGGCAATCCGATTCATTTCTGCGGATGTGGTTGGGGATTGATGCTGTTTTCGGTCATTCGTTGTCATGCCAACCCGTTTATTATTGGGAATTGGACTTGAATAGCTCTCACTGCCCAGGACAGGACGAGCTATATTTCAAAAAGAATCTTTTGCTTTAATTCCTTAATTTTATCCCTTAGTTCAGCAGCCTGCTCAAACTCCAATGCCTTAGACGCGGCTTTCATCTGCCGTTCGAGCTTTTCAACGGTATGTTCCATTTTATCCAAATCGCCATAGGTGCTATCGGGCTCCGCGACACGACCGCCGCCCAAAGGTGTGGTCGCATTCTCCAGGGCAAATGTTTCGGGTATCTCTTTGTGAATAGATGCCGGTACGATTTGGTGGACACGATTATATTCTTTTTGGATTTGGCGCCGGCGATCCGTCTCATCGATGGCTTGGGCCATGGACCGGGTCGTGATATCCGCATATAAAATCACTCTGCCGCTAACATGCCGCGCTGCGCGGCCGAAGGTTTGAATCAGTGAACGCGTGGATCGCAAAAACCCCTCCTTGTCGGCATCCAAGATGGCGACCAAGGCAACTTCAGGTATGTCCAGGCCCTCTCGTAATAAATTAATCCCCACCAGCACATCAAATAGGCCCATACGCAGATCGCGGATGATCTCCATGCGTTCAAGGGTGCTGATATCGGAGTGTAAATAACGCACCTTTATGCTTAAATCAGAATAGTACTCAGTAAGATCTTCAGCCATTCTTTTGGTTAACGTGGTGACCAATACGCGCTCTCGACGCTCAACCGATAGAACGATTTCAGCATAGAGATCATCTACCTGATGGCCGGCATTTCTAACCTCCACCATTGGATCCACCAGCCCGGTGGGTCGAACAATTTGCTCTGCCACCGCGCCATTGGCTTTCTCCAGTTCATACTCCGCCGGTGTTGCTGAAACATAAACCACTTGATGCACCCGCTGGCGCCATTCATCAAATCTTAACGGCCGATTGTCCAGTGCGGATGGCAACCGAAAACCATATTGTACCAGGGTCTCCTTTCGAGACCGGTCTCCTTTATACATGGCGCGCAACTGAGGTATGGCCATGTGGCTTTCGTCTAGAAACATCAAAAAGTCGGCCGGAAAATAGTCCAGCAACGTAGGCGGGGGGTCTCCAGGAGCCCGACCTGTCAGATGGCGGGAGTAATTCTCAATGCCGCTGCAATACCCTAACTCTTGGATCATTTCTAAATCAAAACGCGTTCGCTCCTCAACCCGCTGCGCCTCCAACAGACGATTTTCGCTTCTCAATGTCTCTACTTGTTGTTTCAACTCAACCAAAATGGTTTGCATGGCTCTTTTAAGCGTGGTTCGGGACGTCACATAGTGGCTTGCCGGAAAAATAGTGGCGCTGGTTAATGCATCCAATGCCACACCGCGAAGGGGATCGACCATGGATAGCGCATCGATTGTATCACCAAAAAAATCAACGCGTAAAGCTTGACTTTCTTCATAGGTGGGAAATATTTCCACCCGATCGCCGCGTACTCGGAATGTACCCCGATGAAAGTCCGTATCGTTGCGCTGATATTGCATGGCCACAAGGTCTTTAAGCAACCGCTCTCGCGATATCACTGAATTTGTATGCAATTCGATGCGCATTTCAAGGTAGTCTTCTGGGGCACCCAGACCAAAGATGCACGAGACGCTGGCCACCACCAAAACGTCACGCCGCGAGAGCACCGATCGCGTTGCCGAGTGCCTCATTTTGTCAATCATGTCATTAATCGATGAGTCCTTCTGGATGTAAGTATCGGTGGTGGGAATGTAAGCCTCCGGTTGATAGTAGTCATAATAACTGACGAAGTATTCCACGGCATTTTGCGGAAACAAGAGCCTGAACTCATGAAAGAGCTGGGCCGCCAAAGTTTTATTCGGTGCGATCACAAGAGCCGGTCGATTGACCTTGGCGATGACATGCGCCATTGTAAATGTTTTTCCCGAACCGGTCACCCCCAGCAGCACTTGGTCTCTTTTTTTATTATCCATCCCACGGCTCAGGATTTCGATTGCCTCGGGCTGATCCCCTGTGGGTGTGTATTCGGATATGAGTTCAAATTGGTCCACTATCTTTGGCCCTACTGCTTATAATTAAAGTAAGTTTTCACCAATTGCGGTGAGAAATATACCGGTTCACCTACAAAATTGACGCTAAAAAAACAAAAAAGCGATTCGCATCGCTTTAAAGCTAAAGACCATTCTCCATAATGTAAAGTGCCAAAAAATAAAGGATAAATGCTACCACGCGACAAATAGAAACGATGCGATACGAACTAAGGTTGATCTATTCTTGCGATCAAGACCATACACATGGCAGCCATGCCCTCACCTTCCCCAATAAAACCAAGCCCTTCGGTGGTGGTGGCCTTAACATTCACCTGGTCTTGACGGGCTCCCATAGCCTGAGCCATCGTATATTGCATCTCTTTCCGGAATGGAGCAAGCGATGGCGCTTGGGCAAAAACAGTCGCATCCAAGTTCACCAATTCAAACCCTTCGGCCGAAACCATCTCATGGCTGCGTTGTAACAATTTGATACTGTATATGTCTTTAAAACGCTGGTCCGAGTCTGGAAATTGAGCGCCCAGATCCCCCAATCCGGAAGCGCCCAACAAAGCGTCGCAGGCGGCATGCACCAAAACATCGGCATCAGAATGTCCCATCAGTCCTCGATCGTAGGGTATTTGGACACCACCCAGAACCAAAGGCCTCTCCTTGGTCAGCGGATGAACATCGTATCCTTGACCAATGCGATAATTATACATGTTTTGTTTCAACATAACGGAACCCAACGAAAACTAAAATGGCAATCACGCTGTTAAGGGGGCCAACCTATAAGACGATTTTACGTGATGTTTTGTTTTGCCGACCCAATACCGTTAACGCTTTGATGGCATGTGCTTTGCCTTTAACATCAATCGGTTCACGTTTGTGCGTTTCAAATTCTGGGTTGACGATGTGGTGGGTGTATTCCGAGATAATAATTTCACCCGGACGTGCGGCGGCACACATACGAAAAGCGGTATTAACCGTGTCTCCGATAACGGAATAGCTCATGGTTTGGCTGGAACCCAGATAACCGGCCACCACTTCTCCGGTATTGATGCCGATGCCCACTTCCACGGGTGCATCACCTACAGATATCCGATCAAAGTTAAACTCCTCCAACGACTTCTGAATATCCAGAGCCGCCCGAACCGCCCGGTTGGGATCATCATGGTGGGTAACCGGCGCCCCCCAGATAACCATCATGCCATCACCGATAAACTTATCGATGGTGCCTTCATGCAGGAACACCATTTCCACTAATATTTCATAATAGTCATTGAGCAATTGCAGGATGTCCGATGCCTCGTTGTCGGCGCTCAAGGCGGTGAATCCGCGAATGTCCACGAACATAACGGTTGCAATACGGCTCTCACCGCCTTTTTCAACCGTCAATTCGCCATTGACCACCATTTCGGCAAGATCAGGGGACAACAGGCGTCTGAATCTTTCACGCGTCGCAGCGTCCCGCTCCATCTTTCCCGCGGCTGCTTTACGCTCGTTTATGGTGAATTGGGCATGAGAACCAAAAATCGCAAACATGCAAATTACGATAATTCGGCCCCAGATGTTATCAAGCTCAACCCCGAAAACTTTTTCAAGAAAGTGATCGTATTGCAAGAAAATAGCCAGGAAAGAGTCCAGCAGCCAGTATATCACCGCCAGCCCAAATCCAATAAGCACCATATGGTCGGCGATTTCTGAACGGCGGCTGATCTCGTTTAGTTTGGACAGTTGCAGATCCATATTGCCAATTTCATATGTTTCGGTATGGGTTTGGTCAACACGACGACGCCCATATTGGCGATGCACGACTCCCTGTGGGTAAGTTTTTTGATCATATCACCGACTTGCATTTTTTTTCAAGGGGTAAGGCCGCTTTTGGGTTTTGTACTGACACAATCAACCACCGGGAATGGCAAGTACTCACAATTTTTAACAATACCAACTGCTAAATGACCGCTGTACTTCCTAAATAAGCTTGACAATTTTGCGTTTTTATGGCCAAAAAACACCATCTTTGGAATTATGACCCTCAGTTCTTGTTTCTGTGATGCTGGTATAAGAGGAGATTTGCTTTGCCCAAGCATGATGACATTCACTCCACTGAAAAACTCCTGAACCTCATTCGCCGCGATACGAGTGCCGAACCTTCTCAGGGCAATCCTTCCGCCAAACCAGCGCCCTTTTTTTTAAAAGGCCAGGGAGTTCGCTCGGTCAGCTTTAAAAAGCGAATGACCGTAGGGGTCGACATCGGGCACACTTACATTCGCTTAGCCAAGATTACCCAATCCGACAAATCCCCTGAAATACTTGATTATCAGTATATTCCTCAAAAAACCAATATTAATATCAACGATCCAAAATTCCAGGCCAACTTAAAATCAGCACTCGATCATTTTTGCGAAACTGCGTTTAGTTTTGATATCTGGGCAGCCATTCAATCCGCAAATGTAGAAACCAGAAGCATTCGTATCCCCAAGGTACCGCGCAAGCAGATCGCCAATGCCGTCTTCTGGACCTTTACCAAAAAGGTCTCGTTTAATGAGAATGAAGAAATATTAGATTACGAAATTATTGGAGAAGTCACCGAGGGGGGCGTCAAAAAAATTGAGGTGATGGCTTTCAAAGCGCCCCGATCCGAGATCAATGATATCAAGGCGGCCTTCGAAAATATCCATTACCCCCTCAAAGGCATTTCCGTTGTCCCTTTTGCCATTCAAAACCTGTTTCGATCCGGAGCCGTCGATCATTATGAAAAAGACACCTGCTGCCTGTTCATTGGTCGGGATTGGTCACGCATCGCAATATACAATAAGGGAAATCTTGTCTTGTCAAGGGGCATCAAAGCCGGCATGCGCTCCATGGTGGAAGCCATCAATATCGCGATCCAGAGTCATGACGATCATTCTATCGGACAAGATGCGATTGAAGCCACAGATCAAGGAAAGTCCAACAATACAGTCCCTGCTGCCATCCACCCCATCGCTCAGAAAGTTTTTTTCCAGTTTATTGGCGTCAACCCATCTACAGACACATCCGACTCCATCAGCATCAAGCTCAATCAGCAACAAATCTTTCAAATGATACTGCCCGCCATGGAACGCCTCATTCGCCAGGTGGAACGCACTTTCGAGCATTATACCCTTCATTTTAAGGGTCGAAGCGTCCGACGCATCTTCATCTCCGGGCAAATAACGGCCAATAAAACGGCAATGGATCACATCGGCAAACAACTGGACCTGCCCATTGAAGCCATGAACCCCTTTCCGGTCAACACGCCTTTTACACACCGTATCCGCATCCCGGATAAAACAAGCGAACGTGAAAGCTTCGTGCCGTCTATTGGTTTGGCTTTGGCCAACAATACCATTACTCCTAATTTTCTGTATACCCATCAAGACAAAAACGCATATGAGGGCATTCGCCGCACAAATATGAGAATTTTAACGACCTGTATGATTGTTCTCATGTTGATGATCGGGATATTCTCCTGGCAGGAAAAAGCAATAGATAAAAAACGCGAGCAAGTCGAAAAGCTCAACGCAAAACTGTTGAGCTATAACCCGCCTGCTGAAAAAGAGATGCTCCTTGCCTTGTATGCCAAAACCAAAAACAAGCGCAAAGCCTTGCAACAAATTATCCATCGCTACGTACCGGCAGCGGTGGTGGCCGAATTGTCCAAGATAACACCCCCGCATATTCGGCTGATAACTATTGAAGCATCTTTTAGCGATTTTACAAACAAAGACAATTCCTCACCAAACCCTAACCATACCCTGTCCATCGAGGGTATTGTTTTTGGTGACGATAGCGGTTTTGAGGCCGAACTCACTGGGTATTTGCTGGGTTTGAAGAACTCTCCTGTATTTGAAAAACCAAGTGTTCAAAATAAACAGATAGAATATTACCAGGATCAGGAAGTATTACGTTTTAGCGCCAAGTTGAACATTATATAAAGCACGAATGCGGATGATATAGGTTACCCAAAAAAAGCGGACACCAACGAGTCATGAACCGAATCAAGATTGAGTCGAGCAACATCGTCTATTTGACCATATGCGTAATCGGCATTCTCGCATTTTGCCTGGTCGGCATTTGGCCGAACGCAATCGCCATCAATGACGCAGAGGAAGAAATTAACCTATTGAATAAAAAGGTTAAGACACAGGAACTGCTCTTTCCGGTGTACCGTGAATTGATTCGAGAGGCGACCCGAAAGACACCTTCAAAACTGCCTATCCCCAAACAGGAGAAAATTCCGCGTAACGATCTCAGTCGCATTAACACTATTTTTTATCAGTTGGCCCAGGAACACCAAGTTGTCTTTAACAATGCCGTACCGGATGCCAGTAGCTATTTGGAGGATGCCGGCCATCTCACAATGAATGTAAATTTCAGCGGGGATTTTTTTAAACTACGTGGGATGCTCCTCGCGATATGCCAATTACCCTATCTTGAATCCGTTCAAGATATGAAAATAGCAACTGCTGAAAAGAACAAACAGATGAGTTTTAAATTAAAGTTTGTTCAAGCCCAATAGCATACAAACTATTGTTGTCGAACCCTCAACGAGCAAAAGGATATGACCACAAGAGAAAAATTCATTGTCGGGGCGATGTGCCTAACCATTGTATACGGTGCATATGAGTTAATTGGGAACCGAAACCCGCGAAGTAAAACACCATCCCCAAAGGCCAATCCGGTTGAGGAGCTTAAAGGATTTGTAGCCTCCGTATCTAAAAAACTGGTCAATGAAAAAGTGTCCGAAGAGTACCGCTATTTAATCGGTCAGGCCGACAACAACTGGACCAAAGACCCATTTCTACCTTCAACCGCCCCATTGAAAAAAAATCTGGCTTCGCCCAGTGTAAAACAAAGACCTGCAGATGAAAAAACCGCGCAACAATATGTCTATACAGGTTACTTGAAACTCGGCGACACCCTAATGGCTATCATCAATGGTATGGAGTATGCTGTGGGTGAATCTCTGAATTCCAGTGGCCTTTATATAAAAAGCGTATCTCCACTTCAAGTTGTGGTTGGTCGGGCAAACAGTCGGGAAACGATTCGATTGCCGATAACGGAAATCGATCCCCCCGTTGGAAATCAAACCCCCTAATCCGGGAATTTTTAAACTATGATGTATCTCAAATCGAAAAATACAGCGGTGATTGTGCTCGTACTTGTACTCGCGTGGGCGACAGGATGCGCGAACAACAATGAATCGACGAAAACTTCTTCTTTTGAGAAATGGCGTAAAATGGCTGAAAAAAGCCGTGGCTATTCTCCGACTGCCCGCAAACGAACCATTGACCTGCCTGCTAAAAAAATCGAAACCATTGCACCCCATCTGAGCGGGCGCAAAGCTTCGCGCCCCTTGCCCAAGCGTAAAATCACACTCAAGATGCATCAAACAGATGTACAAGTCCTGCTCAGGGCCTTATCCCGCGCTGTGAATCTCAACATAATGATCAATGAAAGCGTATCCGGGAAGATCAGTGTGAATGTCAAAGATGCGCGCTGGGATCAAGTTTTTATGGGGATTCTTCGATCCCAAGGCTTGGCTTACGAATGGGAAGGCGATATCATCCGCATCATCACTTACGAAGATCGTGACCGTAACCTTAAAAACCTTGAAGCCGATGGAAAAATTCTGGAAAAGCAGCGCGAGATGGAATTGCAGGCACCGCTGATCACCAAGATCATTCCCATCGATTTTGCCAATGCCGAAGATCTTAAAAAAAGTGTTGAAAAAGTCCTGAGTTCCAAGAAAAAGGACGAGCAGGTGGGTTCAGTGGTGGTGGACAGCCATACCAACGCCCTGATCGTCCAAGCCACACCCTCGGATATTCAACGCATCGTTCCGCTAGTGGTGGAGTTGGATCGCCCCACACGCCAAATTTTGATTGAAGCGCATATTGTTGAGACCACCAGTCGAACGGCCCGGGAACTGGGCGTCCAGTGGGGTGGACTCTATTATGATAATGCTCAAGATTTTTGGGTCGCCCCTGATGCGATTGGGGCCACTCAAATCCAGCCCGGATCGGGTGGGGTCATCGATCCGGCCGGCGGATCGGCCAGCAATTTTCCGGCCAATTTGGACAATGCGACCCAAGCCGGAACCGGCTTTACGTTGGGTATACTTTCGGAGAACGGGTCCGGTTTTTTAGCGCTGCAGCTCTCTGCTCTTGAAGAAGAAGGTGAACTCAATATTTTATCCAGTCCCTCCATCACCACACTGGACAACGTCAAAGCGACCATTGAAAGCGGTGACCAGGTACCCATCCCCGTGGTAGAAAATGACAATGTGGAAGTTGTTTACAAAAACGCTTTGCTCAGTCTTGAGGTCACACCACACGTGATCCAAGACGACGCCCTAAAGCTTGAAATCACCACCACCAAGGATGAGCTTGATTTTACCCGAGCGGTAAGCCTCTATCCCACCATTATCACCAAAAAGGCCGCCACCAATGTCATTCTTTTTGACGGCCAAACCACGGTAATCGGGGGACTGAAGAAAAATACCGATCAGAACAGTGAGGCGGGTGTTCCCTGGCTGAGTAAAATCCCCATTTTGGGTTACCTGTTCAAAAATCAGGGCAAAAGCCGTCAAATGGAGGAAATTCTAATTTTTATAACGCCCCACATTCTGAAGTCTCAGCCGACAGAGCCGTTGACTGAACCTTAAGCGTAATTTTACCCATATCCGATTGGTGGGCAACAAAACACTAAAATTGCATTCACAATGGAATACTACAAACTTTTGCAGCTTAGCCGGGAACCGTTTTCCAATTCACCGGATCCGGAATATTTTTTCAACTCCAGGCAACACATGGGATGTCTGCAAAAGCTTGAATTGGCGTTGCGCCTCAAACGGGGCCTTAACGTGGTCATTGGCGATGTGGGCACGGGTAAAACTACCCTTTGCAGGCAATTGATTCGAAATTTCTCATCTGAACCCGATATTGAAACCCACCTAATTTTAGACCCCTCATTCGACTCATCCGCTGAATTGCTCCATACTATTTTGGAAATGGTCTGCATGCGCAGTGACGGCAAGGACCTATCCAAATCCGAAATGAAAGAGATGATCAAGCGAACACTCTTTCAAAAAGGTGTCGACGAGGCCAAAATTGTGGCACTGATCATCGATGAAGGCCAAAAAATAACCGAACCCTGCCTGGAAATACTGCGCGAGCTGCTCAATTACGAGACCAATACACATAAGTTACTCCAAATCGTTATTTTCGCTCAGCTTGAATTAAATGATGTGTTAAAAAGACATGCCAACTTTGCCGATCGCGTCAATTTACTTCACTATCTTACACCTTTGAGTTTTAGCGATACGCGCCAATTGATTCAACACCGTCTTAAGCTTTCCAGTACCACTGCCAAACCCAGCAGGTTGTTTACTTTGCCGGCTTTTTGGGCCATCTACCGGGCCAGTCGCGGTTACCCGCGAAAAATCATTCATTTGTGCCATCAAAGCGTTCTGGCGCTTATTATTCAGAATCGAACCAAAGCCGGCTGGAAATTAATCCAATCCTGCAAAAATCGAATCGGTCCGAATTCACCACTATTTAAGCGCAAGATGCTGTTCGCTATGATCTTCAGCGCGATTGTCGCACTTTTGTTAATCCTGAAACCCCCCTTGTTCAAATCCATCGAGCGGCAGGCCTCTCCATCTCTCTCTTATAAAATAAAAAGTGCCTCCGATAAAATAGAAAGCGCTGCCGTAAGCGCGATTTCTAATGATATTGAAACACCACCGGTTGAAGCATCAACGATTCCTGCTGAACCTGCACTTGACAACCCTACGCCTTTTCCCGCTCAAATTTCATCCCATGCCGAAGCGCAACCCATGGGTAAGGTCGCCCATTTAAAGGAAGCAAGCCTTCATTCACCCGAGCAGATTCAACCCGATACGCCGGCACAAATATCGCCCGCGCCTGAGCCTGCACCACCTGAACTGCTGGGGCAGCTCATTGTTCAACCCGGGGATACGTTGAGTGCCCTGGCATACCAAGTCTACGGAACACACAACAATCGCATTTTGCGTGCGCTGATCGAGACCAATCCCCAATTACAGGATCCAAACAACATCGATATCGGTATCGTCATCTCTTTTCCGTCGTTGGCCTTTAAATTCGATAAGCCAACGGAACCTTATTTCGTCGTGTTATTCGAAGAGCATCCCTCATTGCCCTTGGCAATGAAACGTTTCCACACGATTTCCGAAATCCTGAAATCAGATACCCAATTGGTCATCTGCCGGATACCCTCGCAAGAGTTGCGTTTTCAAATTGTACAGAAAAACTATTTTTCCAGCCGCAAGGCAGCACAATCCCATTTAGGCATGTTACCTTTTGCCATAGCGGCCAATGCCGCCATTTTTCCGGGATGGCCCAAGGCAACAATTTTCTATTCTGCTCCGTTTACGGTCCATAAACAAGTTCCCTTATAGAGGTGAGGCGTAAAATTGAAGAGTAAAAAGAAACTAGGTGAAATGTTGATCGAAGCCGGATTGATGACCGATGCGCAACTCAAACAAGCGGTTATCGACCACAAGCGAAATAATCTAAAACTGGGCCAATACTTGGTCAGAGAGGGTATTGTCAACGGCAGCCAAATTGCCGACCTGGTTTCCCGTCAACTGAAGATCGAGAAATACTTTCCAGAACAATATCCCATTGACATGAGCCTGGCGGATGTGTTGCCTTTGGACATCGCCCAAAAGCATCAAGCCATTCCTGTGGCCAGCACGAATTATTTGTTAACCGTTGCCATGACGGACCCCATGGACATTAACGCTTTGGATGGATTAGAAGTGTTTACCAACATGGAAGTAGAACCTATTATCTGCACCTACCAGGAGTGGAACCACCTGATGGGTACGCTTTACGGTACATACTCTACCATGGGCGGCATGCTTGAAAAAATGGAAGAGATGGAAATCGAGCGCCCCCAAGATAGCGACAAGAAGGAAAACGCCAATGATCTGGAAGTCCAATCCCTTCACGATATGGCTGAAGAAGCGCCTGTGATTCGGTTGGTCAACTCGATTCTATCCCAGGCGGTTCGCGACGGTGCCAGTGATGTGCATATCAGCCCTGAAAAAGACCGCGTTCAAGTACGCTTTCGTGTGGACGGTAAACTCAATGAAGTCCCCGCTCCACCAAAATCCATGCACCTGTTAATTGTGTCCCGTTTGAAGATTTTGTCCAACATGGATATTTCGCTGGCCAGAATTCCCCAAGATGGCCGTTTTACCATTCGCATGGACAACAAAGAGATCAACATCCGCGCTTCCACCATGCCCACCATATACGGGGAGAATATGGTCCTGCGCCTGCTGGACACCAGCAGCGGGGTCTATTCTTTGGAAGAGCTGGGCATGTGCAAGGAAGATATCGATAAAATTGAAACCATTATCTTTAAGCCTTATGGCATGATTTTAAGTACAGGGCCCACCGGCAGCGGTAAAAGCACCACCTTATACTCTATCCTTAAACGCATCAATCAACCCGATATCAATATCATTACCTTAGAGGATCCGGTAGAATACCGCATTAATAAAATCCGGCAGATCCAACTCAACCGCAAAGCCGGCATGACCTTTGCCAATGGTCTGCGATCCGTCATGCGCCAAGATCCCGATGTCATCATGGTGGGCGAAACCCGCGATCCCGAGACCGCAGGCATCTCGGTCCAGTCGGCCCTGACAGGCCATCGTGTTTTAAGTACGGTCCATACCAACGATGCCGCGGGTGCGATCACCCGCTTTATCGATATGGGGGTTGAACCCTTTTTGGTCGCTTCGGTCATGTTGGTTTCCATTGCCCAGCGCCTCGTGAGAAAAGTCTGCCCGTATTGTCAGAAGCCCCACGATCCGCCCAAAGCCGCCTTAAAATATTGGGGGCTCGACAAAGTCAAGGAGACCCAATTCGTTAAGGGAACGGGTTGTTTCAATTGTATGGACAAAGGGTACAAGGGGCGCACCGGCGTGTTTGAAATTTTGATTATCGATGATATGATTCAAGACATGATACTGAAACGCCGTTCCGCCCAGGAAATTACCCGCGCCGCCCACCAATCGGGACGCTTGCGAACCCTCAAGGAAGACGCCGCCGACAAAGTGGTCAGGGGCATCACCACCTTGGATGAGGCGGTCTCTGCTGTTATGATTTAATTGCACAGTGATGGAATAGAACCTTATGCCGAATTATTCATACGAAGCCATTAATGAGAGTGGCGTATCCGTCACCGGCAGCATCGATGCCGAATCCATCGATACGGCCAAAAACCTGCTCTCCAGCCGCGGCCTGATTCCTGCAAAAGTCACCATCCAAACAACCGCACACGCATCAACTCCTGTGGCGACATTTATGGACCGCTTGATCCCCATTAAAATGACGGAGTTGATTCTGTTTACCAAACAATTTCGTACCATGCTGCGTGCCGGTGTTCCCATGATGACTCTTTTACGAACTCTTGAAACCCAGACCGAAGATATGCGCCTTAGACGCATTGTGACCACCATCAGCCAAGATGTGAGCTCCGGTTCGAGTTTGTACGATGCTTTTCGGAAATACCCGCGAACCTTTCCCCCCCTGTACTGCAGTATGGTCCGCGCCGGTGAGGCCAGCGGTGCGCTACCCGAAGTGATGGGCCGACTGATCTACATTATGGATCATGAACACAAACTCAAATCGGATATCCGCTCGGCCATGCAATATCCCTTCATCGTGCTCTCTTTTCTGGCTGTCGCCTTCTTTGTCTTGTTAACCTATGTGATTCCTAAATTTGCCACGATTTTTGAGCGTGCAGGAATTGAGCTGCCGCTTTTAACGCGCATTTGTCTGATCATGTATAACTTCATGGCCGATTATTGGATAATCGCGCTCACGCTACTGGTAACAAGCACCAGCTTTCTATTCTACTATTTCAAAACCAGTCAGGGTCGCGTGGTCAGGGACCGATTACTGTTAAGTTTGCCGGTACTCGGGCCCGTGTTCATTAAGGCGGCGATGTCCCGGTTTGCCAGCATTTTTTCCATTCTACAGGCCAGCGGTGTGGCCGTGCTGGATTCGATGAATATCTTATCCAGTACCATCAACAATGCCGCCATTTCACAGGAGTTCAACCAAATCACAGACCGCTTGGAAGAAGGGCGCGGTATCTCAGGCCCTTTGCGAAAATCCCGTTATTTTACGCCCCTCGTAATAAACATGACCGCCATCGGCGAGGAATCCGGCAACATGGAAACGATGCTGGACGATATCGCCTCCCATTATGATGATGAACTGGAGTATGCCATGAAACGGATGTCCGATGCCATCGGGCCACTCCTGACCATCGGCCTTGCATTCGTGGTCGGTTTTTTTGCCTTGGCCATCTATATGCCCATGTGGGACCTCACCAAAATGGCCCAGTAGGCAACATGAAAGACATTCGTTTTCATATCAACCTTTATATCATTATCCCCTTGATCTTTTCAGGTTTCACCACCCTCGCCTTGTTGCTGACCTATCGGCTGACGCGCTATTATATCGATCGCAACCTGCCGCCGGAGTGGCCGGTGGCATTCTGGGGTATCTTACTGATTATTTTTACTTTTTTGTGCGGCATATTCACGGTCAGATTTCTCATCGATCCCATGAAACAGTTTGCGGTTAAAACTCAAACTATGGGCGTTTTGCGTGAAATGGATGATGGCGGTCAGACAAAAGCGACAGGGTCCGAACTTCACAAATACACGCGAATATTCAACCAGGTATCTGAAATTTTAAGCAAAGTTGAAGCCAAAGAGCTATTCCCCGACATTATTGGCCAGAGTGAAAGCATGCGCGGGGCATTTAACCAGATTTTAAAGGTTGCACCCACCAGCTCCACCGTATTGATCAACGGTGAAACCGGTACCGGCAAGGAGTTGGTGGCCAACGCCATCCACAAACACAGTCAGCGACAAAACAAACCTTTTATCGCCATCAATTGCGCCGCCATACCCGAAGGGCTGTTGGAAAGCGAGCTCTTCGGTCATGAAAAAGGAGCATTTACCGGGGCAGATGCCGCCAAACCCGGAAAAATCGAGTTGGCCCATGAAGGTACGCTGTTTTTAGATGAAATCGGAGACATGCCCCTTGAAACCCAAGCCAAGGTACTTCGAACTTTGGAGGAGCGTCAAATTCAGCGTGTCGGCGGCGTCAGTAACACCAAAGTGGATGTTCGTTTCATCGCCGCAACCAACAAAGCGCTATTGGATGCGGTTCAAAAAGGGTCTTTTCGCCAAGACCTTTTTTATCGACTCAACGTCTTTGCCATCCACCTGCCCCGCCTACGGGATCGAAAAGAGGATATCCCGCTGCTTGCCGACCATTTTTTACAGGCCAATGCCCCGTCGAAAAGCCTGTCGTCCAATGCCATTCAACTGCTAATGGCCTATGAATGGCCGGGCAATGTCCGAGAGCTGCAAAATGCCGTAAAATCCTCAGCCCTAATGGCTGATACGGTCATCGAGGCAGTCCACCTGCCCGCCTTTATGACCCAGACTTGGCCCGCTTCGCCTTCTATAGACAGGGTTAGCAGCGCTCTTACGGACCAAAACCTGGACCAAAACCTGCAGGATTTAGAAAAACGTATGATTTTACATGCCCTTCATCAGTGCCGGGGCATCCAAAAAGAGGCCGCACGTCTTCTGGGCATAAAAGAGCGCAGTCTCTGGCACCGATTAAAAAAATATGGCATTAGCGCGTCAGTTTACAAACCCCATTGATTTGACCCTGCAATAGTAGAAATTGCTCGAAACAATCGACATTTTATTGTAATTTACCTACAAATTTTGTAGTATCTTTCATATTTAACCTCTAAATCATATTTACAAGATTGATCCACTGTTTTTTTTATATTTGTACTTTCTTATATTTATATAGAAAAAATCAATTTATTTGATGGCAACTTAAATTGTGGTACGTAAAATGCAGCATTTCCATGCAAGTCACCGTCAGCATCACGAAAATGATAACAAGGAGCACCGAATAAATGGAGAAAGAAAAGCGCAACATCAAAAAAACCGTCAAGAACCAATCGGGTTTTACCCTGCTCGAGATTATTGCTGTAATTGTCATTTTGAGCATATTGAGCGTGGTTGCGGTTCCCAAATATTTCGACCTGCAAACCCAGGCCAGAGCAAAAGCCATGGATGCAGCAACCGCCGAAGTTATTGGGCGAATCAACAGCTATTTTGCCGAACAAGTTCTTTCAGGTTTTGCACCCAATGCCATAGAATACACAGCTGCGAATTTAGGAACGGATACGATGAGCACTGAATTTACAGTGACTTTTAATTCAGGTGCGCTAGATGCTATTCTGGATTTTACGATTTCCGCGGTGGATCCAGGCCCTTTGGCCGGCGCAACTGATATTAACAAAACGTTCAACCGTCCCGGAGTTTAAACATGGGTTGCTGCCGGAGCATAATTGGGGGCTGCTCCTATGATACAGATTTAGGTAATTGAATTGGCATTGGCCTGACCAACAGGACCTTTGAGATAACAGATCGAGTATTTACGGCATGCATGAACCCGGCCACCATTTACTCCGCTATCGTATGATACGCCGTTTTAGAACAGGGCTCATCCCATGAATTTACGCCCATTAGCCGATTCAAAAGGTTTTAGCCTGCTTGAAGTGATCACCGTGTTTGTCCTGATCGGCATATTGTTTATCGCCTATATCGGTTATTATCGTCATACCGACACAGATCTGATCACCCAAACTCATATTTTGAAAACGAACATCCGCTATGCCCAGGCAAGGGCGATGAATTCCGATACCCAATGGGGGCTTCGCTACCAATCTTCTGGCGATCAAAGCGAATACTGGCTTTTTAGAGATTCCCAGAGCGATCTAAAAATTGCTTGGCCCGGTCAGACCGATGACAGCGTCCGTCTTGACACCTTCGGCCTCGATATTAGCGGATCGAATTTTAGCCTTGTCTTTGATAGCTGGGGAAGACCTACCGCTTCAGGTCGCAGCTTTAGCGGAGGTCAGCTCAGCCTTACTCTCAACCGCGAAGGTACGCCGGGCGACACGATCACCATCACCGAAAACACGGGCTTTATCCCTTGAAATACCATCCGAACCGCATCGGCAAAGCCTGCTGGGGCTTCACGCTGATTGAGATTATTGTCTCAATTGCCGTGTCCGCTATCCTGGCGGTGATGCTGGTTCAATATTTTAGCAGCCATACCAGCAGGAGCTATCAAGCCCTTCAAAATCTGAACCGGGAGTTGACGCTTAACAGCGCCATGGATCAAATCACATCGGATTACCGCAACTTGCTTTTAACAGCACCCCAACCGCTGATAACGTTGCAAAATAATATCAGTGGCGGCAACTATTGGACAGGCAACGAGATTCAAGTCAGCGAGAACTATTGCCTCGATTTTGTACAGGTCAATCCGGGACAGTGGACAGAGAGCAAAACCGCTGATGCGTGCAGCCACCCGTCGGATACCCTATTGAAGGTCACGCTCTCATTGAGGAACCAGACCTTGACCACTCTTTTTTCGAGATAGATGAAGATGCGGCATCCATTCCTCACCCCTTGCCACAATTTGTATCAGCGCCACAGGTGCAAGCGCCATGAGCTGAGCAATCAATTGGGATTTACCCTATTGGAGGTGGTTGTGTCACTGATACTGTTGGGCATGTTAAGCGCAATTTTCGGCATGGGCTTGGTAAAGGCTTTACAAAGCCATGAATTCAGCCGCACTAACGTTGACATCGCCCAAAAGGCGCAATTGGCCATGACCCGCATGCGTCGGGAATTGAGCGAGCTAACAGATATCATCGCGATAGACGGTACCGGGGATGATCCCTATATTATCTTTGAGCGTCTGGTGCAAGGCCATATCCCCCCCCGGGAACGCTTTGGTATTCACTACCACCAGGCAGATGGGATGGTCCGCATTTACACGGATCTAAATCCGACGATTACCAGTTTGGATGCCGGCACCATTGATCAAGGCGATGTCCTGGTCGATGGTGCCGACTCCCTATCCATGAATTTTTATCAAGGGTCGGCCACCTGGTCTCTGGGAGCAGATATCCAACTGCTCTCGAGCATTGACTTGAACCTGTCGCTGGCACGGCCGGACGCCCCCGGGCAAAGCCAAAGTTTCCAGACGCGCCTTCATTTACGCAACAACAACAATTATGGCGGTGCGGCCCCCACTTTGGACCCTGTTTCCAGACAAGATTACAGCTGTTTCATAGACGCTGTCACGATGGGAATTACCCCATGAAACGTTTTTTATTTATAGGTCGGGCCGATGGGGCGGCCTTGATCGCCATTGTGGCCGCTATTTTGATCTTTTCGATTCTTGCCGCCGCCATTGTGCCCATGGTAAGTACTTCAAGCCAACAGGGCGCCGTCACCAACCTGACCGACAAAGCCTACCTACTGGCTGAATCCGGTTACCGCTTGGCCGCCAGCCGTTTTCTGCATGCAGGTGCATTTGAGCAGCAACAAAATCAAGCTCTGGAAGCGTTGGATGGGAATTATGCCCTGGATGCCAATGGGGGCAGTGTTGATCTTCAGGTGTTTTCCTATTTTTATGAACTCAGCCAGAGCGTCAATGGTGAAACGCAGTTCATCGGACATGCGCCGGGCAACTATCCCGGCGCCGGCGCCCTGCCGAACGATCCGGATGATGAAGTGGAGCTGGCCCCGAATTTAAAACTGCGTATCGGTCAGGAAACATATGGTTTATCACACGGATCGACTGCTTTGGATACAGATCGTGTTTCATTCAACCTCGATCGGGCCTTGTCCCCCTACCCGGCCGGTACACCGGTTTACCCAGTGGCCGATGTGGACCTGGGGCGCAATACTACCATTTCCGAAGGCGGAAATATAGCCTACGAACCCGGTGATGCACGAATGTTTCCCTTGCGCAATGGAAATATCCAGCTTAACGGCCGTACCATGACCTATACTTATAATCGTCGAAATACCAATGAACTGGTGGATGTGCGAGCCCCGAACTACCCGGGTATGGTCAATTTCGACATCATTGCGGATCCGCAAATGGTACTCACCCGATATGTGCGTTTGCATGCCACGGGTATCGTTGGATCAGGCGGCATGCAGACCCGTCGTCAGGTAGTTTATTACACGCCCCTTCCGCCATCGGAGTCCAGCGCCAGAGAGGAAACATACAGCGACCGATTCGACGCCACCACCAACTGGGCAGATACTTCCGGAACTTTTACAGCGTCACAGGATGTGGGTGGGGACAATGCCCTCAGTGTGGATTCAGCTGCAACGACCGGCGTCGATCAAAAAGGCGCTTTGACGACCTTTTCGCCTGTCACCGCAGCAGCGCAGCGCATTAACTTTGGTGCGGCCCAACGCGGGACCCGCGGTTATTTGAGCTACGATACCCAGGTTAAAGTGGGTTATGAAATAGACGCGTCCCCAACCCAAGGCTATTATCCTGTTGTGCCGATTCCCGCATATGTTGGCGCAGGGCTTTCATTTCGTTTGGGAGGCACTGCCGATCTGTTCAGCAATAACGGTTATGGTATCTCATTTTTACGGGGCAACAACATTGTAGTTGACAATATTCCCGATGACCTTGTCCCACAGCAAGAGCAGCGCACTGTGGTGCTTTGGCGCCAAACCGGCAATGGCAGTCAACGCACATGGCTAGCCTATAAACGGCTGGCTGATGATCTCATTGATGAGAACAATGAAGATCCCGCCAATAATGCATTATCCGAAGGGGGCGGCAGTCACAACTTGTGGGATCTTGAACCTGTGGCCATCGGCAATCCAAGCCGGCAGCGCAACGACTCTACCCGGAATTGGTACTACGGTATCGGTTCATCCCACACCTACGATTGGCAAGATCCCCCGTTTAGCGGCCCTTCGGTGCGCAACTGGGGCATCCTCGAATCCAATCTTGTGACGCTGCCCGCCGGATCGCCCGACATCACCCTCACCTTCTGGAGCTGGCACGAAACCGAGCCGGGCAGGCTGGATACCCACGATCTGAAACAGATTATTATCGTCGGTTCTCCGAGCGCCACTTACACCATCAACAGCACCCCTGCACCCACCATCATCACGCCACCCGGACCTGATGGCTGGTATCAAGCGCAAATTGACCTCAGCGCCTATGAAGGTCAAACCATTCGCATCCAATTTCGTTTTGATACAGTCGATGCGCTCAACAACGCCTATGAGGGTTGGTATATCGATGACATCCGGCTGAGCGCCCAGTGGACACCCCAAGATGTTCAAGAAGCGACGATGGCGCTCAGGATCAAAGAGGCCATGGTGGTCCCCTTTTCCAATGGCACGGCTCAAATCCGTCAAGGTGAGCGCATCTATGGCGCCAGGGGAACCATGGGCAGCGTGTTGACAACACCCATGATCCGTTCCGGCTCATGGGGCGGCACACCGCCTGCCAGCGGTACGCTTTTACTCAACCGGACGACAGTCATCTCCTCCGGCCCCGCTTTTGAAGCCGGCGAACAGCTTTTTGTCATGGGAAGCACTGGACGCGCTGAAGTGACGACCTTTGACCCGGTCAATGATCGTAAAGCCAACATCCTTCAGGTCTATCTGGCCAGAACCCATGGCGGCGGCAGCGGCTCGGGCAACAACAACCCATTGGACTATCATACCGAACCCTATGGCCGCATCGGTATTGATCCTGTGTTAACAGAGCTGCAATGGCCGCCTGAATTAGATGCTGCCGGCAATTGGACGGATGGGGATGGGAATTGGACGTCCGGCGAAGATTATTTTCAGCTGATCGAGTGGGATGCGCTCAATCCCACTGCCAGCGGTCTCAGCTTTCACGCTTTTACATCAGCGGACCAAGGCCTTATCGAGCATGCCACCATCCAAAGCCATCATGATGATCTACAAACACCGGATTACCCGGGTATCTATCAACAACCCGAAGTGGGATTACACAGCTTGGGCGATGGTGCGGAAAATGTATTTTTCGACGATTTCGGCATCCGCCTCATCGTTTTTGCATCAGAGTTGCTGCCAACGCCCATTCAACAATAGCCAGGGGCATCATCGTCCATGCTCATTCGATTTTTCAAACAAATTTCCGCACCCGCTGTCTTTTCCAAAGCCGTGTTGCAATACAAACAAAAAGAATACGCTATTGCCATGCAACTACTGGCCAAAGCGGGTAAGTGGATGCCCACGTTGCAAGAGAATGTACTTTTCCAAGCCATTAACCTGTTGTGCAATTATCATTTAAGCCAAAACAAAGAAGCCGACCAGTTAAGATCAACGTTAAACGCTTTAACAACATCCCCCCATCACGATACCGATGATTACATCTCGGCGACTCAAGATATCCAACAAATCATCGATAAGTTATAAAATCGCATCCATCTCAATCTTGTTTTAGATGGCATTTTCTGTTATCTTTACTCAAATCTATGTGCCAAATCCATCCTGCGCACGACCGGTTGAATCGTAATTTTTCATTTGAGGCACGCATTCTATTACCAATTATAAGCGTCAAAGCAAAAGGTTGCACCCAATGGTCCGATACGCCGGCATACCCCAAAAAATATTTGATTTTGAAAATGGCTATTTAATAAAGAGCCCATGCAGACAATGCGATGATCAGCCCGGCTTCCCCGGTTGCAGCGAAAACTGCCGCACCTTGGATCTCGTCCAAAGGCGTTTGGCGCTTGGGGTTGTCACCACACGCCGTTTCTCCGACTTGGAACCCTATACTGTTTTGTTGGATGAAGGGCTGAACAAACCCTGAGATTGCATCGTCCATAAGGTGGTTGCATGACCGATGCTGTGCCCGCAGCAGAACAGGCCTACCAACTGGTCGCCAGCAAAGATGGCGCCATCGGCATCCAATTTATCGGCCGCATTGATCATCATGTGGCGTCAGGACTCCTCGAGGAGCTGAGTGCTGAAATTCAAATCCGCAAGCCCACACGGGTTGCTGTTGACCTAAACCGCATCACTTACTTTGATGACTACGGTGTCCTGGTACTGTCTGAACTTCGCAACCAATTGAATAAAAATAAAATCCCTTTCAACCTGGTCCAGCCTCCACCCAAAGCGGCGGAGGTCATTGCACTGACCAATTTTGACGATCCCACCGCCTGCAGGCCCATTGAACCGAAGAAGGCAGCCCCGCTTATCCTTCGATTCGGTGCGAGCGCCATCAGACAAGCCTATAACATTCGTTTTTTAGTCTCATTTCTGGGCTCGGTGTTCCTGTGTTTGATGCATACCTGTCTGCACCCCAAGTCATTGCGCTTTAACGATACCGTCACTTTAATGCAAAAAATTGGAGTGGATGCGCTTCCCATTGTTGGACTCATCAGTTTCCTGCTGGGCCTGATCATGGCATTTGTTTCGAGTCTGCAGCTGGCCCAGTTCGGCGCCAGCATATTTGTCGCATCCCTGGTTGCACTGGCCATGGTTTCCGAGCTGGGGCCGATTATGACCGCTATTGTCGTGGCCGGTCGCTCAGGATCTGCGTTTGCCGCTGAGATCGGCACCATGCGCATTTCAGATGAGATTGACGCCCTCTTTACCATGGGCATATCGCCCACTCTCTTTTTGGTCGTGCCACGAATCGTGGCCGCCATCATCATGGTGCCGCTGTTGACCCTTTTCTCTGATTTGTTCGCCATTGTAGGCGGGATGGTCATCAGCGTCACCATGCTCGATCTGACCATCGGCACCTATATCGCCCAGACACTTAAAGCGCTGACTTTTTTCGAATTTGTGTGGGGATTGACGAAGAGCCTCATTTTCGCCGCTTTGATTGCATGGATTGGCTGTTTGCGTGGTTTTCAGGTCCGCGGTGGCGCTTCGGAGGTGGGAAACGCCGCTACCTCAGCAGTGGTTTCAGGTATTTTTTTAATTATTTTATTCGATTCGATTTTTGCCGTCATCCGTAGCTATTGGTAGCCATGAACGCTGAGTCCCAAACCCTCATTGAGGTCCGTGAACTAGAAGCCAAATATGGTGAGGCCACCATTTTGAAGGATGTCAATATCGATGTCTTCCAAGGCGAAATTCTAGCCATCATCGGCGGCAGCGGTTGCGGCAAGACCACACTGCTGAGACATATGGTGGGGTTGAATCCACCCGCAGCAGGCCGTATTGCCATCGAGGGCCACGACATTACCGACGGAGATCAGACATCTTTTGAAGCGGCTCTACGCAAAATCGGCATACTTTTCCAGGGGGGTGCGCTCTTTGGTTCCATGACCATTGCCGAAAACGTCGCCTTGCCCATCCAAGAGTACACTGAGCTGAAACCTTCGGCAGTGGCCAATCTGGTACGGATGAAACTGTGCAGTGTCGATCTCGGGGGTTATGGAGACCACCTGCCATCGGAACTCAGCGGCGGCATGATCAAACGCGCCGCTTTGGCCCGTGCCTTGGCATTGAATCCGGAAATCCTTTTTTTAGATGAGCCCACTGCAGGGTTGGATCCGGTAATTTCCGCTGAAATTGAAGAATTAATACTTCGTATCAACCACAGTATGGGTACCACTATGATCATCATCACCCATTCCCTGAATATCATCTTTAAGGTTGCGCATCGCATCATTATGCTGGATAAATCAGCCAAAGGCGTTATCGCCCAGGGCGATCCCCATGCGCTAAAAGAGAAAAGTCCCGAACCCTTGGTCAGACAGTTTTTTAACCGTCAAGCAAGAATCTCGCAAAGGCAAGCATGGCATCGGTAAAGACAACATTCAGTGTGGGGCTGTTTTTGATCTGTGGCCTATCCGTAGTGGTTGTAGCGGTGGTTTGGTTGGGCATGTCCAACTACTTTGAAAAAGGCAGCTTTTTTGTGGCCTATTTTGATGAGTCGGTTCAAGGGTTGGACCAGGATTCACCCGTGAAATATAGAGGTGTTCGTATCGGACGCGTCAATAAAATCGGCGTGGCACCGGACGGTGAACTGATCGAAGTGGTCTTAAAAATAGAAACGGATTTCCGGCCCCATCACGGTAGTGAAGATATTGTGGCCCAACTCAAATCCGTGGGCATCACAGGTTTGATGTTCATTGAATTGGAACAGCGCGGCGCCAAAGTCCCGGATGTTGTTCCTCCATTTTCTTTTGCACCGCCGCATACGGTTATTCCAACGCGCGCTTCGGAAATCTCTAAACTGTTCAAGGGCATCGAAGACATTATTGCTTTATTTCGCGCATTGGATGCCGATGAAATATCGAGGCAGCTCACTAGCGCCCTGTCTAAAATTAACACGGCCATTGACCAGGCGGAATTGGTCACCCTTGCATCGGATGTGCACACAGCGGTGCTTAACGTCCAGCGACTGGTGCAACCGGAACCTTTCAATCGCATGCTGAGCGCCATTGAAAAGGCTGCCGGCGGTGTGGATAAAATGGCAGGCAATGCAGACGGCGGCATCGATGAGATTCGGCAAACGGTCACCCATCTCGATGGCGTTTTGACCGCAAGCGGTCAAGATGTGAATCAAATCACAGCCGAATTAAAGGTCGCCGCCCAAGATATTAAAAAAAGCATGCAAGCGGCCGCTAGCTTATTGGGAAATACCGATCAGCAGGTTGATCATCTCCAACGTCAAATGATGGTCACCCTGACACGCATCGAACAAGCCACAACTACATTGAATCGGTTGTTATCGGAAGTGGCAAGCCAACCCTCCCAGCTTGTTTTCGGTGGGCCGCAACCGGAAAAACCCTCCCCCCCCTAATGAGGATTATTCTCAGAGATGATGTTTATTCGACAAACCCGAAATAGAAAGGCAACTATATGACGCGCCGACGCATGATTCCGGGTCTCCTGCTTCTATTGTTACCATCCTTACTGCTTTCCTGCATGGGCCGCACTTCTGCATCCAACCCCATATA
The DNA here is from genome assembly GCA_050291605.1 of Desulfobacteraceae bacterium. Classification (GTDB taxonomy): domain Bacteria; phylum Desulfobacterota; class Desulfobacteria; order Desulfobacterales; family Desulfosarcinaceae; genus JARRKU01. Next base: position 54,508 of record JBNKKB010000165.1, on the reverse strand, counting down.
CTACTATACCATCGACTATGAACCCCAACCGACGCTCTATGATAAATCTCTGCCAGTCGTTCTGCGCGTGCATCGGTTCAGCGCCAGCCCTCCCTTCAATTCACAACGTATGATTTATGCCGATAACGGGATGCATCGAAACGGTTACGGTTATCACCAATGGATTGTATCCCCTGGAGAACTGCTGCCATTTGTGCTCGCCCGCGACATAAAATATTCGGGTGCCTTGCAAACCATCTTAACACCGGATGCCATTTTACCGGCAACCCATGAGCTGCATGGCTGGGTAGAAAAATTTGTGGAAATTGACAACGCTTCGTCACGTAATGCATATGCACGGTTGCACATTACACTCAAAACTGAATCGAACAGTGATCCGCGCCAGAGCATTTTACTCCAGAAAAGCTATCAAGCCCGGTCCCCGCTAAAAGGTAAAAAGCCGGGAGACTTCGCCCTAGCGATGAGCCGGGCAGTATCCCAAATTTACCAGGTCGTCATTGACGACCTCTATCGCCAGCTCTCATCCGGCCAAACCCCCAATCCATAGGATCCTTTAAGATGCCGAACCCCTATCGCATAGACCAACTCGATCTGCATGCCGATCTCCAGCATCACGCTGCACGCATGCAGCAACCGGACAACCATTTGCGCCACTTGTTGTTCGCACCCGACCGATTGAACGCTTTCTCGTGCAGCGGAGCAGGCCTTTTTTATGACTATTCGCGCCAGCGGGTTGATAAAGACAGCTTGGCTTTACTGATAACCACGGCCTCAAAACTCAAGCTGAGGCATCGCTTTGAACGGATGTGTCGCGGCGATCAGATCAATGTTACCGAAAAACGATCCGTGCTGCACACTGCTTCAAGGTGTTTTGACCACACCCCATTGTGGGTCGATGGTAAAGATATCATGCCGGATATCCATCGGGTGCGACAAGAAATGCGTACGTTTAGTGAAAAAGTACGCAAAGGGACCATCACCGGCACCACCGGCAAAGCGTTTAAACATGTGGTCGTAGTCGGCATTGGCGGCTCCTATCTGGGTACGGCTTTTGTTTCCAACGCACTGGCCGTGAATGCCGATAAAGGGATGCGTTTGCACTATCTGTCCAATGTGGATATCCACAACTTTGGTGCAATCTCCCAGGCCATCGATCCTGAGGCCACCCTCTGGGTGATCATCTCAAAAAGCTACACGACGGCGGAGACCATGGCCAACACCGCCCTCGTGTTGCACCATTTGGACCGCTATCGGCTGGATCCGGCCAGCCACATGGTTACAGTTACCGCCAAAGGCAGCCCCGGAGACAATCCGCAAAAACCCGTTCTGCACGCTTTTCATATGTTTGACTTTATTGGCGGCCGCTACAGCGTAACGTCAGCTGTCGGGGGTGTTCCCCTAAGCCTCTATCTGGGATACGATCGCTTTGAAAGCTTCCTAAAAGGCGCACAAGAGATGGATAGGCATGCTTGTGAGGCACCGGTAGAGGATAATTTGCCGCTGCTGGCTGCATTGATCTCTGTCTGGAACACCACTTACATGGGCTATCAGCAACAGGCCATCATCCCCTATGCCAGCCCGTTGGCCAAATTGGCGCCTCATGTTCAGCAGCTTAACATGGAAAGCAATGGCAAATCTGTGGATATCCAGGGGCAAGTGTTACCCGAGCCGGCGGGTACCATCCTGTTCGGCGAGCCGGGTACCAATGCCCAGCACTCTTTTTTCCAATTGGCCCACCAGGGCCGGCCTTTTCCCATCGATTTCATTGGCGTGCTCAAACCGCAATACGGACCTTACCCGGTGCTGTCCAAAGGTGTCAGCAATCACCAAGAGTTGTGGGCCAATATGCTGGCCCAGGCCCAGGCGCTGGCCATGGGAGAAGACAACCTGCGCGACCCATCTCGGCATTTCAGCGGCAACCGCCCCTCCTCCACTCTTATTCTAGAAGATCTGGAACCTCGCAACGTGGGCCGGCTGCTCAGCTTCTATGAAGCGCGCACCGTATATGAAAGCTTCATCTGGGGAATCAATGGATTTGATCAATTCGGTGTGCAATTGGGCAAGACCGTTGCCTCTGATCTGCGCAACCAAATCGCACAGAAAAACGGCAACACCCTGCATCGCTTTGATGATGCGGACACCATCTCAAAGCACTACCTTAACCTGCTCTTTAATGATTAGCCGACTCTGCCTGGTTGTACTCGTTGCGCAAGGATTCAAACAGCTCCTTAACCGAAACAATTTTATCCACACGATGGGCATTGGCGCCGGCAAAGGCAAAACCGTGTTTGAACACCCCTTTTTTTGCGGCTGCCAAGGCCAAAGCAATGCAGTAAGGGCTGTTTTCAGGTTTGCAGGGTTTGATGCAGTGGTAGACGCACTTGAACGGTTTCTTGGCGCCATCTGCAACTGCATTGATAAACTGGTTTCTAAGCGCCCGGCCGGGAAGCCCTAAAGGACTCTCGATGAGAACCAAGTCTTCTTTCTTGGCTTCCAGGTAAGCCTGCTTGAAATCCGGATCGGCATCACATTCGTGGGTGGCCACAAAACGGGTGCCCATTTGAACTCCTGCGGCCCCCAATTGGAGAAACTTAGCAATATCTGCACCGCTGAATATCCCACCTGCGGCAATCACAGGAATGGAGCGATTGTGCTTATCCTCGATGGTTTTAACAAAATTCAACACCTCATTTAAAAGGTGTTCAAGCGCAAATCGCGGATCTTCGATTTGCCCTGTTTTAAATCCCAAGTGACCGCCGGCTTTGGGTCCCTCCAGAACAAAAGCATCCGGCAGATAATCAAATTTCTGAAGCCATTTTTGATAAAGTAATCTGGCGGCGCGGGCTGATGAAACAATGGGTACGAGCTTGGTATGGGCACTATCGTTCAGATATTGAGGCAAATCCAGGGGCAACCCACCTCCGGAAAATATGACATCAATACCTTCTTCAACGGCAGCGCGAACCGACTCCGGAAAAAGGGTCAAGGCTGCAATGATATTGATGCCCAGGACCCCGTTGGTGGCCTTGCGGGCCGCGCGAATTTCTTTCCGCAACACGCGGATGTTGGCTTCGATAGGGTTTGACCGGCAATCCGGTTCGGAAACGCCGACCATGGCAGCGGCGATAACACCAATACCGCCCTCTTCGGCAACGGCAGCGGCCAATCTGGACATGGAGATCCCCACGCCCATCCCGCCCTGCACAATGGCTGTTTTGCTAACCAATCCGTTGATATTCAATTCCGGGATGCCCATTATCGTTCCACGCTTTTTATCTTCAAATGTCTCTAATCCAAATAGTGATAGCAAAGCTGTACTTAGCGTACGACTCCAATTTCAATCAATCCGATCTTTTTATGGGATAGGTTTATGGAAATCAAGGTGATTGTTCCAATTAATCTTTTGCCGATTTCCACAGCAAAGATCCAAGACCGGAAGTGCGCCGGGTGAGCTGTTCAATACCTTGACGCAATATTTGTTCGGATCCCCATATCGTCACCGATTGTTTCGCCCGTGTAACTGCCGTGTATATCAACTCGCGTGTCAAGAGCGCCATCTTTCGATCGGGCAGCACCAGCACCACATGGTCAAACTCCGAGCCTTGGCTTTTGTGCACGGTCATGGCATATGCCGTCTCATGAGGCGGCAGTTGGCTGGAAGCGATGGCTTTGATCCCATTTGTCCCATCCGGGAAAAATACCGTCACCTGTGAACCACTATCCTTCCCAGAGGCCATGGCAACGCCCATGTCACCATTAAAAAGGTTGTGATAATAGTCATTTCGGCCGATCATCACAGGACGCCCGGGATACCAGGGGTCGTCCAACGAACGCAATTGGGGGATCAGCCCGATTTTTATCAAAGCGTTTTCAACATACCTGTTTAAATTCAGCATACCATAAGGACCGAGGCGAAGTGGTGTTAAAATCATGTGGTGCGCCATCCGATCAAACGCCACGAGAGGATTCGGGGCATTGAACAGCGGCGCGATGGCCCGCGTTGCCAGGTCGGCGACCGACATCTCAAGCATGGAAAGGTTGGAGATCGCTTTAAAACTGATATTTGGAATATCCCTGTTTTTTAGAAGTGCCAGTGCCGTATCGGTCTCACCGTTATTGATCGCGGCAGCCAAGTCATCAATCCCGCTATGGGCGGCAAATCGATAACTTTTTTTGAGAACGACTATACGGCCGGCCAAAGCCGAGTTCCGGCCCCATTCGGTTGTCTCCCGATCCTTGCTGGGTAGCCGGCGATTCACACCGCTGCAGATATCGCCTAAAACAGCACCGGCCTCGACGGATGCCAACTGGTTTTTATCCCCGATCAAAACCAGTTGGGCTTTGGGCGGTAAAGCCGCCGTTAGCGCTGCCATCATGGCCAAATCAACCATCGAAGCTTCATCCACAATCACCACATCCACTGCCAGCGGGTGATCTGCGTTGTATCGAAAACCCGATTGATCGGATAAAGCACCCAGCAAACGATGCAATGTTTGAACATCGCCACCCATGAACATGTGAATTTCCTGCCGGCTGTGCCCCATCGCCGATAGGGTCGCTTCGATGGATTGCTGTAAGCGCATGGTGGCTTTGCCCGTGGGAGCCGCCAGCCTGAGACGCAGATCATGGCCTTGACCGGCGCTATGCAAAAGCAAAAGCAGTTTGGCGATGGTATAGGTTTTTCCTGTACCGGGCCCGCCGGATATGACGCTGAAACCTTGGTTTAGGGCTGACAAGATGGCGCGATGCTGCAAGTCATCACCCTCGGAAAAGATCTTCCGCAACGCATCGTTCAGGTCACAGGTAGTGTTCGAAACGCGAACGCTGCGGCATCGCTTTAAAATCGCATGGGCAACCCTTTGTTCATATTGCCAATACCGATGCAGATACAGCCGCTTGCCATCCAGGATCAGGGGTTTGAAATCACCCGGTCTGCCCACCGTTAAGGCGTTGTTCAATGTGCTCATCCAAAGATCGAGGTCCGTATCCAGATCGAGGCGATGCGCTTTTGCATCCTCAACACTTCCCGGATCATCAAGGTGATTTAAATCGACACATACGTGTCCCAGGGCCGTTGCCCGGCTCAACAGCGCCGCAGCCAGTGCCACCCTATCGGGGTTACGGGTCTCGAAACGGGCCATAAATCGTGCAAAATGATAATCGATCTCGGAGATGAATCCTTTGAAATGCAGTGTCTGTGGGTCCATCATCGGTCCGCAATCAGTGCCCGGCTTAGCGCCGACACAAGCTGTGCATGGGGAAGGTCGTAATAGATGCCTGTGGCGGCGTCACCGTCAGGATTCAGTCCCCGTAAAAAGATATAAAAAACACCACCGAAATGGCGACCATAGTCATAATTGTCTATTCGCCGGCGCAGCAATTGATCCAACGCCACAATATAGAGATGGTATTGCAGGAAATAATAGGATTCAGTCATTGCGCGGCCCAGGCAACCCATGCTGTAGTCTTCATACAGCGACCCTAAATAATTGGATTTCCAATCCACCAAGTAGGTTCGCCCGTTATGGCTGAAAACCACATCGATAAACCCCTTTATAAATCCCTTAGCCGGTGCAAATTTAAGCCGCCCCATCTGCTCAGTCATCTTCCGGTTTTGGGAAAAATCGCCATATCGTGCAAAGGTTGCCTGAAGTTGGGACGCACTGACATCCTTGAGCGGAAGATAAAACGTAATTTCATTCCGCCTGGCGTTGCGGGCAACTTGATGTAAACAAAAACGGTCATGTTTGGCGTGAAGGGGTGTTTGGGCCAAAACCTGAAGCATGTTTCGGACGGATTCTTGCCAATCGGGTTTATACCCGTGTTGTTGAATTTTATCGACCACCAAATCCTTGCATCGCATAGCTTGATATTGGGTATGATCCCAATGTTCCAATAGGTCATGAAAAAACAAACCGGCTCGCGCACCTTTGGGAAAATCAAATAATGTGAAACCGCTTTCCTTGACAGGTTCAATTGTTCCGGCACTCAACCCATCGCCTCGGTGAGGTTGTTCATCGACTTGACCGCTGATCATCGCCGAAAATGAGGTGATCCGCCAATGGCGATCCAGGCGACGTGTCAAACTCCGGTATGCGAGAGGCGCAATTGATCTTCCTGCCGGCGCATATTCGCGATGTTGGCCGGATATCAGGGCCTCAACCTCTATGCTGCCATGGGAACGCTGGGCCAGGGCCAAGATTTCCCCCAACCACTGATCAAAGCGCAAACCGGCCATCTTATCTTTTAATAAGCGCAATCCATCCCTATCGCATATATCGATTTCCAAACCATGCAGAAGATAAGCCGGTGCTGAAATGTCTGCCCCTTTGATCGGTCCCCACATCCAATAGCAGTGTTGACGAGCTCTGGTTAAGGCAACATAAAGCATACGCAGGTTTTCAGACAATGCCTCAATTTGTGCTTGAACTTGAAAGCTTTTGGGAATTTGAGGACCAAAAGCAAGGGCCAACTGGTCCTGTTTTTCCGGATGATGGAACACAGCCGTCTGAACATTATTTTTAATACCGGACCAGGTATACGGACAAAAAACAACTTCAAATTGTAATCCTTTGCTCTTGTGCATGGTAATAATACGCACCGCGTGTGCATCGCTCTCCAAACGCAATTGCTGTTCATCACTGCCGTTCTCGTTAGATTGGCGCTGCAACGCCAGCCATTTGCACAGGCCTTCAGGACCTAAACGGTGCTCGATTTCCGCTTGGTGGATCAGCTCGGCCAGATGGAGCAAGTTGGTCAATGCGCGTTCTCCACCCGGCCGTCCGAGTGTCCTGATCTTTATCCCCTCCTGGATCAGCATAGAGCGGAACATGGCATAAAAACCCGACTGCACCCAAATCTTGCGATAAACACCAAAAGATTCCCACTGGGTCTGCCAGGTTCGATGCGTCTCGCTGACAGGGTCCAGCAACAAAGATGCATCCCAGCCAAATAATTTGTTGGCAAGCGCGGCCTTCACCAAATGCGGGTCGGTTGGCAGAGCCACGGCAGCCATAATATGCGCCACATGCTCTGCCTCGACGGTATCAAAAATACGCCCGGCGCTGTGCAATACCGCGGGTACTTTTCTTGCAGCGAGAGCATCTTTGACATGGTGCGCTTGACGATGGGTACGCACCAGAACGGCAATATCTTCGGGGACAAAATCCGGGTTAGTCCCTTCAAGCAAATCAACAATCTCTTGGGCCACGGCGCCCGCAATACTTGATTTGGCCTCCGTTATGGACACTTTTGCAGTAGGTGACGCTTCATCGTCCGGTGTCAAATACCTAAGGTGGAAAGCAGGTGACGATCCCTTTATTTCGGGACGAGCCGCCACCGCATCATCAAAGCCGATTTGCTTGAATCCAAAGGGCTGCGGATGGCTTCCGAATACGGTGTTGACGGCTTGGACTAACCTGGCGCTGGACCGCCAATTTTTGGCCAGAGTGGAGCGTGTCTGCGCCGCATCGGAAGCGCGTAAATAGGAAAACAGATCCGCACCCCTGAACGAATATATGGCTTGCTTTGGATCACCGATCATGACCAGTAAATTCTGATCGGTCGCAAAAAGCGTGTAAAATATCTCAGATTGCAATGGGTCGGTATCCTGAAATTCATCGACCAATGCGACAGGGTACTGAGCTCTAAGGGCGTTGGCCAGCAAGCAGCCGGTAGAACCCTTCACAGCCTGGTGCACGAGACGCAACAGGTCATCAAAAAAAAGAATGTTTTGCCGGGCCTTTTTTTGGGAAACTGCGGATTGCGCATCGTGATAAAAGCGAACTTTTAGATAGCGCAAATAGGTTTCCAATTGATTTTTCATTTGATCCTGCTGCTGCAGGGCTCGTTCGCACAGCCTGAAAAAAGGGTGTTCAGGTGTCGTCCTGCCCTTTTTGGTTGCCACTAGCAGACGGTGGCGGCTGAACAGATCAAAGGATTTAAACAGGGGGTAATTGCCGTTCCATTGATCCATCGCTCGGCACAAAGTTTCAACTTTCACTTGTCGGGGGGGGGGGGCAGAGGGTGTCTTTTTGTTATATAATACACCATATATTTGTCCGTTTAACCCATCATATTGCAATAGTTGTTTTACCTGCTGCCGCACCTGGGGCCATTGCGCCTGAATCGCTTTGGCTGTCTCTCGCCAATGGGTCACAGCCGAAAGCGGCGGTTTCTGAAGTTCAGGCAAAACGGCGATGTAAGGGAAACTGTTGACCTGGAATATCTTGGCCAACTCCGTTGGATCATGTATTTTTCTTATTGCCTCATATGCCAACTCATGGGGTGCCCGAACGAAATAGCGCCGCCAAAAATCTTGCGCTGTCTCCTGGATGTAAGGAGTATCGCTATGCACCAATTCACTTTGAAAAAGGTGTCCTGTCTCAAAAGCGTAATGCTGCAGAACGCGCTGGCAAAATCCGTGAATGGTATAGATCGCGGCGCGGTCAAATTCCATTAACGCATCCTGGATGCGCTGCAAAGCCTGCCCGGTATCGTTCAGCCGGTGACGTAAATCATCCAGCATTGGATCGCCGCTTTGACCCTTGTGCCAACTGTTCTTAGCGGTCACTAATCTCTGGCGGATACGGGTTTTGAGCTCTTCGGTGGCTGCTTTGGTATAGGTAACCACCAGCAATCGATCCACACGAAATCCCAGTTCAACAATCATTCGCAAGTAAACGGCTGCCAAGGTGTAAGTTTTGCCTGTGCCTGCACTGGCTTCGATAAGGTGGGCGCCCTTCAAGGGCAGATTGAATAGCTCAAAAGGCTTCATAGCGTCAATTGTCGGTTGGTAGTGAACCGGGTTCAGCGCACTCGTTGGCCGATATCCCCTTAACCTCACCTGATTTTCCGGGGAAACGCGTCCTGAACGCAATACACCCTTTAATCCGTTAATCCGTTAATCCGTCGGTTGCTGATTCATGCGATAAACAAAAACCAGTACTTCAGCCACCGCTTGATAAAGCTCGGCCGGAATTTGCGTATCCACATCCAAGGCTTCTAAAACCTGCACCAAACCAGGATCTTCAACCAGCGGAATGTTGTGCGACCGGGCCACAGCGACTATTTTTTCGGCCATTTTACCGCGACCTTTGGCCGCCACCCGGGGCGCCGAATCATGACCCTGCCGGTATTGCATGGCCGCTGCCTTTTTGATCTTTTTAGTATTCATATGAGGATATCAATCCTTCCCGATGCGGCGCCAGATGGTTCCGGGAGGTTGAATTGGGTTATTTTCTTTTCGGACACACTGGTGATCAGCACGACATCCTCGAATAGACCTTGTAATGCTCTCACAATGTCATCGCTCTGCTGTTCAAAACGTTGGCGAACAGCATCCCTTTGAACAAAAAACTGAATTTTCAGATGGCGGCCTGTCATGGCAAGGTCAGCGCGCACCGGGCCCAACTGATCCATGTGCAGCAACAATGCCACACGCTGATGGGAATCCCTGGATCGTTGGAACCCTTTATTTGAATAGAAAATTTTCAATTGAACCGGTTGCTTCTTTTTTTTGAAGGGAATGACATGGGTAATAATATGAAATGCATCGTCTTCTCTCCAATTGCGAACCACGCGATCTTGCTGCAGGCAGATGTGGTCCAACATTTTTCCAATACCCTGACGGACCCATTTCATCTCCTTCGCGGTTATCCTCTCAGATACCCATGCGGGCGCATCCTCTGCTAACAAAAAGGAATTGATTGTCAATAAATTGGATTTCAAATCCTTTGCAATCACAGCGCGCATTGTACCCGTTTTGGCACTTTTTTGCCCTTCAGCGTTCAGTGAATCTGTAGTCACGGCATCGGCCAATTTTTTTTCAAACCATACCCCTCTATCTTCAACTGTATGGCGCAACCATTCCATCAGCCGTGCGATGGGTTTCTGAATAGGCATATCCTCGAAGATCGCCTTAACCTGGATTAAGGCCTGTTGAAGGCCCTGAGGTACCTTAAAACTCGTCCCCTCAGATAGGGGCAAACGCGTCATGCGATCCAGTAGCCCGACCAACTGTTGCTGATCAGCCGTTGAAAACAGTCGCGTGAAATTAAGCTGCGGAAGGTCCTGTGGTGATCGCGGCGTCGACTTGACATCCGCCTGCAAATGCAATGTGCTACCACTATGGATGACTTTCAATTTAAGCATCTCACCCGGGTGCACGGGAAAACCCATTCGAGCTGTTGCCCGAAAAGCTCCCAGATCAATAAGCGCACGGCCATTGTTCACCAGTTTCAGCACGCGACCGGTAAGCCGGTCACCCGGCTGCAGATCGGCTGCTGCGAAGGCGGAGCCGTCTGTTTTGGTTTCGAATATGGCTTGGAAAACGGCTGATAGCTCCATACAGATCACTTTGAGGCGTTTCGCCATTTGAGGATCGATTAAAAATTTAACGCATAACTTTTAAATGAGTATACAAAGCACTTAATATAAGGTGATTTTCTCGTTTTATTATGCAGTAACCATTTTATTTTTTATCATCATTGTCCTTTTTCCCCATGGCCCCAAACGGATCCATATAATTTTGGAATGGATTGATGTCGGAGAAACGTTGCTGGGCCGCTTTTGACATACTCATTCCCATCTCCAACCATCTCTGGAAATGAGAATCCACGGCTTTTTTATGGGCGATGTAGTTTTCAAAGGTTTGCTGAAAATACTTTTCAAAAAATTCGCCCATAAGATTATCTCCATAGCGAATAATCATGTGGAGCACAGGTACAGGCAACAGGGTTTTTTTGTTTTTGGCCTCCTCTAAAACAATTTGGGTTAAGATAAAATCAGTTACATCTTCTTTGCTCTTGGCGTCTATTATTTTCACCATACGACCCTGACGGATGCAATCGGCCAGTTGGTTCAAAGTCACATAAGTACTCTTTTCTGTATCATAAAGGCGCCGATTGGCGTATTTTTTTAGCAAAAGTGTATCGGCCATTTCCATCTCCCCCTGAGGCGTTCCGCCAGTACTTGACATTTGATGTAATGCACCACCCGGCATTATGATTCAAGGCAATCTATACCATATTTATCACACTGATTATACTATTTATTTTCATAGTATGGGTTGTAATTGAATTTAGTAAATTCATAAATGTTGCATTGCAGCATTTTTTATATTGACATATTGTTATTATATTTTATTATAAGGGTATGTCACATTATTAGTAAATGTTGCATTGCGTCATTTACATTTTAACCCTAATTTTACACATAAAAAGGAGAATAAGATGATGCCCTACCAACAAATTGCAAAACAAGTCGTGGATTTCCAAAAGACCTCTTTCACCAGTTGGTACGATGCGGTGGCCCTAATGCAAGATCAAGCCACTTCAGCGGTTGACACCATGCTGGATCAATCCACCTGGATTCCTGAAGAGGGTCGTCAAGCGATTTTAAGCTGGGTTAATGTATGCCAGGAAGAGCGTGATCGTCTTAAAGCCTACATTGACGACGGGTTTTCCGGCATTGAAAAACAAATGTCCGGCATGAAAAAGGCCGCACCTGCAAAAGCCAAAAAAACAAGCGTGTAGCACTTGGCGCTTGTGAAGGAGATACCACCATGGATCAGAAAGAGATGCTCAAACAGATGGTTACCTTTAATCAAACCACTTTCAATAACACCTTTAGCGCTTTGACATTGCTCCAGGAACAGTTTGAACAGGTCGCTAAAACGGTTTTGGAGCAGGCCAATTGGCTGCCGGCAGAGGGACGCCATGCTATTGAAAATTATGTTGAATCTTTTAAAACCGGCCGCGATAATTTTAAAAAATATGTGGATGAGAGCTATCAAAACGTTGAAAAATATTTCGCCGATTAGACGTCGCACAGCTTGGCCTGTGGGGTGATGCAGCGGCGGAGCGCTGAATCAGCCTCCGCCGCTGCCGGCACGCAACCTATTCCTCTCGCATCAAGGTGCATCCATGACCGATACAGCCACAAAAAGAAAATCGGCAGGCACAACAGCGCCAACACATTTACTCAGCGGTATTCTGTCCGGTATGGCCACCCTGGCGCGCTATACCAATGCCCATACCATCCCCTTCTTAATTGCCAACACCTATTTCAACCGTGTCGAGCAGCATCGCTATTGGTCAAGGACACCGCTGGAAAATTTTAATGCATATATGAAACTGGGCGCAATGAATCTTGACATGGCCGGCCGAGCCATAAATGGCGGTCTGCTTGCCATTGACCAGTTTTTTAAGAGTGAAATCCAATCCGTTTTGCCTCATTTTTTGACGGGTGCTCCGGATGCATATGACCAATTCATCGCACGCCTAAACCACCTTGTGCGTGGCGTGGCCCACACCTATCCGGCTGCAATCGAGGCTATTGAGCCCGAATTTGGATTTCATTTTGAACGCCAGCCTGCCTCATCAAAAATAGATGAAACCGACCACTTTGTCCTTTACCAGGTTTTGCCAACCGATCCTGAGGTGAAACCACGTTCAGACGGCAAACCCATATTGATCATCCCGCCCTATGTGCTGGGTGCTAACATTTTGGCCTTTTTACCTGCTGAAGAGCGCAGTTACGGCCACGCTTTTGCCAACCAGGGCATTCCCACATACATTAGGATACTAAAAGATATCAAAGCGAACGACGCCGTTCAGCACATGAATCCAGAAGATGATACCCTGGACACGCGTCGCTTTTGCCGAATCCTAAAAAAACGCCATGGTGTCCCCATCACGCTAAACGGCTATTGCCAGGGTGGTTTTGCTGCGCTGTGTAATTTGCTCAGTGGTAAACTTGACCAGCTCGTGGATGCCTTCATCACTTGTGTGGCTCCCATGGACGGCACGCGCAGTGATGGTTTGGCTCAGTTTTTAAAAAACCTTCCTGCAGAATTCAACGATCTGGCATATGGCACCAAAGAACTGTCCAACGGAAATCGCGTGGCTGATGGCACCTTGATGGGCTGGATCTATAAATTGAAAAGCATAGAGACCGAAATGCCGCTATTGGCCATGTGGCGTGACATGATGATCGTCGCGCATAGCAATGGGGATCCCGGGACCATCAGCAAAACCGCCGCTGCTCTAAACTATTGGCTGGCCCATGAGCGCAGCGATCTTCCCATTGCCATCACGCGTGTCAGCTTTGCTTCTTACAACACCCCCATACGCAAGGACGGCACCCTTCCTATCAAACTGTTCGGGCAGGCATTGAACTTCAATCGTCTCAGCGCCAAAAAAATTCCCTGGTTAATTTGCTACGGGCTTCAGGATGACCTTGTGGAACCCGCAACGGCATTGGCACCATTGGATTATATCGATGCCGAAGCGGCACCATTTCCCAAAGGCCACGTGGCCATTGCCACTTCCTGGTCTCATCCGAAATCTGCCTATGCCCTGCACACCCGTTTCAACGAAGGATCCGCCAGAGGGCCCGTCCGATTTCAGCTTGATCTTCAGCAAGCGCTCGACTCCCCAAAATCCAAAAAATAAGCATTATTGCGTGTTGAGGGTTTACACAATGATCAGGATGAAAGATAACTGATATTCCAAAGCGCACATAACGTATTCGTAGGATCAACAGCTTCAAATTAAAAAAATTAAAGCTTATCAAGGAGACCATCATGCTGGAAATTAAAGACTCTGTGGCGGTAATCACCGGCGGCGCCAGCGGCATCGGCCTTGCCATGGCCCGGTACTGGGCTCAAAACGGCGGGAAAGTCGTCCTGGGCGATGTGGCCGAAGACCTTCTGTCTGAGGCGGCACGCTCCATTGGCGGAGAAGTCGCCACCGTAAAATGCAATGTGACGGATGAGACCGACTGTGCCAGACTGGCTGATGCGGCCATCGAGCATTTCGGCCAAATCAATATGGTTGCCCCCTTTGCCGGTATCATTAAAGATGGTCTTATGGTAAGTCCGGACCGCAGTGGTAAAGTGTCGCGCAAGATGTCGCTGGATCAATTTAAAGGGGTCATTGATGTGAACCTGACAGGTGTATTTTTGACCATACGTGAGTGTGCTGAACGCATGATCAATGAAAATTGCAAAGGGTTGATATGCCTTATCTCGTCTACAGGTTCACTGGGCACCGCCGGTCAAATCAACTATTCGTCAACCAAGGCCGCCATGTCGGTGATGCCCAAAGTGATCACCGCTGAGTTTTTCAGGCGCGGGTTGGCGGACAGAATCCGCTGCGTGGCTGTGGCACCCGGCTATGTGGGTACACCCATGGTTAAAAAGATGCCTCAAAAAGCATTGGATCGGATCGTCGGACAGGTCCCCATCGGCCGACTGGTAGAGCCTGAAGAGGTGGCTGCTTTGGTTGCGGAGCTGTATCGCAATGAAGCCCTGGCCGGTGATGTCTTTTTTATCCACGGCGGGCTGCGCTTGGGATCGAAGGGATAATGGAATAGACCGAACGATATATCAAATGAAAAACATCTGCATGGGACGACTCAAAAATGGTCGGTTTTTCTTCTGGCTTGCTCCCGACGGCACACCCAACCCACCATGGTGATGTAGGTATAGCCTCTACAGCGGCGCCTCCTTCTGTCCGTTTTGCGATGGTCCGCACCTTGATTTAGACAGATATGCTCTGCTCGGGACTTTATGCGCGCTTGTTTGCCTTGAATCTTTCCTTCCATGTCCACCTCCCTGAACACCCCCTGAACTCAAAACAGATCAACATCACGATATTACATGCATATGTTTATCTGTGAAGTCTCACCCCTGTGTCCATGATCTGGGGGTCGTTTTTTCTTTAGCGAACGGCAACTGGATTCACTTTTACGATAGGCAATAAGATGCAGTAACTATTCGTAATTTGGTAAGCAAAACAGCCTGGACAAAGATGCATTGGAATTTGAGAAAGTGCCTGTAGATTTAATTATGATAGGAAAAAGAGACCCACTATGCAAGCCTTTATTTGCAAATTTCACCCTAATTTAGGCAAAACACCATCCGATCCTCCCCCATAGCCGTCAATAGCTTCTTCAGCGGGATTGCCCAACAAATTGGAGAATACCCTCCAAAAATAACTTGCATTTCCAACGGCGACCCCATAGGATGCATTCACGCTAGGGGTGCGAATATGCTGAGAAAAACCCTTGGAACCTGATCCGGCTAATACTGGCGAAGGGAAGCGGCTGACAGCCCATGGACCGGCCGACCAACTGAGTCCTGACTTGCCGTATCCGCTTTGCCGGATGCGGCCTTTTTTTGGTTGGAACACAGGGGCCAGTGGCACAATTTTTTTTGGCATTCACCTGGACACCCATGTCCATTGGAGGGAGCATATGACCTATAAAACTCAAATGGAGGCTGCCCGACAAGGGATTATCACCTCCCAAATGAAAAACGTTATAAATGACGAGCCCATTTCTCAAGATCTGTTGCTTGACCAAATGGCCGCCGGCAAAATCATAATCCCGGCCAATAAAAACCACCCGCATTTGCGCGGTATCGGAATTGGGACCGGTTTGCGCACCAAAGTAAATGTCAACCTGGGTGTATCCCAGGATTGCTGTCATTTGGACATTGAACTGCGCAAAGTTCAGGATGCCTTGGCGCTAAAAGCCGATGCCATTATGGACTTGAGCACGTTTGGCAACACGCGACAGTTTCGTCAAAAAGTGGTGGAAATGGCCCCTGTAATGATCGGCACCGTACCGGTTTATGACGCCCTTGCCACTTTCGGCACGCCTGTATCGAACATTACGGTAGATCAATTCTTCGATACCGTGGCGCAACATGCCCAGGACGGAATCGATTTCATGACCATTCACGCCGGACTAAATCGGGTGGCTGTGGAACGCATTCATAAAAACCCCCGCTTAACCCATGTCGTAAGCCGAGGTGGCGCCATCTTATTGGAATGGATGGTGGCCAATGATCGCGAGAACCCATTCTATGAGCACTTTGATCGACTGCTGGAGATATGCGGCCAATACGATATCACGCTGAGTCTTGGAGATGCCCTGCGACCCGGAAGCTTGAAAGATGCCACAGACGCCCCTCAAATTCAGGAATTGATCATCCTTGGCGAACTCACCAAAACCGCCTGGGAACGTCATATACAGGTAATGATAGAAGGTCCGGGCCATATACCCTTGAATGAGGTGGTGGCCAATATGCAATTGCAAAAAAAATTGTGCCACGGGGCACCATTTTATGTACTAGGACCTTTGGTCACTGATGTGGCTCCCGGGTATGACCACATTACATCTGCCATCGGTGGGGCTTTGGCAGCGTCCTATGGGGCGGATTTTCTCTGCTATGTCACGCCTGCGGAGCACCTGCGCCTGCCCGACAACCAAGATGTCAAGGAGGGCATTGTGGCTGCCCGTATCGCTGCCCATGCGGCGGATATTGCCAAGGGTCTCCCAGGCGCCATTGATTGGGACCATAAAATGAGCAAGGCACGCCGCGACCTAAATTGGCCCCTCATGCTTGATTTGGCCATTGACCCTCAAAAGGCAAAGGATTATCGTGAATCATCCTTACCTAACGATGAATCGGTGTGTACCATGTGTGGCGACATGTGTGCGGTCAAAAGAAGTCGCGACTTGTTGGATGAAAACGAAATAGGATAAGAACATGCCATATTCGGATCAAAACGCGGGTATTTATCTCCACATTCCCTTCTGCCAACAAAAGTGCCGATATTGCGATTTTTTTTCCACTACTGAATTGGATCGCATCCCTGACTTTTTAGAGGGCCTTAAAAAAGAGATGAACCTCTCCAAAGAACCCGGGATGCGGGTGGACACCCTCTACATTGGCGGTGGCACGCCTTCGCTGTTAACACCCAAACAGGTTGGAAAAATAGTAGATTGGGCAGCCCTATGCTTTGACCTGGATTCTTCAGCCGAAATGACCTTGGAGATCAATCCAGCCACGGCCACAAAACGGGATTTACAGGATTATGCGGCATTTGGTTTTAATCGTCTAAACATCGGCGTGCAATCCTTTGAAGATCAACAACTTACTTTTTTGGGCCGTCTGCATAACGGGCAGCAGGCAATATCAGCAGTCCAGGCGGCTAAAAATGCCGGCTTTAACAACATCGGCCTTGACCTGATCTATGGTTTGCCTGACCAAACGCCAAGCATGTGGAAAAGCGATCTCATGCAAGCCATGCGGCTCTCTCCCAAACACCTCTCTTGCTATATGCTAACCTATGAACCCCACACGCCCCTTTACCAGGATCAGCAAAACGGGCGTGTCGTACCCCTGAAAGAGGTGTTAAGTGCGGAACTTTTTCGCATGACCCACGATTTTTTAGGCGTGGGCGGGTATGAGCACTATGAAATATCCAATTTTTCAAGGGGATCTCGATGGCGCTCCAAACACAACCAGAAGTACTGGAACTTTACACCCTATTTTGGACTGGGTCCCTCAGCCCATGGGTTTAAGCTCCCCCAGCGCTGGTGGAACCATCGCTCTCTGAAACGCTATTTAGAAGATCTAAACCAGAGCAAACTTCCGCGTTCCGATCAAGAGGAGCTTACCGATGAGCAGTTGATAATCGAGGCCCTTTATCTAGGGTTGCGCCAATCCGATGGTTTGGATCTGGCAACATTCCAGCATCACTTCCAGATTGACTTCAGGCTCTATTTCAGCAAGGCATTGGACCGTTTTGATGCAGAAGAATGGATTGATCTGAACAGCCGGCGATGCCGGCTGACGGTGGAAGGCATGCTCTTTTTGGATCGTATTGTCGATGAATTGATCGAGCACTTGGAATAACAGAGCATTCATCTCTCCCGGTTCTCCCGTGATTGCAGCTTTGCAATGGCCGCTTCGACTGCCAATGCATCTATTTCTCGCATCAAACGGCCAATATATTGAAGTTGCCGACGGCGGGCCTCATGACTTTTCATCTCATGAACCAAGGCAACCGCCTCTTTGAGTTCGTCCGGCAACACCAAAGCTTTCACTTGTTTTTCGTTCAACGCAACCAAACGCTCGCCCAAGCGCTGCAAAGCTTGGGCTTTTTTCTTCATCTGGGTCCGACTTATTTTTTCCATTTCGCAAAATTGGGTTTTCTGACCAGGGGGTTGATCTATGCCTCAAAATCCCCTTTTTATTCAAAAGCTTCCACCCAAAAGGGTGTACAACGCAATCCCACACTTCCTTTGCGCACCCAAATCCTTACCACAGCGATGACCTCCTCATTGATATTCACGATATTGGGAAGCTCTTCCACGTACGCAATGTCATCGCTTAAAAACTCATAGTAAAAAGTGTTTTGTTTGTACGCATCACCGAGCAGAATAATTTTATGAGGATCCAAGGGGTGTTTACGGGGCGAACCGGTGAAACTGACATGGGTTTGTCTTAAACGCTTAATATCCTTGGGGCGCTTGTAAGCAGTAATCTCGAACTTTTCAGTGGTTTTAATCTGCATGGAAGTCGTCATAACATCTATCTCAACCGCTATTTTACAAAAGTTTCTATTTGGGCGCTCTTGCGCAAATTACCGATATATGCGTTTACCTGTGCCTGAATGCGTTCATTGCGCAGGTCTTGAATGGCTTTTTCCTTCACTTCAGCAAATGAAGGCGTTTTGGCGTCTTTTCGATCGACAACCTTGATCAAATGATAGCCAAATCGGGTTTCAACAATATCACTGACCTCATTGACGGCCAGTTTAAAGGCCACCGCTTCAAAGGGCTTGACCATCTGTCCGCGACTGAAATAACCTAAATCTCCTCCCTTGGCCCCTGAAGGTCCTTGGGAATGCGTTTTGGCCAATGTCGCAAAATCTTCTCCTGACACTATTCGCTTTTTAATACCTGTGAGTTCTTGACGGGCTTTGGTCTTGGCCTTCTCATCAGCAGTTGGGTCAACCTTGATTAAAATATGTCTGGCACGCACCGCCTCTTTTTGGCTGTATTTTTCAGTCTTTGTATCAAAATAGGCCTTGGCTTCATTGTCCTTGATATGGATTTTTGAAACAATTTTTTGCTCGATCAATTCACGCACAGCCATTCGTTTCGCAAATTGGGCTTTGATATCTGCTTCGCTATAGCCCATCTTATCAAGAAATGCCTTAAATTGCGCCGACGTTGGAAACTTTTTTTTAAATATATCGATTTGCGATATCACAGCCTCATCCTTGATCATGATCTTCTGTTTCCGGCTCGCTTGCAATAATAACTCCTGATCAATGATCTCTTTGAGAACCTGCGTTCGTAATTGCGCAATAAAATACGGTGGCAAATTAGGGTTTCTGGATGTGAAACGGTTTTTATATATATTAAACTCACGCTCAAAATCAGAGGTGGAGATAACCGTTCCGTTCACCACCGCAGCTTGGCCCTGTTTCGCCTCTTTTTCGTCGTCAGCGCTCACGGGAATCGCCGGCAATAGAAATGAAATTACCAAAATGGTCCATACAATAATCTGGTTTGATTTAAAATTTAGCATATGTGCTTGGCTCCCTTTGATAGCTTGCGGATTCAATCCGTTAAACGCGCTAACACTACTGGTTTTGGCAAGGTGTCCATCGTAATCCACAAATCTTATGGTTGCCGGCATTTTTCTTTTATCGATAGACAGGTCATTGGCCCACAGAAGCAGCGCTTGTTGATGGATAAGGTTATCGATCCGCCGATCTAATGTAAATAAAAAAGTTTGACGACTTGATGCTTATTTTTCTAAAACCTACCATTGGAAACCACAAAGGAGATGCCGTGTGAAAAAAACTTACGATATTAATGTCAAAGGTTTTATCCCTTTGATCTCACCGTCTGAGCTCAAGGATCAATTGCCGATCAACGAAGCAGCCGCAGCGACAGTATTTCAAAGCCGCGAAATCGTCAAAAACATCATCTACAAAAAAGACCCTCGCCTGCTTATCGTGACCGGCCCCTGTTCCATCCACGATGTGACCGCTGCCTTGGAATACGCTCAGCGGCTTCGACAGCTTCAGCAAAAGGTCAAAGAGAACCTCTATCTTGTCATGCGGGTCTATTTTGAAAAACCACGCACCACAGTGGGGTGGAAGGGTCTGATCAATGATCCGGGGCTGGATGGCTCCTACGATATCAATAAAGGTTTGCACACTGCCAGAAATCTCATGATGGAAATCACAGATATGGGGCTGCCCATCGGTACGGAGATGCTGGACCCCATTACGCCACAATATATAGCAGGCCTCGTGGCTTGGGCGGCCATTGGCGCACGGACAACCGAATCCCAGACCCATCGCGAAATGGCCAGTGGTCTCTCCATGCCGGTGGGATTCAAAAACAGTACCGATGGGGATCTGGATACCGCTTTAAACGCCATGATTGCCGCCGGTTCACCACAGAATTTTTTAGGCATCGATACCAACGGCCGTACCAGTATCGTTCAAACGACCGGCAATCCATACGCACATATCGTATTACGAGGCGGTCAGCGCCCGAATTACGACACAGTTAGCATTCGAGAGGCACTCAACCTGCTCCAGCGTAAAAATTTGCAGCAAGCTGTGGTAGTGGATTGCTCCCATGATAATTCACGCAAGCACTATCCGGAACAGACGGTTGTCTGGCGGGATGTCATCAATCAACGCGTGGGTGGCAACACCAGTATCATGGGTATGATGCTTGAGAGCAACTTAAAGGAAGGCAACCAGAAAAACACGGGTGAACTGAGTTCCATGAAATACGGCGTCTCTATCACCGATGCCTGTATCTCCTGGGAAACCACCGAGGAATTGATTTTAGAAGCTAATAAGCAATTAGGCACTTAGCTGTTGCGTCTTTTAATTGATACCTACCTTCACTTTAAGCATTACACTTTAATCTTTTAACGGCTTGTACATGAACGAGATTTGCACGGCAAAAACGCACTGCCTTTGCTGAACGCTATGCGCTATGTCTCGTCCTTGTCAAACCCCATGCCATTTGTTAAAAACACCCCATGACTGAAAACATCCAACAAAAAGCATTGATTCTGGCATCCCAATCGCCTCGCCGCAAATACCTGCTTGAACAGGCCGGGCTTGTATTCGAGGTCATGCCCAGCTGTTTTGATGAACACAGCGTAGCGCCCAAATCGCCGACTGAATATGTCGACACGCTGGCAAGGGCAAAGTCAGAAGATATTGCCCGCCGGTTTCCGAGTCATTGGGTCATCGGTGCGGACACAGTAGTCTGCATCAACAATACCGTGTTAGGCAAACCCAGGGACCCAACGGCCGCCATATCCATGTTGAAGCGCCTCAGCGGCCAAACCCATCAGGTTTTTACTGGATTTTGCATCTGTTGCGTTCAATTGAATCAGCGCATCTCCGACGTAGTTTGTACGGATGTCACTTTCAAACAACTCTCGGATATTGAAATTGAGTGGTACGCCCATACCGACGAACCCTTTGACAAAGCCGGTGCGTATGCCATCCAGGGCCTGGGAACATTTCTGGTAAAGCACATCAACGGATCCTACACCAACGTTGTTGGATTGCCTGTATGTGAAGTCATTGAAATTCTCATCGCACAGGGTGTGATTCAACTCATCAACGGACCCAAACATGCGGCCTGACATCATCGTCCACAATTTATCCATTGTCCGCCAACGCATACGAGAAGCGGCCCTGCGCTCTGATCGCTCCCCGGACGATATTCAATTGGTGGTTGTAACCAAAACCCAGTCTGCCGATGTAGTACGCATGGCTGTGCAAGCAGGTGCATCGACCCTGGGTGAAAATTACGTTCAGGAATCATGTGAAAAATTTGAGGCATTGGTCGGGCTGCAAACCCAATGGCATTTCATCGGTCATCTGCAACGCAATAAAGCCAAGTATGTCGTGCGGATCTTTGATCTGATCCACAGCGTGGATTCGGAAAGATTGGCCATCGAGTTGGATAAACAGGCTCAAAGAAATAGCAAAGTCCAAAATATCCTCGTCCAGGTAAATCTGAGCGGCGAAAGCACCAAATCAGGTATTTCCGAAGATCGGGCCTTGACGCTGGTCCAAAACATAAGCAATTTGTCTCACATACGCATCAAGGGGTTAATGACCATGCCACCCTATTTCAATCAACCTGAACGCGTACGCCCCTTTTTTGTTGCTTTGCGCCAACTCAAGGACCATATTCAAAAAGCGCACATCCCAAGGGTTGAAATGACCGAGCTATCCATGGGCATGACCGGGGATTTTGAAGTGGCCATTGAAGAGGGCGCCAGCCTGGTACGTATCGGAACGGCTATTTTTGGAGCACGCCAATGAAGCTGCTGTTGCATACTTGCTGTGGCCCTTGCAGTATCTATCCTGTACAGGCACTGCGTAGCGCACAATACGAGGTGATGGGTTTTTTCTATCGCAACAATATCCATCCCTTCACCGAATGCCTCAAGCGCCAGGAGACATTAAGCACTTATGCCTCCCAAATTGATCTAAAATTGATTATCGCAGATGATTATAATTTGGAAACTTTTTTACAAAACGTGGCATTTCGCGAAAAAAACCGTTGTCACTACTGCTACCATGCCCGGTTGCAGGCCACTGCCAAACTGGCCAAAAGAAGCAAATTCGATGCTTTTTCCACCACACTGCTGTACAGCAAATTTCAACAACATGATGCCATTCGTGATATCGGCGAGTCCGTTGGCCGACAAATCGGGGTGCCTTTTATCTACCAGGATTTTCGAACCGGCTGGAAACACGGTGTTGCACAGTCAAGGCAACTGGGCATGTATCGCCAACAGTATTGCGGCTGCATTTACAGCGAGAAAGATCGCTACTTCAAATAGAAGAAGTTGCCAAATCTTTTCCGGTGAAACAGGATAAAAAGAATATAATTAAGGACGCGCCACGGCTTACCACTAACACCAGACACCAAACACTATATCCATGTTTGCCAACTTTATCTATCTTATTATCGCCTTGATGATCCTGTCGCTGTATGAACCTGTGGAGACCCCCCACTTGTCTCTATCGCTCACCCTGTTTATTTTCGTTGCCTTGATCGCGTTGTTTGCCGCCTATACACGCTTCCAATTCCAACGCCTGGCACGTGTTACCCAATGGGAAGATCAGATCCGTCTGGATCACCACTTCAGCTTGCTCCTTACCCGGCATACCATTCTAGCCCTGGTGCTGTTTGCCATCGATATCTGGGGACTGAACATGCCCACATTTTTGGAGCCCATCCATTGGATGTCGCTGGTGCCGACGCTCAAGGCGCTTCTTTTTTTGTTGCTTTTTGTAAGCTACCTCATGTTGTTATGGATATGTGCCTTTGACGCGCATCAGAAAATTTACAACACCGGCATTTCACGCAAGAGTTATATATCATCCAACATTGCATTTACTGTTCCTGTTCTTATACCGTGGGCTCTATTGTTCGGTATTACCGATATCATTGGTCTATTGCCCCTGGAACTGCCCAAGCGCCTGCTCAACTCCCCAACCGGCCAGATGGGGTATTTTGTATTTTTCCTTTTTGCCGCAGCGATTTTTGCGCCTGTTCTCATGCAGCGTTTTTGGGGATGCCGCCCCCTGGCCGACGGACCTTATCGCAGTCGCATTGAATCCTTATGCCGACGCGCCAAAGTCGGTTACGCGAATATTGTGCACTGGCCCATATTCGGAGGCCGCATGATCACCGCCGGTGTCATGGGGCTGGTATCCAAATTTCGGTACATCATGGTCACCGAAGCCCTAATGAAGTTGCTTACCCCCGATCAAGTCGATCAAGTCATCGCTCACGAAATCGGTCACGTCAAGCATAAGCATTTACAGCTTTACCTGATGTTCTTCATGGGCGTCATGCTGATAAGCTACACGGTGTTTCCACTGGGATATTATCTTATCTTTTCCAAGCCGGCACTCAAAATCATTTTTGCCTTGGGATTTGATATCAACTCGATCTTCAATTATTTTACTTCGGCTTTATTGGTCATTGGAGCAGTATTGTATTTCCGATACCTATTCGGTTATTTTATGCGTAATTTTGAACGTCAAGCCGATGTCTATGTATTTAAGCTTTTTCCAACCGCCCAACCCTTGATCGACACCTTTGGCAAAATCGTCGCCACCAGCGGCCAGCCGGCGGACAAACCCAACTGGCACCATTTCAGCATCCAGCAAAGAATCGATTATCTGCGCCTTTGCGAAAGCTCGCCCATCTGGATTACGAAACATCATCGCAAAGTCAAGCGTAGCATAATCACTGTTATGATTTCTTTTTTTCTACTAGGCGCATCAGCTTTGCATCTCAATCAGACCCTGTTCGATGGTGAAAATAGAAATATCAATGTTCAAGACATTGAACGCTATCTTGTCCAAAAGCAAACCAAAACCGCGAAAGATGGGTTGCTTTATTGGCTGGTCGGCAACATCTACTACCAGCAGGAAAACCTAAAACGTGCGGCCAATGCCTATAAGGCTTCCTTGGAATTGAACCCTGACAACCCCGATGCCCTTAACAATTTGGCATGGCTGCTTGTCTCGGATGACGATCCTGAACTCAGTGATCCCCAGCAGGCCTTACAACTTGCGAAAAAAGCCATCGCCATAAAAAAAGCGCCCCACATCTGGGATACCTTGGCCGAAGCCTTATACGCCAACGGTCGAGTCCGTGAAGCCATCGAAGCCGAGCAAAACGCCCTCTCCATGAATCCCGAAGACCGCAAAATCTACGAAGCGCAATTACAAAAATTCAAACAGGCCCTCGAACAATAGATATTGCTCAATTGCCACCACGATAGCAATGATCAGCAATTCAATCTCTTCTAATTTAAATTTTGTTTTTATTTTTTAGGAGTGACTATCGGTAAATGAATCTAACGCTATGCACAGAGAACTTTGATTGAGCCTTTACTTGATACAAACTTTGCGCACCTGGAGCAAATCGCAATGCCCCTCAACAATTTTTTCAATACCGTCTTGTTTTAACGTGGTCATGCCGTCTTTAACCGCTTGGTTGCGAATCACGACCATCTCAGAACGGACCTGAATCAGTTTTTTCATTTCGTCGGTACCCACCAACAACTCATGAATACCCATGCGTCCACGATATCCTGTGCCATTGCAGCTATCACAGCCATTGGGTTTAAAGAGGGGGATATCCTGGCTGTATTTGAGTTTTACATTTTTCTCCCAATCTTCAGGGCCGTACTCACGTACCAGCTCTTGGAATTCGGCTTCTGTGGGGTTGTACTCTTTTTTACAGTCCGGGCACAGGGTCCTGACCAGGCGTTGCGCCATGATACACAAAATGGCATCGGCAAAGTTGAAAGGGTCCATGCCCATATCCAGCAAACGGGTAATACTTTCAGGCGCGCTGTTGGTGTGCAAGGTGGAAAAAACCAAATGCCCGGTCAGCGATGCTTCAATGCCGATGTGGGTCGTCTCCTTGTCGCGCATTTCGCCCACCATGATGACATCCGGATCCGCGCGCAGGAAAGAACGCATCGCCGCGGCAAAATTAAATCCGATCTTGGGCTTGACTTGAACTTGACGTAGCCCTTTCTGGGTGATTTCGACAGGGTCCTCAGCGGTCCAGATCTTGGTTTCGGTCTTATTGATATGGGCCAAGGCGGAGTGCAAGGTGGTGGTTTTACCCGAACCGGTGGGGCCGCACACCAGGACCAGACCATAAGGATTGGTCACAGAATCAACAAAACTTTCATAGTTGCGTTCTGAAAATCCGATTTTGGCCAAAGGAATCGGCTCGCCGGCTGCTAAAATACGCATGACCACATCTTCAATGCCGCCTTGGGTGGGGACGGTGGCCACGCGCAGTTCGATGTCTTTGCCGCCATACTTTTTAAACTTGATCTTGCCGTCTTGAGGCAAGCGCCTCTCGGCAATGTCCAGATCCGCCATAATCTTGATACGCGACACCACTGCATTACGATAGGCAAAGGGGATGGTTTGGTAAACGGTGCACGATCCATCCACCCGAATGCGCACCACGGCATTTTGCTTACCCGGATAAGGCTCGATATGGATATCCGAAGCGTTACGCACGTAAGCATCTAATATGATTTTATTGACCAATTGCACCACGGCGCTGTCTTCCTCACCCACACCGCTTTCAGCTTCTTCGATCTCACCGGTTTCATCTTCTAATTGGGATAGAATATCGTCAATCTCAGCCAGCTCTTGTTCGTCCTGGGTAAACAATTTGATAAAATCAAGGACATCCTGGGTGAAAGCCACCACAAACTTGGGCCGTCGACCGGGAAAAAGCGCTTTGATTTCATCGACACGTTTCAGGTCCAGCGGATCGTCGATGGCAATCACCGGCTGTTCATCTTCAGTTCTCAGCGGTACCCAGGTATTGTTGCGCATAAAAGGCACTTTAAGGCCTGCCAACAGTTCGCCGGGTATGGGAAAGGTGGGATTATAGGCAACGAAAGTTGTTTTATAGTAACGCGCCAGTGATTCACCCAGCTCACTTTTCGGGATTTTATACTCCCGCATTAAGACTGTTTCCACAGCCTCTTTGCGACTTCGTGCATTGGTAATGGCTTTGGTAAGCTCTTTTTGGGTAACCAGATGGTTTTCCAACAAATGATCAAATTTTCCACCCCGCCCCACACGAGCAGCAATACGTTTCTGGTTGTAAAGGGCAATCCCGATGATCTTGGCCAGGTCGGTCACCAATTGTTCATCCGTGGGGGTGAAGCCATCGCCTTCCTTGCGGTTGATCAGCTGCAATACCCCCATTAGGTATTTTTGAAAAATGATGGGATAAACCAGGGCCTGTTTGGTGCGATACCCGGTTTTTTGATCCCAACTTTTGTCAAATTTGAGGGCCTTGTCGACAGCGGCAACCTCTTTGTCATCGTAGACGTTGGAGACATTGACCAATTTATGGGTCAATGCGGAATAGCCGGCAAGGGACCCCTTGTTCACGGGGATTCGAATCTCAGAGACTTCACTGCCGGATTTAAAGCGCGAAACCAATTCGCGTTTCACGCCATCGACTACATAAACGGTCATACGCTCTGCTTTAAACAAAGATATAATGTCGTCCTTAAGATCAATCAGGATCTCATCTAGATCGCGGGCCGCATTGATTTTGTTGCCGATTTCTTGAAGGCTGGTACGGGAATCGAGATCAGTTTTCAATGGTTTCGCCCCATTCTTTATGCAGGTTCGGATACTCAAAACGATCTACAACGCACTTCATGGGTAGATCAGCTTCGGGTATTCTCACCGGATTGCTCCTCGGATACACTCACCGGGGATTGGATATATGCTATGATTTTCTTGATGCCGCCACCCAGCAGGATAATTCCCATTAAATATAAACAAAAGCGAATAAAACCCATGGCACCAACAAATTGCTCCAATTCAGCCAACTTGGGCATCACTTGTGGAATGCGCAGAAAAACGCCAATCCCCACAAGGATTAATGCGACCCCCCAGATGAGCTGGCCACCGGCCTTGGGTTGCTGCCCTTGTGTCATTTTTTCATACCTTTCCAAAGCGATGCAAATAAGGTCAATACCTGGGAATAGTATAGCCGATCCATCGAGCAGGTGTCAATCGCATCCAAGTCATTTTCCTAACAGCTACAATACCTTATCCACATTTTAGCAGAACGGTACTGCTATATATATTCAATATCGGCTAAAATCCTAAAAAGATAAACCGCAGCCCGAGTAAAAATTCCATTGCATTCAAATACAACCATTTACGGGTTTTGGGTCGCTTGTGCCCGCGTAAAATAGCTACTCGCTCAAGCTTCCCTTAAAAGCGGCCTTTCGTTTCTCCAAAAAAGCTTGTGTGCCCTCTTTCGCATCTTGACTGGCCATGCACAGCGCAAACGCATCCTGCTCTATCTTCAAGCCGGTGGCCAGGTCGGCATTTAAGCCGATATTGATCGCTTGTTTCGCGGCACGGATCGATACACGCCCTTTGGCCACAATATTGCGTGCCGTCGCTTCCGCTTCTTCCATGAGTCGCTCGGGATCAAAAATTTGGTTGGCAATTCCCAAAGCTTTGGCCTCACCGGCCGGAATAATTTTTCCGGTATAGATCAGCTCTTTGGCCTGGTTGGGACCGATCAAACGCGCCAGACGTTGAGTTCCCCCAAAACCGGGTATCAGTCCCAAAGTGGTTTCGGGCAATCCAAACGAAGCGTTTTCAGCAGCGTAGATAAAATCGCAAGCCAGTGCCATCTCAGTGCCACCGCCCAATGCATACCCATTGACGGCGGCAATCACAGGTATGGGTAAGGCGGCGATTTTATCGATCACGGCATGGCCCTTCTGGCCAAAGCTTTTGGCCTGCAGAACGCTCAATTCGGCCAGTTCATTGATATCTGCGCCGGCGATGAAAGCCTTTTCACCGGCACCGGTCAACACCAGCACACAAACTGTCTCATCTTTCTCAATGGCGTCCACGGCAAGACATAACTCTTCCAATAAAGCCGTATTGAGTGCGTTCAGGGCCTTGGGCCGGTTAAAGGTGATGGTCGCAATCCCTTCTGAAACCTCAACAATGATATGTTCATAGCTCATAAAACGAATCTCCTGTTTTTTTATGTGGTGAACCCAAAAATTTACCCCCTACCCTTTTCTTTTTTGAGAGCGACGAAAGGCGGTTGGATTGGTCTCTTGCATATAGCGTTTGATCCCGTTGATGATGCCCTGGCATAACTGCTTTTGATAGCTCTTGCTGTTAAGTCGTTTGCATTCACGCGGATTGCTGATAAAGGAGGTCTCAACAAGAATGGAGGGCATATCCGCACCCAATAGCACATAAAAAGGCGCCTGCTTGATACCTTTGCTGCGGATACGGTTGAATTTAGATTTTAAGCTTCCGGCCATGGATTGTTGGACATAGCTGGCCAATCGAGAAGATTCACTGACTTTGGCATTATTCATCAGACTCTCTAAAATCGTATCCAGATCGCTGATATTCTTTGTAGAAGTAGCATTTTCACGGGCCGCTACCCGAATGGCCTCATCATCGGTTGCCAGATTGAGAATATAGGTTTCAATACCGTAGGCACGGCGATCGCGTGAAGCATTGGTATGAATGGAGATAAACAGATCGGCATCCCGGGTCATGGCAATGGCGGTACGCTCTTCCAAACTGAGATATTGATCTTTGGAACGGGTCAAAATGGCCTCACATTTAAGTTGGGTGCGTATCATATTCTGAAGACTTTTGCCGATTTCCAAGACCACATTTTTTTCATGCACTCCTTTCAAATACCCCGGTGCACCATAATCTTTGCCGCCATGGCCCGGATCGATAACGATGCGCCTTACCCCGAGGGCCAATTGCTTGGCAATGGCACTGGGCTGCAACTTACCCTTGCCCGTGCCACTCGGTGCGGGTTTGGCCATCATACGATCGTCCGTCTTTTCTAAACCCCACACATCCAATACGATACGATAGGGGTTTTTAAGTGAGAATATTTTGTAGGTCTTAAAAGACTTGATATCCACCACCACGCGGACCGTGTCGGGCGTATATTGTCCGGCGCGGGCGTCGCTGAGCAGATTGTCATTGATGGGTACCACTTTTTGCAAGCTCTGGCCTAACCGACTGTGGTGCACATCGATATAAATGCGTTGCGGCTTGCCGATGTCCGGATCTTCCCTCAATTCATGGTATGTAAATACAGTGTCTCTGTCTGCATCGATGACCACGCGGGTGTAGCGTGGATTGGACCAAAAGCGCAAACCCTCCACTGAAGCAGGTTGGTCCATGGATGCGCTCTGCGAGTGGATCCGATCGGAGAGAATGGATGCTTCACCCGATTTCCGAATCACGCCGGCAATGGTATCATTGGCAGATTCATCCGTTTCATCCGCACCTTGGCCCAACGCGGTTCGAGCTTTTTGCGCATATGGGCTCTCCGGAAACTTGCGCACCACTTCCTGGAAACTCTTTTGGGATTGGGTTCGGTCCAGAGCTTTATAGGAATATTTATAGAGTCCTGCATAACAGCTTGCCACGCCATAAAGGGCGGCGGCTGCCAGTGGCCCTTCCGGTTCTTTTTGATACGCTTTGCGATAGTATTGAATGCACTGCAGCCACTGATCCCGATATTTTTTCAAACGTTCTGATTTTTGTAGTTTTTGGTAGCGCGCCTGCCCTTTATCATACCAGCCCCGGGCAGAGGAGACGTCATGGGTTGGGGCGCTTTTTTTTCCTTTATTGTTTAGACTGCGCTTGGCCAATTCGGCCTTGGCGCGGTATTGGCTCTTGGGATACCCGCGAATGACCCGGTCAAAGATATCAAGGGCCTCCTGCTTGTCCGGAGTGTAATAGGACCGTTTGTACATTTCACCATATAAGCGACCTGCCTGATAAAGGCCCGCGGCCGCCCACACGCCGCGCGAGTCATGGCGATGGACGGCTAAAAACTTGTTGATGCACAAGAGCCAGCGGTGTCGATACTGTTGATGTCGGGTATTTTTTTTCAGCTGCAAATAACATCGTTCTGCAGCATAGTATTTGGTTTTGGCTGAAGCCGCCCAAACGTTGGCAACGGGAACTGCAATCAACAGACAGACAAGCATCAGAATCCGCAGGGTCATCGGGCAATGCTTTATAAACTTGGGCATAGAACGCACTCGTATCTTTATAAACGGCTATTTGAGTTTTTCTTGCAACTTTTGTAACAACTTCAGTGATTCTAATGGGGTGGTGGTATTAACGTCAACCCTCCGGAGCATCTGAATCACTTCACTTTCA
This sequence comes from Desulfobacteraceae bacterium, assembly GCA_050291605.1. Lineage (GTDB taxonomy): Bacteria > Desulfobacterota > Desulfobacteria > Desulfobacterales > Desulfosarcinaceae > JARRKU01. The sequence continues at coordinate 23,885 of JBNKKB010000165.1, read as the reverse complement.
CCAGAATGGAACATATCAAGTTGCACCGGCTGCACATGATCCGGGTCAAAGCGTGTGCCGCTACCGCCCATTTTCGGCCCCTCTGGTGCCGAATTTTCAATATGTTCCAATATTTTCTTGGCGCGTTCAACCACATCTTCAGGAATGCCCGCCAGGCGGGCAACCTGAATGCCATAGCTGCGGTTGGTGCCGCCAGGAATAAGTTTTCGTAAAAAGATCACCTGGTTTTCCCATTCTTTAACCGCGATATTGAAGTTCCGGACCCTTGGCTTGGATTGGGCCAAGTGGGTCAATTCATGATAGTGGGTGGCAAACAGTGTTTTGACACCTTTTTGATCCAAGTCATGCAATTGCTCGGCAACTGCCCAGGCAATGCTCAAACCATCATACGTGCTGGTCCCTCGACCAATCTCGTCCATCACCACTAAACTTTGAGCAGTGGCATGGTTTATGATATTGGCCGTCTCTTGCATCTCCACCATAAAGGTGCTTTGCCCGGCAGAAAGGTTGTCCAAGGCGCCGACACGCGTAAATATTCGATCCGTTATACAGATGTTGGCACTAGACGCGGGCACAAACGATCCCATTTGCGCCAGAATTACGGTCAGCGCCACCTGTCGCAATATAGTTGATTTGCCTGCCATGTTGGGCCCGGTGATAATAAGAATCTGCTGTGTTTCATTGTCCATTTGGATGGTATTGGGCACAAAACGTTCGCCACTGACCATCTTTTCAACTACCGGATGACGTCCTTCCCGGATCAAAATCTCGCCTGAAGTGTTGATCTTCGGTCGACAATAGTCGTTTTGTTCCGCCACCGTTGCCAAGGACAACAAGCAGTCTATACGTGCAATAAAATCGGCCGCCATTTGAATGTCGTCGCTGTTTTGGCCAACTTCTTGCCGAATATCGTTGAATAACGTCAACTCCAATGAACAGCGCTGGTCCTCGGCACTGAGCACCTTCTCTTCAAATTGTTTTAGTTCATCGGTGATGTAGCGCTCGGCATTAACCAGGGTTTGTTTGCGCAGATAGTGATCCGGTACGGATTGAGCCTGTGTTTTGGGCACCTCGATATAATAGCCAAAGACTTTATTAAAACGAACCTTGAGCGTGGTGATACCGGTGCGCTCTTTTTCAAGGGCCTCCAATTGAGCCAGGTAGCCTTTGCCGTCGCGGCAGATATGGATCAATTCATCCAGTTCGGCATGGTAGCCCTCTTTGATCAGACCACCGTCATGAAGTGATGGCGGCGCATCCTCACGTATGGCGGATTCCAATAGTTGACGCAAAACAACCAGGGCGTCCAAGGGCACAGGGGAGCGAAAAAGATCGCCATGCAATGGGTCGAGCGCATCCCAAATTTCAGGCAATACCGACAACGAGTGCTTTAAGGCCACCAAATCCCTCGCGTTGGCATGTCCCATGACTATCTTGCTGTTCAATCTTTCCAGATCATAAATCGAATCGAAGGTCGCAATGAGCGCTTGGCGGATATCGCTATTGACCAACAATGCATCTATACCATCCAGACGCATCCCGATGTTTTGCGGGGACAACAAAGGATAGCGCATCCACTGTTTCAACCGGCGACCGCCCATGGCAGTGACCGTCTGATCTAAAATATGAATAAGGGTCCCGCGCTGACTGCCGTTTCGAATATTGTGTTCCAGCTCTAAATTGTGGCGGCTCAGGTGGTCCACAATTAAATGGTCATCCAGACTATAACTGGTAATGCGCTGAAAATGGGAGACCGATTGTTTTTGAGTCTCCTGTATATAGTCAAGCAAGGCGCCGGCAGCGCCCAAGCCTGCTTTCATGTGTTGACATCCAAAGCCCTCCAGCGTCACGGTCTGAAATTGCTCAAGCAGTTTTTGGCTGCCTCGCCGGGGATCGAAATTTTCATCCGCAGTCCAATTAATAGCCCTGTGGGGTAGCCCTTTTTCAATCTTGGCCATCAGCGCATCATGCCGCAGCCCGACCGGCAGCAGTACCTCCCTTGGGCCAACGCGCTGAACTTCCTCAACGATTTTCTGGTGGTCGATGGTTTCGGTCACGCGAAAGGTGCCCGTTGAGATATCCATATATGCAATTCCCGCCGCATGCGCATTGACTGCCAAGGCCAGCAGGTAGTTATTGTCCTTGGCCGCCAACATTTCGTTTTCCACAATCATGCCGGGCGTAACCACCCGCACCACTTCGCGCTTGACAAGGCCCTTGGCTTCGGCCGGGTCTTCCACCTGGTCGCAAACCGCCACTTTATAGCCCTTATCAATGAGCCGGGCCAGGTAGGATTGAGCCGCCCGGTACGGCACACCGCACATGGGTACCGGTACGTTTTCTTTTTTATTTCGTGATGTTAACGTAATTTCCAAAGCCCGGGACGCCACTTGGGCATCTTCGAAAAACATCTCATAAAAGTCACCCATGCGGTAAAACAAAATGGCATCTTTGTATTGCTCTTTGATGGCGAGATATTGTTTCAACATGGGGGTGGTCTTAGGTTTGCTCATGATGGGCGAGTATTCATCCTGTATCTGTTTCTACCCGATAGTCGGTGTTCTGTATGGTGGACCCATAGCAGTGCATTTTGGGAGATGATACGCTAAAAAAATGCAGCAAATGCTATTGCGACTTATTTTGCACGGTTTCGGCCCCGTTGGTTACGCCGGACTCCGGTGCAACGTCTTGCCGCGCTATAGCGCTTTGGGTGTGCGGTTTGAGCGCTGCCACTTCTTGTTTCAAAGTGGATATGGTCCCGGAATACGAGTCAATGGTTCGTTTTAAAGCGCGGATGTTTTGATGGGCCCGATAGCGTTCAATCAAGCCGGCTGCATAAGCAACCAAAATACCGGCAAAAAAGAATATGGCGATCATCACAACAACGTAAATCTCGGGGATATGGTATCGCGTAACGCCCAAATTGATGTCCAGGCTGTATTTCGCAAGGAATAAAGTCTGGTTTTGGTAGATCAGCATCCCCAAAAATCCAGCCAAAAGCAGCCAAATGCTATACTTTAATTTCTTCATCAAAAATCCCCCTAAATATCAGTAATTTGAGGACTTACATGGTCATTATCTCTACAATCTTAGTGGGTAAAACTCAACCCTTTTTTAGCCGGCGCCGTAGGCGCCGGAGTTTAAGGTTTAAAGGTTAAAGTTTAACCTTTAAACTTTAAACTATTTTTATTAAAGACTATTGGCACAATTTCTAGTTCCCCCCAAGCTCCCAGTTGATCGCCCACGATCACAACACCACCCGAAAGCCCGGGGATGGATCGGCCCCATTCCATGGCCGTATGGATATCTGCGGCAGATTGCACCCGGTTACCGATGGCGGTAGCAGCGGCATCTGCCAAGGCGCAGGAGGAACTGACCACGCAAACCGCATCGGCCCGGCCTTTGCTTAACGAGTGCCCCACCGTTCCTGAAGAGGTGCATACCGCTTGCGGCATCCGCGCATTTCTTAAATGCAGCCCTATTTTTAAACTCAGAGGTGAGCGATCGGCAAAGATGGCCACGGTGGGATCGTTGCGGCAGTGCAGGAATATGTCGCCACCGTTTTCAACAATTACCTGATTCGCCGTTTCCAGCAAAGTTTGACCGACCTGTTCGGCAATGGCACCCGCCACAGCCGCCATCGGCCCGACCTGGGTTCGCCGTGCGGCCTTGATCATGCAGCGTAAGATATCAGGTGCAAGCGAATCTTCCGGCCATGGTGTCAAACACGTCACAAAAGATGGATGCTGCGTGATATAGCGCTCCAGGTAACCTCTTTGAACCATCACCGCTTCCTTGGCAGCGTCAGCCAGCTCAACATCGGCATAAATGGAGAGGTCGGTCTCTTGCACAACCACCCGAAACTCGATCAAATCGCTTTGAACCAAGTGGCGGTAGATACGCGGTTGGTGTTCAAGTGATTGGTTTTTGATTTCATTTTTGAGCATTATTAAATAAATAGATCATGTATGATATTAACAGTTTTAAGTTTAAAGATTAAAGTTTAAAGGTAAGGTATTCTGTCTATTCTTATTATCTTCGACTTATAACTATTAATAGGATTTTTCATTGGCGCAGTGGTTATGAATAGTGTTTCCCTTTCCCTGCCTTTTGGAAAAAGGCATTGTATTTTACTATCGATAAAATTCCTCAACTTTAAACTTTCTCCTTTAAACTTTAAACTCCGGCAACGCTTAACCCACTGCCCTTTGAACACTTCCTCCACGATATCGAACCGTTTTAGGGTTTATTTACCGGTGCGTCGTTGCCGGGCGCATGCTTTCCGGACATTGCAGAAGGAAATATCGATCCGTCATTCCGGCAATAAAATCGCGCACAATTTCTGCCGGTCGATGGTAATCGATGTAATCGGATGACATGTCGGCTAAAAATCCGGCATAAATTTGAGACGCCTGGTTCTCTTGTTTGAGATCTTGCATATATTGCCTAAACAGGCGCTCGAACAAAGATTCAATAGTTTTGGCGTGTTGCTTGATTAGCGGGTTCATGTAAATAGAGGCCAGATTAAAGTCTTTGAGCCCTTTTAACGCCTCTGACACTTCGTCGCTGAAGGCGATGTGTGATTTTTGATTGCTTTGGCGGATGATATCGGTAACCAAATTATAGACAATGGTGCCATTGGTATTGCCCAAAACCGCGGCCACCTTTTGGGGCACATCGGAACGCTTTATGACACCCAAGCGAATGGCATCTTCCAAATCGCGCCCAACATAAGCCACTGTATCGGCCATGCGCACTACACACCCCTCCAAGGTCATCGGCATCAGGGCATAACGGGGATCGGCCTTTTTGATTTCTATTTCCTGTGCCAAATCCTGAAAGGTCTTGGGTCTTTGGGGTGCCAAAACCTGGTTGTGGATTTCTCCATCATGGCATAAGATGCCGTCCAGTGTCTGCAGGCAAAGATTCCAACCCCTCCCTTTGCGCTCCAATCGATCCAGAAACTGGATGCTCTGTAGGCTGTGCAAAAAATGACCAATGCCTGCCTCCTGGCATAACTTGCTCAGGTAGCGCTCGCCATCGTGCCCAAAGGGCGTATGACCGATGTCATGCCCCAGGGCTACAGCTTCGATAAGATCTTCATTGAGACCTAAAAAGCGACCGATGGTGCGGGCGATTTTGGACACCAGTTGGACATGCAACACGCGATGGGTAATGTGGTCGTTGCGTATCAGGTAAAATACCTGGGTTTTATCGATATAGCGGGTATAGGCTCTTGAGTGCAAAATGCGATCGGCATCCAAGGCGAAAGCTTGCCGATAAGCAGATGGCATCGGCGCTTCCGGATGCTGCCTCACCGCCTGGGCGCTGAAGGCGGCATCGGCAGACAGAATGCGATGTTCCCTCTGATCAAGCCCTGTTCTTAAATCATCCAATAGCGTAGACATCTCAGATCACTCCCTTGTCGATCAAATCGGCCATCAGTTGTGGATAGTCTATACCGGCCTGTTGAAAACCTTGACGGCCGTATTTCATATTGGCTTCCAGGACATAGTATTTACCTTTAAACTCGCAAATATCCAGACCCACATCATCCCAATGACATACCGATGCCACATACCGGGCCAATTCCAAAGCAGGTTCAGGCAGGGGTGCCAGATCAATACGTCCACCCATAAATACGTTGGATCGAAATTCTTCCGGGGAAGCGATGCGCCAGTATGCGTGCACGACCTGTTTGCCGATCACCACCACACGCATGTCACGATCCATGGGAAGATACGCTTGAATATAGGCCGGCCCGGGTATTCGACAATAGCGATCCAGATCACCCGGAGTTCGAATGAGGAAGACCCCTCTGCCCAAAGCAGACCCCCTGGGAATTTTTGCGATCAAGGGCAGAACAAAATGGTCCAGAATGGCCGCTTTCTGACGCTTGCCGTAAAAAATACGGGTGTGAGGATGGGGAATATCGGCCAAAGCAAAAAGCGCAGTCTGTTTTATTTTGTCTTGGGAGAACTTGTAGGTGTGGTAACTTGGAAAAGTAGGTTTACCCAGCGTGTCAAAAAGCTCGGCATATAAGGCCGATGGGTAATAAATCTTTTCGGCGTTATGAATGAGTGCCTGTTCATAGCGGCTATAATCGCTGAAATTAGGTCGCACGCCTAAAGTGATCACATTTGGGCAAGCCCTGAGACGGGCACCTAGTGCCACAGCCCTCTGGTCTTCTGGTATTTTGATCATTGCCGATAACGATCTATGCTGACAAAATGAAATTTCTTCAAGTTGCGGCGGTGTGCCACTCCTGAAGTCCGTTCCTTTCGCGGCGCTGCGCCGTCCAACGGCAAATCAGGGCAACGCCTGCTGAATCCTGTCAATCACTTGATCAACAGAAGTCATAAAGGCCGTTTTTTTCTGCAGCACCACAGGCTCTCCTGCATCGCACGCTTTAACCACGGCAGAATCAAAGGGCAGGGTTCCTAAGAAAGGTACTTCCATCCGGGTGGCCGTTGTCTTGCCTCCCCCACTTTTAAAAAGCGCAAGGGTTTCACCGCAACATGGGCACTCAAAGGGGCCCATGTTTTCGATCAGGCCCAAAACCGCCATGTTGATCACACGGCAAAAGTTGATGGATTTGCGCACATCGGAAAGTGCCACATCCTGTGGGGTGGTCACAATCAGTGCTTTGGCATCGGGAATGGTCTGGGCCACGCTGAGGGGTTCGTCTCCGGTACCGGGTGGGGCATCAATGATCAGAAAATCAAGTTGTTCCCACTGCACATCACCGATAAATTGGCGAATGACGCCGCTTTTGGCGGGTCCCCGCCAGATCACAGCCTGATCCGCATCTTGCATCAACGATTGCATGGAGACCAGTTTTAAATTGGGGTAGACTTTTTGGGGCATTACTTTTTTATCTTCGCTGATATCCAGCAACCCCTTTGCCCCCATGATGCCGGCCAAACTCGGACCGTGAATATCCACATCGAGCAAACCGACATGGAAACCCTTATCGGCCAATCGCAAAGCAATACTGGCGGAGACGCTGGATTTACCGACACCGCCCTTTCCGCTCATTACGAGCAGCTTATATTTAATTCGGGCCAATGACCCGGCGATGGCATCATCTTGTGCTCGGGATGGACTGCCGGCACGATCCTTGTGCGCGCTACGTTCGGACGGTGCTTGTTGATCTGTTGTCATCTTTGAACTCCTTGAATAGAATTGACATGCTTTAGCATTAACATGGTTCCACTGCAAGCCTGGTTCAATGAATCCAGCGATTCTAACTGAACAGGGTTGATTAAACCCGGCCTTGTGCGGGCAGGCGGTGAATCTGATTCAGTTAGAATTGCCGCAATGGATCGGCGCTGCTTTTCAGAATACGAACCATTGGTTCATAAAGGCCAACCAGCGGGAAACGTGACTGCCCGGCCAATAGTACCGATCACACGCGGCACAATGCTTAAACCGCTTGTGGATTTGCAGCACATGTTCGGGTATCCCCTGTGGCCAACCGACCCCGGAGACATCTTGAAGCGGGTGATTGCAGCGCGCGCAACGGGTTAGCGGTTTAAGATCCTGGCGAGACCATGCCAGCTCATCGATCACCTGGCGGATCTGCTCCAGCGGCGCATTGAAACGAATGTAAAGGGCTTCACCTTCATCCAGTTGATTTCTCACCGCTTGGGTGCGGGTCAACACCATACGCTGCTGTTGCCGGCACATGCGCACCAAACGCTCCGCCTCCGGCGGGCCGGGATCATATGCGGCATCAAAACCCGCTAGTCGCAACCATTTGGCCAAACGCCCCAAAGTGCTTTCAGCCAAAAAACGCGGTCGCTCAAGAGAAGGTATAAGATGTGATGAATCCAAATCCTGTCATGCAAGTTTATCGTTTATTGAAAAGGTGTGGTGATCATGCGAGATCCCTACGATGAGGGTTCAGGTTGCACCCATTCAAAAGTGGATGGCGATAACTCCACATCCGGCCAAAATCGCCTCATATTGATGGTCAACTGGTGGCCCGCCGCACTCAGCACCTTGAATTGCTGCGGTACATGATATTTGCCGACTTGCTGCCATTTTTGAAAATAAGCGCGATAAAGCAGTTCACCATCTTCAGCACGGGCTTCAAACATCTTTATCATGGATGTCGCCGGCTCTATCTCAATCACTGCTCGTGTGAGATGGAAGCGGCTTCTAAGTTTAATCACAAGTTTGCCGTCATTGCGCTCAAAAAATTGGGCAGCATGGAAATCCGGGAGTTTGGGGCGCCCCACCAACAGCAGTTGAAGCTGCTCAATTCCAATTTTTATGTGAATCAATGGCTCCAAAGCCTCAGCGGATTGAGAGATCTTATATGTGCGCGCCTGGCCATGGGGTCGAATCCGAATGGTTTGGCCGTCCGCCACCAGCTGGTGTAAAGGTTGTCCCACCACTGAAAGCAGGGCCAACCGCATGCGATCCGGCAAGGCCGCGGCCAAGGCCATGGATCCCGAATGGACTTTATTTTCATATTCTAGACGAAAATTGGCCAACTCCTTGTATTGGGACAAATCGGCATTGGTTTGTTGTATCCCGGTGACCATCCGGCGCGCCTTGGCATCGTCCATGGGCGGCCGGATCAACCAGGCACATCCGCTCAACAGAACCACAGTCCATATGATAACGGCCCCGTAGACAAGGGCCGCGGAGCCCATTTGTGAAGAATTGCCTCTTTTATCAGCAGGGTGCATTCTGGTTCCGGGTCAACAAACTTACGTTATCTTTTCTTTTCCGCGAATTCGGTTGGCCGCCTGGCGGCCAACAGCCACAGTCGATTGGATGGTCACTGCATGTTTACCCTATCGCTGCAAAAGTCGGATCTTTTTTTCTAGAACCTCTTTGCCTTTATCCTTTAGGTTCAAAGCGCGCTGATAATAATCCAGCGCCTTTTTTTTGCTATCCATCTTCAGGTGCACGTCGCCCAGATGCTCCAAAATTGTCGGATCATCCGGCACCAGCGATACGGCCCTTTGGAGCCATTGCAGTGCTTCGTCATAGGCGCCTTGCTTATAGAAAATCCAGCCCATGCTATCGCTGATATAGCCGTCATCCGGCTTGATTTTGAGTGCGGACTGGACCAATGTTTTGGCTTCATCCAAATTGATGCCTAGATCGGCATAGGTATAGCCTAAATAGTTGAGCGCCTCGGCATCATCCGGCGCCAGCTGAACGGCCTGACGCATGACCTGGATGGACGCCTGTCGATCTCCCATGCGATCATAGATCACTCCTATTCTGAAATACAGCTTGGGGTTTGGATTGCCCTCCGCAATGCCTTGCCTCAAACTTTGAATGGCCTCCTCATAACGCTCCAACTCTTCATAATAGGAACCCAGGTAAATGTAGTAGTCAGTTTTGTCCGGCGCATGATCCAGGGCTTTCTGCATCACCGCTATGGCTTTTTCCAGACTGCCCATATCATGAAAAATCACGGCCAGTCGAATCACCGCATCATGATAATATCTTGACGTTGGCGCCACCTTGTTCAAATATGGAACGGCGGTGTCGTGGCGCTGCAATTCAGTAGCGGCAGCACCGGCCCAATAATTGAGCTCCGAATTATTTTCAGCCGCCCCCAACATGCCGCCCAAGGCCCATAGCGCCTCGTCGTATCGTTTGGGTTTGAAATAATTTTCAAAAACCGCTGAAATAACGCGGTTGTCGTCCTGTGCTTTGCGTCCCAACTGCAACAGCAATTTTCTCGCTGTGCGACCCTCGCCCTGTTGCTCCAGCTGTTCAGCCAAACCCAGGGCTGCCGTATGATTATTCGGATCATTTTGCAATTGTATTTTATAGGTCTGACTGATCTTCGCCTGCTGATTCCGTATTTTATAAATCTTCAACAGCTCTGCGTGGGGCTCGTCAAGGTTGGGTTCAAGTGCCAAGGATTTTAGCAGTGCTTTTTCTGCACGTGCAAGCTCACCCAGGGCAACCAGGGCTTTACCATAGAAATAATGGGATACATAGTCAGTAGGGTATTGTTTCACCATTCGGCCGAATACCCGGGCTGCGTTGTTCACATCACCTTCATCCCAATAGGTGCGACCCAGCAAGAGGTAGATACTCTGCTGGTCCGGATCGGTCTCCAGCACCTTTTCAAAAACCGCCTTGGCTGCCTTGGCATCGTTGCGCTGCTGGTAAATGCGACCAGCGAGGATAAGGGCTTTCACATGGTTCGGGTGATCTGCCAATAGGGTCTGGACCAGTTCCAAGGCACCGTCTTGATCTTTTTTAATGAGCAGCAGTTGGGCCAATTCAAGATGTAAAAAAACGGAATGCGGGTCATGCTGCAACGCTTGTTGCAGGTGCCAGACAGCTTCGTCGTAGTCGCCTTGCCGGCGCTTGATTTGGGCAGCGCTGAAATAGTAGTAGGCTGGAGCGCTGGATCCCACGGCAACCGGAGGTTCATGCCGGGATGGCGGCGTTTGAGCCAACCCTTGGCATCCCCATACAATTGCCGTCAGTGCCAGGATGGCCGTGGCTCTTGTCATTTTTATTTTTTTCATAGCGGCATGCTCGCTGCCCGGTGCCATAAACCATTCCTGGTGATTAACCGGAAGAGTCCACGGATCCGACGGCTGATGCGTAACGAGCATCCCCTCCTATTTTCGGTCCCGGCCCTTGGCTGCATAAATATCAAAGTCGGGAATTTCGCTTTTAAAGTACTCGCGCATCTTTTTAATCACATTTTTCTCGATTTGACGTACCCGCTCTCTGGAGATGCCGTAGCGATCCCCGATCTCCTGCAAAGTAGCTGGCGTATCCGAGAAAATGCGTTGATCAAAAATTTCCAGCTCCCGATCGGTCATCTGCTTACGGAATTCACCCACTTTTTCATGCAAAAGGGCCTCGATCTCTTTTTTGGCCACCCGATCCTCGGCCGAAGCACTGCCTTCACTGATAAACTCGATCCGACCGGTGTCGGAACCTTCTTTGACCGGGGAATCCAATGAGACGTCCCAGCCGTCCAAGCGCTGGTCCATATCGACAATTTCGCGCTCGGAGACCCCCAATCGTTGCGAAAGCAGTTTGGGTTTGGGATCGAACCCCTCTTCAATCAGGCGCTGCTTCTCCTTTTTGAGTTTAAAAAAGAGCTTGCGCTGACCCTGGGTGGTACCGATTTTCACCAAGCGCCAATTGTCCATGATGAACTTGAGAATATAGGCTTTGATCCAAAAAGAGGCATAGTAGGAAAATTTGACATTTTTATAGGGATCGAACTTTCGAACGGCCTGCATCAGGCCGATGTTGCCCTCTTGGATCAGATCCAGAAGGTTTTGCATCCATACCCGTTGGAATTCAAGGGCTATTTTGACCACCAGGCGCAGATTGGAGGTGACCAACCGATAGGCAGCTTCGGTATCCCCCTGCTCCTGCACCCCCTTGCCCAACTCGATCTCTTCTTCGCGCGTCAAAAGACGATATTGACTGATTTCAGACAGATACCGTTGCAGCGGATCAAATTTCACCAGGGTTTTGGCATCCGCACGCGCCTTTTTGGCATCCACGCCCTTCGGGGCCGGCGTGGCTTTTCGAGCAACCGGTGCTGTTTTTTTCTTTGTTTTGGTCTTCATCTATTCCTTAACTTTCAGCTATGATATGGAGACATTGATGTCGGGCAGACAGGCAGCTGCGATTTTTATGGACAGCCCCCGCCATGCTATGCTAATTCCATGCCGTTTGATGCCAAGCGCCTGTAGCTCAGCTGGATAGAGCAACGGACTTCTAATCCGTAGGCCGCAGGTTCGAGTCCTGCCAGGCGCGCCATTTTACATTGCCATGATCGGGTTAAACCCGTGTTGCCCCGTTCCTCTCCCGGTCCTTGTTCACTCTGCATGGTCAAAACTTTAATTTATCATATATTCAAACCCTTTTCAAAGGCAACTTCAGCAATTACCTGGTTTCAGATACATTTGTGAGTAGTCGCACGAGGTCGTTGATACTTACACTATCAGTTTATAATCGGGGTTATCGCGTCTAACATTATTTTGACTGCCTGTTAATCAGAGCTGATCAACTTTTGGGCAAAGGCTAATCGTTTTTTGGCTTTGGCATGCTCCGGGTTTAAACGCAAACATTCTAAAAAATGGTAAGCGGCCTCTTCAGGCCTCTCAACCTTCAATAAAACCACACCCAGATAGTAGTGTGCACGATCATAGTCGAGATATTTTAGTGTGTGCTCAAAATAACCAATCGCTTCATTCCATCTACTTTCTTTGGCTGAAATATACCCAAGGTAATAATTTGTATACGGATAGTTCGGATCAATTCTCAACGCTTCCAAATATTGGGACCTAGCCTCCTCAATCTCTCCCTTCCTTTCAAGACTATAACCTAAGAAAGTATGTAATTCTGCGCTTTGCGGGGTTATCTGAATTGAACGCTCGAACAGACTTATGCTGTCCTTCCAATATTGCAGCTGAACCCATGATGCACATATCAATAGCAATAACGTCATTATGGCAGCAGCTTTAAGAGGAAATACAGAAAATCGTAATTTAATAAAAAGCTCAGGCAGACCCCAAACGAGTAAAACAAAAATACCTATTTGAGGTAAGTATGTAAACCGATCAGCCATAGCGGCCCAAAGGCCTTGTTGCATCAATCCGACAACCGGAATAAGCGAAAAAATATACCAAAACCAACCTGTGTACAAATAAGGATACTTATTCCTCAAACGTAAAAAAATGAAGGAGATGCAAAACAACCATGATACAACCCCTATACTTGCCCAATATGACACCACATATTTTGGATAGGGTTCAAAAACCGTTAGGTTTTGAGGCCAGAATATTTTGCCGATATAGCCCAAGTACCAAATGACCGAATTCAAAATTCGAGTCGCAAACGACACCCTATCAAAAGAGATATCAACATTTCCCTGACTGCTTGATAAAAGTGTCAGCACACAAAATACAAATGATATCAATATGAATGGAATTTTATCCAGCAGGATTAATTGAGATGAATTGATGCGCTGCTTCCAAGAAGTACCGATAACTTTATCTTCGGCAAAGCTGTAATTTCGAAATCGGTGTAGCGGCCAATAGTCAAGCAAAAATAAGATTACAGGTACCACTACCAACATGGGTTTCGCCATCAGGCCCAACACAAACATGGCTAAACAATTACCATATGCAAAAAAGCTCTTGTTTTCAATGTAGCTTGCATAGGCGATAATTGTTAAAAAGAAAAACAGTGTGCTAAGCAAATTCTTTAGCTCTGCAATCCACGCAACAGACTCTATATTTAAGGGGTGAAAGGCAAAGAATGAAGCAACGAGTGCACTTTTGAGGAAATTTTCAGTATATCGGTTAAAAAAAACAAGCAACAGAAAAGAATTAACGGCATGTAAAATCACATTGACGATGTGATGCGGACCGGGGTTTAACCCAAATAGGGTGCAATTCAGCATATGAAACAACCAGGCCAAGGGGTGCCAGTAAGTATCGTTCGGAAACTTAAAAGCCCATCTTATATTCGCTGAATTCAGCCCGCTATACACATGTGGATTTTCAAATACGTATCGTCCATCATCCAGGTTGATGAAATCAAAATTAATTACATTCCAATATATACATGCAATTCCTGCCAACAGGAGGATGGTTACACCATAATTTCTGGTTGTTTTTGAAATCGTCATTGATTGGATATATTCAACATGAGCTTCAAATTTCACAAGCTCGATTTATTGATACGTTTAATAAATTAGCTGGATTATCGGATTTGTGCCAGAACAGCAGTAATATTGTCTTTGCCACCCGCTCGATTGGCATAATCTACAAGATTATCGACTTTCCGTTCCAAGTCACCATCACCCCTCAGAAGCGTAAGGATTTGCTCGTCTTCGACCATGTCGGTTAACCCGTCCGAACACAATAAGAACAGATCATCCTTTTCAATGGCACCGCTGATGGTGTCCAGTGCCGGCGAGGGTCTCACTCCCACCGCTCGTAGGATCACGTTGCGCATGCGGTGCGAGCGTGCTTGTTCGGGTGTGAGTGTCCCCTGGTCGATCTGCTCCTGCACCAGAGAGTGATCTTTGGTGAGTTGGATCAATCGGCCATCGCGATACTGATAGGTACGGCTATCGCCCATATGCCCCACCACAAACCCATGGGGTGAAAAGGCCACAACTTCGGCGGTGCATCCCATGCCCTCATGTTCCGGGCACTGGGCGACATGGGCGAGAATGCGGTCATTGGCCTGAGCGAAGGTGGCTTGAACCCATTCCAGCGCCGCCTGCTGGCTCATCGTGGTTTGTGCATCGAACACCACAGCAGCGGTTTCGGCAAATATCCGACTGGCTGTTTCACCGGCGGCTGCGCCACCCATGCCGTCAGCTACCAGGCCATACCCCATCGTCGAATTAACCAAAAAGGTATCTTCATTATTCGATCGCATACGGCCGACATCGGATCTTCCTGAAAATTCGATATGCATAGATGTTAGGTGCCGTCTCCCGTCGTATATTTTAGGTTTAAAATTGTGCCAACCAGATGTCCTTTTTCTGGTGAAATTACTAGAAATACGCATCGCTAATCATACGCTACTAAATATTGCTGTAGCTGTCCAGACATTGTTATTGCCACCAACGACATTGAAATGAACTGAATTTTGATTTGTTGGGTGTGATGATATCACGGCTCACTGAAGACCAACCTTTTCATATTATCTAAAGTGACCCACAATCGTTTAACGGCAATCCGCCTGACTGGCCGAAGCGGTGAGATGTGAATCCGGAGCACCCTAATCCAGCATTTTTGGTTTATCTCATATTGCTGATATGTTAGGCTGGTTCACAATCTATAAAATATGCCGTAAAACAGATACCCGGCCACGGAGATTTTAGCTTATTGATGCTTGCTAAATTTCCATTTCAGTCCGCAATGATGTTGTTCCTTAAACCTGCTTTGGAAAGGTTGGACTTTAAATTGAATAATAAGTCAAACGCCAAACATTTAGCCCTATATTGCTTATTTTTTTTAGCCATTAGCTTTCTAGCGTATCATCCGGCGTTGAAAAACGGATTTATTTGGGATGATGATCAATACATAACCGAGAATCAAAATTTGAGAAGCTTGAAAGGGCTAAAAGATACCTGGTTCGAACCCAAAAGCCTGCCACAATACTATCCCCTAACCCACACCATGTTCTGGATTGAATATCAGCTTTGGGGACCCAATGCTTATGTTTACCATTTTAACAATATCGTATTGCACGCCTTATGCGCATTTATGCTCTGGCTGATTTTATCGCGACTTAAGATCCCAGGTGCTTTCCTGGCAGCCGCCGTCTTTGCCATCCACCCCATACACACGGAGTCGGTCGCATGGGCAACTGAACGAAAGAACACCCTCTCCGGGTTGCTATATTTATCCGCCCTGTACGCCTATCTCCATGTGCTTGGGTGCACCGCGTTTTCCGGCATTAAGAGAGACAAAGTCTCCAAATCCGACCAGTCGGATAGCTACCGGTCCCATTATTTGTTCAGTCTGATCCTTTTTGTAGGGGCCTTGTTGAGCAAGAGTGTCACCGCCACATTGCCTGTGGTCGTACTGGTGCTGATTTGGTGGCAAAATGGATCGGTTAAAAAACGTGATGTCCTTCTTTTAGCTCCTTTTTTTATTTTGGGCATCGGGTTCGGTTTGTCCACGGCCTGGCTTGAGACCAGCCATGTCGGTGCCCATGGCCAGGATTTTGATTTCAATTTTTTGGACAGGTGTTTAATTGCAGGTCGGGCGCTATGGTTCTACCTGTACAAACTGGTCTGGCCAAAAGACCTGATTTTCATCTACCCGCGTTGGCAGATTGATGCCACCAAATGGTGGCTGTACCTATATCCACTATCTTTTCTATTAATGTTTGCTTGCTTTTTTATTTATAGAAACCGGATAGGCCGTGGCGCATTTGCGTCACTTTTAATTTTTGCATCAACCCTATTTCCAGCATTGGGTTTTATAAATGTCTATCCCCATCGCTTTTCCTTTGTTGCGGATCATTTCCAATACTTGGCCAGCATTGCTATTATCACTGCGATTGCCAGTCTTATTTCTCGCATCAGTCGCAATGTTTTTACGACGCCCAACAAGAAATTGGTTTTCAACCTTATTGTCGTCTTATTGCTGTTCAATCTTGGCTTGGCAACAGCCGGGCAGTCGTTCAGCTATAGGGATCGTGTGTCTCTGTGGGAAAATACGATCTCCAAAAACCAGAGCAGTTGGCTTGCATACAACAACTTAGGAGCAGCCTACGTTGTGCAAAAACAATATCGCAAGGCGATTGATGCAGGCTTTAAGGCATTGAAGATCAATCCAAACACGGAACGTGCTCATGCAGTTATCGCCAAATCCTATTTTTATCTATCGGATTTTGAAGCGGCAATAAATTATAACCAAAAATTAATAGACCTCTATATCGACCGGTCAGGACCAGAACCCTGGTCCATCAAGCTGGTTTTACCCTATAATTATTTAGACTTGGCTACAATCTACATGCTAAGGAAAGACTATAAAACCTCTGAAAAATATATCTCAATGGCGCTGGCCCTTAAACCGGATTTCCCCATGGCCTACGGAAAGTTGGGAAAGCTGTATGCACTGCAAGGTAAACATACAGATGCCATTTCAAACTACCAGAAGGCATTACATGGAATCACCGATAATGCCAAGCTCTACCATGACATTGGAGAGTCCCTATTTCTTACCGGCAAGTTTGAACAGGCGGCATTATATTTTCAAAAAGCTTTAGATATTACCCCCAATTATGTGGATGCGAAAACTAAACTGGAAGAAACCAGGCAAAAATTACCTGTCAATAGAAGGGAGCCCAATCAAATGCGAAACAATAGGGTTCAATAATATCTATGGAGATACTGGATTTGAAACAACCAAACCAAATCAGATGACGGTCCGGAGCCTAAATGCGAATACTATTTGATATCGTCCATCCAGCGCAGGTTCACTTTTTCAAGCAAGCCATTTGGAAGCATCAATTGCGAGGTGACCATGTACGAGTAACCGCTCGAAAGAAAGATATTACCATAGATCTTCTTAAAGCGTTGGGTATTAAGTACACTTGCATTAGCACCATGGGTGGCAATCTGCCCGCAATGGGACTTGAGTTGATCTGCCGTACGCTTAAATTATTCATCCTTGCGCTAAACTTCAAACCGCAAGTGATGGTCGCTCGTGTGGGCCACTCCATCGGCATCGTTGGCAAGCTGCTGCATATCCCTACGGTTGTTTATGATGACATGGAACATGCCAAGCTTCAGGCAGCCATAGGAATGACCTTTGCCACCCATATTTGCACGGGCCTGGGGTATTATCGCAATTTTGGCAAAAGGCAAATCCAATTTGAAGCACCACCCGTGCTTTCCTATCTAAGCCCGAAATACTTTACCCCGAATCCGGAAGTATTAAAAAAGGCAGGTCTCGACCCGCAAGAGAAGATCATTTTTTTCAGAATCGTCTCATGGAAGGCGACTCACGATGTGGGTCATCAAGGTACATCGCTTTCGGAGTTAAACTCGGCTATTGAGTCGCTGTCAAAATATGGCCGGGTCGTCATCAGCTCAGAAGGCCAACTGCCGAAAGGCTTGAAACAGTATGCCAATCCGGTACCGGTGGAAAAAATTCATGACCTGCTGGCACTTGCCCATATTTGCATTATTGAAGGCGGAACCATGGCTGAAGAGGCTGCCGTATTGGGGGTCCCTTCGATCTGTATCGATAAATTCAATTTGGGTTATCTGATTGCATTAGAAAAAAAGTATGGCTTGGTTTTTCGACCCACGTCAATGACAGAAGCCATTCGTATTGCTGAAAGCATATTAACCAACCCGAATGCAAAAAATGTGTTTATAAAGAAAAAGCAAAAACTTTTAGAGGAAAGTGAGGATGTCGTTAATTTCATGATAGATACAGTTGATCGGGTTTGTTAAAAAAAAACCGTTAAATATGAAATCGTTATCGTATCTCATTTATTTGGCCACCACCATTTGTAAGAAGCTTAAGTTAGCCTAAAAAGTACAAGCTTAGAGTCGTAACACCATCTATTTATTGGCGATAAGATTCATCTCCTGAATCAACGGGTTTTGTTTTGAGCAAGGTGATGCCCCCAAAAATAATTCCAAGTATTGCCGTAAAAAAAATACCGATGACTCTGATAATCGCCGAAACCAGAATTCCTTGTGTCATACCGATACTCATTTGATCACTTGCGATGCCAAATGCCAATTCCCTCAGGCCCAGATTTCCTGGAGTTAAAACGACACGATTGCTTAAAATAATGACAACTAAAAATAGCGCAAGTGGAGCCATGCCTGCTTTAATGCCAAAAGCATAGAATGAAAAATAATATTGAGCCATTGAATTGGCGAAAAGAAGCACCCCTGAAAGAAAAAATTTAAACATGTAAGTCGGATCTTTGAGGTTATGAACAGATATGTGCAAAATCTCGGAAAATCGTTCTCGCGTCCAAGACAGAACCGTTCCGGAGGATCGATGCGGTGGCAATATATAGCGCAATATAATGGGGCATCCCACCCCGAAGGCAATCAAGAGCGGCAAGACATGAATTGCTCTAAAATGGCCAACACAAAAGCCCGGAGCAAAGATCGCCACCACAATAATGGCAAAGATCATGCTAAGGCAGACGGACATCCATGTAAAACTGAAAAATCCTGCTATATATTTTGTGTATGTGATTGCATGGTGTCGTTTTAATATCATGCTTCTGTAGATATTTCCGGATTGAGGGAGGGCCTGATTGAGGAAATTCCCAAGGACAAACAGCCTGAACCATCTACCATATGGCAGCTTCTGGCGGCTTGATTTTTCCAATACCAGCTGGAAACGATAAACCGTTAACACTTGACCCATCAAATAAAAAAAAACGATCACGACAACCATAAGGGGCCGGATATTGCGAAAAATATTTAAAAGCTCGGAATCTCGAACAGAAACAGTTATGATGTAGAAAATGCAGCACAGGGCAAGGCTCCATTGAATCGGTTTTCTGTACTTGGCAAGACTAAATTTTTTCAATGGAATTTACCTAAACGCTTTAATTCTTCGTAGTGTGTTCTATCCCGCTCCTTGAAAACCCTTGCGGGATGACCTCCGGCGACGGCATATTTCGGAATGTCGCTGACAACGCATGACCCCGCCTGAATAATGGCACCTTCCCCAATTGTAACGCCGTCTAAGACAATCACACGGCTGCCTATCCATACATTGTCTTCAATGACAATGCCGTCTGATAGATATTTTGATCCATATGGAACTGCTTCTCCGGTATCGTAATCATGATTCTGTGTGATAAAAAGACACTCTGTGCCGGAATGAAAATTATCCCCTATTACAACCTTGCCACGGCCTTCAATCCGAAGACCGTTGAAATTGACATTATTCCCGAGCAACGTGTTGTTGTTAATTGAAGATTTATGGTTCACTTTAAGCCCAATCCCGCATTTTTGGGATAGAAGTCGAACCATGGGCGTATGGTAGCATTGCCGCATCTTTTTGAGGCATCGGATAAATAGTTGCACCAAGCATGCAGATGGCTTTTCAACGGCTTTTCCTGTCATTGAGCACCTTCTATGATTTCAGTCATGGCCTTGGCCACTCGGTGGGAAGCCTTGCCATCGATCAAGTAAAGGTAGTCCTTGATGTAGACCTCCCTTTTGTTTTCCATCTCCGTATTGTTTCCAAAAATATTTTCTATGGTTTGAGCCAACAATTCCGGCTGATAGACCCCAACCGCTATCCCTTTCTTTACAAAATCAACTTTATCCGGTTCATTGGTCAAGTTCATGATAATCAATGGTTTTTCAAGGGCAATCGCTTCGATTGCCGTAGTTGAAAACTTCGTGATCATTAAATCACATGCGTGTATGAGTTTTAACGTCTCAGCATTTATGGGTGCAACTAAAATATTCTCTTGGGGCAAATCCAGATGATCACGAAGTATCAAAAGGTGCTCCAAACGATCTCTAGGGTGTTGTTTGATGACCAATACAAAGTCATTTAACTTCCTGAAAGCTTCTGATAATGCTTGCGCATTGACGATATTTTCGCTTTCCGTCATTCCAATGCACTGGGTCGTCCAAAGGACTACCTTTTTATCTGAAGCAATATTAATCTCTTCAAGAACCTGTTCTTTCGATCGCTTTGTTTTCAAACCGGCCAGGACATCGTATCTCGGCTGCCCGGTCACGATGAGACTATTTTGGGGATACGCACTTTGTTCCGTTAACAGTTGTTGATAGTATTTCCCGTAGACAGCCGTTTTGTCCGGAATTGGACAAAACGGCGATCGAACCGATCCATCAATGGAAATCTCTTTTTTTGAGTACATATAACCCGGGTGCGCTGCATGGATATTGCCGTGCTGGATTGCAAACGTCGGAATGCCGTTTTGTTTGGCAGCAATTAACAGCGCACGCTCAAATATGCCGTATTCATTGATGAGCGCAACAAGATCCGGGCACGTTATTTTCAGCATGCGGTTCGATAGTGCAATGCGCTTAATCGCGGTCGCAAAAAGCACTTTAAAATAAAATTTCATCTGAATCCGGATGATATCGTAATAGTCGATGCCGTTTAAAATGCATAATTCGCGAAAAGTGGTGTCGTTTGCTACATTTGCCCACCGCGCGGCAAAACGCACGCATGCACGATACTCCATGAGCCAAACTTTCGGGGTCCAGAATATTTCAAAAGGAAGGTGCTCGATCTCCCATGATTTTACCTTGCTGATGAGCACCTTGAGGCTTTCAAATGCAATTTGAAATGGGTAGATGTATTTAACACAGGGATAGGTACCGATAAGATGGTAATCTTTTTTCAAAATCCGAACCAATGGATCGAAAAAAGTATCGGTCAATCGACGTCTGCCGCTATCGGATTCTGAAAGCCAACGCCATCTATTGTCAGCGGCAGTAAACATTATCTTTTTCCGATCCGGCGCTGCACCCCCATTGCGGGATCGGTAAAAAAATAAAAGCGCATGGATAATTAGTTTTCGAAATACATCATAAACGAAATTAAACCCGGCGAACAATCCTGCCGGCAGCATACCGATCATGGCCTGGAGCCTTAGTTCCAATGGGTTATATTTACCGTGTCCTGCAGGCATGTGCAGCAATAGATCGATGAAATCAAAATGGGCGAACCACCACAGCGAGATGCCTTCATGATCAGTCAATTCCCGTAAGGTTAATCCGCCGTCCAATTTTGTTGTGGAAAGTTTCTGCACAAATTTTTGAGCGCTAATATAATCCATGGCTTCATTTAATTATACAACGCCATACCCGAAGTCAACATAACCCCAATCAGCCCCATCATCTCTTTATTTTAAGATAGCTTGCAGGAAATTTAAACAACCACCTCAATCCACATGAATGGACGCCACACGGTGTGGCATTTGCATTCTCCGTCTTCCTGGGATAAACTTGCCGAAATTCATATGGCCGGCATCTGCATTCAACCCCTGCTTTGGGTTGCCTTGAAAGATTGACCGGTATCCGATCGCCGATTGCGCCTTTGAATGATCCCGGGATACATACCGCGGTTCGATTTGATCCGCAACGAGGTTTGCGCCGATGATCACCAGGCAATACCGAAATATTCTGATTTCTTTAATGATTCTATGCGCTGGGTTTGGCGCCCATGGGTCGGGGATAAAAAACGGCTTTATTTGGGATGACGATGTTTATGTCGTCAACAATGAGTTGCTCAGAACGGCTGATGGACTGAAGCAGATTTGGTTCGATTTTGACGCGGAACCCCAGTACTATCCCATGACCCATACGACGTTTTGGCTGGAGTATCAGTTTTGGCAGCTCAATCCGGCGGGTTATCATTTCAACAACATTCTGTTCCATGTGCTGAATGCCCTTTTAATCTGGGCCATATTAACCTCATTGGGTGTCCCGTTTTCATGGCTGACCGCGCTGATCTTTACGCTGCATCCCGTGCATGTTGAATCCGTGGCTTGGATTACAGAACGCAAGAATGTGCTATCGACATTTTTCTATCTGCTCTCTCTCTGGGCCTATATTAAATTCCTGCATTTGGATTTATCCCGTACTGCGCGACTCTCCGATTCTCAGCCGGCAGGAGAACGCAATGTAGACCATTGGATGCTATATGGTGTCTCCTTTGTGTTATTTCTTTTGGCCTTGGCCAGCAAAACCGTTACCTGCAGCCTACCGGCCGCTATATTGGTTCTAATTTGGTGGAAACGCCATCGCATTGCACTGAAACAGGTCCTGCTGCTTTTGCCGTTCTTCGCGGCCGGATTGATCATGGGACTCACCACCGCGTGGATCGAGAAAAACCACCTGGGCGCCCAAGGAGAGGAATGGGCATTGTCTATCATTGAAAGGGTGCTTGTTGCCGGCAGGGCGTTGTGGTTTTATTGCTCGAATATATTATGGCCCCATGACCTGGCCTTCTTTTATGCGCGTTGGCAAGTCGATACCGGTGTATGGTGGCAATACCTCTTTCCTGCTGCAATTCTGGGGATCTTCGGTGGCTGTTATGCCCTTCGGAAAAGGTTCGGGAAAGGCCCTTTCGTCGCTATCATGCTGTTTTCAGGAACGCTTTTTCCGGCTATAGGTTTTTTCAATGTCTATCCCCATCGATTCTCATTTGTGGCAGACCATTTTCAATATTTAGCCAGTATTCCCATGATTGCTTTGATATGCTCCGGTCTTTTTTGGCTCCGCCAAAAAACCGGGCAAAGGTACCATGCCCTATTGGCCCTCTTGGCCACAGCGGCCATGCTATCGCTGGGTGTTCAATCGCATTTTCAAACCGCCATTTATCAAAACTTGGAGACGTTATGGCAGGATACCCTTCAAAAAACACCGAGCAGCTGGATGGCCCATAACAATTTAGGTACGATTAAGGAAAAGCAGGGCGACTTGGCAGGTGCCATGGATTGTTACCACCAGGCCATTGAATTACGTCCCCATTTTGATTTTGCTCATTTCAATTTAGGACGCGTCTATTATCGTCAGGGCAGGATGGACCTTGCCCTAAAGCATTACAGGCAAGTGCTGCGCATTAACAAGGATTACTCGAAAATGCACCCCAAAGCGCGGCCTTCCATTCAAGCGGACACCCACCATAATCTGGCCCATATCTATGAATCCCAGGGTGAAATATCATCTGCAATCGAGCATTATCAAGCGGCCATCGCGCTGAACCCATACCCCTACAAAGCGTGCAATGCCTTAGGAAACCTGTATTTTCGCCGGGGTAACCTTTCAAAAGCAGGCAACATGTATTTAAAGTCACTCTCCATTAATCCGCAATATGCCAAGGCACACAACGGTATGGGCGTCGTATATTTAACCCAAAAGCAATTCCAAAAAGCCATAGATCATTTTAGCGAAGCCCTGCGAATCGAACCCAACTATCACAATGCCGAAAGAAATATGATATCAGCAAAAAATAAACTGGCATCTCAATGAGATGGGGATTCCAAATTGCTCTGAATATCCTTAGGGTTCGCGCAAAAATAAATTTACATTTTTAGGTGTTGAGGCGCCTGCCTGGCAAGGCGCCGAAGTGCTGGAATATCGAGATATTTCTGCGCTTGGGCAACGCCGCCAGGCAGGATGCATCGGCGCATAAAAATGTGAAGTTATTTTTGCGCGAGCCCTTAGCACATAAAATAAAATTCGGCGCCTGCAGATCACTCTACAGCATCGAATACAATCCCTATTGCATCCAGCGTCAACGCGTTCTATCATTCTTCCCGAAACCCGAAACCTTTTGCAAAGGATCTTTCATGCCGGATAATATACGCCCCGTAAACTATAATTTGACCATCACGCCTGATCTGGATCACTTTCGTTTTAA
>JBNKKB010000164.1:0-10776 GCA_050291605.1 Desulfobacteraceae bacterium | reverse complement strand
GCCCTGGTGGAAAAGCTCTTCCCCTTGGCGGAAGTGGTCACCCCAAACATCCATGAAGCCGAAGCCCTGGTGGGCCGCCCCATCTGCGACGAAAATCAGATGCAGACCGCCGCCCAAAGAATATTGGATTTGGGGGTCGCTAAAGTTGTGGTTAAAGGCGGACACTTGAGCGGAGCGCAGGCCACAGACATTTTGTATGATGGCCGATCGTTTAAAAAACTGAGCACGCCACGCTTGGCCACCACCAATACCCATGGCACGGGCTGCACCTTCTCAGCGGCCATTGCAGCCTATCTGGCCAGGGGGTTGGATTTTTTTGAAGCCGTGCAAAATGCAAAAACCTATATCAGCGGCGCCATCGCCCATGCCTTGAATATCGGGAAAGGCCATGGCCCGACCCATCACTTTTTCGAGTTGTATGCACGTGCCGGAATGGAATGAACCCGACCCAGAAGATACCGCCCGGGTGTTTCCACCACGGGCGGTTAAGGGGGGGACACCCGATACAGGGGGGTGGGATTAGTGGACCGATATCTGTTTGGGTTTGCTATGCTCGGGTTTGGGTACCAAGACCTTGAGCACACCATCTTTGTATTCGGCCTTGATGGCCTCCGGATCCACAGCTGCCGGCAAGGTAAAAGCACGTTCAAAGCGGCCATAACTGCGTTCACGCCGAAAATATTTTTCATCGTTGACTTCGTTTTCCACCGTGCGCTCGCCTTTAAGGGTCAGGACGCGATCTTTGACGTCTACACTGATGCCCTCCTTGTCCATCCCCGGAATTTCCGCTTTCACCACAATATTGTCCGTTTCTTCGTAAATATCCACCGCAGGGTTCCAGTTCCAGGTTTTTTCATCTAAGGGCTTCTTGCGCGAGGGATAGAAAAAATCATCGAACAGACTGTTCACCGGATGACGCAGGTTAAAAAAATCTCTTGCTGGATTCCATTTGATCAATTGCATGGTATTACCTCCCAATATCTATATTGTAAAATTGTCGCGGGCACCTCATTCAATGCCATTTGACCCAATAATATATACGCGATATGTCATGTCAATATTTATTCATTACTTTTTTTATATTTTTTTATTAGTAATGCACGATAGGGTCTTTTGGCTAAATGGTTTACTCCTGAACCCATCGATGATATCTCCAATTCATCTCAAGCCAAAGTCAATGCGACAATCCCTAATGGGTAGGACTTACCGGACAAATGCAAATATTTGATAGTCATTGTCATTTGGATGATCGCAGTTTTTCCCCAGATTTAGATGATGTTATCGATCGGGCCCATACTGCCGGAATTAAGCGCATGATGGTGGTGGGCACCGATGAGACAAGCTCCAAAAAGGCAGTTGCCATTGCCGACCGGTATGATGGTATCGTCGCATCGGTGGGCGTGCACCCCCACGATGCCGGCGCTTGCAGTGAAGCTAGTCTGAATGATTTGAAATTTTTGGCTCAGTCGCCGTGTGTTAAGGCCTGGGGAGAAACAGGTTTGGACTACAATCGTATGTTCTCTCCCGAAAAAGATCAGGTCCATTGGTTTGTGCGGCAGCTGGAATTGGGATCGGAGTTGGAACTGCCGATGATCTTTCATGAAAGAGACAGCCGGGGACGTTTTTTAGAGATACTGAAAACCCACTGGGCGCCCCAACGCAAAGGGGTCATCCACTGTTTTTCCGGTAGCCTTTCCGACCTGCGGGCCTACCTGGATTTGGGGCTGTATATCGGAATCACGGGAATAATTACCATCAAAAGCAGAGGCGCACAATTGCGCCAAATGGTACGAGAAATACCCGCCGACCGGTTGCTGGTGGAAACGGACGCCCCTTATTTAACTCCCACGCCTGAACGCAACAAACACCGCCGCAATGAACCGGCTTTTGTGCGAACGATACTGTTAAAATTGGCTGCGGTGCGAGAGGAAGATCCAGCTGAACTGGCGGCTGCAATTTGGCACAATACATGCCGATTGTTTAGTTTGCCATTAACGGTGTAACCGGCTTGGCCACGACAGGATTCAACCCATTCCTGGCCAGCGCCATTGATTGAAAAATTGCATTTTCCTGATTTGAGTAAAGATTATGGCCAAAGTGTCGATGATAGAGTCAAACGAGTCATGTCACATGGCTTTGCATTACCCATGGAAAAGAATGCCATTGCGACATTGCCCAACCAAGGATGGAATTTATGCATCAGCGAACCATTCTCATCGTCGATGATGAAGAGCAGGTCCTAAAGGCCCTTGAACGCAGCTTGCGGAATGAAAACTATGATATCTTCACTGCCTTGGGCGGAGAAGAAGGCTTAAAACTACTTGAGATGCGGGAATTTGACCTGGTGATGAGCGATCAAAATATGCCCCAAATGGACGGCGTCACTTTTTTACAAAAAGTCAAGACCGAGCAGCCGAGCACCCTCACCATCATGTTGACGGGAGAGACGGATCTTCAGGTGGCCGTCAAGGCCATCAATGAAGCCGGTGTCTACAAATTCATCATGAAGCCCTGGGATAATGAAGACATTAAAATCACAATTCGCAGGGCGTTGGAGTCGCTGGATCTGACCAGAGAGCGTGACACGTTGCGTGAACATGTCAAAGCCCGCGATACCCTGCTGCGCAATTTGGAAAAAGAACACCCCGGCATCACGCAGGTGGAAAAGGACGCCGACGGATATCTCATCCTGGAATAGATTGTTCGCAGCAGATCTTATATTTTAATATCGGCTTTGTGCATCCAAGGCCTTTTGTGCCAAGCGACCAATCATTATCTTTCTAAACTGAAGATCCATGTAAATGGTGATTTCTTGTGCGTCCGTCGTCAAGGCCTTTAAAGGCGCCATCAACATATCGGCATCGAGCAATTCAGCCGCCCAAGCGGCCAATCCCCGATGATAAGGGTCCGAAGACTTTAGAAAGGGCACCAGCAATCCGGCACTGGGTTGAAACAGCTCGGGTCGGATATGCCCCAAACGACCCCACCCCCAAAGCACCCCCTGTTGCAGTGCAGGATGCTCTATGTAGTTGCCTGCCGGATCAGCATAGGAGACCAAGATGCATCCAAATTCCCGGGCAAGGCGCGCATTGCATGCCATGATCTCGCCCATAGATTCGGGGGACCCCCAACCCATTCCACCCGATTCGTCATTAAGATTCCACATCAAGCGTCGCATAATGATCCTCGCCGATTCCCTATTTTGATCGGCCAGCCGGGATACCACTTGACCCATGGCCGACACCACCCGCCAACGCACATGGGGCTCCATATGGTAGAGCAAACCAAAAAAAGTATTAACAATCCGGCGCGGGGGAAATTGGCATAGGGCATCCAATGCCGCAGGCCAATCATCGGACTCTAAAATGGATAGCGCTTGTTTTTTTAATCTCCGGTGAGTCATAGAATGGGATCGCCATTAAAAACAAACAGAGCCACCTTCTTCATGGTTTCTAATATTCCTCCCACTCTATGGCATCTTCCGGACAATATTTTATGGCCTCATTGACCAAATCCTCCGGATAGGATTCAAGGTCTGCCACTTCAATATACCCGTTGTCCGCGTTGAGCCGAAACACCTCAGGGCCTACTTCAACGCACCCCATGCAGAGGGTGCACGCTACAATATCAACGACCGGCATCTTCATGCGGGGACCTGCTCGTTTATGGCACGGCCCACAGTGCTGCCCAGCGCATAGCTGGCTTCGAGGGCATTACCGTCCGGAAGGTACTGATGCCGCAACGGCTCAACCACATCAAACTTCATCGCCTCAAGGGCTTTGGTGATCATTTTGGGGGCTTCACCACTCCAGCCATATGAACCGAACGCGGCACCCATCTTGTTCAATGGTTTAAGCCCCTTCATATAGGCCAACATATCCGCAACGGTGGGAAAAAGGGTGTTGTTCAATGTCGGCGACCCAATGATCACGGCCTTGGCATCCAGTACATCGGTCATGATATCGCTGCGGTGCCATTTGCCCAAGTACATGGGGCGAACGGCAATGCCCTCGGCATTCAAACCATCCGCCACGGCATCAGCCATTTTTTCCGTACTGTGCCACATGGTATCGTAGACCACCACGGCCTTGCGTTTAGCGGTTTGCTTGCTCCACTCGACATAGGCGTTGACGATCTTTGCAGGGTCCTTGCGCCAATAGACCCCGTGATCCGGACAAATCATGTTGAACTCCAGCCCCAATTTGGAGACCTTGTCCATCAACTTAAGCGTATGGGGGGCATAGAGCATCAGGATATTGGCGTAATACTTCTGGGCGTGGGTCATAATGCTATCTCCCACCACATCATCATATTTTTCAAAACCCGCATAGTGCTGACCAAACGCATCACTGGAAAAAAGAATCTTGTCCTCTACGACATAGGTAAACATGTTGTCCGGCCAATGCAGCATGCGGGTTTCCACGAAGGTCAATGTGCGGCTGCCCAAACTCAAGGTTTCGCCCTCTTGAACCGGGCGAAAATTCAGATTCTGGGTAAAGTGCTTGGCCAAATTTTTAGCGCCCATTTTGGAGCAATAAATGGGCTTGTCCTCTCCAATGTAATGCATGACGCGGGCAAGGCTGCCTGAGTGATCCAGCTCGGCATGGTTGCTGATCACACAATCAATACGACGCGGATCGATAATTTTTGAAATATTGGCCATCAATTGATCGGAAAATTTATTCTTTACCGTATCGATCAGGGCCACTTTTTCATCCATCATCAAAAAGGCATTGTAGCTGGTGCCCAGGGGCGTTGAGTACCCATGAAAATCGTCGATATTCCAGTCGTTGACACCGACATCATAAATTCCTTTGGCAATTTGTTCGGGTTTCATCAGCTTATCCTTGCAATTCTTTTAAATGTTGCTGTTAGCTAAGATCTACAATGCCCTTCTTGCCCCGTAGGGCGGCAAAAAGGGCACTGCAAAATTGATGGGAAAAGTTACTCTTCTTTTTCGAAATCGTCTTTTCCGGCGCCACAAACCGGACATTCCCAATCGCTGGGCACATCTTCCCATTTCGTACCGGCGTCCACATCATTATCAGGGTCGCCCTGCTCAGGATCATACACGTATCCGCAAATGGTACAAACATAACGGTCCATAATCGCTTTCCTCCTCATCTTAGTTGGGTTTGAATCAATCTGACGGCAATTTATCGATGTAACTTTTTACATACTGTTCCAAGGCATCGCGCACCGATCGCACGGTGTCGATGGATTGTCCCACAGGATCGGGCAAACCCCATTGCAGCGGTGGGCGGCCCGGTTTCAGCGCATTTGTGTCGCTGCATCCTACAGCGATCACTTCATCAGGCACCTGCTTTTTGACGGCGACCGGCAGCGAGCAGGGTCTACGAAACCCCATATCGATGCCCTTTTCCTGCATGGCCTCCACCACTGCGGGATCAAGCTTTTCAGCGGGTTCGTCACCCGCACAGGCCACATCTAAAAGCTCCCCACCATGCAGGCGTGCAAACGCCGCCGCCATCTGGCTGCGACCCGCATCCTGGCGCCCGGCAAACAACACTTTATGTCGTTGCGCCAAACCGGCTGTTAATTTAGCCGCCGCCCGCCTCACATCCTGTTCCATGGTCTCATGCCGGGCGATCTCTCCACGCCCTTCAACGCCGCGGTAGGTCAGATGACCGGCGTATTGGGCATCAACGGCATCGAAAAAATATTTGGCTGTCAAATGCAAACCGTCAAAGAGCTGCTTGCCGCGACTGGCGCCTACCGCCATGAAAAATCCGCGCCGCACACGGTGCCCGGGATCTTTAATTTTCAGTATATATTTGCGCGCCCATAATGCTTGACAGCGATCGATCAATGCTTTGAGCTGAGCGGACACATTATAAAAAAATATTGGTGACGCCGCAACGATAATGTCGGCCTCTCGCAATAGCGGGTAGATCTCGCGGCCCATTTCATCATCAATGGGGCATAAACCCGTTTTTTCACAGACCGTCAACTCTTTGCAGGGCTCTACGTGACGGCGCACCACATCAATGGTGTGGGTTCGTACACCGTGTTGGCCCAGAGATTTCATAAAATGGGACAACAACACATCGCTGTTGCCCTTTTTACGCGGACTGCCTTGTAACCCCAAAGCAAGCATACCGAATCCTTTACAATAGGTGTGCAATCACCCTTGCACGAAATCTCAGACACAAAAAGAAATGCGCTCCGTTACCTATAATCGACAGCAGGCATTAACTTAAACTCAACACTTATCTAGTATAATTATTTTTTCTTTTTAATATGACATTTCGAACAAGTTTTCGGACCACTGGGATTGCCCATTTTTTCCTGCAACTTGT
The DNA here is from genome assembly GCA_050291605.1 of Desulfobacteraceae bacterium. Lineage (GTDB taxonomy): Bacteria > Desulfobacterota > Desulfobacteria > Desulfobacterales > Desulfosarcinaceae > JARRKU01. The sequence goes on along the minus strand of JBNKKB010000164.1, from coordinate 4,456 downwards.
GACAATTGACGCAGAGCTTGTTCATCACTTGTTTTTTGACCAATCGGCCCTCTTTTTTAAGCCGTGCAATGCCGCCCGGCTCTTGGGGGAACAAAGCATGGCATATCTGGCAGTCGCCCAGTACATTCTGGTGGCTGTGATGGGGAAAGGGTACCACGCCGCGGCTACCGGCCGCTATCATAATCCGCTCAGCACCTTTGTTCTCCACGGCAATGGCACTGACCACCAGCATCATGCAGATGAACAACGCAAACACAATTCTTCCAACCATTAACAATACGCTCCCTTTTTAGGCTCATTCAAGATCCAGATCCGCTGGGACCACCTTGGTTTTGAACATGCTAGATGTCCATATCCGGCAGATCAACACTGCGGAAATAAAATCATCACGATCGTCGTCAAGCAGGCGAGAGACGCCACCGCACCAAAAAGGGCCGCCAATGGTACGCACCATCGGAAAAGCCCTTTTCATTGTTTTAATTTTAGGCATCGATGCATATCGACAGACAAGCGGGTCAGGCCTCACCGTCCAGCCGACATTGGGAAAAATCGATGGGTTTGCCGCACTCTGCGCACTTGTGCGTTTTTTCAAACTCATCGGAAAAGATTTCTTTTTCCCGTCCACACTCCTGACACTTACAAATGAAAGATTTTAAATGTTTGTGGCTTTGAAAGCCGGGGCAATGTTGAGGCGTCGTCATGGTGTCCTCCTTACCCACGGGCAGACCGGGGAGCCAAAAGTGGATATCAATGCAATACCGGCCACCCGACCACTGCCCTCAGGGATACAGATTAACCGATGCGAGGATCTTTTCCGGTGCTCTCGCAATCGGGTGTGTAGCATGAATTATCTAAAAATTCGCATTTTTCTTTGCAAGATGGGCACGTATCCGGCGGTGCGTCCGCATCAAACTCGTAACCGCATTTGCCGCATTTCCAACTGGCCATGGATCTACCTCCTTGATTTTAATCGGCCACACACATACCGGCGGTGGTATTCAAAAACCGGTGACAGCGCCGGTTTATCCCGCCTTCCAATGGCCATGCAGGTTGCAGTATTCCCTGGCCGTGATGGTGGTCGCATCAACCTTAAACACGGCTTCAGGTACTTCACCCGGATTTAGAAACTGCCGGTAAACCTTGCCGTCGGCGACAATTTCGATCCATTGAATGTAGTGTTTTTCTTCCATGGGGTGGGCCACACTACCCACTGAAACTTTCACACCACCATCCACCTTCTCGATTACCGGCACATGTTTTTCTTGGGCGGCATCAACAGTGTTTTCTCTCTGGCAAATCATGGGCTGGCCACAGCACACCAACTCACCTCCACCGGCATGAAGTACTTCCACTATGTTGCCACACAACTCACACTTATAAACCTCCAGCCTCTCTGTCATGAAATCCTCCTCTTGATGTTTGGGTATGGGTTCGACTTACCACTCCTTTTAGGGTTGCCAAAACCATCCTCCTTGTTTTGCCTTCGGGCGATCCTTATTTACACGGCTTTGGATTGACGTTGGGGGTGTTAGGTTCCTGCCACCATCCTTTTTCCTGATGCCGCTTTTTCTCTTGTTCCGCCATTTGCAAAATTTTATAGGCTGAATCACGCAACACACCGTAAAGGACGCCACAACCGGTGTCTTCTCGCTCAGCATCACCTTGATCGGCCAGTTGCATCATCTTTTCGGTCAACTCAATGGTACACTTGATATTCTGATCGCATGGTTTCACAAATTGCAAGCTCCTTGAAAATAAACATGTACGCCAACGGCTACACGGCATATTGTAAATTCAAAAAATGTGCCAAGCTGTCGGCCAAAGGACCAATTGCCTTATAGCCCCTGTTTTAGGGGTCTCACAAACCGCCGAGATCACCTGCACTGCTCCGCCCCAACGCTTTGTATGGCGGTTTCATGATACATTGGCGGTCATTGCGGCCGTTGTTTTGAACCTGTAACTATTTTCAAAGAACCATTATTATTGGATAAAAATACGATGAAACCTCTTTTCCATTTATTTGATACACACCTGTCTCACAAACCCCTGACGAACGCCATGCGTTGCTCACGTGATGGAGATTATTAAATTTTCTTTGCTAATTTAAAAGGGGGCTCGAAAGGTGAATAAATCCAGCAACCGCGCTGATCAGCTAATTTTTATGGGTACCACATCGCTACGGAGGGCGCAAGCACCGCAAGTACTGAGCAGACATTCCGACCTAAATTGGATGCAAAGGCATATATGTTGCTTATAATTAAAACAGATTAAAAAAGGTTAAAACAGACTAAGACAGATAGCGAAAATTTAGCAACGGACGAAAAATTGAAATCGACGCTTTCCATATGTCGTCGTGTCATGATCAATACTTGAAAAGGCGGTGGCCAAATGACGGAGTTGGATAAAATCAGACAAGACCCGGACTTACTGGATGCCATAGACTGGGAAATGACCCCTGAAGAGGCCGTACGACTCTATCTCGAATGGGGAAATAACTGGGCCAGCGGCAACTATGTGATTCGTTCCAAAGGGGACGAAACCCTCTATTTTGTGGTCAGCACGTGGAAAGAGCCACCCATGATCTATCTGATCCGACGCAACTCTGAGGAGGCCAAGGAGATTGCCGCCATTCAGATGCCCGAATCCATCAAACAGGAATTCTCAAAAGAATACGGAAACCTTAAAGGTGTTTACGCCGTTGAAGGCGCGGTCAAACGTTGGCTGCAAGATGAGTTGTCCCAAGCGTAAGGCCGTTCTATTTAGATGACCTGAAGCAAATCCAGGGGGTGCTCAAGCACGACAGTCGCACCGGCCGTTCTTAACTCCCGGGCCGGGCGAAAACCCCATCCAGCACCTACCGGTTGCATACCTGCCCGAATGGCTGTCTCCATATCCACGGCACTGTCGCCCAAAAATACACACGCCGCCGGCACCACACCCATTTTGTCGGCAACTGCCAGCGCTTGCCGGGGATGCGGCTTTTTGGGAATGCCGGCTTGCTGCCCCACGATGGAGATAAAAGGCAAACCTTTGAAGTAGTGCGCCATCATGGCCCCGGTGAACCGGTGGGGTTTGTTGGTTACCACAGACAAATGTATGGCTCTATCCACCAGCACCTCAATAAGGTCCATCATGCCGGCATATGGCTTTGTGGTATCGGCCCAATGTGACTGGTAATCGGCGATGAATTCGTTCAGGCAAGCATCAATAACAGCGGGCCGGCGCTGATTTTCAGGCAGCGCCCGCGTCATAAGCAACTTAGAACCATCGCCCACAAATTGGTTGAATGCATTTTCGGGGTGGGTGGGATAGCCGTGGTTGGCCAGCACCCGATTGGCTGATCGGGCAAGATCTGCCAGCGTGTCCAACAACGTACCATCCAAATCAAAAACCACCGCTTTACAATTCATGGCTCCTGGGCAGCCGCAAGAGTTTGTTCCACCGCTTGGCGCGCTGACTCATCGGTCGAACAAGCCGGGCAAAGTCCTAAAAATTCAAGGCGATGGCCTAATATGGTGAACACGGTCGCATTGTAGAGTTTGTCTTCAAGTTGATTGAATGGTGCGATGGGGGCATCGTCCAGAACTCCGCAATGCATGCAGCGAATATGATAGTGCTTACAAGGATTGCCGTCGTATCGCTTTTGGCTGCCACTGAGCTCCAGCGTCTGGATTTCACCCAAGGCAGTCAGGATTTCGAGGTTGCGATACACCGTCCCCAGGCTGATACGCGGCAGATGCCGGCGCACCAACTCGTAAACCACATCCGCTGTGGGATGTACATTGTTTTTGCGCAATACATCCAATATCAAGCGGCGCTGCTTGGTCATCCGGATTTTTTCAGGTTCAACCAATTGGGGTTGTCCTTTCAACGACGAATTCATTCAGGGCAAACACTCAATTTCCCTAACGATCGTCCAGCGGTACAAAACTGCACTCCTCCACACCGCAATAGTCTCCCACATAGTCGGACTCAGGGCGGTAGAGCATGGGCTTGGGTGCAGCTTCAGCAAATTGCTCCTCCAGCACATGGGCGGCCCAACCCGCCACCCTAGAGATGGCGAAAAGAGGTGAAAACAGATCCACCGGAACCCCCATATAGTAGTAGAGCGAGGCACTGTAAAAATCAACGTTGACGAATATGTCCTTGCCTTTTCTCTCTTTGAAGGCAGCCTTGCCCTTGATTTCCAACGCTTTGGAAAGATCGTACCAGCGGGTGTCGCCGGACCGTTTTCCCAGGGTTTGCGACATGGGGGCGATGATATGCGCCCGGGGGTCGTCCACCTGGTAAACGGCATGGCCCAACCCCATGATTACGCCACCGGTATCGAGAACGTTGGCAATATAGTCGTCGGCCTTATCCACATCCCCGATTTCGAGCAGCATCTGCATCACCCGCGTATTGGCACCTCCGTGAAGCGGCCCGGAGAGGGATCCGACGCCGGCGGTAACTGCCG
>JBNKKB010000163.1:0-3440 GCA_050291605.1 Desulfobacteraceae bacterium | reverse complement strand
GGGGATTCTGATGGCTTCGTCAAGCAGTGCTACAGCTGCTTTCTTATTGTTCTCAGATATTTTCAAAGCTTCTCGAAACAACAAAATCATAGGCAGATTGTGGTTCTGGAGTTGAACATCATGTTTTTTGGGTGATGTCTTAGACACAGCCCTTAAGTATCTACGATCATATTGCGCATACAAAACAAGTTGTTTGAACGCGTCTTGTTTTGTTCTGCTTTTGAATGTTTGCCACTCGGCTCTATCCAGATAGTTTTGTAAATTTGTAAAATCTCTTGGGGGAGGTAGCGAGTTGAATTCCAAAGAAATATTAAGGTCTGACTTAAGTTGTTCTTCGATTTTTTTGTAAATAACAGTATATGGAACCTGGCCATGATCGAATGCTATGAAATCTTCGGAAACTAGTAGTTCCTTCAGATGATCGCGGAAGTACAAAAGTTTTTTGATGAAATCAGACTGTTCCGTGATTGTTAATGTCTCTGCATCTTCCACCAGACTGATTAAATTGAGCAATAACGGGAAATGTTGCTTCAGATTAAAAAGATCATCGCAATGTCTAATTTTCTTTTGTGCATAGTCTTTTTCTATTTCTGTGAGTCGATTTTCCCGCGAAACATATGCAAATGAAAAGCGAATTGCCTCGTTATAGATTTCATAAAGAAGTTGTTCTTCATAAGGTGAAGAGGGTATTCGTGGTTGAATATTTTTTAGAAACGAAAAAGGTGATGTTTGGGAGATCTTATTGTCCAGTGAATAGAGGGGGCGTTGAACATATTCAGACCTGGGAAGATATTTAAACAATTCTCTAGGCCTTGGAAAATAAATCCCTTGTCTGTCCGCCATTTTTTCCGCAAGGTATGGGTCTGAAAATTGATAAATATGGTTAAGAAAGGTAATATCTTCTTCGTCAATAAAGCTGTTTTTATTAGTGTCGATTTTTAGTAATGTCAGATCGTCGTAGGAAAAAGGGTCTGTTAACACACCGTTTAAATAGTCTTTGTCTTTATTGTCCCATTTGTTGTCATTATTTAGATCTCCAAGCATTATCAACTCAGAGGAAATCCCTACACGATTAACAGGAAGATAAAAGTATGAAAAAGCTATAGCCGAAGCAATTAACACAATTAATACAGAAGTTATCTTCAACGGCTTATTCATATTTTATCCTAATTTATAACGTTTAGGATATGCTGCAACCCGGGTATATGGATCGGCATTGGCTCAATCGCGATGCGAGATTGCTATTACGAACTATTTCCTAGCACAGTGTCCAGGGTTGTCTGCATCATCCTGGTGTTGGACGAACGCGCTCTTGGCTTTCATCTTAATGGATTTTTCTGAAAGCTCAATCGACGCTGGTAATTCACCGGTTTTTGTTCGCTGCCTATCATTGCATCTATTCATTACTGCTTGTTGATTCATCGGCCGGCAACATCACCTCAATTGGTTGTATTGCTACAAAATTTTGTTTTCTTTGACACTACTGGTCCCTCATGACGGAACCGTCTTTTGTTTTTGTCGGTTTGTCGATCAGGCGGCAAGCTTCCATCGCGGTGCTTGACCGCCTCGGCAGATGAAAACGGTGCGCAGCCTTTCAGAACATATCGGACATAAACCGATGTCTTGGTCTGGAAACATGCGGGCCAGTATTTCGATCGTATCGGGCAGTTTCAGAATCGAAATATACGGACCTTGACCCAGGTGCTTACGCGCCAGATCGAGTTTATCGCGACAGTTGGGGTGAAATAACCCATAGGATCTTACCACATGAGTCCCTTTCTCGGGAACATGGCTCAGCAGCCGCTGGATAAACTGCTGTGCGGGTAGTGTGAAAGCCTCGCTGTCGTGTTTGTCTTGATGCGCATAACCGATGGTGACGCTCTGACCGTCATAGGCCAGGATCCTACGCTCTGAAATCGGACCCCTGCGAATATACCGCCCTACGTATTTAAATACGCCGTTGGCATGTGCGTACGCTGGCTCGACGTCCGCGTGCCAGCGCTGTCGGCCGAGCTTGTTCAGCAAGTTCAGACATTGCTGTTTGCGCATGCCGGTTGGGGGCGTCAGGATTTGGTCCTCTGGTTTTTTCGTCCCTGTGGCGCTAAACTCGCAAAAGGCTTCTTTTAGATAGGATAGAAACTTTCCGCGAAATTTGGCGGCCAAAACCGGGGTTGGTAGCAAAATATCCTTATCACAGGCCACCCAGCGGCCATCGGCATTCAAACCACCTGCGGTGATGATGAAATGCAAATGGCAGTGCTCGCGCAGTTCATCATCCCAGCTTTGAAATACAGCTATGGCACCGGGAAGGCCGCCCAAGTACTTCCAATCGGCAAGCAGCTCACGCAGGCTGTGCCAGGCAGCGCGAAACATCAGATCGGTAAAGCGCTTGCGATTGTAACGCCAGATAATGTGCAGCGCGTGACTGATCGTGAACACGACCTGGTAATAGGCACAATCCAACGCCTGCGCCTTGCGGCGTTCAAGCCACCGTTCCGTGTCGGTTGCGCCGCACTGCGGGCAGGCTCTGTGTTTGCAGGAATTGAGCACCGTCGTTTGATAGTCGCCGTTGGGGCAGGCATTGATATGGTAGCCTTGCTCGGGGGTTCGGCAGGTCATGATGGACCAGGCCGCGTCGCGCTCGCGCGAATGCAGTTTGTGTGCTTGCGCATAGGCGGGAAAATGGACGTTGAATATTCTTTGGACTGTACCCGCTTTCAACTAGATTTTCCTCCAGGTGCTACCTGGGCTTTGCACTCTTTTAATACTTGCTTGGCTTTTTCTTCTCCAAACTCGGCGACCATTTGATCCCAGAGTTCCGAGTTGCGCAGCTCTTTTTGAAAATTCTTCGTCAGAAGCTCGGCAAACTTCTTCTCCGGACGCTTTACCTGTTGCTTTCTTTTCTTCTTCAGCCTTGCGCCTTTTCCCATTATACTGCTTCCATGCTTCCCGAAGATTTATCTTCGTTCGTCCAACGTATTCCTCAGCCGCGAGGGAACCGAGTCGGCTGAAGGAAATGGTTCGGTGCAACTATCCATTTACAGTCCGTAGGTACATCTCCAAAATGTGCCAAGCCACATAGAGAATTGCGCCTATAACAAGCAGTGTGAATTGTAAGTTTGCGTACTTATTCGCCTTGTCTGACTGGTCCTCAAAAATATCGTGAAGCGTTTCGCGTGCAATTTGAATTTTCTCCGGATTCGTTCCCGAAAGATCATATCGACCAGCATTCACTTCTAAAATGGCTGCATTTGTAAGCAGTCCTGAACTAACATAGGCTCGATTTCGGCAACCAAAAAGAAAGCTTAGTGCCCAAGCCAGCACTGCGGCTGCAAGTGGAAGTTGAGACCAACTCAGCGACACGCCCTGCGTTTGTTTAACTACCAAGGCAATGGCTGTGCCAACGACTGCAAGCAAAAAGTACGTATGCTTATTCTGCG
>JBNKKB010000162.1:0-2399 GCA_050291605.1 Desulfobacteraceae bacterium | reverse complement strand
AATAGGGGTCAGGTCTGCTCTTGACGCATAAAGGTCTTTCTTATCTTTTCAACATTTCGTAACAGCTTTCGCTCTGTCTGCATCCGAACTTTAAATCTCTCGATGACACTGCTGACTGTGCTATAGCTTTGGATATCAAATTCCTTTCCGATGGTTGTCAATGAATCCCCTCTGAGATAGCGAAGCAGGTAAATCGCCATATTTCTGGCTTCATTGATTTCCCCACGCTTTGCGGCAAAAAGTTGTGCTTTGTCGATGCCGTATAAATTACAAACAGCAAATACGATATCATTTGTGCCCGGAGCCAGTCGCTTCCATTCCGGCACCTCCATATGCCGTTTTCGTTCAAAGAACCTTTCCTTGATCGAATTGACAAATGGATTGTCACCAAGCACCGATGGCAATCTTTTTAAACTCATTCGATTCAGAAACGATTTGTCCTCATCCTCGGCCATAAAGGATCGATAGGCTCGAAGCCGGTGCTTTGAATCCTTGGCAAGCATGGATAATATGAATTGCTTATGCAACCAGCCCCACTTTTTAGCGCTGGACAAATAACCGCGATGACTCGACCACTCATATTGCTCGGCGCTTTTCACGATACCGGCCCGAAGCGGATTGTTGTGAATATAGCGAACCAACTGCAATAAATATCTGTCCTCACCCACCAAAATCGCCTTGTAGCGCCCTCGGAATAGCTGACCGTCATATCCATATTGGGAATTATATCGTTGGGTATAGACCCCATTGATATGGCGCATGCATCTGGATAAATTTCCGTCCGGCGTTTGTACCAGCAAATGATAGTGGTTGGTCATAAGGCAGTAAGCGCTGATGCGCAGGGAAAACAACTCGATAGCTTCATGCAAAATATCGATAAAGCACTGATAGTCGTCTTTAGACTGGAATACAGTTTCCCCACGTCTTCCACGGTTCATCACGTGATACCATGCGTTTGGATATTGTATTCGAAGCGGCCTGGACATATAAAACGAGTAACAGGATTCAGTTTATGCGTCAAGAGCAGACTTGACCCCTTTTGCGTGTGACCCCTTTTGCGTGTGCGTGTGTGTCTGGGGGCGGACCTTGCCGAAATCAGGATCGGGGCAACGGCCGCCGGATAGCGACCTTTTGCTTGAGGGGCGAAGGCCTTTTCAAGCTGGATAAGGCCTACGGAAGCGGAGAAGCCCTGGTCAATCCCTTGCAGGGCCATAGAAGGAAGTGCCAAAGCTGATTTGCGTCATTTTAACCACCTGTTATTGCATAAAATCTAAAAAGCGACTGTTGAAGTTCAGTTAAAGTTGGTTTAACACATATTTTGATCTGTGTAGGCCGTTCCGATGTACCGATCCTTTTTTGAGGCCCATGCTATTATGGCGTTGTGACAGATACGGTCACAGCTTCGCCTTTTTATGGTTATAGATCCGATTTTCTTTAACTTTCCCTGTTCACTGGTAGGGTGCTTGTTTGTCCGAAGACGGAACGGGGGGGCAACAAGAGCCAGGCACAGAACAGCAGCCCCAGTGCGGGTATCGCCAATATTGCGGCCCCGGCCAACAGCAGGGCCCGCACACCGTAATTGCCAACCAGAACCCCCGTGCAGGCAACCGAAATGAGGAATGTCACCGACATGGCGCTGTCCTGGATGGCAAATATACGTCCCAGAATCAAGGGGGACACAGATTTGTAGATAACCATGGCGATCAGGGCCAGGATCAATCCTTCTCCCAAACCGGCCAGAGCTATCAGACCTGTTGAAATCCACAAAGAGTGAGCCGTCGCCGTTCCTGCAAACGCCGTGGCCATAAGGCCGAAGCCGCCGGCCATGGCCCACCGGGAGCAGTCCAGTTTGACAACCACGGCCACGCACAAGCCGAGCAACATACCGGTGCCATATCCACCGAATAAAAATCCCACTTGCTCTTCAGGCAGACCAAGGTCCTTGGAAACGAAAACCACACTCAAGACTTCCAAGGACCCCATGACCAATGCTAAGAGGACCGACAGTACTATCGCCCCGCGGGTCCACCCTCTCAGGGCCTCAACTCCCATGCGCAAGGCACGCCACAAACCGCGGTCCGCTTCATCAAGGGGCGCTCGGTCGCCGGCAGCCACCCCGCCAAGGGCCAGCCCCCCGGCAGCGGTTAAACCCGCGGCACACAAGATGGCCGCCACGGGAGACGAAACCGCCAGCACTCCCGCGGCCAGGGGTGGTCCCAGGGCCATCCCCAAAACTTTGGCGCCCATGATGGCCGAATTAGCCGATTGCAGATTGCGGCGCAGCACCAGGGACGGCAAAAGGGCGTTGGCCGCCGGTTGCTGGAAACGGGACAACGCGGCTGTAACCACGGTTACAAGGCACAGCAGCAATGGCTTTAACACCGAGATGGCGGCGATCC
>JBNKKB010000161.1:0-6528 GCA_050291605.1 Desulfobacteraceae bacterium | reverse complement strand
CCCTATCGCTCACGACAGGCACTCTTAATGCATGCCGCATAGGGTGGTTTGGTCCCGATCTCTGGTGACCGAAACCGAGGGGCCGTCCCTCATCTTCGATACAGCAAGAAAGTCATCAACTTTCGTCATGACACACGAGCGAAGCGGAATTCCCGTCTGTGTGTATAGATTTGTTATGCTTTTGAGCGTTGGAAAAATCTAATAATGTTGGTAGCTTTACTAAGCCTGCCTGTAAAAGACCTATCGTCACTAATATAACAGTAAGCCATACCATTCTACACTGTAGTTTTAGAATTTCATCATGTCTTCGCTCTTCCTCCTCATAACGTTCGAGTGTACTTATCGCTTTACCCGTAACTACATATTTATGATTAACTTTACGAAGATCGCCAGATTCAACAAGTGAATCCAAATAAATTTCTAATTTCTTTTCCTGGTCATCACTCGAAGGGTGCATAACCCACTTGATAGAATAGAGCTTTGTCATTAAATCAATTACACCTATGCTATCATGTTCACGCGATATTTGATCTTCAAGCATGAAATGCAATAATTCCATTCGGTTTTTTGTTATAAGCTTTTTTTTATTAAATAAATATTGACCAATGGAAGAAAAAATTCTGGCTAAGTGTATTTTAATGTAAACTATTTTAGTGAAATAGTTCCAGGCAAAAGCATATATATTATGATACCTTATTGTGGACAAGCCATAATAGTGTTTTATTGTCACGTTAAAATTCTTTATATCTGAAAACTGAATGGAATGCTTTTCAGCATAAGAATGGCCATCCCATTTTAATCCAAGCAATATTCCGTCTTCATAATCTGCTGCCATAAAAAATGGAGATCCATCTTGATTATTTAGTGCAACAACAAAACAGTTGACCTTCTCGCCCTCCTCTCCGGAACGAGGTATCATCTCTAAGCAGGCTCTTTTGACAAGTCTTGGCAGGAACAATTTATAAAAATGTTTTTTCATTATTTGTCTTTTCAAGCATAACATATATTAGACCCCAAAAACGGCGATAAATGTTCTGGGAGAAAAACCCCACTTTTGGCGTATATATCCGAATGTATATTTATAAGTATCTATTACTATAGATAAATTGAATTAAACAATGTATTTGTACCGCTTTATTCAGAATAAATAATCCGGGGAATTACGACACTTTTCATTTCACTCAACCCCTATCTGTCGCGGCTCTCGTCGGCCACTAAATTGGGCAACAAAAAATATTGGAAAATCTCTACCGGCTGTTTGCCGCTTTGGTGCTGAACTTTATGCGAACGATGATATTTATAGAATGCCGTCAAACAGTTGAAGCATCCGTCATATGATAATCAAAGAGGCAGCTCTGTTGAATGTATTCGTAACTGACTTTAATTAAAGGATATATACATGCGTGTCAAGCTAAAACTATAAGATTTCAAAGGACGCTGCCAAGCCCAAACGCGACATGACGGGCGGTGTGCCCCAGAACAATGGGGTTGGACCCAAACTAGGCGTGCCTTGTTGACAACCCTCGTCATCTGCCCCAGCATATAAGGCAACCGTTGGCTGCAGATTAGGTGTATATCGATGGGTGACCGTTCGTCCCGGAAAAACCTGAATCTTTTGATTGATCAAGCCTTACAGATTCTCGCGACAGGCTTTGATGACTATTGCGATGCCTTTTCCACTATTACCCAGCGTGCGGGCAAGCGTTTTGAGAATCGCGATTGGCAGGGCATGCGGCAAGATACCCTTGATCGTCTGGACCTGCATGCCAAAGTGGTCCTGGAAACCATGGGTTTGCTGAAACGCCATTTGGCGGAGCGATGTTTGGAGCGTCCAATGTGGGCGGCCCTTAAAGATCAATATCTCCAGCAGCAGCGGCAGCGCTGCGATGCAGAGCTGGCCTGTACTTTTTTTAATTCAATCAACCGAAAACTATTCAACACGCTGGGTTTTGATCCCGAGCTGCATATTTCCGACATACTGTCCCCAAAACCCGATTCCTTGCAGGAGCCCGAGCTTTTTCAGCTTAAGCGCACCCGGTCCATCGATCCTGCCACCATCAAAGAGATCCTTTCGCTGTATCGATTCAATACCCGTTGGCGGAACCTGGACAGAGATGCCCGGTTGTGCGCCCAGCGCATCGACCAGCGACTGGAAGATGATTACCGCCACGGGCACAGGTTGCGCATCGAGATGGTCCGGGCACCCTTTTTCCGGGGCATGAGCGCCTACCTGGTGGGGTGCATCCACGTCAATGGCCGTAAAATTCCACTGGTATTCGCCATCGACAGCAGTGAGAGCGGGTTTTATGTGGACGCGCTGCTGACCGGCGAAGCGTCGCTACGTATCCTGTTCAGCTTCTCGCGCTCCTACTTTCATGTCCGCACATCGTGTCCCAGCGCCCTGGTCGCTTTTCTCAAAAAATTGATGCCCAAAAAACGCCTGGCTGAGATCTACATTGGGTTGGGCTTTCACAAACACGGCAAGACCGAATTATATCGCGACCTGCTGGATCATCAGAAGGTGTGCAGCGAGGATCTTTTCGATTTTTCACCCGGAAAACGCGGTATGGTGATGATCGCGTTCAACATGCCCAAAGATGATCTGATTTATAAACTGATCCGCGACCGCTTCGACACCCCCAAAACATCATCCGCCAGGCAGGTGATGGAACGTTATGAATTTGTATTCAAACATGACCGTGCCGGTCGTCTGGTGGATGTGCAGACCTTTGAAAATCTGGTATTGGAGGATTGTTGCTTTACCCCCCGGCTGTTGGCAGAGATCACGGATCAGGCCCAGAAAGCGGTCAGCCGGGACCAATCCAATGTGCTCATCCACCATGCCTATGTCGAGCGCCGGGTGACCCCCTTGGATATCTATCTGCAGGAGGCCGATGCGCAAGAGGCCAAAGGCGCGGTGCTGGACTATGGCCAGGCCATTAAAGACCTTGCCCGGATCAATGTCTTTCCGGGTGATATGCTGATCAAGAATTTCGGCGTCACCAGTCTGGGTCGCGTGGTCTTTTATGATTACGACGAGTTGTGCCGCATCACCGAATGCAACTTCCGATGGCTGCCCGCGTCGCGGGCATATGAAGACGATTTAAATGACGAACCGTGGTTTATGGTGGGCCCCCATGATGTCTTTCCTGAAGAGTTTGCTTCTTTTCTGGGGCTACCTTCTGATCTTCGTCAAATTTTTCTCAAGCACCACGGCGATTTGCTGACGCCTGAATTTTGGCAAAACACCCAGGATCAGATCCATGCGAGTACGTGGACCCATATCAGGCCATATGGGGCCGGTCAGCGGCTGAAGTAGTTTTATGGATCCTATTCATTGATCAACAACGGTTGACAATATCCGCTTGTCCCTTACCATAGTACAAGCAACCCGGCCCCCCATCTTGAAATTGAAAACATGGCAATCGGCTATTTTAAGCCACGGGCCTTATACATCACGGTTGCGGCCTGCCCCCAACTTTAACCGCACGCGGGAGGAGCCATATGAACTCATCCGGCAGTAACAAATCTATACAGCTTCTGGGTCCGCTGGCACCCGGCTTCGACACGGTTTTGACCGCAGATGCTTTGAATTTCATCACCCAATTGCATCGCAAATTCAATAGATACCGTCTGGAATTGCTGGCCCGGCGGCAGCAGCGGCAAGCAGATATCGATCAGGGCAGACTGCCCGACTTTTTGCCCGAGACCCGAAGCATCCGCGAGTCAGACTGGAAAGTGGCCCCGGTGCCCTCAGATTTACAAGACCGTCGGGTGGAGATCACCGGGCCGGTGGATCGCAAAATGGTTATAAACGCGCTGAACAGCGGCGCATCGGCCTTTATGGCTGATTTTGAAGATTCCCACAGCCCGACCTGGCAAGGGACCATCGAAGGCCAGATCAATCTCATGGATGCGGTGGACGGCACCATTTCCCTGGATACGCCGGCGGGCAAACACTATCGGCTCAACGATAAGACCGCTGTCCTGATGGTGAGGCCCCGGGGTTGGCATCTGGAGGAAAAACACTTCAAGGTGGACGACCAACCCATATCGGCCGGTATCTTTGATTTCGGCCTTTACTTTTACCACAATGCCAAAAAATTGCTTTCACGGGGTACGGGGCCCTATTTTTATCTGCCCAAAATGGAGAGCCATTTGGAAGCCCGGTTGTGGAATGATATCTTTATCGAAGCCCAGCAGAAACTTGACATCCCCCAGGGCAGCATCAAGGCCACCGTGTTGATCGAAACTATGCCGGCTGCCTTTGAAACCGACGAAATCCTTTACGAACTGAAAGATCACATGGCGGGGCTCAACTGCGGCCGCTGGGACTATATTTTCAGCTTCATCAAACGCTTTAAAAACGTCCCCGGCTATATCTTTCCCGATCGTTCTCAGATTACCATGACCCGGCATTGTATGCGATCGTATGCCTTGCGCGTGATTCAAACCTGTCACCGCCGGGGCGCCCATGCCATGGGGGGTATGGCCGCCCAAATCCCCATTAAAAACGATCCCGAGGCTAACGCGGCGGCCCTTGCCAAAGTGCGCGAAGACAAGGCCCGTGAAGCCGCAGACGGTCATGACGGCACCTGGGTGGCCCATCCCGGCCTGGTCGGCATTGCCTTGGAAGAGTTTGACCGCGCCATGCCCAAGGCCAACCAGATTGACCGGTTGCGTGATGACGTCAACATTACGGCCCAAGATCTGCTTAAGGTACCCCAAGGCACCATCACGACAGAAGGGTTGCGCACCAATATCAGCGTGGGGTTGCAATACATGGCCCATTGGCTCAGCGGCAACGGCTGCGTTCCCCTTTACCACCTCATGGAAGATGCCGCCACTGCAGAAATTTCAAGGGCCCAGGTGTGGCAATGGGTGCATCATGATGACGGCATTTTGGACAACGGTGAAAAAATCACCATGGACCGGGTTCGCCAGGTCATTGCCCGGGAGCTCGCGCAGATCAAGAAAGAGGTTGGCGATGTCCGTTTTGGTCAAATCCGCTATGAGCCGGCCGCTCGCCTGTTCGAAGAGATCATTGCCGAACCGGAATTTGAAGAGTTTTTAACCTTAAGAGCTTACGATCACATCGATTAAAATATCCAAAGGAGAAAACTTATGCCAACCATCGCCGAACAAGCCCAATCTTTGTGTGACCGACTCTCCTGCCACGAAATTTATCCGGATGAAGTGGATGCCTTAAAGTGCGAGTGGGAAACCGACCCGCGCTGGAAAGGCATTGAACGGCCTTATCGCGCCGAAGAAGTACTCAAACTGCGCGGCACCCTGAAGCTGGAATACACCTTTGCGTCCGCCGGCGCCAAACGGTTATGGCATTTGCTGCATCAAGAAGATTATGTACCCGCACTGGGAGCGCTGACCGGCAATCAAGCCGTTCAGCAAATAGAAGCCGGCCTGAAAGCCATCTACTTGAGCGGCTGGCAAGTGGCGGCCGACAACAACCTGGCCGGCCAGATGTATCCCGACCAAAGCCTCTATCCGGCCAACAGCGTGCCGACAGTGGTGCAGCGCATCAACAATGCCTTGCGCCGGGCCGACCAGATCCAGGTACTGGACGGCCGCAAAAACGGCCCCTATTGGTACGCCCCCATTGTGGCGGATGCCGAAGCTGGATTTGGCGGTCCCTTGAATGCCTTTGAATTGATGCGCGAGATGATCCACGCCGGGGCCGCCGGCGTCCATTTTGAAGATCAGCTGGCCTCCGCCAAAAAGTGCGGTCACATGGGCGGTAAGGTATTGGTGCCCGCGCGGGAGTTTATCACCAAACTGGTGGCCGCGCGCCTGGCGGCCGATGTCTGCGGGGTGCCCACCGTCCTGGTGGCCCGCACCGATGCAGAAGCCGCGCGTTTGCTGACCAGTGATATTGACGACCGCGACCGGCCCTTTCTGCTGGATCAACCGCGCTCGTCTGAAGGTTTCTTCTATATCCGCAGCGGTATTGAGTTGGCCATCCAGCGGGGGCTGGCCTATGCCCCATATGCCGATATCGTATGGTGCGAAACCCAACGTCCCGATATCAAGGAGGCTCAACAATTTGCTGACGGTATCCATGCCGAGTTTCCCGATAAAATACTGGCATACAATTGCTCCCCCTCGTTTAACTGGGAGGCCAATTTAAAACCATCAGAGATCAAGAACTTCCAGAAGGAGTTGGGCGCCATGGGCTACAAGTTTCAATTTGTCACCCTGGCCGGCTTTCACTCCCTGAACCTGGGCATGTTCGAGCTGGCCCACAGCTATAAAAAAGACGGCATGGCGGCCTATTCCAAGTTCCAACAAGCCGAGTTTGCCCATGGCAAAGATGAGGGCTACATGGCGGTAACCCACCAGAAATTTGTAGGTGCCGGCTACTTTGACCGGGTCATGAACGCCATCACAGAGGGTGAAACCACGGTGGGGGCCCTTGAAGGATCCACCGAAGAGGCACAGTTTTAGGAAAATATTCCCTTTTTTTGTGGGAGCGGCGTCTCGCCGCGGCAACAGACCCATATCATTTAAATG
>JBNKKB010000160.1:0-16919 GCA_050291605.1 Desulfobacteraceae bacterium | reverse complement strand
ATGGGCACGCCCCAGGCACGCTGTCGCGAAACGCACCAATCGGGTCGGTTTTCAATCATACCGTAAATGCGTTCGCGGCCCCAGCTTGGAATCCAGGTAACCTTGTCGATCGCTTTTAAAGCATTTTGGCGCAATCCGGTTTTGTCCATACTGATAAACCACTGCGGCGTCGCCCTGAACATGACCGGCTGCTTGCAACGCCAGCAGTGGGGATAGGAGTGGCGGATGCTCTCCCGGGCCAACAAGGCACCGTTCTCTTCCAAAGCCAGGTTGATATTGACGTTGGCCTTGAACACAAACTGCCCCTCAAAAGGCTGCGCTTCATCGGTAAAGCAACCGCGATCATCCACCGGCGAAAAAGCATCCAATCCATATTTGAGGCCCACCTCATAATCTTCACGTCCATGTCCGGGTGCCGTATGTACGCACCCGGAGCCGGCCTCCAGGGTCACATGATCTCCCAGGATCAAAAGCGACTCCCGATCATAGAGGGGATGCCGACAGCGTTTGTTCTCCAGTTGGTGCGGATCAACGGCGCCTAAAATGGTGTAGGTGTCCATGCCAAATGCCGCCATGCATGCCGGTACCAGTGCTTTTGCCAAAATTAAAACCTGGTTACGGGATGTTTCCACAGCCTGATATTCAAAATCAGGATGTACAGCAATGGCCAGGTTGGCCGGCAGGGTCCAGGGGGTTGTCGTCCAGATCACCACAGAGACCGTTTTACCGGCCAAGGCCGGTTGATGTTCGCTAAGATCATCCAGCAGTTCAAATTTTACATAGATGGATGGAGATGTGTCATCCTTGTATTCAATTTCTGCTTCAGCCAATGCGGTTTTGCAGTTGCAGCACCAGTAAATCGGTTTTTTGCTGCGGAACAGGCTGCCATCCAAAGCAAACTTGCAGCACTCCTTGGCGATCATCGCCTCATAGGGATAACTCATGGTCAGGTAGGGGTTGGACCAATCGCCCTGCACCCCTAAACGCTTAAATTCCTCCCGTTGGATATTGATGAACTTGTCGGCATACACGCGGCACTTGCTTCGAATCTGCGACTGGCTCATCTCTTTTTTTTTGGAGCCTAGCTCTTTTTCCACATTGTGCTCGATGGGCAGGCCGTGGCAGTCCCAGCCGGGCACATATGGCGCATCATAGCCCGCCATCTGCCGCGATCGCACGATAAAGTCTTTGAGAATTTTGTTCAGGGCCGTCCCGATATGAATGTGGCCGTTGGCATACGGCGGGCCATCATGGAGGATGAATAGCGGCCGGTTTTTGGAGACTTTTCGAATGGTTTCATATAACCCGCTCTGTTCCCACTGCTTGAGCTGTTCGGGTTCACGCTGCGCCAGACTGGCTTTCATGGGAAACGCCGTATCCGGCAAATTTAGCGTCTTTTTGTAATTCATTGCATCCTCCGCTTGGAAATGGTGTCGAGTTGGCATATGTAATTTCAAATGGTTAACATGTCAAGGCACAACAGTGGTTTGCGGTTTCTGTTGCTTCATTTATCATTTGGGTTGATTTTAACTCAGGCAATCTATAATCTAAAGTTTTTTCCAAGATCCGATCGAGCTGAGCTGGATAACTGTGTTGCTGCATTTGCTCCAGTAAGGGTTGCAAGGAGAAATCATGCCCGACCTTAAGAACCAGACCGTATTGATCATTGGTGCCGGACCTGCCATCGTGGGACAAGGCAGTGAATGCGATGAAGGCGCTGTGGAAGCCTGCCGGGCACTTGCCGCTATGGGCTGCCGAATGATCGCCATCAATTCAAATCCGGATGCTGTTGCAACGGATGATCGCGCCGTTAAAACCGGCCACATCCAACCGCTCAATGCCGGCAGCCTGTCCCGGATCATCGCCCAGGAAAAACCCCATGCCATTTTGCCGGCCTTTGGTGGCCGTGACGGTCTCCATCTGGGCGCTCAATTGGCCCGCCAAGGTGTTTTAAAACAGCACCACGTTGCCATTTGGGGTTTATCGGCGTCTGCCTTAGAAAAAGTGCGCGATCGTGAAACCTTGAAAACGGCTTTGTCTGAGATTGATTTAAATACGCCGCCAATTTTCACCCTCAACAGTATCGATGCTGCCATTGAAAAAGCGCAAGAACTCGGTTTTCCCGTTGTGCTGCGCTGCAACCATACCGATCTGCTGCCCGACGGTGTATTGGTTTACAATCAAGACGAACTCAGAGAAAAAGCCGCATCCCTAACCGGTGAGCCGGACATCACCGTTTCGGTTGAAGCTTCACTGCTCGAGTGGCAACAGATCGAGCTGGAAATACTGCGCGATCGAACAGGCCAAATCCGATTGGCCGGCGGAGTGCAATATATCGACACCGCCGGCATTCATCCCGGCGACGCAATAGGCATCAGTCCACCCCAGAGCCTGCACCGGGATTTGGTCAACCGTTTGGCATCTCATGCCGGCGCCATCGCTGACCATTTGTCCGTTACCGGCAGTATCACCGTTCGCTTCGCCTACCGGGAAGCAGCAGGTGATGTACTTGTCCTGGCCGTCCACCCGCGTTACACCCGGACGTCGGCTCTGGTCGCCCGTACCTCCGGTGTATCTATTGGCGGCTTGTCCGGTTTGCTGGCGGCGGGTTTGACCTGGAGTGAGGTGTCCGAACAAATGAATACGCCGGGGGCCAAACCGGAATCACAGTGCACCATCGCAGTGAAATGGCCGCGCTGGAATTTCGATCAATTGGAAAAAACCAGCGATCGACTGGGCCCCCAAATGCAAGCGATCGGCCAAATCGTGGGCTATGGCAGCAATTTTATTGAGGCACTGCAAAAGGCCGCCCGGTCTGCCACCGGACGAGACCACGGATTGGCGGCTACCGGTGCATTATCCAACAAACCCTTGGAAGATTTATTAGCATCCATCAGCACCCCGGCCAGCGACCGCCTCATGGTGGTCTACGAGCTTCTGCGTCGTGGCACCCTGACCCAGGAGCTGGTCGAACGCACCCACTTTGCCCCTTGGATCGTCGAACAGCTCAGTTCCTTGGCCGATACAGAAAGCAAAATCGAAGCCCACCAGGGCACGCTGCCTGATGCGACGCTGCTGCGCCAAGCCAAATCCGAAGGTTTTTCCAATGCCTATTTGGCCAAGCGCCTGGGAGTATCCATGCAAAAACTTGCCCGTCACTTGGAGGGCTATGATATTCAGCGGGGTTGGGCTTTTGTATCCACCATTGAACCCTCTCTCTATTACAGCACCTTTGCACCTTGCCATGCTGCGCAAACCAACTTCAGCAACGATAAAATTCTCATTCTGGGCAGCGGGGGTCATGCAATCGGCCAGGGGCCTGAGTGTGATTACGGCCTTTGTCAAGCCACCATGGCGATAAGGAATATGGGCTATACACCTCTACTGTACAATTGCAATTTAACCAGTGTGACCACCGGTCCTGCGATGAGGGAGCCCTGTTGTGGCGACCCTATTAGCGCTGAAGACCTGTTAGCGGTCATTGACAAGGAAAAACCCATCGGCATCATCACCCAGTTTGCAGGTGCATTGGCTCCGGAACTGATGGCCCAACTGGCTGCAAGCCAAACCCCGCTGCTGGGTACCCCCACGGAGTGCCTTCGATTGGTTCAGGACCGTGTCGCTTTCCACAAAAGCATACAAAGCATCGGCATTCCGCAACCCAAAGCCGGTTTAGCCACATCTGTGGATGAAGCCTACGACCTGGCCACCAAAATTCAATTTCCCCTGCTGGTTCAACCCGGCAATGCGGATATGGGTAGCAAAACGGAACTGATAATGGATCAAGCCATGCTGGCTGCCCATCTGGATCAGCGCCGGATTGACACGAACCACCCTTTATGGATCGAACAGTTTTTAGAATATGCCATTGAAACCCAAACCGAAACCTTATGCGACGGCACCCAGACGCATGTAGCAGCGGTATTGGAGCATATTGAGCTGGCGGGTGTCCACGCCGGTGATTCAGCTTGTGTCCTGCCACCATACAGTATCGCCCCACGTCAACTGGAAACGATTACCGAATACTGCCACAAAGTTGCCGTGACCTTGAAAATAAAAGGTGTAGTGAATCTTCGTTTTGCCATCTACCGCGACACGGTTTATTTGCTGGAAGCCACTTGCAATGCCACACGCAACCACTCTTTGGTAACACGTGCCCAAAATCTTCCCGTTGCCGAACTGGCCACGCAATTGATGCTGGACCGACCATTAAAAGATCTGTCCTTGGAGTCAAATGCCACACCCCATTTTGGTGTACGGGCAGCGGTATTTCCTTTTAATGTCTTTTCCGCCGAAGACCCCTTGTTGGGGCCCCGAATGCGATCCACCGGCCAGGTGCTTTCGATGGCAGACACCTTTGGCCTGGCGTATTTTAAAGCACAACAGGCCGCAACCTCGCCCCTGCCAACAAGCGGTAGTGTCCTGATTACAGTGACGGATGAAGACAAGCCGAGCATCTTAGAACCGGCCCGCATATTTAAGGAGCTGGGTTTTACGATCTTGGCCACCAACGGTACCCAGGCCTTTTTGACCGACAACGGCATTCAAAGTCAAAAAGTGCGCAAACTGGGATTTGGGCGCCCCAACCTTTTGGATGCCATTAAAAATGGTGACGTTCAAGTGGTGATCAATACACCCACAGGTGGCCAAGGCCAGATTGACGACAGCATCATTCGCAAGGCCGCTATTCGGTATCGCATTGCCAATATCACCACACCGGCAAGCGCACTAGCTGCAGCCAAAGGCATCGCAGCACAGCATCAGTAATCTACTAAGTTAACGCCCGGAGCAATACCACCTTTCGCCGGTCACCGCTAAAGGGCAGCTCATAGGCAAAAGTCGCCACTTGAAAGGAAGAATCGTCCGGCAGACGCCTTCTGCTGGAATTGAACCGCAACGTTTCCGGAATCTTTTCGCCCGGCCCTTTATAAATGACAATGGTGCCGCCGGTTGCCAACAATGGTTTGGCAAGCATCACCACCTCATTGATGTCCGCCAGCGCACGACTGACAATAACCGAGTAGCGTCCAGCATGCTCCTCCAGAGCGGCCATTTGTTCGGCGCGTTGGTGCAAGGCCTCCACATGTTCCAGGCCCAGTTCACGAATAACCTGCTTGACAAAGCTGATTTTTTTTCGGGTACCATCGATAAGCGTCACCGGTTGCACGGGACGCATGATCTTCAGTGGGATGCCGGGGAATCCGGCGCCGGTGCCGATATCCAACAGCTCCCCCTTTATGGGAATGCGGGCCATGGGCGCCAATGCATCAAGAAAATGCTTGACGGCCATTTGAGCTGAATCGGTAATAGCTGTCAAATTGACTTTGCCATTCCATGCCAACACCATCCGGGCGTGTTGCGCAAATTGGGCCGCTTGCTGCCGGGTGAGGTCAAGATTTAACTGTACAGCACCTTCCATCACCAGGTCCAGCCACTGCTCCGAGTCGATTTGGATAGCATGCGCCGGTGGCAATTCCATCAGGTTAGGTCTTTGCATGTTTTTTTTTGGGACCGGGGGGAATCGAAATCCATGATAATCATCATCTCATTGCCCCCTGTGCTGTCAAATTTCGCATCTGGATAGCGCTTTTTAAACAGATGAACCATGGCGGCATTCTCTCTTAGAACATTGGCTGTAAAACCTCTAAAGCCATTATCTTTGGCAATGGCCTCAAGCTGCTGCATCAAATAGCCCCCGATACCCAAAGAGTGAAAATCCTCTCGGACCACAAAAGCGACTTCTGCCCGGCCGTTATCGTCATCTGCATATGAACCGATGGCGATGATCTCCTGGCGGCCCTGGTGTTGCACCAAACCAATCAAAGAGATATTTTTACGATAATCCACACTGGCCCACTGTTGCTGGGCCATCTGATGGGAAAACAATTTCATGCGGTAAAAAAACCGGTTGTAAATAGTCTCCTCTTTGAGGGAGTAAAAAAAATTGCGATACTCAAACTCGTCTGAGGGCAACAACGGCCGAATCTCAACACGCCTGCCATTCGCCAAGGTCATACCTGACTTATAGCCCTCAAGATAAATCAAATCGTCCTGTATCGGCGCCACTTGATCTTGAAAAATGTAGTGGCGCTTTTTGGCCGCTTCAATCAGATCTTCGCGGAATTTTGGGTGGGCGATCTGCGCCAATTCCATCACACGCTGATAAATGCTTTTTCCCTGCAGCTCAGCGATGCCATATTCGGTCACCACAAAGTTCACGTCACCACGGGTGGTGGCCACACCTGCACCGGAGCTCAAACTGGGCACAATGCGCGATACCTTTCCCCCTTGTGCTGTGGATGGCAGGGCGATAATGGAAAACCCTCCCCGGGACATGGCACTGCCTCGCAAGTAATCCACCTGATCCCCGATGCCGCTGTAAAATATATCCCCAATGGAATCCGTGCAGACCTGTCCGGTCAAATCGACTTCCAGGGCGGATGAAATGGAGACAAAATTGTCGTTACGGGCAATAACCGTGGGATCATTTACAAATTCCGAGGATCTGAAATAAAATTGGGGGTTGTTGTCCACGTATGCATAGAGCGCTTCAGAACCCATGCACAGCGAGGCCACCATTTTTCCGGGCAACAAGGTTTTTTTTCGGTTGGTAATCGCACGGTTTTCAAGCAGGGGAATGTACCCGTCGGTGATCATCTGAGTGTGGATGCCCAACTCTTTTTTGTCGGCCAAATGGGGCAAAATAGCATAGGGCAATTGGCCGAACCCAATCTGCAAAGTGGCGCCGTCAGCGACCAGTTGGCTGACATAATAACCGATACGATCCACAACTTCCGGATCTTTGATCTTTGAAGATAGCGTCATCAACGGCTCTTCGTGGAATACCACGTAATCCAGGTCATCCACATGCACCATGCTATCGCCCCAGGTTCTGGGCATATTTGGATTGATTTGGGCGATCACCAATTTCGCTGCCTGCATACCTGCGCGGGTGATATCCACCGACACCCCCAAACTGCAAAATCCGAATCGATCCGGCGGGCTGACTTGCACCAGAGCCACATCCAATCCAATACGTCGGCTGGCAAACAATTTGGGAATTTGGGACAAATAAGCCGGAATATAATCAATTTTCCCTTCAAATGCTGCTTTGCGCATGCGGTCACTGATAAAAAAAATCTTTAGGGCGAAGCGATCCAGAAAAGCGGGATCGTCCACATACTCGGCCAGCGTATAGGATAGCATCTGATATACCATCACATCTTGGATCAAAGGATTCTGAACCATGGTACGAATCAGATGTTGGGGCTCACCGCAACCGGTACCGATAAAAATACGGCTCCCGTTTTTGATTTGGGAAATGGCCTCTTTTGCATCCACCACTTTGTCAGGGCAATGGTGTTTCAGATCCATCGGCACACCTCTATTGTTGGGTTGGAAGGTCTTGATTTTATCGCAATGGCAGCAACCATAAAATAGTGGTATTTGACCTCATGTGCTCGTTTGAGTCAAGAACGAAGGGTGGTCGGAGACGCAAAGTTAGAAGATTGCACCTATATGCGATTTGCACGACATCAACGAACTGCCGTAAAGATTGCCTTGTTGGGTGAATCGATCCGAAATATATTGACAAATTCCTATTTTTTTGGGTAGTTATAACTATATCGGACTCTTGCAAGCGAGGTTGGAAACCATGCAGCCGCACATTCTGATCGTCGATGACCAGCCATTGGTGCTTGGTGTGCTTAAAGAGATTTTATCCCGAGGTCCCTATACGGTGTTAAGCGCACCGTCCGCTGAAAAAGCACTGGATCTGATGGCCGGTGAAACCATCGATGTGGTCATCTCGGATGAACGTATGCCGGGCATGCAAGGATCAGAATTTCTCGCTATTGTACGTCAACGCTATCCTGATACCGTTCGCATCATCTTAACCGGTCATGCTTCTGTGGAAGCGGCCATTCGGGCTATTAATGAAAGTGAGATATTTAGATTTCTCACCAAACCGGTCAACAGCCAAGCGTTGCACAACGCAGTGCAGGAGGCCCTAAAACACAAAGCCCAGGGCAAAGGATCAGAACACAATTGCACCTTGCTGGAAAACCTTGAGAAACAGGCTCCCGGCATCACGCAGGTCAAACGGGATGACGATGGCGTGATTATCATTGATACAGACGAATAAAAGACCGCTTAAGCAACCATGTCTCCTGACAACCCGCTGCTCACTGTCGACATCATCATTCAATGCCAAGGTGGTATTGTGATGATCGAACGCAAAAACCCGCCGCTCGGCTGGGCCTTACCCGGCGGTTTTGTCGATTATGGCGAATCTTTGGAACAGGCTGCCGTCCGAGAAGCATTGGAAGAGACCAGCCTGTCTATTCATCTGGTGGAACAAATGCACACCTACTCGGACCCCAAACGGGATCCACGCCACCACACCGTTTCAACCGTCTTTATTGCCACTGCCCAGGGCAAGCCGGTCGCTGCCGATGATGCCCAACTTGCCCGGGTGTTCACAGCAGCCAATTTACCTGCCCCTATTGTGTTTGATCACACTGCCATTTTGGAAGACTACTTTGCCTATCAAAATGGCACACCCCGCAATGCGGTATTCGGTTTGGTGCCTTGAAACAAACCTTAAAAAAAATATTAAACAACAACATTAGTATTGACAATGAACCTCAGAGTCTTTATTAACATCCATTTTTGGTTGTAATGAAGTGTAGTTGGAGCGAAGTTGTCACCTCATCTGCCGGAAGGATCAGATGGGAATTTTTGTACCTACTGGAATTTTTAAATCTATTGCTCATCCAGCGCCAACAAACCCATTGTATAACCTAAATAATGAAACGCTTTTATTCGGTATGGATCATTGGATCGATACCTTAAGATTTTAGTTGCATTCAAGTTTTGGGCGGGTGTGACGAATACACAATAAAAATATACAAGGATAAACAGATGAATACCGACACCCAATATGTGCGCAATATCGGTATCAGCGCCCATATCGACTCCGGCAAGACCACTTTAACGGAACGGATCTTGTTCTATACCCAACGTATCCACGCCATTCATGATGTTAAAGGCAAAGACGGCGTAGGCGCAACCATGGATTCCATGGAGCTTGAGAAGGAGCGCGGTATTACCATCGCCTCGGCAGCCACCTTCTGCCAATGGCAGGGCCATGAGATCAATATTATCGACACCCCGGGACATGTGGATTTTACCATTGAAGTAGAACGCTCTTTGCGTGTTTTGGACGGCGCTATTCTGGTACTTTGTTCAGTGGCCGGTGTCCAATCCCAATCCATCACCGTCGACCAGCAGATGAAGCGTTACAAGGTGCCTTGTATCGCCTTTGTGAACAAGTGTGACCGTAGTGGCGCCAATCCTTTTAAAGTCATTGAACAGTTGTCGACCAAACTGGGACACAATGCGGTCGCCATGCAAATACCTATCGGCTTAGAAGCGAATCATAAAGGTGTGGTCGATCTGGTCACGATGAAAGCCATCTATTTTGACGGTGAAAATGGCGAAATTCTTCGTGAAACAGACATTCCCGCCGAATTGCAATCGCTGGCGGATGAAAAACGCGAAATACTCATCGATGCCGCCACCATGTTTTCAGATGAACTCACCGATATGGTTTTGGAAGAAAAACCCATTGCGGATGATCTGTTGTTGGCCGCCATTCGGCAAGGGGTGCTGGAGCGTCAGCTTACCCCTGTTTTTATGGGCTCAGCTTACAAAAACAAAGGCGTTCAACCCTTGCTCAATGCTGTTATGGGAATGCTTCCCTGCCCTGTGGATATTACCAATCAAGCCCTGGATCTTGAGGCCGACGAAGCACCCGTGAATTTAGTGACCGATACGGCTAAACCCACGGTGGCCTTGGCATTTAAACTTGAAGATGGACAATATGGACAATTGACTTACATTCGAGTCTATCAGGGCAAACTGGCAAAGGGTGATACGGTGGTCAACGTACGCACCGGTCGAAAAATTAAAATAGGCCGCCTGGTACGTATGCATGCAGATCAGATGGAAGACATCCCCGAATTGCCGGCCGGTTTCATCGGCGCCCTGTTCGGCGTGGATTGTGCGTCGGGCGACACTTTCGCCTCACCGCAGATCAGCCTGACCATGACCTCCATGTATGTCCCTGATCCGGTGATTTCGCTTGCCATATCGCCTGTGGACAATAAGTCTGAAATTAACATGTCCAAGGCTTTAAATCGATTTACCAAAGAAGACCCGACCTTCAAATCCTATGTCAACGATGAGACCAATGAAACCATTATCTCCGGTATGGGGGAACTGCATTTGGAGGTTTACATCGAACGCATGCGTCGGGAATACAAAGCCGAAGTCACCACCGGCGCCCCTCAGGTCGCCTATCGTGAAACTATCACTCAGATGGCTGAATTTGATTATATCCATAAAAAACAGACCGGTGGTTCGGGTCAATACGGACGCGTCGCCGGTTACATTGAACCACTGACCGATGAAGATTTTATTTTTGATAACAAAGTCACCGGTGGTGCCGTACCCACCCAATATATTGCCGCCTGTGAAAAAGGTTTCCGCAACTGCATGGCCAAAGGACCCAAACTGGAATTCCCCATCACCGGTATTCGTGTCGAGCTGAACGACGGTGCCTCACACAGTGTCGACTCATCAGACATGGCCTTTCAGGCCGCCGCCCGGGGGGCATTTTTAGAAGCTTATGCCAAGGCGAAACCCGTGATCCAAGAACCCATCATGAAAGTGGTGGTGGAAACCCCCACTGAATTTCAAGGCACTGCCATGGGCTCGCTAAACCAGCGTCGCGGTATCATCATTGGCGCCCAAGACGAAGGCATGATGTGCGCCATCGAAGCGCAAGTGCCCCTGTCCGAAATGTTCGGTTATGCTACAGTGCTTCGATCCCTGACCCAGGGCAAAGCTCAATTTACCATGGAATTTGCTACCTACAAACAGGTACCCCAAAGCATCGCCGAAGAGATTACGAAAAAAGTGACTGAAAAAAAACAAAAAGTCGCCTAAGTTCATCGAATTGAGCTGCTGAATATGGAATTGCGGGCTACACCCCATCGCCGGAATACCGGTCACCGCTGGACGCCTAAACCGTTGGATGCGCCGGCCGTCAGGGTGATCCACTTGAAAGAGAGGAATCTGGTTATGTTAAAAAAGGATCTCATTTTGCGCAATCCAATGCGACTGTTGGGTCAGGAAAACGATACCATCATTCGGCCCGGCAGTTTTGGAGCGGTACTGGCAAGACACGGGGTGGGAAAAACCGCCCTGGTGGTCCAACTCGCCATGAACAGTCTGCTGGAGCACAAAAACGTGCTGCATATCAGTTTAAACGAGCCAGTAGGAAAAGTAAGCCTATGGTATCAGGAGGTTTTTGAGCAATTGGCCCATCAATACCAGGTACCCCAAATCGATCAATTGTGGGATACCATCGCTCCCCATCGCTTTATCATGACCTTCCAGGTAGAACGTTTCAGCGTGCCCAAACTTGAGGAGCGTTTGACCGATTTAACCGCCCAGAATATTTTTATCCCCCACATGATCATCATCGACGGTCTGCCCTTTGATGAGCAGGGACATTCCGATCTGGAGGCGCTCAAAGGTCTGGCCGCAAGGCACGTTCTGCCCATTTGGTTTACCATCACCACCCACCGGCATGAAGATCCGGACCCAGATGGTTTGCCGGTGCAGTTGTCGCCTGTTCAGGATCTGTTTGATGCAGCCATTTCTCTGGAGCCCGTCAAAGAGATGATCTACATCAAAGCCCTCAAAGGCAGTCCGAATCCGGAAGCGACGCTGATATTGGATCCTTCCACCATGCTGATTCAACAAAAAAAATGATAATTTATATTCCGGCCTCTTACTTCTCCAACTTCTCAATGGCTTCGATGCGATTCAGTACAGGGGGATGGGAGTAATGCAAAAAAACATAGAGGGGATGCGGCTGCAAGTTGGAAAGATTGTCCACAGAAAGTTTTTTCAAAGCAACCACCAAAGCCTGGCCATTGGGACCTGTTTCAACGGCGAAGCGATCGGCTGCATATTCATGGTGCCTGGAAACGGCCTGCATGCCCAACCCAATAATACCGTCCAAGGGTGCCCATAGTAGCCCGAAAAATACCAACCCTGCATAGACAGACACCTGATCCATGTAAAAAGCTTTGAAAAGACCGGGATAGGAGATAAAAAACGAGAGGAGGTAAAACATGATGCCGGCTTGAAGCATGCCGACAATCAAATTTTTAAGGATATGTCTCTCTTTGTAATGGCCCATCTCATGGGCCAGCACGGCCACCAATTCATCCACGCTGTGATTCTCAATCAAGGTGTCAAACAGAACGATTCGGCGATGGCGACCAAAGCCGGTAAAAAAAGCATTGGATTTGGTGCTACGCTTGGAACCGTCCATAACAAAAATATTATCCAAAGCAAAATCGATACTGGCGGCATATTGGGTTATGGCGTCCCGTAATTGGCCGGCGGGCAGCGGCTCAAAACGGTTGAACAGCGGCATGATCCATGTTGGCGCAATGTACTGCACCCCCAGCATAAAAGTCACGCTGATTCCCCAGCAGTACCACCATGCGTGGGATCCGGCATATTGAAAAAAAGCGAGAACAGCCGCTGTCAAAGGGCCCGCCAATAAGACAGCCAATACCAAACCTTTGATAAGATCCTTGATATAGGTGGACCAGGTGGTCTTATTAAAGCCAAAGTGTGCTTCGATCCCAAATGTGCGATAGATTCCAAACGGTATCCCTAAAACAGCTTTAAGGCTCAACAAAAGGCCGATGTAAAGCAGACCGCTGATCACCATACTCAACTCCAGGCTGCGCACCCAAGCATCTAGCCAAGCAAAACCGCCCCCAAACCAGAAGAGCAATACAACGCCAAGATCAAAAAGGGAAACGATCCAACTCAATCGGGTATTGACCCGAAGGTAGGATTGGGATTCAGCATATCGCCGCGGGTCGTACCAACCTTCAAAAGCAGCGGGCAATTCAGCGTCAAGTTCTTTGAGGTTGAGCCCGTCGGCAACCCACCCCAATACCAGGTCGACCGCCATAGTGGCTAAAATCAATAATGCGAGGGGATGCATGACATTTATCCGTTGGCTTGCGTGTGTTGCGATTCTGTGGGAAGAGGTGCACTGCTAAAAAGTTGCTCAATGAAGGCACCAATGGCGTAATGCACCCGCTCAGAACCAGGCCCTAACAGAATCCCATGACGCGGGTAGTTAAAAACCAGGTATTGTTTGTCGACAGATCCCAACCGGTTAAAAATTCGCTCTGATCCTTTGGGATTCACTACCGGATCCTGTTTGCTTTGCACCACCAGGGCCGGCATCTTAATCTGTGCGAGTTTGGGTTCCAGCGCATCCATGAGCTGCTCCAGTTCATGAACCCCGGAAATAGGATTTCTCATATAATTGATGTGTGGATTCTCGGGATGATTCTCCACAAACTCCTTGCGGACTTCATTCAGATTGACACGCCCCATAATCTTATTCCACACGTCTAACACGGGCGCAAAACGAGAAGCCAGATCTTGCAACCGCAGTGGCGTGGATACCGCAAAAACACCGGCCACATCCTTGTACCGAGCGGCCAACTCCAAGGCCAGCGCCGCTCCGGTGGAAAAACCGCCCATCACCACATGACGGCATTTGTTGCGCATTAGAAGGTAACCTTCTTCCATGGAAAGCAGCCATTCTTGATAGGAACGCCGGGCCAAATCTTCAGGAGCCGTGCCATGTCCCTTAAGACGTGGCATATAGACCCAATACCCTTTTCGAGCTAAATATTGCCCCAATGCGCGTACCTCGAGCGGGGCGGCCATGTAACCATGACTCAATAAGACGCCTATTTTGCGTGACTTCCCCCTCAATAAAACAGGCGCACCGATGTGGCGTGGTTTGCTTTCGTCGGGAATCCAATATTTTTGGTAATCCTGTTCGAATTCAGACCGGGCTTTTTTCAGCATAAATTTTACGATTTGTGATCGCAGCAGCCAACCCGGCAGCCAAGAGAGTCTCGATATCTTCTTCTGCAACCGGTAGAGCGGTTCGACTTCATTGGCAATCACCGCCACAGGGTTGTCCACACGCGCCCGATGAAAATCAAAAATATTGCTGAGATTGCGGCGCTGCCGACACAAATATGGAGGTCGATAATCAATAACATCTTTTTCCTGGGCCAAGGCCAGAAAATCCGCTACCTTATGATACCGATCATCCACCAGTAGATGGTTTTGATTTTGGTTTAGGCCTTGGTGTAGATGTACCGGCAATTGAGATGCCGACTGGATGGCGAGAAAGGCACGCCGTCGATAATTCTCTTCCTTAATACGATTGCT
Source organism: Desulfobacteraceae bacterium (assembly GCA_050291605.1). Lineage (GTDB taxonomy): Bacteria > Desulfobacterota > Desulfobacteria > Desulfobacterales > Desulfosarcinaceae > JARRKU01. The sequence continues at coordinate 2,564 of JBNKKB010000160.1, read as the reverse complement.
GGGGCTCTGCTTGAGCAAAGAAGCGAAGATATGATCATGGTTAACGGTGGTCATGTCATAAATCGCCCCCATGTAACGTTGCATGATTTTCAAAGCTGTGTGGCGCATACATTTCAGGCAGGGCAGCATGTCATCGAAACCGAAATGGCGGGGAGACTTTAAATCTTTGCGAATCGCCCTTTGATGCAGGTAGGGGGCGATGTCGATGGGTTGACCCAAACGAATATCGATGTCCACACCCGTGACCAACATGGCGCCTTCGGTCATCAACTCTTCCGTAATTTGTTCAGGCAACCCCTCGACCAGACGTTCGGCAATGCGATTCAGCACATTGAGCTGCGCCCGTAAGGGATAATAGGTCAAATTGACCGGTACAATAAAAGTTCCATGTTCGGAGATATCCGTCGATGAGGAGAGACTAAACATGGTCAACAAACGATTGCTCTCTTCGGGGGCACTGCGGGCCAATTGCAGCATCCGTTGACGGTAAAACTCAGTGCGTAAGGCCAAATGTGCCGCCCCGGTGTGGGGTGCATGCTTGCCACCGGCATATGAGATCATAAACCGACCGCGCTCAACAATCTTTTTATTTTTCACCATCCGGCCTTCTGGAAAAATAATCCAGCCGGCTTCGCCGGTGAGCAAACTTCTAACGATAAGCCGATCCCGATCCGGATCTTTTGTCGAAACCGCCCCCACGGATTCTAAATAGCGCCCGAATGAACCGACAAACAGCTCAGCGGCGGCAATGGACCAAATGGGCAACTTTATTAATTTATGCAGGTAGTATGGCATTAAAAAGGTTTCGAGACGGGTGAAATGATTGATGACAAATATCTTGGAACCTTCAGGAATATTCTCAACCCCGTGAAGGTTAACCTGAGCTTTGGATAGATTGGCCAGGGTTTTGATGGCAAGCCCTGTTGTGCGATAAGCAATTGGATTCATGGCACCAATAGTGTTGACAGGCAATTCATTTACAATTAGTTTAAGCGCTTGTTCATATGACTAAATATTTTACGGAGGCCGACGTGTACTCTAAAATCCTAATATTACGTTTCCCCAGAACCGAAGTCCAAAAACCCGTTGTATGCCATTTGGCCAAGGATTTTGATCTTCTTTTTAATATCCTCAATGCCGGCATCTTACCGCGCAAAGAGGGATATATGGTATTAGAGCTATCAGGCACCCGCAAACACTTTAAGGAAGGCGTTAAATTCCTTAAAAGCCAGGGTGTTGATGTACAAAACGCCTCCCAAGAAGTCAAACGCAATGATGACACCTGCACACAATGTGGTGCCTGCACGGCGGTATGCCCCACTGGTGCTCTGTCGATAAAGCGTCCGGAGATGGCAGTCACCTTTGAACAGCAAAAGTGCAGCATCTGCGAATTGTGCGTACCCGCTTGTCCCACACGCGCGATGAAAGTGCGACCCAGCAAGCAGGTTTTTTTCTAAATGGCACAAACCGTCGCCATCGCCCTGAGCGGCGGCATTGACTCACTGGTCGCCGCTGCTTTGCTCAAAGAAAAGGGCCTTCCACTGATGGGTCTGCATTTTTTGACCGGTTATGACGCCTTAACGATTGAAGCCAATGGGGCGAAAACCACCGATGATCATTCTGCCGTTGATGCCATTGATCCAATCCGCGACCGTCTCGGCCTTATGGCCGATCAACTGGGTATCCCTATACATATTATCGACCTGCGCCAAGAATTTAAAAGTATAGTTGTAAATTATTTTATCCACACGTATCGGTCCGGTCGCACACCCAATCCTTGTCTCGTGTGTAACCCTTTAATTAAATTTGGTATTCTATATAAAAAAGCCCTATCCATGGGTGCCGCATCCATGGCCACCGGGCATTATGCGCGCATCAATTTAGGTTCTGACAAACGCATGCATCTATTGCGCGGCGTGGATCGCAAAAAAGACCAATCCTATTTTCTTGCCCGCTTGACCCAAGCCCAACTGGGTTTAAGCGTTTTACCCTTGGGTGAATTCACTAAAACCCAAATACGATTAATGGCTCGCCAAAGGGGTTTGCAGCCGGCGGCGCCCCAGGAAAGCCAGGACATTTGCTTTATAAAAAATGGCAAATACGTCGATTTTCTCGAACAACAGCCGGGATTTACGTATCAGTCAGGGGATATTGAAGATCTAAGGGGTCAAAAAATCGGCCGACACGCCGGCTTGCATCGATTTACCGTCGGTCAGCGCCGTGGCATCAATTGCCCCGCCCGCCAGCCCTATTATGTCCATCATATCGATGTGGACCGCAATTGTTTGGTGGTATGCTTTAAAAAAGATTTACATGTATCGGATTGCCGTGTCGATGCCATTAACTGGATTGCGCCCTGTCCCCAAAGACAGATCCAAGTCACTGTGCGCTTGCGTTATCGCCATAAGGCAGTTGCCGCAACATTGATGCCGCTGAACAACCAGAGCGCCATGCTTCGATTTCAGGTGCCGCAGCAAGCGGTTACGCCGGGTCAAGGCGCCGTATTCTACCAAAGGGATGAAGTGTTGGGGGGAGGTTGGATTGAATGAAGCATGCGCTGGTGC
>JBNKKB010000159.1:0-9670 GCA_050291605.1 Desulfobacteraceae bacterium | reverse complement strand
GGCCTACAAACTCTCTGTCTACGCTTAACCGCAACTGTTACCAGGTGCGGCCCAAGACTCGATAACCAATGTACTGGGTCAATACTTTTGATGTGGTACTTTCAACCACTAGTTACTTTACGCTTCGTGGCGCACCGAGGGGACCGAGTCCGCCAACAGCCGCAGGTTAGCGGAAACTACTTATGTGCAATAAATGGTTCTTTGTCCGTTGCCGAATGTTCAACAAGCCAATCTTCGAACGATATTCTATAATTTGATGCCGTACTTTCATACTCAAGTATGGTACCTCGCAAGCATCTTTTGCATGGTAATGGCAAATTTAAATCATTCAATACAACTGGGTATTCCCCATTTTTAGCCTTAAAATTTGACAGTGCTGTTCTGATTTGCTCAGCATCTTCAACACACTTATTATAGGCTCGGTAGAAAGAAAGGTCGCCCATATAAAAAGCTGCCAAATAAAACGCGATGAATATAAAACTAATTATCGTTCGATATTTCCACTTTTTTGAAATTGGATAAGCGACCGCGACCATTCCAATAAAACCAATCAAGTATGGTGCTATTTGGAATAATCCTTTTCCTGCTTCACCAAGCCAAAAAGCAACAATCAGTAAAACTATTGTTAAAAAAGTGGCAATTGGTATTTTCATTTATTCTACCGCTAACGTCATGCTCACCTGACCCAGGGCCGCAAGGCCCTTGGGTCAGGTGGAGCTATTGGTTGAACAGTGGATTGAAAACGACCTTTCAGGTCGTATCAATCCTTGTGGTTCAAGTAAGCCGCTTCGCGGCAGATCCAGTGCGGATTCATCGGTATTAACCGCTCTTGCGCCGTATCGCACTGCCAATTAACAATCTCATTTCACAACTGGTATCCTCCATAGGACGCCATCCGCAAGGGGCGGAAGGCTCAACCCATTCTAAGGAGAGATACCATGAAAGACTATTACCAACAATCGATTAAGGCCCTTCAACTCGCCGGCATGAGCAAAAGCACCCAGTTGTGCTATACGCGCTCGGTGCGGCAATTGGTCGATTTTTACAACTGCCCTCCAAATAAGATCTCCGAACAGCAGGTGCAAGACTATTTTCTGCACCGGCGCAACAAGGACAAATGGTCCGCGGCCACGCTGCGTATCGCCCAAAGTGGCATCAAATTCTTTTTTATCAATGTTCTAAAGCGCAATTGGCATACCTTCAGCTACCTCAATGCAAAACGCGAACGCCGTTTGCCATGCATCCTGAGCCGGGAAGAGGTGTACACAATATTGAAAAGGGTTAAGACCTTCCATAACTACACTTTTTTATCGACGGTTTATGCCTGTGGGCTCCGATTGTCCGAGGCGTTGGCCATCCAAGTGTCCGATATCGATAAATCCCGCATGATGGTCCATGTGCATCGCGGCAAGGGAGCTAAAGACCGCTTTGTGCCGCTGCCGGTGGCCACACTGGCATTGCTGCGCAGGTATTGGTTCACTCACAAAAATCAGCAGCTGATTTTCCCGGCGCTGGGCCGGGGACAAAACAAGGGCGCTGTGTCAAAAACCTCCATGGCCATCGAAAGCGTTCAGGGCGCTTTTCGCCGGGCACGCTTCGCCGCCGGGATCAAAAAACGCCGGGTGTCGATACACACCTTGCGGCACTGCTACGCGACCCATCTGCTCGAAGCGGGCACCAATCCCAGAGTGATCCAGCGCTACATGGGCCACAGCAATCTGGAGACCACCATGGCCTACTTTCATCTGACCCGCAAAGGCGCTGAAGATGCCTATGCCATCATCAACAACCTGATGAAAGGATTTGACCATGACGACGATTAATCAGATCCTGGCCGATTATGGCCCTGAGTATATCCGGCGCTTTGCCGATAGCTTGCCCGGTCATCATCGCAAGGCCATCGAGGCCATCGTCCACTGCCGCACCGACTTTTTCGGCGCCACGGTCTACCGCTGTCAAAGTTGCGGCAAAAACCACCTGGTATATCGTTGCTGCGGCAACCGGCACTGTCCGAACTGTCAAAGCCATAAAACAAGACAGTGGCTCGAAAACCGGCTCGATGCCATGCTGCCGGTGCATCATTTCATGATCACTTTCACGGTCCCCGATAGCATCCGCAGCTTTATCCGCAGCAACCAGCGCCTGGCCTATGCGGCGATGTTTGCGGCATCGTCACAGACGCTGAAAAAACTGGCACGGGATAAAAAATTCATCGGTGCCGATCTGCCCGGCTTTTTCGGTGTTTTGCATACCTGGGGCCGGACCTTGTCCTACCACCCGCATATTCACTACATCGTGCCCGGCGGCGGGCTGTCCAAATCCGATCAGCGCTGGCATCCTTCACGCAAGGACTTTTTCCTGCCGGTAAGGGCCATGTCCAAGATCTTCAAGGCAAAATTCTTCAACGAAATGAAAAAAGCTAAGCTTGCCTCCAAAATCTGCCCGGATGTCTGGAGGCAAGCCTGGGTGGTCAACTGCCAGGCAGTCGGCACCGGCGCAAACAGCGTTAAATACCTTGCGCCCTATGTCTTCAAGGTGGCGATTTCAAACAACCGCATCGTCAAGCTTGAAGAGCGTAAAGTCTTTTTCAGATACAAAAAATCCGGCTCCAATCGATGGCGCACCATGACCTTGCAGGTGATGGAGTTTATCCGGCGATTTTGCCAGCATGTGCTGCCTTCGGGTTTTATGAAAGTGCGATACTATGGGTTTATGAACCCGGCATCATCGATTGCCATGGATAAAGTTGCCCAATGCATCGCACAGCTTCTTGCCGTGGTTAGACCGGTCAAGGCCGAACCACCGAGCCGGATTTGGCCAAAATGTAAGCACTGCGGCGGTCGGCTGGTATACTTCGCTTCCATTGTGCCGTTTTGCTTGCCGGCCTCCGGTACGCGATAAGCACATCTTTTTGCTGACGCCATCTTTTGCTCCGGCTGATAAAAAATACTTTTATCGGTATGGGATGGGTGCGTCTTATGGCGACCAAATCAGTGGGAAACATCACTAAAATGATCGCCTTGAGTGCTTTAATACAGGCAAAACCCTCACCAGCGCATTAGAGCACCTGTGCCCCCTGGCATATTCTCTATGTCAGGGGGACCATCGATAGCCCTTCCTTACTACCAATACCCTATATCAAAAATCCTTCAATCCGGGCTTCTTGAACAGTGGATTGAAAACGACCTTTCAGGTCGTATCAATCCTTGTGGTTATGATGTCTTGCATGCTTCCATTAAGCTTTTCCCAAGTTGGGATAAGCTAAAATCAGATATGGGATTGTTAACCCTAAAACCTTGAAAATTTTTTGGTATTTCGCTGTCATAGACGTTTATCCAGCTATCAATAATGCAGCCAAGTCGAAATAGATTACTCAAAGAAATATTAATATACTGGCGATCCTGCTTCAAGATTTCAGAGATTTTTTCTGAATTCAATTTTAATTGGTCATTTTTATCGTAGGTAAAAAGCAAATCTAATATCGCTGCATCTAAAGGCTCTATATTTGTGAGAATATGAATAAATATTTTTTGAATCTGGAAACTTTTCTGGGGATCTGTAGAATTGACGATTAGCCCTGCCCACTTGTCTTGTAGATTATCATCATCTTCAAGGGTTGCTGACTCCAAAAGAGGAAGGGCATATCTTGGCGGAATAGGAACTGTTTTTCCTTCTATGTTCCGTTTTTTGTGAATCGAGAAAACTTTGTCTTGTAATTTTAAAAGATTTCTATATCGGAAATATTTCGTCCAATCGGAAAATGTATCACCTAAATCCTTGAAACCTTCTCCGAATATACTCGAAAGAAATTTACCAAATTTTTCTGAAACTTCTAAGGCTTTTCTGACAGTTTTCGCGATTTCTCTCATTGTTTTTGATTCTTCTTCCATATTTGCACTCTAAATTATAACGCCTGCGTCATGGGCGGCATGGTCCTCGCCGTCACATGCACGCGGTGGTTATGGATTTATTCCAATTTATCAGGGTCTTGTGACAACTTAACCCCATATACAATTAGGGCAAATGAATAGGTGGATACCAGCAATGCAATCAAATTGAGGACATTATTGAACACATTTGGTTCTCTCATCGCCGGTATTGCAAATGCAACAATTGATATTGGAACCACAAATATAACCCGTGGCATTTGACAATAACCTACAATATTCATGGCTCTTTTGTATGTGATTTCTTTTCCAAACAATTTTGCGACTACCTTAACAATAAAGGAAATGAGGAAAAAAAATGCAGTGAACCAAAATACCAGTGGCGCAACACCTGGTATTATTTCTGACATAGGTAGGTTATCAGGATTTTTTAATGGGAATAATCTAGAAAGTATAATGGAAATCGAAATTATCAAAGACATGATATAAAATTTTTCCGATGGTAGTTCCGATAATGTCCTTTTTGGATTTACTATTATTCCCCATATAGATGAAATTTGCATTTTGAATTCCATAGTAAAAACTTAGACCATAACATTATAGATTAAGTGGATATCCACATTTTATTGTGCCCTTAAATTGTATATGGATTTAGAAATACAGGGGTTATCTTACAATCCATTGTTATTATTGTCAAATAATATAGAAACGATCGGTGATTCTAAAATTATCGACAATTTTACGCTGTTTTTGATGTATATTTGTGGAGCAGGCAGGATCAATCTATCTCAAACACCTTATTTTTGTTAAATAATCAAATGGTTTTCAAACTTGCCCTTTCTGAGTTTGGCTTCTGCCGTTGATCGATCTATCTATATTGAATCCACAACTTGTTTAAATTATCAAGCTTAGGTGGAATTCCATATAAGTTTGAGGAGTTGTTATTTTAGGTCCATCGAAGATTATAATAACTATTTGTAACTAAAAGGATTTGTATCAGAAAACACATTCTGTCTTATGTCCAGTGGGTGAATTGGTTTTTACATTTTTGCAAGTTTGGCGAATGATCGTATAATAGTACAGGTCAGACTGTGAACCGAAGCACCATATTTCCCTTGAATCAATAAAAGCCGACAGAAAATCTATCTCAGCGAAAACCCGCGAGTCAACGGTTTTACTTTTCCGACGTCAATTTTCGACAGGCATCATTATTTAGCACATAGACGGCGAAGTGGGACAATTTCATTTTGGTGCCGGCACCTTCACAATAGGAGTATCCACTACGGGAAATCTGATTTTTGATAGCGCTGGAGACACCAATAGCGGAAAAAATGACTAAAATCCATGTAACCAGCACGTCCTTTTTAAATCCTGGCCAGGTAAAAAAACTTCAATCAAAGGAATAAAGTGCGCACTTATCAATACGCTTGCACAGACAAATCCCAAATAAAGCCGGGTATTGTATTCGATCAAGAAGGATATTAGTGCCTGTCCCAACAACCATCGCAACCTCAATTGGCAGTGCTGCATAGGCTGAAATTACGCCAACTCCAAGTCCCATGATTAAGCCAACGATGGTACTGATCTCCACCTTCATCAAATCCATGGCGAGGGTGGCGTGATCGTTGAAGATGTATTCCATGATATCGATGCCGGCGTACAATACGATGGTCAGCATGGCCCCGCCGCCGCTATGGCTCTGCTGGATGCAGACCCATTCGATTTGCCCGTAGTGGACCTACACCAGCGCCATCTCAAGTCGGCTTCAAAACGTTGTTGTTCCCCTTATTGCGACCTTATTCCCAGGCCCCTTGACAAGGCCAAACGATCTTTTTATTTTACCCACCGAATCGGCAAACCATCCAATCCGACTTTGAGTATTGCAAAACCATGAACAAACGATCATGGTTATAGACCAGACATTGAAGAGAGGAAATCCTGTGGAAGAGCTTACCCGTCAAATTGAGTCCCAACATGCGCTGATCAACCAGATCCGCAGCGAGATCCAAAAGGTCCTGGTGGGCCAGTCCGACCTGATCGAAGGATTGCTCATGGGACTTTTCACCAAAGGGCATATTCTCATCGAGGGTGTCCCCGGACTGGCCAAAACCAGTGCCGTCAAAGCTTTGGCCGATACGGTACAGGCGGATTTCAAACGGATCCAGTTCACCCCCGACCTGCTGCCCGCCGACTTGATAGGCACGGAAGTCTACCGGCCCAAAACCGGTGATTTTGTCATTAAAAAAGGCCCGATTTTCAACCACATCATCCTGGCCGATGAGATCAACCGCGCCCCCTCCAAGGTGCAGTCGGCCCTGCTGGAGGCCATGCAGGAGCGCCAGGTGACCATCGGTGAAACCACCTATGCGCTGGCAGAGCCCTTTTTGGTGCTGGCCACCCAAAATCCTATCGAACAGGAGGGCACCTACCCTTTGCCTGAAGCCCAGGTGGACCGCTTCATGTTCAAACTGCTCATCGATTATCCCAACAAAGAGCAGGAGAAACAGATCATGCAAAGGGTGGGGTTCCAGGACCCGGCCCAGGTCACCGCCGTGCTGGCACCTGAGCAGCTGGAAGCCATCTATGGATTGATCAATGCCATTTATATGGATGACAAATTGCGCGACTACATCGTGGATCTGGTCTTTGCCACCCGCAACCCGGCCGATTTCGGTATGGACCTGGCCGAATACATCCAGTACGGCGCCTCGCCGCGGGCCACCATCTTTTTAAGCCTGGCGGCACGTGCCTATGCTTTCCTGTATGGCCGGGCCTATGTGACGCCGCAGGATGTCAAGACCATCGCACCATGGGTGCTGCGTCATCGCATCATCCCCACCTATGAAGCGGAGGCCGAAGACATCACCACCGATCAATTGATCAACCAGATTTTCGATTCGGTACCGGTACCCTGAATATTGCGAATTGATTAGTGGAAGATTCCATGATCCCCGCAGAGATCATTAAAAAAATTAAAAAAGTCCACATCCGCACCGGACGCACGGTCAATACGCTGATGGCCGGCCAATATAAATCGGTTTTCCGCGGCGTCGGTATGGAGTTTGAGGAGGTGCGCGAATACACACCCGGCGATGAGGTCAAGAGCATTGATTGGAAGGTATCCGCCCGGCTGGGCAAACCCTTTGTCAAGCGCTATCGTGAAGAGCGCGAACTCATCGTTATGCTCTTGGTGGATTTGAGCGCTTCGGGCCGCTTCGGCACCCAGCAAAATGCCAAGCGGGAGGTGGCTGCTGAAACCGCTGCTATTTTAGCCTTTAATGCCATTCGCAACAATGACAAGGTGGGAGCGATCCTGTTCACCGACCAGGTGGAGCGCTATATTCCCCCCAAAAAGGGCAGCGGCCATGTGTGGCGGGTGATCAAAGAGATCTTTACCCATCCCCCCCAACACACCGGCACCGACATTTCAACGGCCGTGGGCTTTCTAGGCCGGGTGTGCCGCAAACGTTCCGTGGCTTTTGTGATTTCTGATTTCATATTGCCTTCGGGAGCTGAAGTGGTGGATCGCCAAATGCGGTCCACGGCCCGCAAGCACGAGCTGATTAATGTACTGGTCAGTGACCCCGGTGAATTCACCCTGCCCCCGGGGGGCATCGTTAGGACCAAAGATCTGGAAACCGGCCGATGGGTCACCCTGGACGCCTTTCATGCGGGCAGTCGCAAGGCATATGCCCATCGCCAACGCAGTGCCTATGAACAGATCAAGGGGCAATTCAAATCGGCCAATCTGGATTATATCGAGATCAGCACGGGGGCGCCGGCGGCGGAGGCTTTAACCCGCTACTTTCGGGAGAGGGAGCGGCGCAAACGATGACCCCAGCTACCGACATCACCCCGGAGACCATGACGGATATCCATGATATCAAGCCCCTGCTGGTCATCGGTAGCCAATGGCCTTGGTGGATCTGGCTGATCGGCGCGCTGCTGGTATTGAGTGCGGTCGCCTGGATCGTGTGGCGCCGCCGACGTCGTGTCGGCAGGCATCCATTGCCATCCGAGCCGCCGCTGCCGCCCGATGCGGCCGCGTTCCGGGAACTGGATCTGCTGGCCGCCACGGGCAGCGGTGATCCCAAACAGTTTTACTTCTCTTTGTCGGCCATTTTACGACAGTATGCAGAGCGGCGTTTCGGCTTTCCGGCAGCGGAAATGACCACCGAAGAGCTGCTGGGCGACATCCGCAAAATGGCCTTGCCGGATGCACTGCGCCTGTCGCTGACACAGTTTTGCCGCAGCAGCGATCCGATCAAATTCGCCGATGCCGATGCCGATGCGACCGGCATGGGCCGGGACCTGGCCTTTGTACGCCAATTTGTACAGCAAACCACCGCTGTACAGGCGCCGGAAGAAAATAACAATGGCGATCCTGAATTGAAGGCAGCCGACCCTACGCAGCCCAAGCAGTTGCCAGGCCAACCGCCGATGCCAGAAAGGTCCCTGCGGACGAATTACGAAACACCAAACCCCAAACACTAAACACAAACCACCATGTTCCGTTTTGACTCACCCTATTTTTTGCTCCTACTGGCCCTGATCCCCCTGCTCATCTGGTATCAGCGTCGCCGCATACCCCTGGCCGCCATGGCCAGCTCGGGCAGGGGAGGTGCTCCGGTTTCGATAACCTCCGCCTCCCTTTGGATCGGGCGTTACCTGGCCGTGCTCTTCTACCTTGCCCTGGCGATGATGATCGGTGCGCTGGCCCGCCCGCAGCACGGCACGCGTCAAATGGAAGTGAGCGAAACCGGTGTCAATATCATACTGGCCGTTGATCTATCCAAAAGCATGGGGGCCCTGGATTTCAGGCACCAGGGCCAAATTATCGATCGCCTGGAAGCGGTCAAATTGGTGGTCAACGATTTTATCGCGCAGCGCAAAGGGGACCGCATCGGCCTGGTGGTTTTCGGCAGCCAGGCGTATACCCAACTGCCCTTGACCCGCGACTACCATACTATCGCCACCCTATTGGCCCGTCTGCGAATCGGCGCAGCCGGACCCGCCACAGCCATCGGCGATGCCATTGGCATTGCCCTCAAACGCTTGGAAGATATCCAAAGCCGGTCCAATGTCATCATCATGCTCACCGACGGTCGCAGCAACAGTGGTGAATTCGACCCGCAAACCACCGCCAAGATCGCCCAGCAAAAAGGCGTTAAGATCTATACGGTGGGCGTGGGCGGTCAGGGCCGGGCGCCTTTTCTGGTGGATGATCCCATATTCGGTCAGCGCTACCGATATCAGCGCGTGGACCTGGATGAAAGCACTTTACAAACCATTGCCGACCAAACCGGCGGTCTCTACTTTAACGCCAAAGATCTGGAAGGGCTTCAAAAAATTTATACCACCATCGATGCCATGGAAAAAACAGAGGTCAAAGTGAAAACCTTTGATGAATATAATGAACTTTATATATACTTTTTGCTGCCCGCTTTTGTTTTGCTGGCACTGTGGATCGTGCTGAAAAATACACGTTTTCTACAGATACCGTAAAAAAATAGTTTTAAGTGGCGGTTAGGCACTTATCTTAGGAATCTTTTATAGCCGCCATATAGTAGATGCAAGCGCTGACACAATGATGCCAATGAAACTTTGTTTTTTACAATCGGCAGCATACATTAACCTAAAACTTAATACCTGAATTTTGCACCAACTATTCCAAAAAAATGAAAAACCATCTGGGAACCCTGCTATAATGGGGGTTCACCACAAACCTTTCCAAAACGCAGGAGGTACCCAGATGGTAAAAACACATAAAAAGTATACAAGGC
>JBNKKB010000158.1:0-3150 GCA_050291605.1 Desulfobacteraceae bacterium | reverse complement strand
GGGAGAGGGGACCCGTTCGAACAAACCGTCAACTTGATCTTTATGGATAAGCGCCAAAAGGGATTTGAGATGAAAATCAGAAATGTTCAGGAGACCGATTACGACTATGTGATCGAAAGATTGAACGAGTGGTGGAGGGGGCGGAATATGGCCGACATGCTGCCAAGATTGTTTTTCATTCATTTTCAGGATACGAGTTTCGTTTGTTTGAAAGGCGATAGAATTATTGGATTCATTTCAGGATTCGTTTCAAGCACCCATCAGGATACGGGCTATATTCATTTTGCCGGTGTCGATCCGGATTTCAGGCGATGCCGCGTTGCAACATCCTTATATGGCGCCTTTTTTAATTGTTGCAAAAAGAGAAACATCAGATATGTCAAGTGCGTTACATCACCCGTCAATAACGTTTCCATCGCTTTTCACCAAAGCCTGGGATTCAAAGCATCTTCCTATGATTCCCAGAACAGACCGGTTCCGGTTCAAAACTATGACGGACCCGGGCAAGATCGGGTTGTATTCAAACTTCAATTGAAGGCCTGATCCATTCGTATTGAACGGTTGACCTTCTATAGGCTGATAACGGCTGCATCGCAGGACATATTTATAAATTCCGCTGCAGTAGCCATACGAGCGCCTTCAATCAGATCTTCATCCTTTATTTGGCGTGCGTTGGCACACGGGGTACAGACTAAAATCGGAACTTCATGCGCCTGAAGATATGCCAGCAGGTCATCCGCTACATCACCGGTAGCTGCCCTGACATGGGTGATAATGCCCTTTTTGGCCAAGTAGACACCTTCATCCAATAAAAAAAGGCACGTTTTTTTCCCCTCTTTATGGGCGATTGTGGCTAAGTGAATGGCACGAGTGGCACGATTCGTATCGTTCGTTCCGCAGGATAATGCAATTACAACATTGTTTGTCATTATAAATGCTCCTTTTTTAAAGGTTGAAAAATTAAATGCGATAACCAAAATGTCATTGTATTTGAAAATTTCAAGTTGATTTTAATGTTATAACGTATGCGGAAAGACATTTTTGATCGAACAATCGGCTGAACACCCAAATCTGCTGTAAATAATCATTTTTACATAATCTGACAAATGAGTCAGTTATCTTCTTTTACAATAGCATATCACGACCGCGACCGGTCGACCTTTTATCAGTCGATTCAGAGTGTACGCCAAAACGACGTTGGCCAAACTATGACAAGCTATGACAAAGGCTGCGAAGGGGTTTTAACCGCACCGGCTTGAGTGCCAATCTACACCCTACTGGCGATGATGGCAAATTCGGCCGATCTACGATCATATGGGGTTCCTGCGACGTTGGAATAAAGCCCCGTAACGGAAAAGCCAGACTCTATAAACTCACTCTCAAGATCCTCTGGTGCAAAATACTGCAGCCAGTTGTATACCTTTCTGGTGCGGTCCGACTCGATAATTGTGTACTTGTCCAGAGCAACCTTTTCTTCATCGTACTTGAAGGTATTTAGGAAGCCATAGTACTTGTTGGGTGACCAGAATCCGTTGAGCTGATTTACCTCATATGTCGTGACCTCTTCCTTTTGTTCAAATGCCGACAAGGAATACACATCGAGAAGAACTGACCCTTTCGGTTTTAAAATCTCATGGAATTTGCGTAGAAGCCGCTTTCTCTGTGTTGGGCTGAGAGCGCAGAAATCGCACATAATCATCAGCACAAGGTCAAACTGGTCCTCGGTTACAAATTCAAGGTAATTCTGATTCACATAGGTAATATTCAATTGCTCGCGTGCTGCAATATCCTTTGCGTACTCGATGGAACTTCCCGAGAAATCGATGCCGGTCACATTTGCTCCACGTTTAGCCAAACGTGCAGCGTATAATCCGGGGCCACAGCCAAAATCGGCTATTTTATAGCCCCTGCCGATGTTAAACTTGGTTGCGATCCATTCAACCGATCGAGTGATGAATTCAGCGTTTCGCGAAGAAACGTCGATGGCCTCATTGAGGTGAAATGAGAGCATTTGTTTTGACGTATGTTTATCGGTCCATAGATCGCTCGCGGTGTAAAATTGGAACGGTTTGGGCCGTTCGTTGATACTCTCCAACTCTTTAAACATTACCTTTCCTTATCTTATTAATTGTAAACGATTTCTTGTGCTTCCCTGGTAATGGCAAGCAGGTCTTTACCTTCAATTTCCAATTCGATGCCAAACTTACGCTGGACCATTTTCTTGATTCGTCGGGGGCCCAACTTGTATATGCCATAGTCTAGTCCGTGCTCAATACAGTATTTCATTTGACCGGCATACTTTGCCTTGTTGAACCCGCAACCCAGAAATCGTACTTTTTCGCGTATCATGATTCCCCCTGTAAGACTCATTTTCTTTTGAACGCATGCTGCAACGTATTCAAAAATCTTATGGCGTTGCGCTGCTCGTTTTCGGATAAAATTGAAATAAGTTCAGAGCTTGATTCCCTGAAGGCTTGCATGCTTTTTTCCCAGGCGGCAAAACCTTCAGGCGTTTCGGAAAGCAGCGTCAAACGACGATCATGGGTGGCAACTGCAACGCCAATCCATCTCCTCTCAAATAGAATCTTCACGATTTTCGAGACGTTTGATTTTTCAAAAAGGAGCCTCTGGCCAAGCTCTTTCTGAGTGAGCGGCCCATGCCAGATAATTTCGTTCAAGACGCTAAACTGTTGCTGCTTCAGACCAAATCGTTGACAAACCTGGTTCATTTCCCTTTGGAGAAAATGGCCGCATTTTAATAACCCTTGAACGATTTGTGTCACATCTTCAGGCGGTGGACTTTTAACATTCCGCTGAACTGACTTTTGATACCGTTTCTTCATTTTTCGGCCACGCCTCAAAAGGGGAATTTAGTTTCCATTTCAACCAATAGGTTAAAATAGTTTCCATGTCAACTAGATATGTCTCATCGTCGGAAGTTCAGAAGTGGATCCATTGATCTTCAATGGGTTGCATGTTGTACAAGTGCGCCAAGAAACCTTCTCATAGTACTACATCATTTTCTCAACCATAACCTCCGAGCAAAAGTGTAGCATTTTGCATATGCAGAAACATGCCACACATGTAGCGTTTTGCATCACTTTCATAACGGTTTAAAATTTATCCATTTTTCAGTTTTAAACATTTATC
>JBNKKB010000157.1:0-66309 GCA_050291605.1 Desulfobacteraceae bacterium | reverse complement strand
ATAGGTGGTTTTGACGGTACCGGCGGGGGTTACCACCTGGGCGTTTCGAGGATCAAGGCAGGCGTAGGGTAGACCGGCGTGATCCAAAAAAGCGAGGCAGGTCTCCATGGCCCGGCGGATACAGGCTATCGGTATATGGGCATAAGGGTGTTGGGGTTCATCCCGGACCAGCTGTTGAATGGCCGCCCAGGGGTCGGCCCAACGCACCCCTTTCTCCAGGGGGTGGATGCCTAGCAGATCCAACAGGCCGCTGGCGAAGTTGATCTCCCCGGTAATGCCCACTTGTAAGGTGTCGATCTTGTGCTGGGCGGCAAACAAGGCGGCCGCCATCCCTGCCATTCCCGAACCGATGACCATTAGATGGCACTTTGTGGCTTTGATGGCAGACACCTTATACCTCTAACTCCAACCCAAATAGACCGCAATGGATGGCTTGCATGAGTTCCGCCTGTGCCAGGGGCATGTCCCACAGCAGCGGTCGTTGACCACGCCACCGTTCGCGTAAAAAGGCGCGCAGTTCCGTTATACCCAGGTCTCCGGAAATTTCCTGACGGTCGTATAGATAGGCCGCCACCCTAAGGCTGCAAAAGGTCCCCTGGCAAGGCCCTTTGCCGATGCGACTGCGAAGGCCGATGGCTTTCAAGCCGGGCCGCCCCCGGCGACGTTTGAGAGAGGAGACGATGGTATTCACCACGCTCTGGGGAACCATTTCACATTCGCACAGCAAAATGTCGTCCGGATCATTTTTGCGAATCCATTGGTTGGGTGCCAGTCCCGGCTCTGTCCAGCGGGCGTCCACGGTGTTGGGTAACGGTTCGCTGCGTGTAAGGCAGGGTGTGGGTATGCCCAGGTGGTGACAAACGCGGTTTGCGGCCTTTTCGGCCATCAGTCGGAAGGTGGTCAGCTTGCCGCCGCTGATGGTGATGAAATTGCGAACGGCTTGCGGCCCTTCGCTGTGGTCGATGAGTGCAAATCCCCGGCTGACGCTGCGGTCGTCCCTGTCGCCATCACTTTTGATCAAGGGGCGTACCCCGCAATAGGCGCGAATGTAGCGGGTAGTTGCCAAGATGGGCATCATGGCCGCACCTTGTTCGATAATATGATCCACTTCATGGATTTTGGGATAGATGGCATCGGGCGAATCCGTTCGTTCGGAAGTGGTACCCAAAATGGATACCGTGCCGCCGGGCACCAGGATATCGCCATTGGTGGCCAGTCGCAACCGGTTGATGACCCGACGCGAGATCCGTTCCTGGGTGACCAATAGGCTGCCTTTTGAATAGACCATGTTTAGGGTACACCCTGCCAGAGCCGCCACTTCCGCAGCCCAGGCGCCTGAAGCATTGACCACAATCTGCGGCTCAATGGTCTCTTCCTGCCCGGTGACATGATTGAGTACGACAACTTTTTCAATCCGATGACGGTGAATTTGAAAGCGAATCACCTGTGTATGGCGCAGTAATCGGGAACCGAGTTGCTGGGCGTGGGCGATGTTGTCCAAAGAGAGCTTAAATGGGTCAATGGTGGCATCATCCACTGCATACGCGGCGATTAGCTTCGGGGAGAGGGCGGGCTCGAGTGCGAAGGCCTCTTGTAGATCCAAAGGGTGGGTGTCGATGCCGGCTTTGGCACACATGTCGGGGAAATCGGCCACATAGCGTTCGTCATCTCCCGCCACGGCCACAAACAGTCCGCCGGTGGTCTCGATACAATGGGGCGCCCGTTTTTTTAACAGATGCCCCTCTTTTTTGCATTCGCAGGCCGACGCCGGATCCGAAGCAATGTAGCGTGCGCCGCTGTGAAGCAGGCCGTGGTTGCCGCCCGAGGCGCCGGCGTTGATGTCCTGTTTTTCAGCCAGCACGCAGTGAACACCTCGTAAAGCCAGATCTCTGGCCAGCCCGGTGCCGGTGGCGCCGCCGCCGATGATCAAAACTTGGGTTTGCAATGGGTCCCCCTTGCATTGAGGCTCATTTTTCCGACCAGCAGGACATTGAATGTCATCGACCACTCGTGATTTTCACTTGAGTAAAAAAAGGCATGTCCTGCTTTGACATGACCTTTAAGAGAAGGTTCCCACCGAAATGGCGATCATGAACTGACCGGCATAGTAGAGCGGAAGACCTATGAGGCGATTGGTAAATGTCTTGTTTATAAAACGGTCTCGGGCAACGAACAGGTCTGAACCATAGAAGCAAAGCGCGCCCACGAACACCAGGCCGCGTCCACCCCAGGACAGAACTTCCATCCCGAGCACTGACCAGGCGCCGCACAACATACCGGAGATGACGATAATGTAGAAAACCACGGGGGCATGCATCCGGCCGAGGTAGCGACGCAGCCATACATAGCTGGCTGAACTGACCGCCAGGGTAAAACCAGCACCCCAAAAGGTCATGGGATTAGGTTTGGCCAAATGGACAAAGGCCGCTATATAGAAAAGATGGCCCACGACAAAAGCGATCAGACCCAAGCGAAACATTCTGTCCTGGGGCAGTGCCAGAAGCATATCGCCCCCGAGACAAAATACAAGCCCGACGAAAATCAAGCGGAAATAAGTTGGTTCGGGATGGGGTTGAATACCTGCACACAGGACAAACAAGGCAGACAGCAAAGACTTGGTCGGAAGCTTGCCTCTTAAGTTCTCCTTATTTTCAAAAAAGAGCAGGCCAACCAATAAGATGGCACCCAAGATAATGATCAAGAAAAGGGTCATGGTTTGCCTTTTTTATGCAACTGTGGAGTTTACACTACCATGAGCACGGTCCGGTCTGCAAGCATGAGGTCCATATCGGCTATCTTCATTCATACATAGCACGCAAATGCGTTGATGTTGGGCCGTCGTATCGAATTTTCATATCTGCGCCCCGCCTGAAATAGAAATTACCTATTTGACAAAAAGAAAAAATAAATAGAGGATATCTTCGCATTTGCTGCTCAAATGCGATTCTATGGTGGGATAACAAACATAATGAGAACCATGGGAACTCTTTACAGACTCTACAAGTTGTCTTGCTGGGTACTCGGGGTCATATTTGTGGGTGCGGGATGCGCTAAACTTATGGCGCCTGATAGATTCGCTACTTTGATCGCAGCCTATGGCATTGTCCCAGACTTTTTACTTTTAGCGACAGCCATTGGTTTACCTGCCTTGGAAGTGGCCGCTGGATTGGGCCTGCTTTTGGATATCAGAGGCAGCCTTTGGATCATTGCGGGTTTGCTGGTTCTCTTCATCGCCATTCTGGCCTACGGCATATGGATGGGTTTGGATGTGGATTGCGGCTGTTTTAGCCCGCAAGATCCTGAAGCTGAAGCTTTTCATGATCTCAAGGGAGCCTTGTATCGTGATGCGGTCATGCTCTTGGGTGTCGTTTTAAATTTTGGATGGCGCCTCTTCCACGGCGTTCGATCCAGATCCATAACTGAAATAATAAATCTACTTAGAAGAAAAAGGAGTCAAGCAGATGGGTATGTGTAATTGGGTGATGAAACTGTTAGGAGTAACCCTGTTATCGTGCGCGTTTAGCACAACGGCGATGGCCAAGAATAAATTTGAAAAAGAAGTGGAAAAAGAGGCTGGAGCGGTAAAACTGGTCCGGGAGGTCCAAGCCGGCGGATATGGTGTGGTTGCCACCGCTGAGCTCAAACAATGGATCGACGCGGGCAAAAAGATGATCATCGTGGACACCATGCCCTATAAAGCCAGCTATAAAAAAGGGCATGTGCCTGGAGCGAAGCAGTTCTTATTTCCCATTCCTGAAATGACTGCTTGGGATCCAAAGGAAACAGATGGCAAATCCCAAGATGATTTTATCAAGCTGCTCGGAAGCGACAAGGAGCAGACCGTTGTGGTTTATTGTGGTTTTGTAAAATGTACCCGAAGTCACAATGGCGCCGTCTGGGCAACTAAACTGGGGTATAAGCATGTATATCGGCATCCAGGCGGTATTTTCGCCTGGCGCGGAGCAGACTACCCGATAGAGAAGGGAAAATAGTTCCACCCGCTGCTCTGGCCGCTCTTATCTAATTTTTACAAAACCCGACAGGAGTGTTAGGAGGGAAGAATTTAACCTGGAATTGTAAATGCACAAGCCGGACAGGCCGTCAGGGTGTAGATGACGTTTTGACGCCACGGGTGGTTGCTGACAAGGCTTCCATTCGTGGCGGTGCTATTTGGGGAGAATTCATCATCATCTTCCTATGGGTATTGACACGGGCGGCCCGATTTATATATGGCGGTATATAGAAAACAGAGCGCTATACCTCAGGAGGTAGTTGTGCTTTTAACAGGTTACACCAAACAAATATTTAGACCCGTTTGCAACGCTCAATTTCGATCCCTCCATTGCATTGCACGACTTAATGAGGACGTTTCTGCAGTGTTGCCCTATCTAAATGCCGCTTTGGGAGGTGCCCAATATCTGGACAACCCACCGGAGGTGATGTTCCACCATCATGGCAGGATCATCAAAGTGGGCTCCACTGAGATTGCCATCAATGCTCTCGAAGATGAACAAGAAGCCGATAAAATATTGGCATGGCTCCAAAGAGAGATCAACCAAACCTGGCAGCGACGTCAGGAGATTACGCCTTCCCATGAGGGTCAGAAGCGCCCCCAACTGATCCAGATTCTGAAAGCCCTTCCCAAGACCAATTGTCAAAAATGTGGCCTTTCCACCTGCATGGTGTTTGCCGCTCAGGTGGTGGCGGGTGGTCGTGATGTCCAAGGGTGCCCTGAGCTGTCGGATCAGGATCGTGAACATCTGGAGGAATATTTGGCTGCGTTCGTTTTTGACTAACACCTGTTGCCTTTGCTGCAGTAATAGGACCGTTGGTCAATGTCGCGCCAGGGCTCAAAAAGCACGACTTTCCCCATGGGGTGACCCCCGCCTTCCGGACCCTATCACTTGTATCAGCCTCTGTGATTCGGGCCACCTTGTGTCTTTCGCAAATTTCAGGTAAAAGCAGAACAACTTGTCGGTCCAGACCAGGATGAGTTGCATGGGTTCTGCATAACCGGTAACCCGACAGGGAATTGAGATGGCTGGGGAATTCCAGCAATTTCCATGCAGCAACAGGATTAGGACACTTTTCAAACGTGGTTGCAGTTTTTGAAAATATCGCCATTGTCCTTTTGACGATTATCGCACTGCTTGCAAGCGGGTACTTGGCTCTGGTTTTGCTGAACTGGGGATTGAAACTCAAAAGTGGCGGGCGTGAAGAAGATGGCCTGTTTGACCTATGGGCTGAAGCCCAAAAAAAGCCAAAATCCGCCAAAAATTCCTACCCGTCAACTAAGGACCACTAATCACCCACCGATCTGATTACCCGTTTTTCTTTGAAATACGATCAGCCCTGTTTCCCATCTGTTTTGCCAAATCGGCGGACCGGAAACCTGGAAAACGATGTAACATATCGATAAAAAACTATTTTCAGATCTGTAACGTAATGGTCTGCAGTCGCCGATCCCTTGACAACCCCCAGAGATTGGCTTAGAAAGCTACACTCAATCGGTAGCAGCAATTGCCGGATTACGGGTAACTACTTATTTAGAAAGGTAAAGTTTTATGTTATCCCGATTCCATGGCCCACGCTATACCCATTGGGTGGTTGGCGCGCTGTTCATCGCACTCGGTTTGGGGTGGCTTTTGGCCCGTTACGCGTCAAATGGGCGAGCAACGCATCCCACCGATACCCGTCAGGCATCGCCGGCGTTGATGAAGACCAAGATCTATCTCTACTTTGGTGACCCGGCGGGGCATTTTCTGCGGGCAGAACAGCAGGTTGTGGATCGGCCGGTAGATGACATCGTTTTTGGCCGCCAATTGATTCAGGCTTTGATTGAGGGGCCCGGAAATGGTGGTAGCCGCACCTTGCCACCAGAGGCACGGCTCAGGGCTTTTTTCATTTCAGACGGCACCGCCTATGTCGACTTTGAATCCAATGCCTTTGCCGGGCATCCCGGTGGCATTGAAACCGAACTGCTGACCCTATACGCAATTGTCAACACGCTAGTCGTCAATGTGGAGGCGATTCGAGAAGTTAAAATTTTAATCGGTGGGCAGCCAAGCTCCACTTTAGCAGGCCATGTAGATCTACTACCCAGTTTTACAGCCAACATGATGTGGATTCGATGACAAAGACTCAAAAAATAGAGCAGATTCGGAATATCGGCATTATTGCCCATATCGATGCGGGCAAAACTACGGTAACCGAACGCATTTTATATTACACCGGGCGCTCTTATAAGATGGGCGAAGTCCATGATGGTGAAGCGGTTATGGATTGGATGGCCGATGAACAGGCGCGTGGGATCACCATTACTTCAGCTGTAACTGCATGTCCTTGGAAAAACTGCGATATTCACATTATCGATACCCCGGGTCATGTGGATTTCACCATTGAGGTGGAGCGCTCCTTGCGCGTATTGGACGGCGCTGTGGGCGTTTTTTGTGCTGTCGGGGGGGTGGAACCCCAATCGGAAACCGTCTGGCGCCAGGCCGATAAGTACAGGGTGCCCAAACTGGCTTTCGTAAATAAATTGGATCGTGTTGGCGCTGATTTTCATAATACCGTTGCAATGATGGAATCGCGTTTAAAGGCCAACCCATTGATTTTACAGCTCCCAATGGGATCGGAGGAGAACTTCAGTGGTGTCATTGATTTGATCGAGATGAAAGCCATCGTATGGGATGATGACGCGCTGGGTGCTACTTTTAACATGGTGGATATCCCGGATGAGCAGATGGAAAAAGCGCGAACTTTTCGAGAAAAACTTATCGAAACGTTAGCGGATGCAGATGACGCGATCATGGAAGCCTACCTGGCCGAAGAAGATATTGCCACCCAGGCCTTGATTCAATCGATCCGCAAGGCCACCATCTCGTTGAAGCTTGTGCCGGTGCTATGCGGCAGTGCCCTTAAAAACAAGGGAATTCAACTGCTGCTGGACGCCGTCATCGACTATTTGCCCAGCCCTGTTGACATCCCCCCCATCCAAGGGATCCATCCAGAGACCGGTGAGACTATTTCCTGCTTGCCTGCGGACAACCAGCCCCTGGCCGCATTGATATTCAAGGTGGCCATGATCGAGGGCCGAAAACTTTCCTATGTGCGGGTCTACAGTGGGCGCTTGGAAGCCGGCAAAGAGGTGTATAGTCCCCTGCGCCAAAGCAAAGAGAAACTTTCCCGGATCTTACGCATTCACGCCAACAAGCGTGAACGCATTAATGTGGCCGGTGCCGGCAGCATCATCGGCGTGGTGGGTCTAAAGGCATCGTCTACCGGCGATACCCTATGTGCCCAAAACACTCCGGTGGTCCTGGAGGATATTGAAGTCTATGAACCCGTGATCTCTATTGCTGTAGAGCCCAAAACCCATTCGGATCAGGAGAGGCTTCTGGAGGTTTTGGATAAATTCATCGCTGAAGATCCGACGTTGCGCGTCACCCAGGACGAAGACACCGGCCAGATGATTTTGTCGGGAATGGGGGAGTTGCACCTTGAAGTCATTGTCAGTCGCATGCTGCGTGAATTTAATACCCAGGTCAATGTGGGCAAACCCCAGGTGGTCTACCGCGAGAGCATCGAACAAACGGCCCACGCCACCGCTTTATTTGATCGCGAAGTGGCCGGCCAGCGACACGTCGCTGAAGTCACATTAAGGTTGAGTCCGCTCAGCCGCGGACGAGGCAATCAATTTACAAACCAGGTTCCTGATGATGCCGTTCCTTCAACACTGGTAGCCGCTGTGGAAAAAGGGGTGATGGAATCACTGACCAGCGGCACGTTGATGGGGTACCCGGTGGTGGATATCGAGGCGACACTGCTGGATGGTAAATTTAAAGAGGGCCAGGGCACGGAGTTGGCCTTTCAAGTCAGTGCGGCCATGGCCTGTAAAGAGGCTCTGGCCAATGCCAAAAGCTACCTGCTGGATCCCATTATGAGAGCCGAGGTCTTTGTGCCTGAGGAGTTCATGGGTGATGTGATAGGGGATTTAAATGCGCGTTCCGGCAAGATCGAGTCCATTGAACCCCGGATGGGAATCCAGGAGATTCGTGCCACTATTCCGTTGGCCCAAATGTTTGGTTACTCCACAAAATTGCGTTCGGCTACCCAAGGTCGCGGCACATTCAGCATGCACTTTTCTCATTTTGACAAGGCCTAAAACTGCCGGCGATAGCATTGCGTCCCATATCGATGGAGCATATTTGCATGTGACGTATCAGGCCAAAATATCAAATGCCAAAATCCAGATGTCAAATGGTGGATGGGGACCGATTGAGTATTAAATCGACACCCTACCTTCATTTGACATTTGGATTTTGGTATTGTTGTCGGAATTGTGACGGTTTTGATTTGTTACTTATTTCCGGGACACAATAATAGGTGACAGATTTTTGGGTTACTTTTCGGCTTTATCCATCTCTTTCAAGCGTCGTCCGATGGATTTCAAATGTTCTTCAATGGTTTTCTGTTTGTCCGGATCCGCAATTTTATTGCGTGCGCGCATCAAATGAAAACGGGCAGTGTCGTAGTCGTATTTGTTGAAGTGATAAATGCCCAAGTTGAAATGCGCTTCCGGCATGCGTTTTAGCTTGTTATAGGTCTCGCCCAAGTAGTAATAAGCGTCTTGGTAGTGTGGGTGGCTCGCCAACAGCTGTTCAAAATTTTCAGCGGCCTTGTTGAGCTGCCCTGAGGCCAGGTTAGTGCGCCCCAAATAGAAACGGCTTTGGGGGTTGCCTGCCGCCAATGAGAGTGCTCCCTGCAGCGTATTGCGCGCCTTATCGTAGTGCCCCTGAGCAAAATAAATTCGCCCCAAATCACCGAGAATATTGGGGTCTAAAGCATAATGGATCAGTGCTTTTTGAAGCTGCTCAATGGCACCGGACCGATCACCCGCGCGATCCAAGGCCAATCCATAGCCATAGATGAGATGGGTATCGCCCGGCGCCCTGGACAAAGCTGTTTGGAAATATTTCAGCGCGGTTTGCGGCTCCTCGTACAATGCAATCAAGCGGGCATTTATTTCCTTAAATCGGGTCTTCTTTTGGACGTTGGCGGCACCTGGTTTTTTGGGGGATGCAGACATACTGTCCATCCAGTTGTCTACCCAGGCCATGCGGTCATCAATGGCCGGATGGGTCATCATGTAAGTGGGGATTTGGTCACTGCCGAACCATTGTTTGCTCCGGATTTTTCCCAATACCTTCTGAAGACTCTTGGGATCGTATCCGGCTTTGACCAAGGATTGGATTCCCATTTCATCGGCTTGGGTTTCATCCTGTCGGCTGAACGACAGGGCGGCATGTTGACCGGCGGCGGCCGATCCAAGGGTCAAGGCTTGCATGGCTGCGGGGTCGCCTGTGGCGGCACCGAGAAATATCCCGGCAACCATGCCGGCCATGGTCGCCAAATTTATTTTTTTCGATTTCTCAATGCGTTGGGAGATATGCCGGCATGCCACATGGGCAATCTCATGCCCCAAAATGCCGGCCAGTTCCCCTTCACTCTCCATGGCAGCCAACAAGCCACTGTTGATAAAGACATGGCCGGCTGGAATGGCGAAAGCATTGTACACACTCGCTTTCACCACATAGAAATTAAAGTTGAACGGTTGCGGCGGCATGACATCAAGTAGTTTGTGTCCCACCTGATAGACATAGTCTACGATCATGGGGTCTTCCACCAGCTGATAGTGCTGCCGCACATATTTCAAGAATTCGCGACCTAATCTCTCTTCCTCATTCAAGGTGATGGCCTGGGCAGGGGTATACCACGCAAAAAAATAGGCGAAGCTGACCAGAAATGTGACGGTGCGATATACCTTCATGTATGAAGACCTCTGATTAAACTACATTATCTGCCATTTCCCATTGGAACCAAGGTATCATGGCACAATCTTATCAGCTTTTCAAACCCCATCTTTTATGTTAGTGTCCCGGTCCTAATGGGACGAATCATCTGCATAGCCAATCAAAAAGGCGGGGTAGGCAAAACCACCACAGCTATCAATTTAGCTGCGGCGTTGGCCATTTACGAGCAAAAAACCCTGCTGATCGATTGTGACCCTCAGGCCAACGCCACCACCGGCGTTGGATTGGACAAAACGCTGATGCACCAGACCTTGTATCACGGTCTGATTGGGGAGGCTGATGCCCAGAGCCTGGTTGTCGATACCGAGGTAGAATATTTGAAAGTGATGCCGTCAAGGGTGGAGTTGATCGGGTTTGATGTCGAAATGATGGCGCAGCCAAACCGCGAGTCGGCCCTTAAACAGCTTATTTCACCTGTTGTCGACGCGTTCGATTATATCCTTGTCGATTGTCCGCCGTCACTTAGCTTGCTAACGATAAACGCCATGACGGCGGCCCATGCCCTGTTGATTCCGTTGCAATGTGAATTTTACGCACTGGAGGGGCTCTCCCAATTAATTCATACATTTAAGCGGATTCGTCAGGGGCTCAATCCCCAACTGCAGATCGCCGGTATTTTGTTGACCATGTTTGATAAACGCACGAATTTGTCTCATCAGGTGGCCGAAGATGCAGCTACCCATTTCAAAGAGTTAGTTTACAACACCATCATTCCGCGCAGTGTGAAATTAGGGGAGTCACCCAGTTTCGGGAAACCTATCCTGCTGTATGATGCTGCCTCAATTGGTTCTAAGAGCTATTTTGCATTGGCGCGCGAAGTGATGAATGGAAAACGCATTCATTGATTTAATGGAGAGTGCGCGATGCCGATGACCATCATAAACAATCCATATGGATTGGTTTAGGACGAAAAATGCCCCTTTCGCGACAATCGGACAACAAGACTCCCAAAAAACGAAAAAAATTGGCCCTCGGCAGAGGGTTGGATGCACTGATTCCCGATACAGGGTTGATGGATGAACCCGAACCCTCATTTGAACCCAAACCGTTTTTTGAGTGTGAAATCGATTTAATTCAACCCAATCGGTATCAACCTCGCGTTCACTTTGCAGGTGAAGAACTTACCCAATTGAGCGAATCGATAAAGGCTCAGGGGGTATTACAGCCTCTTTTGGTACGTAAGTCCGAGATCGGTTACGAACTAGTGGCTGGTGAAAGACGACTGCGTGCAGCCAAGTTGGCCGGTCTGAAACAGGTGCCGGTGCTGGTTAAAGCGATTTCTGATGCTGAGATGCTGGAAATGTCCATTGTGGAAAATATCCAGCGTGAAAACCTCAACCCCATTGAGGAGGCGGAAGCTTATCACCGCTTGATGGTCGAATTCGGTTTGACCCAAGATCAAGCTGCTGCAAGGGTCGGCAAAAGCCGATCGGCAGTGGCCAATTTTTTACGGCTGCGGCAATTACCCGATCAGATGAAAGCCAGTATTTTTGATGGCAAGTTAAGCATGGGCCATGCCCGCGCTCTACTGAGTGCTGATTCAGCCATTCATCAAAAAGAGGCCTGGCGAGCCATTGTGGACAAAGGGTTGTCTGTACGTCAGGCCGAGGTGCTGGTCAAACGGCTCAAAAACGCGGCTCAGCCGGTAAAAGATCAAATCGGCAATTCAGAGGATCGTCACCTGACCAGCGTGGCCGATAATCTTTCGCGTCGTTTCGGCACCAAGGTTCAAATCAAGCGACACGGAAAAAAGGGGCGCCTGGAAATCGAATTTTACTCCAACGATGATTTGGATCGGTTGTTAACGATGTTTAATGAGATGGAATGATGAGTTTAAAGTGTAAAGTTTTAAGTTGATGAATCCTGTCTATTTTATAGAGAGCCAGAGCGTCATCTGAGAAATGATTTTAGCGTTTAATCCCGGGAAATCAGTACACGCATTCCTGCAGTTTCGTATTTATTCCACTCATAAAATCGTTAGAATACTATAACTTAAAACTAAGAACTTATAACTTAAAACTCAAAACTCAATTTTCGACTTTCAGACACCGGTGGTTTGGATGCGTGTTTTTTATGCAACTATGGGGTTGCCGTCAATGCATAGCAGGTAGATAGGTTGAAAAATTGAGCCTCCATATCATCATTGATGGATACAACCTGATTCGCCGATCGGCTCAATTCCGCGACTTGGATCGTTCTGATATGCAGGGTGGTCGTGATGCACTGGTCGATGCCTTGGTTGCCTATAAGAAGATTAAGGGCTTTTCCATCACTGTTGTTTTCGATGGGGGTGCCGCCGGCGTTGGGATGCCCCGCCGGGAGACGGTAAAAGGGATCCGGTTGCGGTTTTCACGTCCGGGTGAGCTGGCTGATGCC
Source organism: Desulfobacteraceae bacterium (assembly GCA_050291605.1). Taxonomy (GTDB): domain Bacteria; phylum Desulfobacterota; class Desulfobacteria; order Desulfobacterales; family Desulfosarcinaceae; genus JARRKU01. The sequence goes on along the minus strand of JBNKKB010000157.1, from coordinate 54,061 downwards.
GTCATTAAGCGAATGGCTGCGCGAGAAAAGGAAAAAGCACTGGTGGTTACTTCCGATATTGAGATTTTGCGTTATGTCCAATCCCATGGTGCAGCCACCATCGGTTCAGACGAATTTGAAGAGCGCTTGATGTTGGCGCAATTTTCAGCTCTAAAAGGTGCGGATGAAGTCGATGCAATATCCGGATGGCAGGCCACCACGAAAAAGAAAGGTCCTTCAAAGCGTCTGTCAAAACAAAAGCGCAAACAACAGCGCAAGATTTCAAAATTATAGGATTTTCAGTCATGCCTAAACGTATCTGCGTCATTGATGGCCAAGGCGGCGGCATCGGAAGCACGATCATCAAAAAAACAAAGGAAACCTTTGGGGAAAGCTTGGAAATATGGGCATTGGGCACCAATGCCATTGCCACGGCCCAAATGCTCAAAGCAAAGGCCAACCGTGGCGCCACCGGTGAAAATGCAATTGTCCAAACCGTCGCCCGGGTTGATGTAATTGCAGGGACATTAAGTATCATTATGGCACATGCCATGATGGGTGAAGTTACCCCGCAGATGGCGGCAGCTGTGGCTGCCAGCCCGGCAGTCAAAATTCTATTGCCCCTATCCCAGGAGAATGTCACCATCTGCGGCACCGTAACCGAACCTCTGCCCCACCTGGTTGACAATATGGTGGATGTCCACTTGAGAGGTATTGTCCAGGGAGAATAGACATCTGGGATTGTGAACTGCGTCGCCTTGTATTAATATATTATTCAATAGCGATGGATAGAATCCGGTGGGTGTGCGTTCACACCCGGTGCACAACGGGATGAATGCCGGCACCATTAGTGATAACCTCAAATTAATAATTTTAGAGGGAAGCAACCATGTGTGAAGCCAATGCATATTTAGTCGATGAAGATTCAGAAGAACTTTTTATGGAGATGGTCGACAAGGTAGAGCCGCAAGAAAGAGGCCTGCGTTTGGTTGATATTTATGGAGAGCAAAAATTTATTGATGCCTCGATACAGGCGCTCTCCCTGGTGGACCATAAGATTTTGTTGCGGGTCGATCCAAGAAGTATATGATACAACGATGAAAATTACTGTTGCCCAAACTGCCGGTTTTTGCATGGGCGTGCGACGGGCCGTAGAGATGGCGCTGGATGCTCCGGGTAAATACCAGAAACCCATATATACCTATGGGCCATTGATTCATAACCCCCAGGTGCTGGCGCTTTTTGCTGAAAAAGGGGTGAAGGTGTTAGATACCATCCCCGAACGGGGAAGAGGTACCGTCCTGTTGCGGGCCCACGGGATACCTCCCTCAAGCCGCCTGCAGCTTAAGGCCGCTGGTTTCAGGGTTATCGACGCCACCTGCCCCAGGGTGGTGAAGGTCCAGTCCATCATCAAAAGCCATGCCCGCAAAGGCCACGCCGTCATCATCGTTGGCGATCACGACCACCCGGAAGTGGTTGGTCTGCTGGGATTTGCCGGCGACAAAGGGCATGTGGTGCAAAACCTGGAAGCGCTGGGTGCCCTGCCGCATTTTGAGCAGGCCATCATTGTGGCCCAGACCACCCAGAATTTGAGAGAGTACCGGCAGATCAAAGCATGGGCCGCCCAGTCCCATCCCAACTATAAGGTGTTTCATACCATTTGCGATTCCACTGAGCGACGTCAGACGGAGGTCCGCCATATTGCCAGCCAAGCGGATGCCGTGATTGTGGTGGGCGGCAAAAACAGCGGGAACACTCAGCGATTGGCCGAAATTGTCCGCTTCATCAATAAACCGGCTCACCATGTGGAGACCGAGGCCGAACTGGATTTTGAGGCCCTGTCCCGGGTGAAACATTTGGGCATCACAGCCGGCGCTTCAACCCCCAGTTGGATTATCAAACGCGTGCTGCGCGCGGTGGAGCAGATTCCGCTAAAGCACCGCAAAGGGTGGCGTTCTTTTGTATTGGGCGTGCAGCGGTTTTTGCTGCTCTCCAATTTATACGTCGCTTTTGGTGCCGGATGTCTCTCCTTTGCGGCCATTCGGCTCCAAGGATTGCCGGTTGCCTTTCCGGCCCTTGCGATGGCCATGTTGTATGTTTTATCCATGCACACCTTGAACCATCTTACCGGCCGTGCGGAGAACCGCTACAACGATCCGGATCGGGAAGTCTTTTATACCCGCTTCAAGTGGCCCCTATCCATTTTGGTCGTTGTCTCCGGCGCATTGGGTCTGGTGGCTGCTTATCAAATGGGACCGGTGCCGTTTTGGACCTTGCTTTCCATGAGTTTGCTGGGACTTTCCTACAACCTGCAACTTATCCCCAAGCAGATTGCCCCGAAAATTCGATTTCACCGCATACGCGATTTGCCGGGATCAAAAACCTTGTTGATTGCGCTGGCCTGGGGTGTGGTTACCGCCGGATTGCCGGCGCTGGCAGCACAAATGCCGGCACTTTTAACCGGCGTGATTGTTTTTGTATGGGCGACCGGGATTGCTTTTTGCCGGACCGCCTACTTTGATATCCTCGACATGCAGGGCGACCGTATTGTCGGTAAAGAGACGCTTCCCATCTTGTTGGGTCCTAAGCGTTCCCTGAGCCTATTAAAGGGCACACTGGCATTTATCATGTTACTGGCCATAGCGGCCCATGCATTGGGCGCTGTGACTGTTTTAGCCTATCCCTTAATTATACCGCCATTGCTTTTATGGGCCATCGTTAAGGCCGGCCAGCGCAGCAACATGCTCCCCGGTATTGGGATGGAGTTTCAAGTGGAGAGCCTGTTTGTGCTCTGCGGAGCTTTGGCGTTGTTGTGCAAAATGGTGACACGCTGATGCACTGTCTAATGTTCATTTGCCCAAGGTAGACTCCTTGCCTTGGACGAGCCGGCGAATGTTGGTCCGGTGGCGCAACAGGATCAACACGCCGGAGAGCAGACTGCTCACCGTCAGGTAGAGATTTCCAGTGGTCCACCAAACCAAAAGGGGCAACAGGGCCGTGGCCACCATCGAGGCCAGCGAAACATAGCGTTTGATCACCACCATGATGATAAAGACGATCAATGATAATCCGCAGGCAACGGGGGCAAGTATACTAAAGCAGCCCAAAGCCGTGGCAACCCCTTTGCCGCTGGGCTTGAATTTAAGATAGACGGGGAACATGTGGCCGCAGATGGCGGTAAGGGCCACCAGCGGTGCCAGCCACGCTGAATCAGATGGGCCCCAGCCAAGGGCCAGCCATGTAGGCAGCAAGCCCTTGAGCGCATCACATACCAAGGTGACCACGCCCCAAAAGGTGCCGGCTGTACGGCGTACATTGGTGGCGCCGATGTTGCCGCTGCCCGCTTGGCGGATATCGCTTCGGCTCACCCAAAGGACAATGATCAGGCCAAAAGGAATGGCGCCGACAAAATAGGCCAATAGCGGCAGGGCGATGGTAAGCAATTGGCTGTTCATGTAAGCGATCTATATCATGGTCATCTGTACGTTCAAGCCCAATTGCCTAAAACTGATGGGACATTATCGTTTTTGCGGACCTGCAACGGCCAAAGGAACAAAACCCATGGATCCGATTCAATTGCCCATTGACGGTACGCTGGATCTGCACACCTTTCACCCCAAGGATCTTCCGGCGCTGCTCGAGGATTACCTGGCGGCTTGCGCGGAAAGAAACATACGCAGTGTGCGCATCATTCACGGCAAGGGCAAAGGCATTCAAAAGGCCAGGGTGCAATCCCTGCTGGCCAAAAATGTCTTGGTGCTGGGTTTTAAAGATGCACCGCCCGAGGCCGGCGGATGGGGGGCCACACTGGTGCAACTGAGGCAGCCTTAGAAGGGCCAATATAACCCATTGGGCTTTGGAGCGTTGAACCCGGTCCGTGGGCAAGCCAACCTGCCGCACACGCAAGGATGCCCAAGCATCCGTAAGATGCGCTCCGGGCGACCTGCAAACTCGCTGCGATCAGACAGTGCAGGCCGCTTATCCTACGCTGCATCTAACGGTTGCTAAGGCACCCTTGCTCAACGAATGAGTTGTCTCCATTCGATAGCGTTAAGCCGCCGGCGTACCCGTATAATGCGCTGTCGGGCTTATCTATATCAACATCTCCAACTCATTTGGAGAAGCACCATAAAAAAAGCCGGCAGGAAGATGCCGGCTTTTCGAAGCGATTTGGTGGAGCTGAGGGGGATCGAACCCCTGACCTCATGACTGCCAGTCATGCGCTCTCCCAGCTGAGCTACAGCCCCAAACGTAAAAGCGGTTCGTACCAGAAAGCCTGCTGGGTGTCAAATTAAAATAGTGGCTCATATCGAATCCAAAGATAAAATGGTGAATGCAGCCCGATTAGAAATATTGATGGGATAATCAAATTATAAACGATCCTGATCCTTCGCCTGGTTATGGTGCTGGGGTGCTGCGACCCGTATCGATCCGGCGGTGTGGGGAAAATATTGACAAGCTTAATGACAACCCCTAATATCGTCGGGTTATCGACTTGCAGGGGAATAGGTTTATATCGCTAAAAGCTGAATATAGATGAATAAAGAGAGGATGCAGCATGCTCAGTTTAATGCGCAAACATGCCGGTAGTTGGATGATTAAAATAATTTTGTTTATCATTGTGGTGGTCTTTTCCTTTTGGGGGGTGAGCAGCTTCCAAAACCGCCAGGTGACCCGGGTGGCCGAGATCAACGGTGAGATCATTTCCCGGTCGGCCTATGTGGATGCTTACAACCGTTTGCGCGACAATTTCCGCCGGGCCTATGGCGATCAACTAAATGAGAGCATCATGCAAATGCTGCGTCCCGGTGAACAGGCCTTAAATCAGCTCATTGACCGCATCCTTGTGCTCCAGGAAGCTGAACGGTTGGGCCTGGACGTATCCGAGCAAGAGTTAGCCGCCACCATTCAAAAAATTCCGGCTTTTTTAAACAATGGGGTTTTTGCCAAAGATCGCTATTTGCTTGTGCTTTCTCAAAACAACCTATCCCATGAGGAATTCGCCCAGAATTACAAACAAGACCTCCAAATAGAAAAGTTCACGGACTTGATCATGAGCGGTGTGGTGGCGACAGAGGAAGAGGGCCTGGCCTGGTATCAATTCAACAGGGCCGAAGTGTCATTGGATTATGTTTTGTTTCCGCCTTCTCGCTATCAAGATATCAACCCCAGTGATGAAGAGATTGCAGCCTATTTCAAAGAGAATGAAAACCAATACCGCACCGATCCACAAATCAAGGTGCGTTACCTTAAATTTGATCCTGATGCGTATAAAGCGAGTGTTAAGGTTACGGATGACGAAGTGGCCAATTATTATCAAACCCATCCGGAGGAATTTAAAACAGAAGCAACCGTTGAGGCACGCCACATTTTACTCAAAGTGGATGCCGATGCCGATCCGGCAGTGGTGGAAGAGCGAAAAAAGCAAGCCTTGGAGATTTACCAGCTGGCCCGCGAGGGCAAGGCTTTCGCCGAACTGGCCACCCAATACTCCGAAGGCCCTTCCAAGAAAGATGGGGGATACCTGGGTACCTTTGATCGCAAAGCCATGGTCAAACCGTTTGCCGATAAAGCGTTTGCCATGAAAGCCGGTGATATCAGTGAACCGGTGCGCACCCGCTTCGGCTGGCATATCATCAAGGTGGAAAAGACCAATGCCGCCTCCACGCAAGGCTTTGAAACGGTGGCAACTCAGATTCGCCGTCAACGGCTGGCTGCCAAAGCCAAGCAGTTGGCATCGGACAAGGCCCAAGAGGTCTACACCTCTGTTTTTGACGGGGACGATCTGACCGATGCCGGTGAGATGTACAACGTCCCGGTAAGGACAACAGAATATTTTTCCGCCCAAGGTGTTCAACAAAAAGACATTGAGGACCCCCGGCAGTTCACCAAAATCGCTTTTGACTTGCAAAAGAAGATGGATATCAGCGAAATTGTATCCCTTGGCAACAAATATTACCTGCTGCAGGTATTCGAGCGGCGCGATGCCCAAATTCCGGAGCTTGCCGCCGTATCAACCCAGGTGCGTGCCGATTGGGTCAAGTCCCGGCAAAGCGAAAAAGCCAAAGCAGATGCGCAAGACCTTCTGGAAAAGATAAAACAGGGTGCATCCATGGCCGAGGCTGCAGCAGCATTCAAGGTCGTGACGGCATCCACTGGTTTTTTCAAGCGCAGCGGCGCGATTCCCAAGATTGGCAATGAAACGCAAATTGCCCAAGCGGCCTTTCAGTTGTCTAAAAAGTCACCTGTTTATGAACAAGCCCTTCAGGGAAAACAGGGTTGGTATGTGATACAGTTAAAAGAACGCAAATTGCCTTCTTCAGACGGTTTTGATAAAGAAAAGGAAGCGACGTTAAAGCGGTTGACCGAGCAGAAAAAACAATCCGCGTTCAAACGCTGGGTCGCTGATTTAAAAGCGCGCAGCGATATCAAGATCAACCATGAGCAAATTTTTACCCCATAATTGATCTGACACACGATTTGGGGGAGAGAAAAGCCGGGGGAGACCATTTGTTATGGCCAAACCAGTACCCACAGACGATGGCCCACAATACGTGGCCAAAAAATGCCATGAGTGTTATACTTATGTTCCGTTGGATGCGGAGGTTTGCCCGTCTTGCAAAGCCCGTCTGGGAAAATTGGGCAAGCATGGATTTGCAGAACGTGTGACGGACTGGAAGGCATACATCGCTTTTTTTGTGGCCTTGCTGTTTTTTTTGATATTTTGTCGGTATGCTTTTTTTGATTAAAATCTCGCCACCCCTTTGCGCGAGCCCTTAGCACAACTATTTGGCCAGCATGGCCCGCATCATATCCCCCGCGTTCTCGGCGTGGTCGGCAATGGATCCCAGAATTTCGGCCAGCCGGATCAGGTGGTAGACGGAAACCGCATCGATATCCATATTGAATACGCGTCTTTTAATCGCATCTTCCCGTTTGTCCGCTTCATGCTCCTGCTGGCGTAGATCGCGAATGATGGATTTGACTTTGTCTCGCTGCTTTTCATTATAGGTTCTAAAATAGGAACGGGCTTCTCGAACCATTTTACTCAGTTCATCGATGGGTTCAATGACCGCATCCACCAGCAAGACAAAGTCCTTTTCCAGCTCCAGCGGGATGCCGGGCTCCAGACGGTAAGAGATCCAGTCCAGCGCATCTTCCACAGAATCCAATACCCCATCTTGTTCGCGCAAATAACGAAACAGTTGAAACTTGCTGACCGGCATCATCGTGCCAATGGGCAGATGCCCTCGAATTCGCCGCTTGATGGCATCCGCTTCGCTTTCCAGCTGAATCACTTCTTTGCGCAGAACATCGAAAGTCCGGCATTTGTTGGAAAAATGGCACTCGATGGCCTGCTGAAAGGCCCAGGCGCACTCTTTGACCTTTTCGGCGTGTTCCTGGATTCCCTCGAAAGGTGAGGTGATAAACATGGATAGAAATGGTAAACGCATGGTGCACTCCTTAGTGGAAAATGGACCCAATGAGTTTAAACAAGATCATGCTGGTCAAAGCGGCTGCCGGAACAGTCAGTACCCAATAGACCATAATTTGAAATACGATACGGAAATTGACGGCTTCCATTCCGCGCGCAAGACCAACGCCCAAAACACCCCCAACAGCAGCGTGGGTAGTGGAAACCGGCAGCCCTAATTTCGACGCCAGCAATACGGTGGTGGCAGCGGCGAAGTCCACTGAGAATCCCCGCGTGTTGGTCAATGTCGTAATTTTGGTGCCCAATGTTTTCATCACACGGTAACCTGCCATTGAGATACCAACTGCGATGCCCACGCCGCCAAACAGGAGCAAAAAGACGGGTACCGGCACCTTGGCGCCCACGCCGCCGGTTTTAACCAAAAAATAGATAACGGCCAAAGGGCCAATGGCATTGGCCACATCATTGGCGCCCTGAGCCAGGGCCACATAACATGATGTGCCGATCTGAATGCGTCTGAAAATTTCTTCTGCACCTGCATCCCCTTTGTCTACAACGAATTTTTTCAGCAGCATGCGACCAACGTAACCGATCAAAATGGCAATCATGAACGCTGCCACCAGCGCCATGGGCAGGGAGACAGAGAATTTTTTGCCCAATGGGGTTTTAAATAAAAAGGACAAGACCACTACGAACCCGGCGGCACCAATAAAGAGCGGAGACATCTGAAGGGCAGCTAAAAATGTATGACTTCGGGAGAGAACAAGGCGTACGATCAATTTGAAGACGACATAAGCGATGAGCAGGCTGAACAGCGGTGAGATAATCCAGCTCAAAACCACGGCACCCAGTTTGGGCCAATTGATGACGTGCATCCCCCCCGCCATGACGCCAAATCCGATCATGGCCCCGACAATCGAGTGGGTGGTGGATACCGGCAGTGATTTCCAGGTGGCAAAAGAGACCCACAAAGCCGCCGCCAATAAGGCTGACAGTGCACCCACGAGGGCCAGATGGGGATCACTGAGAATTTCAGTGGAGACAATGCCTTTTCGAATGGTATTGGTGACATGGGAGCCGATAAATACCGCCCCTACCACATTGAGGATCCCGGCAATAAAAACGGCTTGGCGAATGGTAATCGCTTTGGCACCGACCGCCGATGCCATGGAGTTGGCCACATCATTGGCACCGATGTTCCATGCCATGTAGAAACCAAAAGCATAACCGACAATGAGGATGAGGTATTCACCGGACATGTGCTATAGAGTTTCCGCTAGAGATGTGTTTGATAAGCTTGCTCCAGTTGCCGTAAAATGCACCTGTACCATAAGCCCTGCCCTTTGCAAAGCTGCATTTGCGGGTCAGGCGTGTTCGGGGTTGAAAAATTGCCTCTCCAACATCTCGTCAGCGATGCCATCCAAAAATCGAGAAGGATGGTAGAGTACGGTTTGAGTGGTGCGGTCATACACATTGCACGGATACGTGATGAACAAGTTCTCGCGCGCGCGGGTGGCGGCCACATACATCAGGCGCCGCTCTTCTTCAAGGGCGTCCGGGCGGTCCATCGCATGATGGGAGGGAAACCGGCCGTCCAACGCCCACATCACAAAAACCGAATGCCACTCCAAGCCTTTGGCCGAATGAACAGTGGATAGATTCAGCCGGTGGACGCCATCTAATTGTTCCGAAGCCATGCGTCCCTCCACCGCAGTGTTGGGCGGCTCTAAAGCCATATCCGCCAAAAAATCTTCGGGCGAATCATAGCGCTCCATTATCGCCGTTAACTGCTGCAGGTCGCGAAGACGTCGGGGATGATCATCGTAGCGCTCTTTTAAAGTCGGTAGGTAATGGGTTATGATCTGTTCACCCATTTGATCCAGCGGCCACTGTGCCGCACTCAGATTGGCGATGAGTGTTTTCAGCGGTGCGAGGGCCTGCGCGTTTTTAGCTGTTAAAGGGGCGTCCAATAAGCCCGAGGCACCTTTGTTTTGATTCATGACGGCATCATAGATGTTCTGTGCTGTTTTGGGGCCGATGCCGCTGACCAACAGCAGCACACGGTACCAACTCAGTCGATCTTTGGGCACACAACAAATCTTTATATGGGCCAGCACATCTTTGATGTGAGCCGATTCGGTGAACTTGAAACCTCCAAATTTGACAAAGGGAATGCCGGCACGGGTAAGTTCCAACTCGAGGTCAAAAGAGTGAAAACTGGCGCGAAACAGTACGGCTATATCCTGCAGCGCCACGCCTTGGTTAAACAGTCGATTGATTTCAGCCACAATGTATCGGGATTGGGCATTTTCGCTGGGTGTTGCGACAAGAACAGGGACACGTCCACCACCGCGTTGGGTAAATAGTCGTTTGGTGTACTTTTCTGCTGCTTCCTCAATCACGGCATTTGTCATATCCAAAATGGGTTGCAGGCTGCGGTAATTTTCTTCAAGCTTTATAATTCGGGTGCCGGGAAATCGTTCGGGAAAAGTGATGATGTTTTTGAAACTGGCGCCACGAAATGCATATATGCTTTGGGCGTCATCGCCGACCACCATGACGTTTTTTTCTGAATTGGCCAAAAGGGTGACGATTTCGGCCTGGATGGGGTTGGTATCCTGATACTCGTCCACCATAATGTGTTGGAATTGGGCAGATAATTTCTCCCGAAGGTTGTCTTCGGTGGCCAGCAGTTGATGCAGATAGACCAGCAAATCGTCGTAGTCGCAAAAGTAATGCTCGCGTTTGCGTTGTCTATAGAGTTCCAAAATCTTTTGCAGGTCATCCAGTTGATGTTCAAAGTGTGGATAATCGTCGCAAATGACATCCTCCAGGGGCAGGCTTTTGTTGATCGAACGGCTGAAAATGTTAGCTATTGTTGCTTTGCGGGGAAGCTTTTGGTTTTCATGAATCAGTTCTTTACGAATCAAACCAATCAAGTCCTCTGCATCGGACCGGTCCAATATGGAAAACCCTTGGTTAAATCCCAATCGACCGGAATGATGACGCAAAATGCGGTTGGCAAAGGAGTGAAAGGTGCCTCCGGACACTTTTTGGCATCGGTTGTCCAACAAGTCGGCCGCTCGCTTAATCATCTCCTGGGATGCTTTGCGGGTAAAAGACAGCAGCAAAATAGCAGTGGGTGGAACGCCGTCTTCCACCAATTTGGCCACACGGTAGACAAGTGTTCGAGTTTTGCCGCTCCCCGCCCCGGCGACCACAAGCAATGGACCGTTGACGTGGGTTACGGCAGCCAATTGGGCTGGGTTCAGCAGTCGTTTGTAGTCGATGCGCAGGTTTTCACCAGGATTCTCAGGCGTATCTGAAAAGAGGGGATATTGGGCCATTTTTATTCCGCCGTTATACAAGCCTCGGCCATGGGCCGAATGATTGATTTCGTACTTATATGCCAAAATGAGGGCCTGTATTTCCGAATACCTTTGTTTGATGAGCCCGATTGACCATATTGTTTCGTGACCTAAGGCTTTTTGAATGCTTTGTCAAGCACGTCGCAAAACCGATGAAAGTTTTAGTAGGCGCTGTACTTTTGCTTTGCTGCGTTGGGCATAAATGCAATGGCTTCAAAGGGTGGGTCCAATGCAGTTGTTGGCCGGCACTGCCTGATGCACCATCGATATCGAATAATCCGGAATACCGGACGGTGTGGAGATATCATCATTAGAAATTGGTGCCAACTTGCTATCAAAATGAGACCATCAGCTTATTAACAGTCAAAAATAGCGCATACACAAATAGGGTTCACATATGAGCGGATCCTACAATCTCGTGTGCAATATTATTATGCTCCACATGTAGAATTACAGCCAGTAAAGCGAAAAAAGACAAGGGTGAACAGCAGGGCGAAAGCCTAACATCAAGCGATGATACCACAAAATAGGGTATGTCGTTTATATAATTATTCTATATATAGCGATAGAAATATTTTTCAGATAACGAAAGTAATCGCAATCGAGGGGTCGCAAGCGGGCTGTCTGCTGATGAGAATTGCAAACGCTTTTCGCCTTGAGGCCGAATGCAGCAGCTTCGGATTGCAGGAGAAGATCCGAAGTCTTTCCATGCGGTCCCTAAAGTCGAATATCTGAAAAAGACCGTTCAATGACAGTAAATGCTAACATCCTAAACATATAATAGAAAATAAGTCTTCTATGGCTATATGCTTATTTGGCAAGGATGTGCAGTAATCCGTCTGCATTTTCCTTGAGTTTGAAGAAAAGAAATTGCTACTTTTTTTGAAGAAGTTGTTGACAACAGCGGAAGGTTATATTAGGGCTGAAGATAATCGTTGATTTTTATAACAATATTAAATTATTAAGGAGGTAGTCATATGCAAAGAGTTAAGACCCAATTAAATTCTGTGGCAAAAACTTTAGCCAGTCTAGCCGCAAAACTCGAAAAAATTAACAAACAGATAGCAAAAGCCCCGGCCAAGAAAAAGGCAGCCAAGCCCAAGAAAAAAGCTGTGGCCAAGAAGAAAGTGGCTAAGAAAAAGGTCGTAGCCAAGAAAAAAGCACCTGCCAAGAAAAAAGCAGTAGCCAAGAAAAAACCCACAAAGGGTAAAGATACCGTACTGGATTCAGTATTGAGCGTCATTAAAAAGAGCAAAGCCGGTGCCAATATAGCTACGTTGAAAGCCAAAACAGGCTTGGAGTCTAGGCAGTTGAGCAATGCCCTTTACAAGCTGAGCAAGAAAAAGATGATTAAATCCAAATCACGCGGCGTCTATGTAAAAGCCTAGTCACAAAAACCAATGAAGCGATGGGCTTGAAACTAGTTTGGATTTGTCCCTCTATTCGCATCGTTTAGAATCTTTCAGCGCCACTGTACCATGCAGGGGCGCTGAAAGATTTTTTGCCCCCTGCAATTACAAGCCATCTCAAAATAAAGATTTTTGGTCAAAATCAAGGCGGACCCTAGTTTCAACCCGCAAGCATACTGTAGTATGTCGAGGACTTGAAAGAAGGGGCCAACGCCGAGTTTGGGCATAAAGATTATTTTGAGATAGCTTGTAGTTTGATCAACCAGTGTGCACCATTAATTTCCCTTGCCATAATAGATAGTTTCGAAACGCTGCTATTCAAATCGATACATTAAGGTCGTTCAGGCAACCTGATGATTAACAATTGGTAATGTTGCCTTTTGTTAATCCATTCTTAGATTATGTTGCTATAATTAATAGGATACTATTGGGTAGAACAAAACATATACCTCGCAGTCACACTTAACAAAATCGATGATGCAATGAGTTTTTAAAGGAGATCTCTATGGGCGGATTTCAAAGGGCATGTAAGCTCAAGCTTGTGGTTTTTAGCGGTCTAAGCAAAGGCTTGTGCGCGGGCTTATTACTGGTGCTCATTCAATGCTCTGCCATCTCGCAAAGCGCTTATGAGCAGATGCCGGTATACATGACACTTCAAGAGACCTGGCCCCATCAAAAAAGTGATTTGCAACCTGACCCCACTGTGGTCTTTGGTCGTTTGCCCAGTGGTGTTCGCTATATACTTAAAGAGAATCAGACACCTTCCGATCGGGTCAGCATGCATCTGTATGTCCAAGCCGGATCTTTGCTCGAATCAGAGCAGGAACAGGGTGCCGCACATTTTTTGGAACACATGCTCTTTAACGGTTCCACCCATTTTCCACCGGGAGAGATGGTTAAATTTTTTCAGCGTATTGGTATGCAATTTGGTCCGGATGCCAATGCGCACACAGGATTTGATCAAACGGTTTTTGATGTGGTGCTGCCCAAAGGTGATCGCGAGAGTTTGGCTGAAGCATTGGTGGTACTCAAAGATTACGCCCAAGGCGCCCTGTTGTTGCCGGAAGAGGTCCAGCGCGAAAAAAAAGTCATACTGGCCGAGATGCGCTCTCGCGATTCCTCTAGATATAGAACCTTCAAGGCCGCCTTGAATTTTGAGATGCCGGATTTGCGGATCGGCAGGCGTCTGCCCATTGGTGAAAAGACGGTTGTCGAAAATATAAATGCCCAAATTCTGCGTGAATTCTATGATGCCTGGTATCGTCCGGAACGGATGGTCTTAATTGTGGTGGGCGCTTTTAATGTGAACGTTGCACGTCAGCTCATCAACGCGCAATTTGGAGATCTTAGGGCACGCGGTACTGCCAGGGATATTCCGCTCATGGGGCGAATGGAGCACAAAGAAAATCAATATTTTTATCACCCGGAAGCGGAGGCCGGCGCCACCACCGTGGTCATTGAATCGGTAGTCCAAACGGCCCAGCCGCCTGATTCAAGCCGACGACAACGCGACGAGTTGTTGCAGAATCTGGCCGTCCATATGATGCAAAAAAGGCTGGATGCCATTCTTCAACAACCCGATACCGTTCTGGCCTCTGCCAACATGGGGGCAGGTCATTACTTGAACCAAATTAAGTACGCTGAGATCCGGGCTGATTGCAAACCGATGAATTGGCAAAAGACATTGGGGGTGTTAGATCTTTCCCTGCGCAAAGCACTGCAATATGGTTTTACCCCCTTAGAACTTAGTTGTGCGATAGGGGACTTTCAAGCTCGTTTAAAACGAGAGGACCAAGAGCGCGATACCCGCGAAAGCAACGCCATTGCACGTGAAATAATGGACTCCTTAAGCAGTTGGGAAGTGTTTCAAGCCCCGGATCAACGGCTTGATCGACTGGCGCCGATTTTGGATGGGGTAACATTGGATCAAGTCAATCAGGCTTTTGCCGACATCTGGGCGGCCCCCCACCGGCTTGTTTTGGTCACGGGCAATATCGATTTGTCTTCTGAGATAGATTCACCTCGGAAGCAGATTGAAACGGCTTTCTTGGCCAGCCGGCAAAAGGCAGTATCACCACCGGTTAATAAAAAGCTGGCGGTATTTCCTTATCTGCCGGCGCCTAAAGGCAGCGGGAGGATTGTCCAGCGGCAGAAGGACACCGAGTTGGGTTTGGAAAAGGTGGATTTTGGCAACGGCTTTTCCCTGCTTCTTAAACCCACACGCTTCAAAGCCAACCAGGTGCTGGTCGCTTTGTCTTTCGGCCAGGGAAAATTTTCCGAACCTGAGGCAGAACCTGGACTGGCCCAATGGACCGAATCGGTTATCAATGAATCGGGATTTGGCGCCATGGACCGTATCACGCTGGAAGAAGCCTTAGCCGGGCGCTGGGCTAATATTGAGCTGCAAGTTCAAGAAAGCATGTTTACACTTCAAGGCGAAGCGGTGACATCTGAACTGCCCCTTTTACTCCAATTGCTGTACACAGCGGTTAAAGATCCCGGTTATCGTCAGGAAGCGTTCCGCCTGGTTTTCAGACAGTTCGAGCAGCAGGGGCAGCGATTGCCGCACAGCGTGGAGGGTATGATGAGACTGCGCGGCCAGGGCTTCTTTGCCGGGGGTGACAGTCGTTTTGGAACGCCCGAGTGGGGCCGGTTGCAACAGCGCTCCTTGGCGCAGATCAAACAATGGTATGGGGGGCAACTGCATCAATATCCAATGGAAATGGCTGTGGTGGGTGATTTCCAACCCGACACCCTTGTGAAAATGGTGGCACAGTACTTTGGTACTCTTCCAAAAAGAAGAGTGACCCTTTCACCGCCCCACCGCTTTGGGCCGTCCTTTCCGTCTGGGAAAACCCTGCGGCTCACAGCTCAAACCGATATTTCAAAAGCCCTGGTCGTAGTGGCCTATCCCACTGATGATTTTTGGGACATTGGGCGTACTCGTCGATTGGCCATGGTCGCGGAACTCTTTTCGGAAAGATTGCGCCAACATATACGTGAAGCATTAGGGGCTGCCTATTCGCCCTTTGCCTTTAACCATTCCTATCGAAGCTATAAAAACTATGGTTTGTTACAAATCCATGTGCAGGTTGACCCTAAGCTGGTAGATCCTATTGTTAAAGAGGTGCGCCAAATTGCAGATCAACTGGTCCAAATTCCTGCGGATGCGGATGAATTCAGACGCATATTAGATCCCGTGTTGACCCGCATCAAAGATTTGCGCCAGTCCAATACCTATTGGCTGAATAGCGTGCTCAAAGGAGCCGCCCGTCATCCGGAACAGCTCGAATGGGCCCGTACCTTTGAAAAGGATTATGCGGCGATTACATCCCAACAGATATCCAACTTGTCTGCAAAGTACTTGGACAACCGGCACGCGGCTGTGGTGGTCATCACGCCGGCGGCACATCCGGTCAAGAAATAAGGTGATGCCAATTCTGTTAATCGAGCAGATGGCACTTTGGCCTGCAAGTAGATCAGGTACCGTCGATCCGCTTTACAGGACCATATCAGTCTGATATGCATCTTTGAGTTGTGTGAGCGGGATCAACTGGAACAGCACCTGATATTATAAGGAACAGTGAATGGACGACAGTACCGATGTAGAAGCAGGTTATTGGAGCAGTTTATGGAAATTTTTCGCCTCCATCAAATTGACGGTGGTGGTGTTGCTCACCTTAGCGACCCTTTCGATTATCGGCACCCTCATTCCTCAAAACCAGAGTCCGACTGACTATTTTCGTGCCTTTGGTCCGGCACTTTATCGAATTTTATCCAACCTGGACATCTTTGATATGTACCATTCCTGGTGGTTTCAACTGCTGATGGTAACGCTGCTGATTAACATTGTGGTGTGCTCAATCGATCGGTTGCGGTTCACCGCCAAAATTATTTTTGTCAAGAAACCCAAGTTTAATTTAGCAGGATTCCGGCGGCGTCCTTCGCGTCGAGAATTTTCCGCAACACCGGATGCCGAGCATCTCAAAGCACCTTTTCAACAACTGATGTCCAAGCATTTTCGTTATTGCCGTCTAGAAAAGGTCCAAAGGGGATATGCTATTACTGCGGAAAAGGGCCGTTGGACCCGTTTGGGGGTCTATGGCGTTCATTTGAGTGTGGTTATCCTGCTGCTGGGCGCTGTGGTGGGGGCGCACTTCGGATTTGAAGGTTTTGTCAACATCCCCGAGGGCGAAACCGTAAGCACCATTCAGGTGCGCAATACAGGTCTGAGCTATGCGCTTCCCTTTGCGATCCGTTGCGATGATTTCGATGTCCAATTTTATGATACAGGTGCGCCCAAGGAGTTTCGTTCTAAATTGGTCATCCTTGAAAATGGACAGCCCACACTTGAAAAGGATATCGTAGTCAACGATCCATTACGTTACAAAGGCATCAATATTTTTCAGTCCAGCTATGGTAAAATTGACGGTCCAAGCCCACAGGCAGCTATACCGGAAAAGTTCAACTTTCAATTTCGCAGCGCTGAGTCGGGGATGGCGTATTCGTTTGAAACCGGTGTGGGTCAAACCGTTACATTGCCCGAAGGCCTGGGAATCTTTACTGTCTCCGAATATCAAGCCGCAGCCGAATTCAGAGGCATGGCCTTAGGACCCGCCCTTGTCGGCACATTGACCGACACTGCGGGGGCCGTCCAAACCATCCTGTTGCCCCTGAAATTCCCCCAATTTGACAGGATGCGTCGGGGCAAAGTGGTGATCTCAGTTGATAAGGGGGCTATGCCGACCCAGCAACGATATTACACCGGGCTCCAAGTGACCCGCGACCCCGGCGTCGGCTTGGTATATTTCGGATTTTGCTTGATGATCGCGGGCTGCATGGTGACCTTTTTCATGTCTCATCAACAAGTAGTGGTTGAGGTCCAACCCCAGGAGAGCGGCAGCAAGGTTCTGCTGGCCGGTACCACCAATAAAAATAGGGTGGGATTCCAACACCAAATGCAACAAATGGCTGATAAATTGGAGAAATTGGCAACGGGCGGCTGAACCCGCCGCCAGAGTTTAAAGTTTAGAGTTTAAAACTTAACACTTTAAACTTGATTGAAGCTGACGACAAAAGGATCATAGTTTCTGAGGCCGAGAATCGGTTCGCAAATCAAAAAAAATAATATAGGTGCTACATGACATACAATTCTCAAATTCTATCTATCGTGACCTTTGTATACGGTCTGGCCGCGTTGTTGTATATGATTGCATGGGTTTTTCACAAAGAGCGACCCGGAAAGGCGGCCACCTGGGTGACGTGGGTCGCCGTGATGGGCAATGCCGTGGGTATTGTATTGCGTTGGTTTGAGTCCTTCGGTATCGGCGAAGGGTATGGCCATGCGCCGTTGTCCAATATTTACGAGTCCCTGGTGTTTTTTGCATTGACCATCGGTGCGATCTATATCTTTTTGGAACGGCGCTATAAGAATCGAGTCATGGGATGTTTTGCCGTTCCCTTGGCATTTTTTGCATTGGCTTATGCATCGTTCGGCACCAGTGCCAAAATTCAACCGTTGATACCGGCATTAAAGAGCAATTGGCTCATCGCCCATGTCGTTGTCTCTTTTATCGGCTATGCGTCGTTTGCCATCGCATTTTGCATGGGTATTATGTACCTGCTCAAAAAAGACGACGGGTCGCAAAAAGGATTGCTGGGACGGTTGCCGGATGCAGCGGTTCTGGATGAACTGATTCACCAAATGATCATGTTTGGTTTCCTTTTTTTGACCGCCGGTATAATCTCCGGTGCGGTTTGGGCCAATTCCGCTTGGGGGCGTTACTGGGGTTGGGACCCCAAAGAGACCTGGTCATTTATAACCTGGCTTGTCTATGCTTCCTTGTTGCATTTCCGTATGATGCGCGGCTGGAGGGGAACGCGCATTGCCGTCATGTCCATCATAGGTTTCGCAGCTGTATTATTTACCTATTTTGGTGTCAATCTGCTGCCGGGGCTTCACAGCTACGGTGCTTTTACTCAATGATTTAACTTGACAAATAAAGGAGCTCTGGATACAAAAAACTCTTTCGTGGAGACCCCGCTGTGATAAGCGGGGTACCAAATTGCGATGTTTTCAATCGGGCGAAAGGCCCGTTTGTTATATGGTGGAGAGGTCAGCCACTGGCCGATCCCATAGGTTCAATTGATTTGGCCGATTGGATTGCATAACAGGAAGACGGAGTATCCATGAGCAGTAATGAAGCCCCTAAGTCCAACGATGTTATCGACGATGCCACCCCGGCATCACCTGCCCAGCCTTCTTCGGAAACCCGTTCTGGAGGCGGTGCCACCATTTTCCTCTTTTTTCTCATCGGCCTTTGTCTGAGTATGGTTTCGGGTTGGGCCGTCTTTCCCAATATGCTTTATTCCAAGCAAAAACAGCCCGTCGATTTTAACCACAAGCAGCATCTCGAAGAGGTGGACGACGGCTGCCAGAGTTGTCATTTCTTCCGTGCCGATGGGTCCTATTCAGGGGTACCCAAACTGGAACAGTGTACCGACTGCCACTCTGAAATCCTTGGGGAAAGTGAAAATGAGGCTGTTTTTTATGAACAGTATGTGGCCAAAGACCGCGAGGTGCCGTGGCTGGTTTACGCACGCCAACCCGATTGCGTTTTCTTTTCGCATGCCGCTCACATTTACGGCGCGCAAATGGATTGTGTGACCTGCCACGGTCATATCGGCACCTCGGAGAGCCTAAAGCCTTATGAACAGAACCGGCTGACCGGTTACAGCCGGGATATCTGGGGCCACAATATCGCCGGCATCAAACACAATTCCTGGGATCGAATGAAAATGGATGATTGCGCCGCGTGTCATGACGAGGCCGGCAATCACGATGCCAGCGTACAGACCAAGCGCGACGCTTGCTTTGTGTGTCATAAATAAAGCCGTCCCGGGGACAAGGGGCAACGCCCAGGACACAGGCAGCGATCATAATATTGACCCATGACGGGCTACGCATGTTGAGGTAATTGTATGAAACTCTCGAGAAGATGCTTTTTATCATTTGTCGTCGGCGGTGCGGCGGGGACTGCACTTTCACCCCTGCCGTGGAAGCTTCTCGACGACGCCTCTATCTGGTCTCAAAATTGGGCCTGGGTACCGGTACCGCCTGATGGCGAAGGCACGTACGTTGATTCCACTTGTGGACTGTGCCCTGGTGGATGCGGTATTAGCGTACGCAAGATTGATGGCCGGGCCGTAAAAATTGAAGGCACCGAAGATCACCCCCTCAACGATGGCGGTATCTGTATGCTGGGCTTGTCCGGACTGCAAATGCTATATGGGAACACACGCATCCCTGCACCGCTGAAGCGCGTGGGCGAAAGGGGACAAGGCAAGTGGCAGACCCTTTCCTGGCCCGAAGCCATCAATGAGGTGGCTGCCAAGCTCGGTGAAATTCGCTCCCAGGGCAGCCCTCAATCCGTGGCTTGTATCGCGTCCAAGGATGCGGGCACGGTACCGCAACTGCTGAATCGCCTGATGGTTGCTTACGGGTCACCCAACTTTTTCCGGATGCCCGGCGTGGCCGATGCCTATGAGGCGGCGCTCTACCTTACCCAAGGCGCATTTGGGCCGGTAGGTTTGGACATTGAAAATGCCGACTTTGTATTGAGTTTTGGCAGCGCCATTTTGGATGGCTATGGGTCGCCGGTGCGCATGTTTCGGGCCAAAAGCCGATTAAAAGAGCGTCAAGGCACGTTGGTCCAGATTGAGCCGCGCCTTTCCAACACCGCGGCAAAAGCCGATGAGTGGATAGCGGTGCGACCGGGCGGTGAAGCTGATTTGGCTCTGGCCATGGCCCAGGTGATCATTGCCCGGAATGCGTTCAATAAGCGATTTGTCTCCAACTTGACCGAGGGTTTTGAGGCTTTTTCTCAAATGGTGGCGCAAAAATATACACCTGAGGCGGTGGCCGGTAAAACCGGTATCCATGCCGATACCATCCGGTCTGCGGCCCTGAAATTTGCTGCGGCTAAAAAGCCGCTGGCCATTTTCGGCCGCGGAAAAGGGCAAACCCCGGGGAGCTTGAAAGAGGCCCTTGCCGTGCATGCACTCAATGCTCTGGTGGGCAACATCAATTCACCGGGCGGTGTCTTGGCTTTGGCCGCGTATGATTATATCCAATGGCCCGACAGTGAGATCGATGCGGTGGCCGCTGCCGGATTGCAAACCCCGCGCATCGACGGCGCCGGAACGGATCAATACCCCCATGTGCGCTACCTGATCAACCGGATGGCCCAAGGGGCGGACGGCATTCAAGCCCTATTGGTGGCTGAAGCCAACCCGCGGTACAGCCTGGCAGACAGTGAAACCGTAAAGGCGGCTTTGGATCAAATTCCCTTTGTCGTGAGTTTCTCCTCTTTCATGAATGAGACGGCCATGCACGCCGATCTGATTTTACCCAACCATACCTATCTGGAGCGCTACGAAGATGTGCCCGTTACCGCCGGCGTTAGCCGGCCGACGGTGGGTCTGAGTCGGCCGGTGGTGGAGCCCCTGCTGAATACCCAACATATCGGTGACTCGATCATGCAAATCGCCAAGGCACTCGGCGGCAGCGTGGCGACAAGCTTTCCATGGAAGAACTATCAAACCTGCCTCAAGCAGACCCTTAAAAAGCAGTGGGACACCCTTGAGCAAGACGGCGTTTGGGTGGCCGATGGCACAGCACCTGCTCGTGCGCGGAGTGGTTTCGACACCGCTTCGGGGAAATTTGTGCTGATGGATGACAACCTGGGGGCCATTTATTTAGCTGATGATGCTGCGATGGAAGGGGCAGACGCCGGATACGGCCTGGTGCTGGTGCCTTACGACTCCATTCGGTTGACCAGCGGCTACGTCGCTGATGCGCCCTTTATGTTGAAAACCGTCTCCGACAAGGTTCTCAAAGGCAAGGACGGTTTCGTTGAAATTAATCCGGAAACAGCAAGAAAATTGGGATTGAGTGATGGCCAAGTGGCCACTTTGGCCACCCCCAAAGGGCGGGCCAAGGTCCGTGTTAGCCTGTTTGAAGGCATTCGACCAGGCGTAGTGGCCATGCCGCGTGGCCTCGGTCATGGGGCCGATGACCCATTTTTGGCAGGCAAAGGGGTTAATGTGAATCGACTGATCGGACCGGTGGAAGATCCCGCATCCGGTTTGGACGCTGCCTGGGGTATAGGTGCCAAGCTGACCTAAGTCAAATTGCTATAATGAGGTTCTGATGAAAGAAGACCAGATACAACATCAATCCAAACGCTATGGAATGGTTATTGACCTGGATAAATGCACCGGCTGCGGCGCCTGTATGGTGGCCTGTTTTTCCGAGAACAATGTTCCTTTCCGGCAGGATGAAACCGACAAGCTGCTGAGCATCACCTGGATGCGCGTGTACAAAGTCACCAATGGTGAAAAGTTCCCCAATACCGAAGTGTGCTATTTTCCGCGACCGTGCCAGCATTGTGCCGGGCAACACGAGGGCCATTCACCCTGCGTGTCGGTCTGTCCGGCGACCGCTACCGATTATAGTCAAGAGACCGGTATTGTCAGCCAAATCTATACCCGTTGTTTTGGTTGCCGCTATTGCATGGCCGCCTGTCCCTACCATGCGCGCTATTTCAACTGGTGGGATCCGGTCTGGCCCGAGGGCATGGAACGCTATTTGAGTCCCAATGTTTCGCCGCGCATGCGCGGCGTCGTGGAAAAATGCAGTTTTTGTTTTCACCGCTACCAATTGGCAAAAGACAAAGCGTATACCGAAGATCGACGCGATTTGAAGGAAGAGGAGTATCAAACCGCTTGTACCCAAGCTTGTCCGGCCGGCGCCATCACCTTTGGGGATCTTAACAATCCCGAACACAAAGTGCACCAGATCGCCCAGCCCGATGCGCATCACCATGGGCGCCCGAAAAATCCAAACGCATTCCGCTTGTTGGAACGCCTGGGCACCAATCCCAAAGTGTACTACCTCTCCAGTCGAGCGTGGGTGCGTAAAGCGGGTGACAACTATCAGGTCAAAGATAAACCCGGCGCTCATGACGCTTGACAAGTGTGGGCATTAAACCGGTTCGATCAATTTAGTAACGAGCAAGGAGCACAAACCTTATGGATTCTGCATTGATACCCGAGGGCGTCAAACGCTGTTCCCTACCGAAATTTTTATTGGGATTGGCTGTGGCAGGAGGCGTTCTGGCGTGGGGTGTCTACGCCATGCTGCTGTGTTGGATCAAGGGGCTGAACCAGACCAACATGAACGACTACTATGGGTTTGCCCTGTGGATCTGGGCCGACCTGGCCGTCATCGCCTTAGGTGGCGGTGCGTTTTTCTCCGGCCTGCTCAAGTACATTTTCGGCAAAGACGAGCTCAAAAATATTATCAACTATGCCGTACTGATCGGTTTTATTTGTTACAGTTCGGCCTTGTTGATTTTGGCCATCGATGTGGGGCAACCCATGCGCAATTGGTTCATTTTCTGGCATGCCAATGTGCACTCGATGCTTACCGAAGTGGCCTTTTGCCTATCGTGTTATTTCGCGGTATTGACCATTGAGTACATTCCCCTGATTCTGGAAAACCGTCAGGTCGACAAAGTGCCGTTTTTCCATAATTTGAGCCACAATATGCACGGCACCATGGCTGTTTTTGCCGCCACCGGCGCATTTCTCTCCTTTTTTCATCAAGGCTCTCTGGGGGGGGTGGCCGGTGTGCTTTTCGGAAGACCCTTTGCCTATCGTGAGCACATCCTGATTTGGCCCTACACCTTTTTTCTCTACACTTGGTCAGCCGCGGCATTCGGCCCCTGTTTTACCCTTTTTATTACCTGGCTGACCGAGAAAATCAGCGGTAAAAAGCTGGTCAAAGACAATGTCATTCATATGCTGGCTAAAATAGCCGGCTGGATGATTATGTCCTATATCGTCGTCAAGATTGCCGACACCCTCTACTGGATGTTCACCACCGCACCGGCCAAGGGTTTTAGCTGGACTTTCTTTTTTGAGAACAATGCCCTGTACGGCCCATGGATCTTGTTTACCGAGATCATAGTGGGCGGCGTGATCCCCGGCCTGCTTCTGATTTTTAAACCCACGCGTGAGAACGCCTCGCTGCGGGTGACGGCCACTATCCTGGGCATTATGGGCGTATCGCTTAATCGTTGGGTGATGGTCTTGCAGACCATGGCGGTACCGGTCATGACCTTTGACCATTGGGCGCTGTACATTCCCAGTTGGCAAGAGGTGGCCACCACCATCTTGCCGGTGGCGTACGGCGTCATATTGATCATGATCTCTTTTCGGTATCTGCCGATTTTTCCGCAGGAGCGTGAGTTGAATCCCATTGAATCGGCAGAGGCCTAAGGAGGAGAGTCAATGTTACCATTTAATTTCGAATGGGTATGGGACATGGGACACTTGGTGTTTCACGGCGGCCTTTGGTATGCGCTCAGTGTCATTGGCATGGGCATGACTTTTTGCGTCATCAAGGCAGTGGTGGACACCTTGCAAGGCAAGGGCGGCGGTCACCATCATTAGGCCGGCCTTATGGTATGAAACAACAAAGCGTTTTCCACCGCAGATGCTGTGGGAAACGCTTTTACTTTTTAAAGGCCTAATAATGTCAAAGCTCAAAATCCAAATATCAAAGGAAGGTATTTTGCCGTTTTAAAAAAATCAGGTCTCCATCCTTCATCTGACATTTGGATTTTGGACTTTGGATTTACGTGTTTTTAATAAAGTGGATGTTATATGACAACTGTGTTTACCGGCATCTCACTATAAGTGGAGTCGCAAAAGTTATGGATAAAATTTTGGTCCAGGGCGGACGAAAACTAACCGGTGAGGTGCAGGTCAGCGGTGCTAAGAATGCAGCGCTTCCCATTTTGGTCGCGGCCTTGCTGTGCGACGGCACCAATACCTTCACCAATGTTCCCAATTTGCGTGATATCCGTAGCACATTAGATCTGTTGACCCATTTGGGCGCACGTTGTGAGAGTGATGGCCCCATCATAAAGGTAGATGCCGCTGGATTGAACAATCCTGAAGCGCCTTATGATCTGGTGCGTAAAATGCGGGCTTCGATTTTGGTGTTGGGGCCGCTGATCGCACGACTAAAACGTGCACGGGTCTCTTTGCCCGGTGGTTGCGCCATTGGTGCACGCCCCATCAACCTGCATTTGAAGGGGCTGGAACGTCTGGGCGCCAAAATCGTGCTGGAGCATGGCTATGTGGAGGCCTCGTGTGACAAGCTAAAAGGCGCTGATATCTATTTCGATGGGGTCACGGTGACCGGCACAGAGAACCTCATGATGGCCGCTGTATTGGCCGAAGGTACCACCATTTTACGCAACGCCGCCCGTGAGCCTGAAATCGTGGCCCTAGCCGATGTGCTGAATCAAATGGGCGCCAAAGTCCAAGGCGCCGGCAGCTCGGAGATGACCATCCGGGGCGTGTCAACGCTTACACCGGTCAGCGCGCCCATTATTCCCGACCGCATCGAGACCGGCACCTTTTTGGTGGCGGCCGCGTTGACCCAAGGCGATATCTGCATCAAAGGGGCAGAACCGCAACACATCCAGGCCATTGTCGACAAGTTGCGCCTGACCGGCGCCACCATTCAGATCGAAGACCAACAGATTTGTGTTCAAGGCAGCGGCGCGATCAACAGTGTCGATGTCAAAACACTGCCGCACCCTGGATTTCCAACCGACATGCAGGCCCAGTTTATGGTACTCATGAGCGTGGCTCAGGGAACCAGTTTGATCAGTGAAACCATATTTGAAAACCGTTTTATCCACGTCAGCGAATTGCGCCGCATGGGAGCCGACATCACCATATCGGGCAACTCCGCCCTGGTCAAAGGGGTTCCCACGCTTTCGGGCGCCCCGGTAATGGCTACGGATTTGCGGGCCAGCGCCTGTTTAGTCCTAGCGGGTCTGATCGCTGACAACACCACCGAAATTCATCGCGTCTACCATCTGGACCGTGGCTATGAGGCCCTTGAAAAGAAATTTGAGCGATTGGGGGCGGCCATAAAGCGGGTCAAGGCATAACTTTGATATTGGTTTAATTTATGATGAGGATTTGTACTGTGCTCACATTGTTTTTTCAGGCGTTGACCCGCAGTTTAAAGATTAAAGATTAAAGTTTTAAGGTGTGGTTGGTGGCTGATTCACAAGCTGTCACAACCTACGCATATAGCAGGCATGCGGATTATGCTGCCTCCAACCGCCAAACCTATTCCCAATAGATCCAATACATTTCCTTTAAACTTTACACTTTAATCTTTAAACTGATTGCGCTTCATCGTGATTTGCACGCCATAAAACCACTTCTATCAATATACGTTTTTCCCACACGCTAATAGACCCCACTGCGGGCGCGCTGTCATAAAATTGACAGAATCATTACTTATATTTCAAAAAAACCAGTAAATACAAAGAGTTATAACAATTATCCTGCCATGGCACACTATATGCTGTTTATGGCAGAAGGCCGAGTTGGATCTATCAAAATAATAGTAAAGAAAGTCCAGCCAGCGGCCGATAACATGCATGAGATGTGTATTAACTATATAATATTTTAACAAATGAGGTGAAATTCATGATGCAACGAATCAAACGCTCAATGGGAAAATTGAAGGACCAAAAAGGTTTCACGCTGGTGGAGATGGCCTTGGTGCTCATCATCATCGGGATTATCATCGGCGCCATTGTCAAGGGCAAGGATCTGGTTCGCGGGGCCGAACAGAAGCGCATCTATTCCAAATTTCTGAACGGCTGGCGGCTGGGCTACCTCAACTTTTACGATCGAACCGGGAAGTTGCTCGGAGACACGTATGATGTGCCGAATGCGGCTGCGGGACAGGATGGTCAAACCGATACAGGCGGTGGCGTGGCCGGAGGTCCCACGGATACACCGGGTCGGGATGCTTTGGTGACCACAGCGGTTAACACCTATTTGGGCCTAAGCAATGTGGGATTGGATGTGCCCACATCCAATGTGCCGGGTACACCATACCAATACCGCTACGTCAACAGTACGGGCAGCACCAATACATTGGATGTCGCCTTTGACTGGGACGCCGTCAACAATCGCAACGTGATGCTCATCAATAATGTGCCGGCGGAACTGGCCTTGGCCATGGATACCATGATCGATGGTGAGGCTGATGGGACGGCCGGTGATTTTATCAGAGATACTGGAGCCGCCTGGGATGTCACCACTGCTGTGACGGTGAACACGGCCCATTGGGTGATGCAGTTCTAATGATTGAAGGAGGTGCGCCATCCGCTTCATCGGCCATCATTTGGTGTCGGTTGCCCTATCTGTTTGCGTCTGTATAGGGGCGTATGTCTTTCTGAGCGCTTACGCCCTGAACGCCATGCACCAGGAGCAGTTGGCTGCGCAACAGCGCCGTTTGCGTCTGCTCAACCTGCAGCATGATGAACTGGTGCGCCAGAGCGCTTTGCTGGATCGGGCCGATCGATTCGCCCGTCGTGCCCGGGCTTTAGGGCTTCAGCGCGAAAATTGGACCAGTTATGATGTCAATGTTCAAAGTCCGCTAAGCTATGAAGCCGCCCAGGAGATGATTTATCAATGCAGTGATTCGGACTTGGCCTACTTTTGGCCCATCTCTTTGGAGATCAAAGCGCCTGAAAAAGAGCAGGGTGGCCGCCCCCATGTCGCCACCAGTGGTGCCGGCGCAACTGACGTGATCTTATCGGTTAAAGGCCGTTTTGTGGCGAGGTAGCGATGAAAGCCAAGCCCATTGCCCATATTGTCGAATTAGATGGCGCATTTTTCCATGTGGACGGGGAGTTTCTGCGTCCCATTGAAGATTTGCGTGAAGTTCAAGGCGACAAGTGGCTGGCGACCGATTTTCAAGAGGGCATGTCGCGCCTTATGACGGTGGAGGGCCCTGCCAAGTACGTTGAACTATTGGTCCGACGCAGGCTTCAGGAGAACGGTGAGTTTGAAGAGCCGGTGAATATCTTTATCCATTGGATAAAAAAGCGCAGCAAAAATACAGCCGATGTATTTTTTACGGCCGTGCCGTCCAGATTAATGGCGTATTACCACACCGAATTGGGACGGCAGGAAGATCTTACCCTTGTTTTTGCCATCTATGAGGTCTTTTGGCGAGAAGTACGTCGATCCGGAGCCAAATCCCCGGTAGCCGTAGTCTTAAGGCACGACCGTTTTGCCGAGGTGTTGGTGGGCTCCAGGGACCAGGTCTATTTTGCCAACCGCTGTGTGGCTTTCGACACTGAAAAAGAACAGATCGAGGCCCTTTGGAATTCAGTGCTCACTGATATTGAGTCGGTGGAAAATGAGCACCGCATCTCGGTGGATCAGATAATCTGTCACAATTGGCTCAGTGCCGATGAACCCACCCATTGGCCGGAGCAGTGGCAGCGCAGGGTGGAAATGGCTGAGCGAACTGATTTCCAGGTGGCGGAACAATGCTTGGCCCTATCCTGGCCTCATGAACTGCAAAAACAATCGGCCGTCAGCAGTGTGTCTGCTTTCAAAGACAAGTTGCTTTACTATTCCAAATGCAGCCTGCCGGCAGTGAATCTTTTTTTGATACTGCTGTTGTTTGTGATGCTCATCGGCGGATTGGGCTATCGTTTGAGCACATCCCGACTGCAGCGCCGCATGGATCAAGTACAGCAGCAGATGGATAAAATCAAATTGGCGCTTCCGTCCCAGGATCTTGCTGCCGATTTTGAAGCCATTCTAAAATTTATAGAAGAGCTGGATCGCATCAAAGCTGCACCCTCGTATCAACAGATTGTAGATGATCTGACTTATAAACCCTTCAATACGCTGGCACTAAGCCGTTTAAAAGTGGATTATGCCTCGGATCAGGTCCGCTTGGAGCTCTCCGGCGAGATTATAGCGCCTTTTGATCGCGCCCATGGAGGATACCAAGGCTTTGTGAACCAACTAGCCGTACTGGGATATCGGATTGAAGAGAGTCGTTTTGAAACGCAGATCAGCAAATCCCAGGTCATGCTCAAGCTTAGCAGGCCGGTGAAATGAAGCGCAAACACCATGGCATGATAGCCGTTCTCAGTTGCGGGGTCGCTCTCGTGGCCATAGGTACCTATGCCGGATCGGGTGTCTGGCACCCAAGCGAAGTGATTCGGCACCGGCGGCCGCCAACAGCTTTGAATATTAAGGTGCCCACAGAGCAGCAAGTGCGTCGAATGGATAGTCTATACAGCCGTATGGGACAATTGGCTTCGCCGTCTACCCGATCGGTAGCGGCCAAGACACTTACCCTTTTTGGCTACCAGGACAATTCAGCGTCGGGCCAGGACGCAGACAACAGTGATCGGGATCGTGTG
The DNA here is from genome assembly GCA_050291605.1 of Desulfobacteraceae bacterium. Classification (GTDB taxonomy): domain Bacteria; phylum Desulfobacterota; class Desulfobacteria; order Desulfobacterales; family Desulfosarcinaceae; genus JARRKU01. Next base: position 25,533 of record JBNKKB010000157.1, on the reverse strand, counting down.
GGACAGGGCAGGTGGCAACTCAGTCTAACCGTGCAGACCGGCATCCGCAATTACTGTGTCATCGATGGAAAGTTTCTATCCGAAGGTGCCAAAATGGCTGATGGCACCCAGGTACTTAAAATAGAAAACCAACGGGTTCTCATTTCGACCGGACAGGAACAACGATGGCTCTACCTGGATGATGCGTTGTCACCGTCGGTCAGCGACACCGGTCGTGCGATTTCCAATCAGAGGGAAGGTTAATCATGAGCAAGGTTACCGCTATCCTTATTTTGATCCTTTGGCTCTATGGGTGTGCGGTCACGCCGCCTGCGGTGGAAAAGCCCGATGATCCCCATGCCTATGCGCAGGCTTATTTTGAGAAGAATGCGGCTGAATTGGATGCCCGTCAGGCCCGGCTGCGTCAAACGCTCGAAAAAAAACCAGGCCCTCAAATTGCCGTGCCACCTATCCTGCCGGTATACGATCCCTTGGAGGACCATATTGTCTCATTTTCCATGAAAGACGAATCGATTCAGACGGTGCTCTATTCACTGGCCAAAGCCGTCGGTATGAATATTATTCTAGATCCCAGTGTTCAAAAAGAAGATCGGCTATTGACGTTGAACTTCGAAAAAGTATCGGCAGCCCAGGTGCTTCGGGAAGTGCTGGTCAGCTACGACTTGTTTTATGAAACCAAAGAAAATGTACTGCGCATTCGTCCCTATCAGGAAATGATGTTCAGTCTCAATTTTCTGAACACCGATGTCACTTCTGAATTTGCCGTAGGCGGCGATGTGCTGGGTGCCAGCGAGAATAAGTCCATGGGCGGGTTATCGGGTAATTTTAAAATGACCGGCCGCAGTTCCGGTAAAAGCAATGCCTATGACACCCTTGAAGAAAATCTCAAGCGGCTGGTTTCCCCTGGCGGTAAATATGCCCTAAATCGTTTATCCGGAAGCCTTTATTTTAAAGACACGCCCGCGGTTATTCGTTCGGCGGCTCGATTGATCAACAACCTCAAAGAGATGCTTAATCGCCAGATTTTAATCGAAGCTCGTATTATTGAGGTCTCTCTTTCAGACGAGCACCAATACGGTATCAATTGGAGCGCCCTGCGGGAAGAGGCCGCCGGATTTGCCCAGAGCACCTTGACCGGCTGGGGCCTGGGGCAGGGGCTGATCCTTTCTCACCAGGATAATGATTTTGCTGTTGAGGCGGTTATCGATGCCCTGGACAGTTTTGGCGACACACGGGTGGTATCCAACCCCAGCATCCGAGCCAAACACAGCAAACCGGCCATTATCAGTGTGGGAACCTCTTATACTTATAAAAAAAGCATTGAGACCACACGCACCAGCACCGGAACCAGTGAAGACATCTCTACTGAAGTAGAGGTCAGCACTGTATTCGATGGCCTGATTCTGGGGGTCATCCCCTTTATTGAAGAAGATGGTCACATCTCCTTGATGATCAATCCCATCAAAAGCGATGTGGATCGAGCCAGCCTGGAGCCTGAAACCGTAGGTACTGCGGACAGTGGGTTGAGTATTTCGTTGCCGCGGGTGCTGATCAAGGAGATCAGTACCACCATCTCCCTGAACAATAATGAGGTGGCTATTTTGGGTGGCCTGATCGATCGGCGTACTGTGCTGAGTGATAACCGGGTGCCGGGACTGTCAAGGGTTCCCCTGTTGGGACATTTTTTTCACGACGAAGATCAGACCGAGGAAACCCGGGAATTGGTCATTATACTGAGCGTGTCGTTAGTATGAGCCTTATTTTTCAATCACTGCAGAAATTAAAATCCAACCTGGATGATCTCTCTTCAGGATCTGACGGCTTTATGTCTCAACAAAACCAGGAACCGGCCAAACCCATTTTTAAGTTGAAAACCACCCTCATCGGTCTTGTGGTGGTATTGGCGTTAGGTTGCGGCACGGTCTATGCCGTTCAGGTGTTAAAACAGCGTGTCGGGGGCCAAGCGGGCCCGGTGACCCCGGGCCGGCGACATGCGATTCCGCCCCATGAGGCTCCAATACATGAATTGGATACTGAACTGCAACATGACGACAACTCGCTGCAAGCGACACCACTGCCGGTGACCCAAGGGGCGCAGGATGTGCAGACACGTTTTTATCCGCCCGCCCAGAAGCGTTCCAGTGTCGAAACCCCAACCGAAGCACACATACTGGGCCAAGACCCCCAATCCCCGACCGCGTCCGAAATGATCAGGCTAACCGCATCGGGTTCACCGTTGGTATCGGCTCCTTTACCCATGACCAGCAAGCATAAACCCGTTCTTATGGCGGAGCCACACGTCTCTGACGCCGCAATGGAAGCGGCCGAACGGGCCCGCCGGGCCGCGTTGGAAAAAAGCGCCCGCATCGCAAGGCTGGTGCGTGAAATCGAACAGGCTGTCGCGGGTGCCCCCAATGGGGGCAATCCGCAAACACTTTTGGATCAGTTGGCCGGGATTAAAGGCAAAACCCATCCTTATATCATGAAAATGCGTGCTTACTGGAATTTCAAGCGCGGGCAGTACTCTGTGGCTGAAGCGGACTTGAAAAAGGTAATCGCTGTCCATCCGGATGATTTGGAGGCCGGCATCAATTTGGCTCTCATAGAGATTCATGATCAGCGATATCGTGAAGCCATGGCTCGATTGAAACGCTTGAGACATACCTATCCCGATCAACCCTTGGTAGCAGATTTGATCAAGAGGTTGAAGTGAAGGTTGACGGGCGGCTGACCGACAAGCTGGTTTTTACAAGTATCTATTTGGCAGTGGCTTTTCTGATGATTTGGGGCGCCGCTCGTATAATTAACTATGCTGTGGATGCCGGGTTTTATAGAAAATTTTTACTGCCGTGGGAAATTCGTCTAATGGAGATGCGATACAAAACAATTCACTGGCCGCAGTTCCGAAAAGACCATCCCGTGGCCTACATGCAAGAAGTGGTGGGACTGATGAAAGCCAATGGCGTGCCGACGCCGCAATCCAATACCCGGCATGCCTTTGTCTATCGTATCAGCAGGTTTGGCGATGATGCCGTTCAAGTATTGCTCGTGTGGCAAGACAACACCATTGTCATCTACGGACTTCCCGATGCAACCTTTAAGCGTTTGGATACCTTTATCGATGGTCGGGTCGATGCGGCTAAGGGCAATTTTACCGGCCGACTCGGCAAGGATCAGATCACCATGATTGGGTCCTGGAAAATATGAAGGCTGTGCAGGCCATGAATGATGAAGCATTTTTAAAAGTGTTAGGATTGCGGTGCCACCCTTTCCCGGTGGCGCCTGATGACGAGAATTTTTATATGACCGCTTTTATCGAACAGGTGATTGATGAGATTGTGCATGGTATCACCGCTCGCAAGGGGTTCATGGTGCTCAGCGGCAATGTCGGCGTGGGCAAGACCACCATCACCCGGCGGATTTTAAAGATTTTAGCGACCCATGACGTCTGCACTTCATTGGTGTTTCATACCTCTCTTAAAGATGTGGACTTGCTAAGGGAGATTAACCGTGATTTTGGTTTGACACCCCAAGGATCGGGTGGCCCGCAGCAGCTGGGCGATCATTTGCAGAAGCTTAACGCGTTTTTATTGTCGCAATACGAAAAGGGCCGCAACTGTGCCATCATCATAGATGATGCCCAAAACCTTGACCGTGAAAGCCTGGAGTTGGTGCGTATGATTTCCAACTTGGAGGCGGGCCAACAAAAAATGGTGCAGATCTTGCTGGTGGGACAGACTGAATTGATGACCCACCTCAATAAACACGTCATGCGCCAACTGCAGAGTCGTATCGTCATCCGCAAAGTATTGCGTTGTCTATCCTCGGAAGAGTTGCGCAACTATGTCCGCTTCAAATTGAACAGTACCGGTGATACCGGCCGCATTGTCGTGACTCGTCCGGCGTTCTGGCGAATCTACCGCCGGTCTAAAGGCAACTTTCGGCGCTTAAACTTGCTCATGGACCGTTGCCTTTATGCTGCCTGTGGTAGCAATCAAAAACGCATTACATACGCCATCGCAGGCCTCGCCGATGCCGATCTCGACCCGGAAAAGCATCGATTGAAAAAGCGCCTGCTGGCCCTGGCCGCTTCAGTGGTGTTGCCGCTGGCAGTAGCAGTGGCGGCTTGGGGTTTGCATTTTTTCACTGCCCGGTCCTTGATGGCGGATAATGCAGTGGCAGGCAGACGTTACAAAGTGCCACACGCGGGGGGCCTGTTAACAGCAACGGCGCATGCCTCCCAGGAAACTGTCGCGGCCCCGTCCGCTCGGGCAAATGGTGGGGCGTCTGGTCGCGATGAAGCCATAGATGCCTTCTTGAGCATCTATCAGCTGGACCGGTATGGTTCAGACTTTCAGCGGGCTCTTGGTAACAGACGGTTGGACCGGTTGGCGCAGCGGATCTATGGTGAGACAGGGTATCAACTGGTTCAATTGGAATCGTTACCGGACGCCATTCGCCGACGCTACGGCGCCCTGGCTTTTTCCGTTGACCGGAACCAGCCACCGGTGTGGTTGCTCTTCTGGAGGCCCCGGTTGGAGCTCAAGCATTTCTATCCCTATTACAAAGGCCGGGAGATCGTTGCCCTTCAAAGGATTTTGGCGGATAGGCACCTGTACCGGGCTAAAATTGACGGCGTGGTCGGGCCCCGTTTAACTGGTGCGGTGGTTGCGTTGCAGCGGCAATTGGATTTGCCGGTTACCGGTTTCCCGGACAAGGTAACCCTGTTCTGGCTGAGTCATTCACAATGGAGGGAGGGGCAATGGCCCAAGGCGTGAAACGAAAACCCATCGGCGCCCTGCTCAAGGAGAAGGGCTTGATCACCGAAGAGCATATTCAACATGCCCTTCAAGAGCAGAAAGTCACCAAAGAGATGCTGGGTGAACTGTTTGAGCGCCTCGGGTTTGTCACCGAGTATGATCTGGTCTTCACTTTGGCAGAGCAGAACGCGGTCCCTTTTATCGATGTGGATTCGTTTATCCCGGATACCGATGTGCTTAAACTGTTCAACAAGAACCTTTGTCTTAACAATACCTTTCTGCCCATCCGCCGGACCGGCAACGAGTTGGAATTGGCGGCCTATTTTGTCAGTGATGATAAAATCCGCCAATTGGTAGGACGCCAAACCGGATTGGTGCCCAAGATTCATATTGCCGAGCGCTCTAAAATCATCAATGCGATTCATAAATATTTCTATTTTCTTGAAAACCCGGTGGAAAAGCTGCTGGAGACCGAGGTTCGCATGCTGGCCCACGATACCGAAAACGCGCGCAGTATGGATCAATTTGTGCGCCTGTTGCTCCATCTGGCCATTAAAATGCGGGCCACCGATGTGCATATTCAACCATCGCAAAAAACGGTCAAGGTGGCTTTCCGCATCGATGGGGTCATGACATCGGTGATGTCCTTGCCGCCTGCCCTGCATCGCCTAGTGGCCAGCATTAAAATGAAAGCCCAAATGGATATCGCCGAACAACGCCTTCCCCAGGACGGCCGTTTTTCAGCCACTATTTTGAACAATCCTTACGATTTCCGTGTCTCCACAACCGTTTCGCCTGAGGGCGAGAATATGGTCATGCGGGTTTTGTCTATGCACAGCACCATCATGGGCTTGCAGCAATTGGGTTTTTACCCCGAGCATATTAAGGTGGTGGAAGCGATGTTCAATGAGCCTTTTGGTATCATCCTGCTCACCGGTCCCACCGGCTCAGGAAAATCCACCACTTTGTATGCCGGCATTCGGCGGATGAACCTGTTGGAAAAAAATGTCGTGACCGTAGAAGATCCCATTGAATTCGGTATTCCGTTGATACGTCAAACCCAGGTCAACTCTAAGGCAGGTTACGATTTTGCCAATGCCATCCGGTATTTTTTGCGCCATGATCCGGACGTGATGCTGGTGGGCGAAATTCGGGATGCCGATACCGCCGCCACCGCTGTTACGGCTTCCACCACCGGTCACCTGGTCCTGTCTACCCTGCACAGCAACAGTGCCATCGGCGCCATTCCCCGCTTGCGGGATCTGGGTATCCGGCCCTTTTTGATAGCCGACTCGCTGATCGGCGTGGTGAGCCAGCGCCTGGTGCGAAAAATATGTTCGGCCTGCAAAACAACCTGTTCGCCTGAAGCATGGGAAAAGCGGTATTTGAGATCGCAGTCCCTGGATGTTTTGTACAAAGGCGACGGGTGCGAGGTATGCGGCGGCTCGGGATATTTCGGACGCACCCTGGTGTATGAGCTTTTGACTGTGGACCAAAGACTTTCTCAATATATTGATAAGGATGCTGAAATGAGCACCATCGAAAAAGCCGCTGCTGATAATGGATTCGTGGGTATTTCCGATGTGACCTTCCGAAAAGTCAGAGACGGGGTGACCACTGTGGAAGAAGCGGTTCGTGTGTTGGGCAACATCCGGCAAGCCAATTTTTCGGAAGCGCCCAATTAAAGGTGCGATCCAATCTGGAAGCCATGAACTACTATCGCTATAAAATGATCACTCCGGACGGAGAGGTCACCACCGGTATTGCGAAACTTGCCTATCAAGAGACCATGTCGGCGGTCAACTATTTGGAACGCAACGGCGGGGTAACCCTTTATGTCCGAAAGTTGGGTCGCCTGGCCCAGTGTTTTTTCCGGATGGCGGATCTGCGTCCCCATCGTAAACTCTCCCGTTCCTCGATGGCGGAGTTGATGAACAATTTGGCGCTCATGCTCAAATCCGGTATGCCCATGGTGACAGCTTTGGAAGAGGTTTCTCAAACCGAAGACTTCCCCATGATCGCCAGGGATTTCGAAGAGATGATCGAGCGCATCAAAAGCGGCGCCGGTTTTTCAGAGGCCGCCCAACGCTACCCTCATATTTTTCCTCAAAATGTGATTTATTTGATTCGAATGGGCGAAGAGACCGGCCGGCTGGACGAGATGCTCAAGGACGCGGCCGACCATCTGTTGCGCATTGACAAGATTGTCAGTGACACCAAGCAGGCCCTGCTCTACCCGTGTTTTGTGCTGACCGCCATCAGCGGTGGCTTGTTGTTCTGGTTCGCATATGTGGTGCCTAAAATCGTGGGGCTTTTTAAAGAGTTGGATGTGGACCTGCCGGCCATTACCCTGTTCCTGATTCAATGCTCGGAATTTTTTCAAAAGTATTACCTGCATCTGATTGTCGCTGCTGTGGGCATTATGGCTGGCACTGTTATACTTCGCAAGCGCAGCAGGCACTTTCGAAAAGCCCTGGACCATGTCATGTTAAAAATGCCCATCGCCAAAAGCATCGTTACGGCATCGGTTCTGGCCTATATCACCGAGTATTTTGCCATGCTGATCAATGCCGGCATCGACATTCTTCAATCGGTGCGGATCTTGCGCGATTCGGTGGGCAACGAGGTCTATCGGGATAAACTCTTTGAGGTCAAAGGGTATCTGGAAAACGGCGAAGGCATCTCAGACAGCATCAAAGGCGCCCGGATTTTTCCCAATTTTGTGGTGCGCATGATGAGTGTGGGTGAATACAGCGGCACCCTCACAGAGCAACTCAACTATATAGCCGAGCAGTACCGCAACAAGCTGGCCGTCCTGGTGGCCACCATCGGCAAGTCCATCGAACCGTTGATTCTGGTGGTGGCGGGAACCATTTTTGCCATCGTCATCATCGGTCTTTTTCTGCCCATCTATGATTTGGTCTCCAAGGTGTCAGCGCTCTAACCTTGGGGAACGGTGCTATGATGCGTGTTCCTGAATACCTACATACAAATCCAAATGTCAAATGAAGGTATTCTGTCGATTTAATATAAAATCGGTCTCCATCCTTCATTTGTCATTTGGATTTTGTCATTTGAGCTTTTGGCTGTAACGATTCAAACAAATAGGTGAACTTCTTTTAAGGGACACATCACTTACTGGAGAGAAATCGTAACTACAAAGCCATCATTGCTTTGACTGCGGTAGGCGATGGCGAAAATGTTGGGCCCCACCGATACGATGGATGGTTGCCTTCCATTATTGGTATCGAATTCCAGAATATCCAGCACGGTGCTGCCGATCTGGCCGGTGTCATCAATCTGGACGGTGCTGAAAAAACCGTCGTCGCCGGGACCTCGATAGGCGATGGCAAACAGGTTGCTGCCGAGGCTTACCATCACCGGCTCTTGCCCCTGGCTGGTATCGTATTCGAACTCGTCGATCACCGAGTTGGCGATCTGGCCATCCGAGGCGATGCTGACGGTGCTGATAAACCCATCCCCACCCGGGCCTTCATAGGCCACGGCATAGGTATCGCCGCTGACCTGCACAATATCCGGATCATAGGCGGTGGTGTTGAACTCCAGGTTGTCGATGACATTGTTGCTGATCTGGCCGGCACTGTCAATGGTCAGGGTGCTGATCTGGCCGTCATAGGTGGTATCCTGGAATGCAATGGCGTAGACGTCGCCGCTGACATGGATGATATCGGCTTCGTATCCGGACCAGTTGCTTGGGTCAAAGACCAGGGTGTCCACCACGGTGTTGGTGATTTGGCCGGTGCCGTCGATCTCAACGGTAGTAATGATGCCGCCTGTCCACCATGGACCGGCGTAGGCGATGGCGTAAATGGTGCTGCTGATCTGGATAATATCCGGTTCGTAGCAATTGCTGGTGTCGAATTCCAATGAATCGACGGTCGAGTTGGTGATCTGCCCCGTGCTGTCGATCTGGGCAGTGACCACCTGGCCGTCACCATTTCGATCGGTATAGGCGATGGCATAGATGTCGCCGCTGACATGAACAATATCCGGATCGGTGGCCTCCTGGTTGTCGAACTCCAAAGTATCGATACTTGTATTGGTGATCTGGCCGTCCGAGGCGATTTGCACCGTGCGAATAAATCCATCTCCGTTTGGTCCGGTATAGGCGATGACGTAGATATCCGAGCTTACCTGAATAATGTCCGGGTCGTATCCGGAAGAGGTATCAAATTCCAGCGTATCGATAATGCCGCCGATACCACCTGGAGCCGCGCCGCCTGAAGCGGTGACGGTGACTGTCAGGACCAGGTCATCGGTGTTGGTGGCACAGGTGGCATCGGTGGCGGTCAGGGTAAAGGTGTAGCTGCCCGGCGTGGTGCTGCCGGTTTTATAGAGGGTGCCCGTATTGGCGCCTGTGGCGGTTATGGCAAAGCCGGTGGCGCCGCCGCTGTTCAGGGACCAGTTGATGGTACTCAGGCGGCCGCCATTGGCGCTGAAGGTCTCTTGCTGGCTGGACGATGACCAGGTGATACTGGTGCCGACACCGCTGGTGCGGGCCACGGTCAGGTCACTTGTGACTTGCAGGCTGAACGATCCGTTGTCGGTGAACGGTCCGCCATCGGCCGGCAGCGTGGAGTCCTGAACCTGCGCGCTAATGGTATAGGTGTTGGGACACTGGTCCAAGGTGCCGCTCAATGAGCCTGTGGACGGGTTGATGGTAAAGTCGCTGAAGCCGCCATTGTTGGTCAAGCTCCACGAATAGGGGGTGGTGCCGCCGCTGGCGGAAAAAGCGGTGATATAACTGCTGTTGACCACGCCGCCTGAAATTGTGGCGGTGGTGATGGTCAAGGGTGTCGGACCGGTGCAGGACGGGTCCGCGCTGCAATCGGTATCAGCACAATCGGTGGCGCCGTCGCTGTCATTGTCTATGCCGTCGGCACAGGTGGCCGCCGCCGGGCTTTCTACCGAACCGCCGGAACCGCCGCCACCGCCGCCTGAGCAATTATTCTGGTTGAGTTCGTTGACGGAATAGGCCCGAACCAGGTCATCATAGGTGGTATTTTGTATTTTCCCGGGAATATTAAATCCGGCACCGGCCTGGCCGTTGCAATCGTCCAAGTAGCCGTTGGCGCCGTCCATGTCTTTAAGCCCCCCGCTGGTCAGCACATAGGCCTGGTTGGTAGAATCAGTGCTACTGGCGCCTGCGCAGGGATTGGCCGTGGTGGTGTGCGCAATGGTATTGTCAAAACCGGCCGTACTGGCATTGGTGATTTCAGTGCAAAATGCAGCCGCGTTGGCAAAGTTTTGGGTCAGGTCAAAGGTGACCGTAGTGCCGCCGCCATAGACGGCATACTGGATCGGGTTTCCCCACACATCATTGGCCGAAGATAGGCCCAGGTCCAGGTAGGGCAACGTGCCGATATAGGTGCCGGGATCTTCATCGCCGTCGCCGTCATTGTCGGCAGCGGGCAACCGCAGGTTGGCAATGCTGTAGCCTTGCAAGGCATTGTCGGCCTTTTGCAGCATGGCTCGGGCTTGTCTGATTTTAGAGGATGCGATCAGAGACGGCAACACACTGGCGATGATAGAGATGATGATACCCACCACAACGAGGACGATGGCCATCTCAATGAGAGTGAATCCGGACCGACCGGCTATGAACTTTACAAGGTGGCTGTGTTTGTTTCCAACAAGTCGGGTTGCCTTGGCCATATGTCACTCCAGTCTTCCGGTACGAAGCTTAAGCGGTATGGGCACTACTTTTTATTAAGATCCTTTTTGAGCTTCTTTTCGATGTCCGCAAACAAGTCCTTCTGTTTCTGAGCCTGCTGCGCTTTGATCGCTTCGACCTTTGAGGTCAAATGGTCTTTCTCGGCCTGATATTTTTTCAGCTGTTGCTCCAGTTGACTGGCTGCTGTATCCCGAGGCAGATCCTCTATTTTGAGGTGGTCGGCCACCACCCAGCGATCGCCGTAGGCGCTTTCCACCACTTTGGCAATACCTTCCTGTTGCAGGCGACGGCTGATCAATCCGGTTTGTTCCACCGAAAAACCCAGCAATTCAGCAATTTGATCAAGCGCAGGGGGCGCTTGGTGGAGATGTTCCAAAACACGAATGGCCGCTATAAACAGATGGCCGTCACTATAGGGGTTTTTACTATCCATGGCCACGCAATCCTTGTATCAAACCGGTTAATTTGTTATCGGTATCCAGCAGTTAAAACTTTAGTAACTGCCTTAAAAGTTTGCTCATCTTCTTGACATCGTATGGCAGGCAGAGTAACATGCGGCGCAATATTGTCAAGCTGCAAACCTCGGTTGGATAATGCTATTTTCTACCCTTGCCAAGACCGATTCTGATTACAAATTAACCCGAATAGCACTCATCCCGCTCCATTTTTCGTGCCCAAATGATGGCGCTATCAAACGATTTTTACGGCAACCGGACAGTGCATTGAATGATTGATTAGGGGGAAAGCATGACTGAAATTGTCGATATAAGAGGCAGAGAGATAATTGATTCCCGTGGGAACCCTACGGTGGAAGTGGATGTCACATTGGCATGTGGCGCTCAGGGACGGGCCGCCGTGCCATCGGGGGCGTCTACCGGAACACGAGAGGCACTGGAATTGCGCAACAAGCGCGCCAAGCGTTTTGGCGGCAAAGGCGTGGCCACAGCAGTAAAAAATGTGAACACCCATATCGCCGAGGCTGTTCGGGGTATGGACGGTGCCGACCAAATTGCGTTGGATCAGGCCATGATTGCATTGGACGGCACGGCCAACAAGGCCAAGCTGGGCGCCAACGCAATCTTGGGCGTTTCCATGGCCACGGCGCGTGCTGCGGCGCAAGCATTTGGACTGCCCCTGTACCGCTATCTGGGCGGGGTTAGGGCGCGTATTTTGCCGGTGCCGATGATGAACGTGATCAACGGTGGCGCGCATGCCGCCAATAACCTTGATATTCAGGAATTTATGATCATTCCATTTGGCGCCGCATCATTTTCCCAAGCCATTCAGATGGGTGCTGAAACCTTCCATGCTTTGAAAAAAATACTGAAGGCCAAAAATTTGAATACAGCCGTTGGCGATGAAGGCGGTTTCGCACCGGACCTGGGTTCGAACGAAGAGGCCCTGGCCAATATTATCGAAGCCATTCAAGCCGCCGGCTATACACCCGGAAAAGATATCGGGCTGGCCTTGGATGCTGCGGCGAGTGAGTTTTTCAGCAAAGGCAAATATGTGCTCAAATCTGAAGGGCGCAAACTCAGTGCCGCACAAATGATCGATTATTATGCCAAGTTGGTTGATAAGTATCCCATCCTGTCCATCGAAGATGGTTTGGCTGAGCAGGATTGGAAAAATTGGGAGCTGATGACCGAGTTGCTGGATGAGATGATTCAGCTGGTGGGAGATGATATTTTTGTGACCAACCCCAAAATATTGGCCAAAGGCATCGAAAATGGTGTGGCCAATTCAATTTTAATCAAGCTCAATCAGATTGGCACGGTTACGGAAACATTGGATGCCATTGAAATGGCCGATCAGGCAGGTTACACCTCGGTGATTTCCCATCGAAGCGGGGAGACAGAAGACACTTTCATTGCCGATCTGGCGGTGGCCGTCAATGCCGGTCAAATTAAAACCGGCTCCATGTCACGCACGGATCGAGTGTCCAAGTACAATCAGTTGCTGCGCATTGAAGAAGAGCTAGGGGCGGCGGGCCGATATGGACAGGATTTCTTTATCGGTGATTAGGATGGGCAATCTTCAGGAGATGGTTCAGGGAGCTCTTCCGATGAAAACCGGGCGCAAATGATGATAAGTATTATAAAGGAAAAACATCAGGTGGGCCGTGACGGCTAAATTACGAAAAATAGGAACCCCATGGGCGATCAACATCGTTTTTTCGGGGTTGATTGTGGCCGGGTGGATTGGCTCAGCCGGGGCATACGTGTTGGAAGGGCCGCATGTGCTGGAGCTGATGATCAAAAAGTTAAAGGGGCCCCAAACCTTGCAAGTGCAACAGCAGGCCGTCATCGAAGATCCCATGGTGTCCCCCCAGCCGGTCACACTGACTGAAAACCTCTACTACAGCTATCCGGATCGGTTTCGGAGCGAAATCCAGCACAACCATACCCAACGTATTTTAGTGACGAGCGCCGGGCAGGTGCTGACCATTGTAGACAATGTCGTTACCTCCAACCAGGAAGGGCGCTTTGACAGGTATAAGGACCCGCTGCTCTATATGGCGCGCGATCTATTGTTCAAAGCCTTTTCCAACCATGGCGTCGACGTGGGGGTTACCAGTTTGGGACGTTGGGATGATCAACTGGCATGGGTTATAGGGGCTCAGTACCCTGATGAATCCGTTTCCCAGGTGTGGGTGGACAAAGATAGCTTTATCCCGCTGCGCTGGATCAGCATTATTCCTGCCCATACGCCGTCACAGGAACCGGACCGATTGGAATTTGTATACCGCAACTGGCAAAAAAAGGGTGGTGTCTGGTATCCCCATCAGATTGAAACGTATTACAACCAGCAGCGGATCCGCGTCACCCGGGTTAAACAAGTACACCCCAATGTGGCGATAAAAGCCGAGCAGTTCAATATCGCGCATCTGATGACCGTCTACCCATCGCCCCAAATACCGGATCGGGACCAAGAGGGCCAGACGCAGATGGAGGAAGTGGACCGCACCATCGATGAATTTAAAAAGAAATTTGAACCTTGATATGGCCTCGGAATGGGGGTTGTGTGACATGGCATTATGCCTTATACCCATAGCGTCTGGCGCATCGAAGCGCGGGGCAAATGATACGGTATTAACCATTCTTTCTGAGCGGGAGGCAATAGATCGGGTATGACTGGAAAAGATGCAAAGTATATTTTCGTTACGGGTGGGGTCCTTTCTTCATTGGGTAAAGGCTTGGCTTCGGCGGCCATGGCAGCCTTGTTGGAGAGCCGCGGGCTCACCGTGACCATTCAGAAGCTGGATCCCTACATCAATGTCGATCCGGGAACAATGAACCCATTTCAGCACGGCGAGGTATTTGTGACCGATGACGGTGCCGAGACCGATCTTGATCTGGGACATTATGAAAGATTTACCCATGCCCGTCTGGGGCACGACAACAATTTTACTACCGGTAAAATATACAACTCAGTGATCACCAAAGAACGGCGCGGCGATTATTTGGGCGGTACCGTACAAGTGATCCCCCACATCACCGATGAAATCAAAGACAGCATCCGCCTGGTCTCCAAAGACGTGGACATCGTGATCGTAGAAATAGGCGGTACCATCGGTGACATCGAAAGCTTGCCTTTTTTAGAGGCCATTCGCCAATTTCGTACCGATGCCGGCAAAGAAAACGTTATCTATATTCACTTAACCTTGGTCCCCTATATCGGCACGGCCGGTGAAGTTAAGACCAAACCGACCCAACATAGCGTTAAAGAGCTGCGCAGCATAGGTATTCAACCCGATATTTTATTGTGCCGTACGGATCGCTATTTGTCGGATGAGATTAAATCGAAAATTGCGCTATTCTGTAATGTGGGTACCGATGCCGTGATAACTGCCAAAGATGTGGAGTGCATTTACGATGTACCGCTGGTTTTTCACAAAGAGGGACTGGACGGTAAAATTGTTGAATTGCTCAACATCTGGACGCGCACACCAAGGCTCGATGATTGGGAGGCGCTGTGCCAAGGTTTTAAAAACCCGCAGCATGCGGTTACCATTGCCATTGTGGGTAAATATGTCGATTTGACCGAGTCGTACAAAAGTTTGAACGAGGCCCTTTCCCATGGAGGATTGCCCAATAAATCCCAGGTTAATTTAACCTTTGTGGATTCGGAAACGATCTCCTCTGATACCTGTTCTCAAAAACTTTGCGATGCGGATGGGATATTAGTGCCCGGCGGATTTGGTTCCCGCGGCATTGAGGGCAAGATCTGCGCTGCGCGTTACGCCAGGGAGAATAAAGTGCCTTATTTTGGTATCTGCTTGGGCATGCAGATCGCCGTTGTTGAATTTGCCCGCCATGTGGCAGGACTTAAAAAGGCCCATAGTTCCGAAATCGATCCGACAACACCCTACCCGGTGATTTATCTGATGACCGAATGGTTCGACGAACAATCCAAAACTGTGCAAAAGCGCGATGAAACGTCGGAAAAAGGCGGTACCATGCGCTTGGGGGCCTATCCCTGCCGATTGGTGAAAAACACACTGGCGTATAAAGCCTATGGCAAGGAAAATGTTTCAGAACGTCATCGCCATCGCTATGAATTCAACAATGAGTTGCGCAGCCAATTGAAAGAAAAGGGCCTGATTATCAGCGGCACTTCTCCGCAGGGCGATTTGGTTGAGATTGTTGAACTTGGCGATCACCCCTGGTATTTGGGGTGCCAATTCCACCCGGAATTTAAGTCGCGGCCCATGGAACCCCACCCGCTGTTCCGGGATTTTATCAAAGCTGCCCTTGAAAAGTCCGAATTTCGGAAGATTCTTTAACGTATACCTGCAGGTCCTTGCAGCGGACCCTCCAAGATCTTATCAACCGCTCGATTTTATACCGATATGACGGCTTTGGGTTTAAAGGGCAACCTTATTCAATTTGCCTCAACAGGGGTATGGCAATGTTTTAACATTGATATATGTGTTGCTTTTTCCCGACCTTCTGCTCAGCGCGAGTAAGCCGATGGCAGCAAGGTATCGAAGGGCATCCCCAGCCTGACGATTTTCCTCGCGCATTTCCGATTGATTAAGAGTGCCGAAAAATGAATGTATTCAGACACTATTTGTCAGTCATACCATCGAATAGCGCATGAACCTAATTAATATAACCAGCTGTATATATACAGCTAATACGGATTTTAGGCCATGGCATGCTCCTTGCTGTATTCAATGGTCGAGCGAAAATAAAGGACGCTACTCGTTAGATAGTGACTGCGCCATTGCCCATCAGGGAGTATCTATGAAAAAAAATGACAAGATTCGCCCTTTTAAAAAGAAAACCAAAACCCTGCTCGACGAACTCATTGAGAAAAAGAATGCTGAAGATTTGGGGTTGTTGGACCTCTTGTTTATAGAAGAGGTGATGAATCAGAAAAAACAGGGAAAAACCAAGTAGAACCTACCAAAAGTAAATAATCATTCCGCAAGTTTAATCCCCTTAATCCGACGCCAAGTATTCTCCGGCATACCACGCCGCCTGTGCGGGCAACGTGGCCGCACAGGCGCATCGCCTCATAGTTTCAGTTATTCAATAATCTCCAATACAGTACGTTTCTTAATTTTTGAAGATACAGCACTGAGAATCGTACGCATGGCCTGGGCTGTGCGGCCTTGCTTGCCTATAACTTTTCCCAGGTCCTCTTTGGCCACTTTGAGTTCCAGCACAGTGGTCTGATTGCCTTCTACTTCTGACACAATTACTTCTTTTGGATTGTCCACCAGTGACTGCGCAATGTAGCTGATCAGTTCCTTCATAAAAGCCTCTCTTTTTAAAACAATGTTGTAGGGCAAAAACCCTGCTACAGCAGACTGTGGTGCAATGTGCAGGGCTGCAGTTATGAAACGGATGGGGTGGTGGGTGTGAAAATAAGCTACAATAAAATATTTTAAAAAGCAATATTTTATATACTTAGAATTAATATTCACATCAATGCATACCTGCATTGATTTAGGGCTCAATTTCTGGCATGTAGGGAAAAGGGAGGCCATCTGCTTTCATCGTAGGCACTGCATGATAAAACATCCTGTATTTATTGTCTAAAATTATTTCTGGTTCCACCTCCTTATTTTCAACACCAACCCTTCAGCAGCAGGAGGTGCCATGAAACTGACTGAGACCCTTGCCACAATAGGCCGTGCCTTAGCGTTGATCGAACAGGGCGCTTTTCTAACCGCATTTGGAGACAACCAATGCAATACGATGACCATCGGTTGGGCAACCGCCGGTGTATGTTGGAGAAAACCGGTATTAATGGTGGCGGTACGCGATTCGCGTTATACCTACAGCATCATGGAAGTTGCCGGCGATTTTTGTGTGTCGTTGCCCAAAGACGATCTGCGGGATGAAATTTTTTATTGCGGTACCAAATCGGGTCGCGATGTAGACAAGCTAAAAGAGTGCGGACTGCAAACTCGACCCGGGCGAAAAGTGGCCACCCCTATTGTCGATATTGCCGGCCTGCATATTGAATGCAAAATTATTTACAAAAGTGCCATGGACCCGGGTTTTTTGGTGGAGGCGCTTCATTCGATTTACCCGCAAAAGGATTACCATACCCTCTATTTCGGTGAGATTGCGGCTTGTTACGAGCTGGGCAGTGATACGGTATTCACTGAATAAAAGTGATGTTTCAAAAATAAAACCAAGATCAAGCGGCTGCTGAATACAACGCGTCTTCGTCTGACAAGATAGGGTTAAATTCAGCGGGTAGGGCGTAGGGCCATATGGATGGCTTCATATCAGGGGGCATACCAAAAACAAGAAGTAAAATTGGCCAGACCATCTGGCCGCGATTTGCTTGTGATGGTATTGGATATTCAGTCGCAGTTTCATGACGTATAATTTCCAAGTGCAAAATAAGGTAAGTTCTTATGAAGCGGATACAAGATCTTGAGAGCCACCAACGGCCCAGGGAGAAATTGCAGCACAAAGGCGTTCAAGCATTGACGGATCAGGAGTTGCTGGCTGTATTGTTGGGCAGTGGTACCCAAAGGCATGATGTGATGACGGTCTCTGCAAAACTACTCAAAACCCTAGACAGCAACGGTTTGGAAACCTGTCTGGACCAACTGTGCAAGGTAGATGGCGTCGGAATGGCCAAGGCCGCCCTGATAATGGCGGCATTGGAGTTTGCCAGGCGAAGGATCCGGCCCAGAGGAGTCAAAATTAATTTCTCTCCTGATGTTTACCCGCTCATTCGTCATGTGGCCGATCGTCGCCAGGAGCACTTCTTATGCATTTCTCTCAATGGTGCCAACGAAGTTATTGCCGTACGGACGGTTAGCATGGGTTTGGTCAACCGCGCCCTGGTTCACCCGCGTGAAGTATTTGCTGATCCCATCACCGATAGGGCGGCGGCTATCATCGTTGCGCACAACCACCCTTCACAAAATCTTTCTCCCAGCCAAGACGATTTGGCAGTGACCCGTCAACTCAAAATCGCCGGGCAAACCTTAGGTATTAAATTGCTTGATCATTTGATCTTTGATCAGAACACTTACTACAGCTTATTGGAAAAAGGGCAATTATAGATGAATGACTGTTCTTACGCCGTAATCGCATCTTTTCAGACAGAAATGGATCGGGTCTCCACCTTTCCCGCCAAATAAGCTTTGACATCGCCGATCGGCACTTCCTGGCGGTGGAATATCCCGGCAGCCAGGGCGGATTCCGCTTGGGTGTTCTCAAATACTTCCAAAAAGTGCTGGGCTGATCCGGCCCCGCTAGAGGCAATCACCGGGATGGTTACCGCATCTTTGACCGCATTGATTAATTCAAGGTCGAATCCGGAATTGGTGCCGTCACGATCAATGCAGTTCAGCAGTATTTCGCCGGCCCCCAGTTTTTCACACGATCGGGCCAGGGTTATCGCATCTACCGGCCTTCCCTCGCGTCCACCTTTGATGGTGCACTGAAACCAGCAGTAGCGCTCGCCTTTGGGGCCCGGAAGGGTCGTTTCAATCACCTGTTGGGGGATCCCAGCAGGCCTGTCAACGTAGATGCGCTGTGGATCGATGGAAATGACCACCGCCTGGCTGCCATAGACCCGTGAGATCATTTCAATGGCACTTTCACCTGTGGTTTGCCTGCCTTCAAGATAGGACTCCACCACAAGGACCGCATCGCTGCCAATGGAAATTTTGTCGGCCCCTGAGCGGAAGTAAGTATCCGCCACTTCCAGGGCCGTGTAGTGACGACCATTTCTATCTGTAAAGTCGCGGATGCCACCCCCAATGGTCAAGGGCACAAATACGTTCTTGGAGGTTTGCTTGAGCACCTCGATCATGGGCATATCTTCCAGCGGAAAGTCCCTGAATCCGGTGATGTTTAAAAAGGTAATTTCATCAGCTCCCTCTTGGTAGTAGCGTCGGGCGAGCTCTACCGGTTTGCCCAGATTGCGCACCTCACCCGATTCACGCACATCGTATTGGTCTCCCTTGGTGACCACCAGATCTCCCTGGTCGTTGGCGCGCACATCCAGGCACGCAATAATGCGTTTGGCCAGCTGTGTTGGGCCCGCCGATTGGGCGGGTTGATTCTCGATGCCCTCGGCTTCCAAAAAGTTTTGCAGCAACTTCAGGCCGGCACGGCCGCTTTTCTCAGGGTGGTATTGGGTGCCGATGATGTTGTTGCGCTGCACCGCACTGACAAATTCATATCCATAGTCTGTGGTCGTCAAAACCACGGTCTTATCTTCAGGCACCACGTGATAGCTGTGCACAAAATAAAACTTTTCATTCCCCTGCAGACCGTTAAAAAGCCGCGTCGGCTGTTGCAGGCGCACGCCGTTCCATCCGATGTGGGGCACGGCCAAATCTATATCAAAGCGCTTGACGGTTCCTTTAAAAATACCCAATCCCTTTGTGCCCAGTGCCTCTTCGCTGTTTTCGAATAAAGCGTGCATACCCAGACAGATACCCAAAAAGGGCCGCCCGGATTCAAGATAGGCTTTGAGTGGTGCGACAAATTGTTTGGCATGCAGGATCTGCATCATGCTGCCAAAGGCCCCCACACCTGGAAAGATCAGCCGCTCGGCGGCCAAAATATCATCGCCATGGGTAGCGATTTTGATTGTTTCGCCTAAAGTTTCA
This sequence comes from Desulfobacteraceae bacterium, assembly GCA_050291605.1. GTDB lineage: Bacteria > Desulfobacterota > Desulfobacteria > Desulfobacterales > Desulfosarcinaceae > JARRKU01. The sequence goes on along the minus strand of JBNKKB010000157.1, from coordinate 5,978 downwards.
ATGGCATTGATCACGCTGCGCACATTGCCGGCGCCGTAATCGAGTAGAGTAATCATGTATTGGGTTCCTTATCGTTATGTGAGACCGTATGCTATTTAACGCACATTGTGTCCCAAAACAAGGGGTAGCGACCGATGGGGGCAAGTGGACTCTGCCCGAAACTGCATGTTTCGAAGATGAGAGAAAACCAGAGCACCAGACCTTGTCGGGATACCCGCGGCTGGGCTCAAAAAGGGTTTTTAAAGCCATTTCTAAAGAAATGCTGAAAAATCCCGATAATATTGTTAAGCCAGAGATGGGTTTTGGCAAATGGCCACTGGCGTGCTAAAATAAGATCAGCAAACCCTAAATCAGGAGGGGCCTTGATGATCGGTAACATTGACAAGTTGAACTTGATCCGGTTGGGCGCGGTGCTGACCTATAGCACCTTGCAGGAGATCGGCGCCCATATCCAAACTTCTTTTGAGGGTATTATCGCCGACGTTCAATTGGGCCACCATGACACGCCGGTGGCGGATAGTATTGATGCCTTTTTGTTGACCAATGTTCTGAATATCGAGATTGGGGGGCACACCCTGGGGATTACAGATGCCGATCTAAAATCCCAGGACCCGGACGATTTTTACAACACCATCATCGGCGGTAAAAACCCCAACAATGATGTCGCCGTGGTCTCCACCCGCCATCTCAGCCCCGATCGCATTGAATCCGACGGCGATTACCATCTGTTGGTCACGCGCACCATTAAAGTGTCCTTGCACGAGATCGGCCACAACTTGGGCCTCACCGATCATGCCACCTACCGTACGGCAGCCGACGGTGCGCTGTGCCCCATGAGCAAAGGCGAATTTAATAAATTCGGTTATCAAGGTTATGTCCGGGCCGTGGTCGATGGTAGGGGTGTCAATTTCTGCGACGAGTGCGGCCAATTCCTGCGCGCGTTTCACCGCCGTCAGACGCCTGAAGCCGACGAGCCCAGGGCTCACTGATTCCCGCTGTCAGATCTGTTGACGCTCTGCTGAAGATCGGATGAGGCATTCGGGCGGGATGTCAACCCGGTTAATTTAGTCCCTTTGCATGGCCACCAATTTGGCCAGCCGTTCCACCGCCTGTGCATGCTTTGATACGCAGGGGTTGTCGGCATCCCAGACGTAGCCTGCCAGAACGGAACAAATTTGTTTGCGATACTCCGGGTCTTGCCGCGGGCTGAAAAAAATTGTCGGCAGTCGACCATCATACCAAGCATTCACATAGGTTCTGAACGCATCCACGCCGGCCATCATATAGTCGGCATACTCGGTTTGCCAGTCCACCGGTTCACCGCGGAGTTGGCGAATCAGGGTTTTGGCTGCACGGTTGGCTGATTCCAAAGCCAGGGTCACACCTGATGAGAACACCGGGTCCAGAAACTCCGTAGCGTTTCCCAGCAGTGCGAAGTGATCGCCAAAAAGCTTGGATACGGAGATGGAGTAGCCCTTGATCCTTTTGGCGGGAAAGGAGAACTCGGTCTTGCCCAGACGTTCACGCGCATTTTCTTCCAAAGCGAAGGCGGCGCGCAATTTTTCACTATCACTGCCGGGCAGTTGTTCGATGAATTCCGGTTTGGCCACCATCCCGACCGAGGTTTTTCCATTGGCAAAAGGAATGATCCACAGCCAACTGTTTTCAGGCAGCATACATATCCAGATGGTGCCTTCATCCATACCTTGGGGGCGTTGATCGCCGGTGACATGCGTAAAAAGAGATTCTCTTCGCGGCAGTTCGGAGGGTTGATCCAGGTTCAGCAAACGCGGCAGAACCCTTCCGTAACCGCTGGCATCCAGGATAAACCGGGATGCAATGGTCGAGGATCTTCCATTTTGATCAACCACCGTGGCAGCCGGCGCATTGCCGGAAAAGTCAACATCCGTCACACGGTGCTGCCATAAAATGTCGACACCCGAGGATTGCGCTTCCCGGGCCAAGGTGTTGTCAAAATGATCCCGGGGGACCTGGTAGGTATATGGCCAGCCTGTGGAAAACTGTTCGGCAAAGTTAAACCGCCCGACATCGCTGCCGTGAAAAAACATCGCGCCATGCTTTTCGATATAGCCCTGCTTTTTAACCGCTTCAAGCAAGCCGGCCTCCTGGAGCAAATCCATGCATCGGGGTAGAAGACTTTCACCAATGACAAACCGGGGAAACTTTTCTTTTTCCACCAGGACAACTTCAAATCCGGCCTGTCTCACCAAAGCTGCCGCGCTGGTCCCGGAAGGACCTGCGCCAATCACCAATACATCGGTTTGCTGCGTGGCCATACGCTCTGCCATTTTGATAACCTCCTAAGGGTGCGCGCTAAATTCACAGGTCAATTGCAATAGGGGCACTTGCTTTTTTCGCACTCAAGTATGTCAAAGGAGCGATGGTGTGTCAACCAACCTGGTCACGGAACAGCAGTTCTTGGCGAGCACTATTTTTTATTGGAATTGGGTTGGATTACGATGATGGACGATCTGCTATCAACGCACGAATTAAGATCAATTGGCATTTGAAAAGTAGATTGCCAACAGAGGCTCTGGATGATCTCAATCCGCACGATTTGACCGGGTGTTCAGGATCTCCCGTACCTTGACTGCAAGATTTTGCACTGAAAACGGCTTTTGAATGAAAGGGACACCTTTTTCGACAATACCTTGGTGAACAATGATGTCGTCTGTGTAGCCGGACATAAACAAGCATCTAATACCAGGGTAAAGTGAGGTCATTGCTTCCGAAAGATCCCGACCACTCATTTCGGGCATGACCATATCGGTCAGCAGGAGTTGGATTTCACCCGCGTGCCCCTTTGCCTCTTGGAGTGCCTCGTTTGGATGAGATGCAGTCAACACCCGGTATCCGTATCTTTTCAGCATCAGCTCCACCAATTCCAGATGCATAATCTCATCTTCCACCACCAGGATGGTTTCATGGCCCATCAGGTCTTGGGGCTCAAGGCTTGCCTCCAGTTTTGGGCGGGATGGGGCTGCTTGCCGGGGCAGGAAGATTTTGAATGTCGTGCCTAATTCCGGTTCGCTGAACACATTGATAAACCCCTCGTTCTGACTGATGATGCCGTAAACCGTGGACAATCCCAAACCTGTGCCTTTGCCCACATCTTTAGTGGTGAAAAATGGTTCGAAGATTTTTTCCTGGATTTTTTCGTCCATACCATGGCCATTGTCTTTGACCGCCAGCATGACATATTCCCCCGGTGAAAATTGTTTATGTTCGCTGCAGTAGGTTTCGTCAAAGACCGCCTTGCCCGTTTCGATGGTGATCTTGCCCACTCCGCCGATGGCGTCCCGGGCATTGACACACAGGTTGGCCAGAATCTGATCGAACTGGGAAGGATCCATTTTGACCGGCCATAGCGTGGCCCCCGGCCGCCAGTCCAGATCGATGTCTTCGCCGATCAGCCGCCGGAGCAGATTGAGCATGCCTTCCACGGCCTCATTCAGGTCAAAAATTTTAGGCATAATGGTTTGCTTGCGGGCAAAAGCTAGCAATTGCCGAGTAATATCCGTTGACCGCAGACTGGCTTTCAGGATTTCTTGAAGATCTTTGCGCAGGTTACCATCCAGGTCCGTCCTTTCCAGCGCCAGCTCCGCGTGGCCGGTGATTACGCTCAGCATATTATTGAAATCATGGGCCACACCGCCGGCCAATTGCCCGACCGCCTCCATCTTCTGGGTCTGACGCAGCTGCGCTTCGAGGTTTATCCGTTCGGTAATGTCCTCTTTAACGGCCACATAGTGGGTGATGACCTTGTCGGCATTCCTGACAGGGGCGATGGTGGCCTGCTCCCAGAACAACTCGCCGTTCTTCTTGCGATTCTGGAATTTTCCCTGCCAAACGCCGCCCGAAGTGATGGTCTGCCAAAGCAGCTTGTATTCCTCGGCCGGTGTCTGGCCGGATTTGAGGATGCTGGGGCGCCGGCCGATGACCTCATCATAAGCAAATCCGGTGATCTGGGTGAATTTGGCATTCACAAACTCGATTTTCCCCGAGAGACTGGTAATGATGATGGAGACCGGACTTTGCTCAATGGCCTGGGAGAGCTTGCGGATGGACTCCTGCGCCTGTCTGCGCTCGGTAATATCTTCCAGGCTTCCCTCGTAATGCAGCACCTGTCCATTGCTGTCCCGGACGGCCCGGCTGGTATGGCGCACCCAGATCACCGAGCCGTCATACCGCTTCATCTGCATGACGAAATCCCTCACGATCCCGTCGCTATCGGCGATGGTTCGCCATTGCTGACGTTCTTCAGGGTTTTCATAGAGGTCCGCCGCATTGGTTCTGAGCAGGGTATCACGATCCGGATAGCCCAACATACGAACATTGGCCAGGTTGAGGTCAAGAAACTGTCCTGCCGGTGTGGTACGGTAAAGCGCCACCGGCACTTGTTCAAACAAGCTGCGGTACCGTTCCTCGCTATTTTGCAAGTCAGCCTGGCGCGCTTCCAGCGCGTCACTCATCAGTTGAAAATCCGTTGCAAGTGCCGATAATTCGGAAAAAGTGGCAGGCAGGGTTGCCAGGGCCTTGCCCTGGCTGAAATCACCCTTTGCCAGGGCGCCGATCCCCTGGCTGAGCTGCACCATGGGGGAGACAATGTGCCGTTGGAGTTGTCTGCGAAAACTCCATGTCAGCACCAGCCAGAGGAGCAGTGATGCCAGCAGGGTCAGCCCCAGGGCCCAGGCATAAAAGCCGAAGGCAACGGACAAGGGGACTTGATCCACGACGACCCATCCGACACGTTCGACCCGGGCGGTGCTGCCCAGGACCATCCTGCCCGCGTACTTGTAAAATTGCGTGGTCGTTCCTTTGAGTCCGCGGCGAAATATCTTCAAGTTGCCTTGGTTGGTTTGCTGCCTGACAAGGCCGGCATCGGGATGCGCCAATAACATGCCGAACTGATCTAAAATAAAAACCATACCCTCTTCAGGTGCATCTCTTCCCTGCGAGATTTCATCCTGCAACGATCCCAGGTTCAATTCGCCCACAACCTGACCTCCGCGGGTCAGTGGCCTGTTCAGGTAAACCGTGGGATTGCCTGTACGCAGCGATATAAAGGGGCGGGAAATGATGAAATCTTTCTTTTCGCCCCTCGGTTTGAAAGAGGGCAAGTTGGACATATCCAGGCCCAAATAGCGCGGATCGAAAGGCACCAACTGCTTGATCTTTTGGCTGGCATCCAAAAAATAGAGGGTGTCAAAGAAGCGATAAGCATCCAAAACGCCTTGCATGAAAGCAATATTTTCAGAGGGTGTGGATTCGGCTGCACGGGCCGCTGCATCCAGTAACCACAACGCTTGATCCAGGTATTGATCGACAAATTGCGCCATATAACGCGCTGTTTGCTGTCGACGGCGTTCGAGTGTCTGTTCGCCCAAATAGCTCAGGGCGCCGATGACCACCACACTCAAAGCTACAAACAGCAGGAACATGCGCAAGAGCACCAGGCGCTGCAATACGCGATTCAAGGAAGGTGTTTGCTTTTGACTCATCAATATCTCGACCTAATTTCAATCTCGAAGTTCATTTGGAATCGATGTTTCAATATCCACATATTTTCCATCACGTATGGTGCCCAGATAGAAAGGACGGATGGCATCACCGTACTTATCCATGGAGAGATTGTGAGTCAATCCCCTGAAATTCTTAATACTTGTCAGGGCCTTGGCCAGCCCCTCGGCTTGGCCGCCCGTCATTTTCAGGGCGGCTGCCAATACTTTAGCGGCTTCATAGCCCAACGGGGCGCCAAAGGCCGGCGCTTGTCCGTACCTGGATAGGTAGCGCTTCTTGAAATCGAGATAGGCCGGTGTCTGGTTCTTAAAGGTATTGGCTATTTCGATTTCCACCCCTTCGACGGCCCGGCCGCCGTTGTTGATCAGCGTTTCTGTTTGCGCCCAGGCTGTGGTGAATAGGGGGATGGACCCGCCCATCAGGCGGGTTCGCTGGGC
>JBNKKB010000156.1:0-22842 GCA_050291605.1 Desulfobacteraceae bacterium | reverse complement strand
ATGGCCATAATAGTCGGTTTGGGAGATGACCCGGCCGGCGGGGTCGTGTTCAAATCGATGGGTCTGGCCCTTTTCCTTGGTGGCGCCGGTCAGGTGTTCTTCGCTGTCGTACTGGTAGGTCACGGTGGTGTCGTCGACGTTGGTGCGGCGGATGATTTCATTGACCCCGCCATACTCGAAACGGGTTTGCCGACCGTTGGCATCGGTGTGCAGCAACAGGTTGCCCTCGCCGTCCCATTCAAAGTGCTGGGCCCTGCCCGAGGGCGGCACGGTCCGGATCAGGCGGGAGGCCTCGTCGTAGACATAGCGGGTGGTCCTGCCTGTAGGATTGATGACGGCGGTGATGTGGCCCAGCAGGTTGCGCTGGTAGCGGGTGGCATTGTCGTTGCCGTCGATGACGGTGGATACCAGGCCGTGTTCATCGTACTCATATTTGGTGGTATGGCCCTCGGGGTCTGTGACGGAGACCAAGTCGCCTTGAGGGTTGTATGCGTATCGGGTGCGCGCATCCAGTGGCGTGATCTTTTCGATGAGCCGGCCCTTGGCGTCGAAGCGCTGCTCCCAGATTTTGCCGTTGGCATCGAGAAACTGGATGGGGCGGTGTCGCTCATCGTAGACAAAGACCACACGGTTGTTGTCGGGGCGGATGATTTCGAGCACGTTGCCGGCGGCGTCATATTCGTACTCGGTGGTGCGGGCCAGCGGGTCGGTCACCTTGATGACGCGGCCCACGTCGTCATAGGTATAGGTAACGGCCGAGCCGGTGTGATCCTGCACTTTAACGGGCAGCCGGTCCCGATCATAAACATAGGTTTTTTGATGGCCCAGTGAGTCGGTGACCCGCACACTGCGTTCATAGGGCCGATGGTCGAAGCGATAGTCGTACAAGCCGCCGTCACCCCAGGTGTGTACGCACCTTCCACTGTCATCGTATTGATAGTTAAAACAGAGCTGGTTGGCGTCCATGTGGCGGACCAGGCGCCCGGCTTGGTAGGCAAAGCGCTTTTGTTGGCCCAGGGTATCTGCGGCGGCGATCAGTTGCCCGTTGTTATATCGGTAGCTGATCAATGGCTTGCCGCCCAGGGTCACGGTTCGAACAAGACCGTCGCGGCTGGTGACCTCAATGCATTGGCCGCCATTGTCACGAATGCAGGTCAGCGCCCCACTGTCATCCCGTTCAAAGTCCAGATGGTTGCCGTTTGGGTCACCGATGCGGGTTACCCAAGCGTGCTCATGGGTGAAGGTTTTGGAAAAATGGTAGGTCAGGCCGGATTTGAGCCGCACCTGGTAGTGGTGGTCCCCGGCGCTGAGCACGGCCCCGTCGGCGGCTTCCATGACCGGTTCATCCGTGGGCAGGGCCTCGAAGACGGCGCCGCCGGGGCTGCCGTCGCAAAAGGTCACCAGCCCTCTGTTGTCAACCATCAGGCGGGCATCGGCAGGGGTTTGCCAGCCGCGGCCTAACACCCCGTGATGGTCGCCCTGCGATCCGTAGTGGCGGGTCCAGGTCAGGGGGATGCGCCCGGGCAGGGTGAAATCGGTCTGGGCGAGGATCACTTCGCCGGTGACGGCGTTGACCGGTTCGCCCACAGTGCTCTTGTCGGCGTGGTCGCTTGCCCGGCGGCTCTGTTTTTTGGCATTGGCTGGAGCGTGTGATTTAAGCTTTTTGGAGGCTTGGGCCAGCTCGACAGCCCGTTCGGTCTGCTGGGCGGGCCGAAACAGGGCACTGGCTTTTCTCAATTTGCGGGCCAGGAATCCGCCCGCACCAAAGGTCACCAGAGCCGTGCCGGCACCGATCACGCCGTCGGTCAACGCCTGCTGGGTCATGGCGAGTGGATCGATGCCTTTGCCGGTCATCTGGGCTTCGGCGCATTGCTCCGCCGCGGAGGCGCCGGCGCCGGATAAAAATCCCACCCCGGCCATAGCCGGCAGGGCGGATGAAGCCATGGCGGTGCCCAAGGTGCCTGCGGCGGCTGCAGCTTCCACGGCTGCGCCCACACCACCCCCAATGGCACCGATGATCCCGCCCATGAGGGCCGCCCCGGCAATTTTAAAGCCGTCAGTCTCTTCTCCCCGGCGGTGCTGGCGCAGGGCTTCAATACCGCCCCCGATGGCGGCGCCAATGGCCGCGCCGATGAGGATGGCGCAGAAAATAAATTCGCCGCTGGGATCAATGTGATTGATGGGATCGCCGTTGCAGTACGCGTAAAAGTTTTGGCTGCCGCCTTCCAGAAAAAGCGGATCGAGGGACAAGAACCTTCCCTGACTGGGGTCGTAATAACGGGCCAGGTTATAGTGCAGGCCGCTCTCACGGTCGTGGTACTGCCCAGGCAGCCGGAAGGGCTGATGGATATCTTCGCCGAACTGCACATGGGCCTGACCGAAGGCGTCATATCGGGCCTGCCAGACCAGCCGGCCGCCTTCGTTGGTCAGGCAGAGCACTTCATAGCGGTGCCCGAAAGCAGCCCAGCGGATCTGCCGGTTCTGACGGATGGCCAGCAGCACCGGCGTTTGCGGGAAAAACAGGTAATCGGTAACGCCCACGGTATCTTTTTCTTCGTTGTGACGGACTTGCGCTTCGTGCAACAGTTGGGATTGGGCCCAGTAGTACCGGGTGGTGATCCCGTTGACTTTTTTGGCCACCCGGCGGCCGAAGGCGTCGTAGAGATAGTGGACCCGGCCGTTTTTCATGGCAATGGATTTGAGACGGTTTAAATCGGTGTAGGTGAAATCGGCTCCGCCGCAGGGGCAGGTGCCCTGGTTCAGGTTGCCCAGTTTATCATATTGAAAAGGCAAGCGGCCGGCTTGGGTTATCCGGTCGGCTGTATTGACTCGGTAGCGCGTGTTGTTGTCCGCCAGGCGGTTGGCTTTGGCGTCCAGGGTAAAGGTTTGATTGATGTCACCGTTGCTGCTTTGCGCCTTTAGCAAGCGGCCTTCACCATCATAGTGATAGGCCATCTCTTGTTCACCGTCTTTGACCCGGGTGATGCGGTTGAGTCGGTCCCGCTGAAAGCTGTTGTAAAAAAGGGTGCCGTCCGGTCCGTGCAGGTGCATCCGGATGGGCAGGCCCTGGGCGTTGGTCTGTTGCTCAAGGCGGGTGCCGTTGGGGTAAACGATCTTATTAAAAGCACCGTTGGGGGCATATTGGATGGTCATGTCGCGACCGGACCACGCATGGATGCCGCACACGCGGTTTTCCTTGTCCCGGCTAAAGCGGATGGTCTGGCCGAAAGGGGTGGTAATGCCCGTCAATTGGCCGGTTTCGTTGCGGTGATAGGTGACACAGCGGTTCTGAAAACGCTCTTCGATCAAGTTCCCGGCGTCGTCATAGGCCAGTTCCACCGTTCCGGCGGCGTTGGCGGCGCGGACGATTTTCCCAGACTTGACCACAAATTCAGCATGACCGCCATCCATATAGTTCACCTGCCAACAGCCGCTGTCCGGATCCACCTGGTAATCGGCCACCAGCGTGTTGCCGGCCAGAAATTTGGCCAAGGCGCCGGCGTCGGTGTATTCAAAGCCAAAGGCGGTACCGTCGGCAAAGGCGATGGTAGCAGGAGCGGTCAGATCCTCATAGTCAAAGCGGGTGGTATGGCCGTTGGCATCTTTAAATTGGGTCAGTCGCTCGTCAAAATCGTATTCATATTGGCTAACGTTGCCGTTGCGGTCCACAATATCGGTTAAGTTGCCGTAACTGTCATGGCAGGTCTTGGCGCAGGCGCCGTCCGGATAATCAATGCGCGCCAGGTGGTGCATGTCATCATAATCAAAAACCCAAGTTTTTTCACCGGCGTCCATGCGAATGGCATTGAGGATGGGAAGGGTGTTGCGCTTTTCGTAGTTGTCACGCTCTTGAATGTCAAAATCAATGATATTGCCGGCCGGATCGGTGACGGCGGCCGGATGCTTGCATGTGGTCAGCTCATATTGAAACCGGCGCTGCTCACCCGTAGTTGCAGTAACGCCTGCTGCGGTTTTTGTTAGCCGTGCAGTGGCTCCGGATGGGTCTTCGATGGTCAAAGCGTTGGCCGTGACATCGGGTGCCACTGTAAATCCCAGATTCCGGTAGGCCTCCACGTGCTGGTCCAGCAATCGGGTGCGCCAGCGTTTGGCCAACTGCTCGCGTTTATCAGCCTCCAGCACGAGCGTCGATGGGTCGATGGCGGCTGAAAGCTCTCCCTGGGGTTTTTCGAACACCACGGGTTCTCCCTGAGGATTCTCGATGACAAAGCGATCCATGGGGCCGAAAAAGGCTATGGCTTCCTGGGGGGACAGGACGGACAGCAAGTCGCCCAATATGATGGGATCGTAGAACCTGAAAAAGATATCACGGCCGTTTGGGGCCTGAAGGTTGAGGTAGGATCTCAAATGCCCCAATAGGGTTTTGATGCCGGCGCGGGATGTGAAAAAAATACCCCAACCCTTGCCCCATCCGTTTTCAATCAACCATTGTTCCAATTCAGGCTGGCTGTCCAGCGGCACCAGAAACGGAGCGCAATGGTCGATGGTCAGGGCGTTTTCCCCTGTGAACAGGTTATGTTTTTGAACATCGTCGGAAATTATTTTTGAATAAATTAAGTCGTCTTGGTAAGTAGCGGCGCAATCGACGATGGCATAGCGCGATGCAGCGTGATGGGTATCCGATGCGAGCATTTGGATCACGGATTGGACGTACATGGTTCGATGTCATTTCCTAATTTGTAGACAGTTATAAAAAACTCAAAAACGAGTTTCGGCATAACTCATGTGCCGAATCAGCTTCAGGCGAGTAAAATTTTTTAACGTTGCCGTCTTGGACGATCACCGACGTGACCGTTGCTCACTTCATTCTACGGTTGGGTCATTTATCGCAATTGCATACAAAGGGTGCATGATTTTTGGCGGCTTTTTTAAATCCGCGTGTTTGAGAATTTCCGATAATAACATCTGAGCTGGCGTTGATTGCTTTTCCGGTGCCGCCGCAGTGTTGGGTTTTATCATCCAGTCTAAATGCTGGTTTGCCGTTGACAATAACTGTACTACTGCCACCGGCGGCATGCCATGTGTTCGATCCGCAGCATAGCATGTGAATCCCGCCGTCCCCTTGTCGCACTGCAGGTTTTCCGTTGACGATCACATCGGATGAACCCTGGACGGCGGGTCCCATGACCGTATGGGTGCACACCTTGCATCCATGGCTATCGGTGCCTTTTGCTTTATCTCCCAATCTTGCCCCACCAGGCATATGGGTCTCCTTTCAGCACGACAGAGGGAACTGTGCAACGCTGGTCATTTTTGTATCAAAAGGATGGTGTCTTGGCTCGAGAGCTGGAAATCAGTATGGCAGATTGCCATTTCATAAGAACTCGTACCCGATAGCATATCGAATTCACCGATACAATAAAAAATATTATTTTTATTGTGCGGGGCTATACACCAAAGTACAGGTAGAATTCAGTATAAAAGTCATCTTTAAATAAATCTAAACGCCCCTGGCTGGGCTGCGAACCGGTTCAAAATGCTCACATATGATGAGTATGCTCCGCTTTTTCGCCGTTCCGCGCCATTCCAGGAACCCTTACTTTTATTTTGAGATGGCTTGTCGTTAAAAAAATAAAAAAGTATTTGAATTGGGAAATTTATTATGCTAAAGGCTGCAACCATCAAGTGACCGTTCGTAGATTCAAAGCAGCCCAATTTCAATCTTTCCTCCATCTCTGGCGCTTTTAGGCAACATAAAAGCGTTTCTCAAATGATGAATGAATAGGCTGTAGACATTAATTGATCTTAAAGGAGCGGCCATCCAGGCCGGTAAGGCCAAGCGCCTTACGCAATGAGATCCGCAGAAAGCGGACGTTTGTTTTATCCTGCTACAATCTGGCTGCGAATCAATTCCATGGGGATGCCTGTGTGCCCCAGCAGCCGGAGTAGGCGTCTGGTTTCGGAAAGTCCGGATACAGTCGGATGAAGAGATGCGCTCTTGTGCCGTGAGTGTATGCTCATAAGAAACAAGGGGGTCATTTGGCGGGAGAGTGGATCCGATCAAAATTTCGGATTCCGCTGTACGGATAGCTGTTTTCAGACAGTAGTATGCCGAAGAGGAAACTCTACTTCCCTTTGTGCCTATGCCCATGGATGTCTGTTTGGGAAACGCTATGCATGGCCCGCAGGTTGGGCAAAATAAACTGCCTCAATAGTGAATAAAGAATGGGAGCACCCGTCGGATGTAACCCTAATAGCAGAAGTGCGCCCAAAATAATACGCCTGGCAGGTTGTTCAAAACGGCACGCTATTGGGAAGGGCCACCAGGCGTTAAAAGATATGACTTGGCCGGCGTATTGAAAGATAAGATTTAGCATTTGAATAATGTTAAAGCATGTTCTGATTGTTCTCGATGCAGCGGAAACGCTGATGGGTTCTGGAGGTGGTCTATGCGAAAATGCGGTGCGATCTTAGCCTTATGTCTGCCATTATTACTCTCGTTTGGGTGCGCCACTAAAATAAATAAGCCCGATTGGCGATTTGAAAAAGAAGCCATCCGGGTGCATATCCGCGCCGATCACAAACTTAATCTTTACAATAGCAAAGCCCATACATTGTATTTGTGCTTCTACCAATTAAGTGAGCTGAACGCCTTTGATCAATTAGCGCAGGATGAAGCCGGTATTCACAAGCTGCTTGAATGCAAGTTGTTCGATGGCAGTGTTGCGGCGGTGAACAGTAAAATCGTGCATGCCGGTGAGAATATGACCCTCTTTCTGGATCGTGCCGAAAGAGCAGAATTCCTTGCCATCGTTACAGGTTACTTTGCCACGCTCAATGATGCGCGTATGGTTCGCCGCCATAAAATCCAAATTCTTAAGAAAAGAAAACATTTTTGGAAGAGCGAATTTCAATGTATGCCATGCGGCCTTGACATCGAATTGGCGCTGGGGCCCAACCAGATCGAATACAGCAAAACCATAAAGAAGGACAAAGCGTGCCGAGATGAGTGTCGATAACAATAAGATACATAATGGAGAGGTGCAGGGCAGGCCCATCTTCTGGCATGAAGGCCTTTTTTTGCAGCCCCATCATTTTCAATGGCAAGATCTGTACATGCAGTCACTGATCGAACCCTTGAATCGATACTTGGTACCCTCGCTGTGGGGCACCGGGAAAATAGTGGTTCATACCGAAGCGTTGTCCAATTATGTTTTTAGCATCCTCAGCGGAGAATTCAGATTTAGGGACATGACGCATGCCGTATTTCCCGGCAATGCCGTGCTCGAGTCACGCAATTTTGAAAAAGTATGGAAGGATAAAGGCAAGCCTTTTAACGTCTATCTGGGTATTCGCAAACTATCGCCGACTTCCAAGAATGTGTCTGATCCTTTAGACTATGAATCTTTTTCAATGGTGCCCACCCGATTCGCGGCTGAAATTGAAACCGAAAATTTGCCTGATTTTTACGAAGGCAGCGAACCGCTGGCGATCGAGCGATTGCGCTATGTGCTGAAGGTATTATGGGAAGATGAAAAAAATGCCGTGGGAGATTACGAGGTCCTGCCGATAGCCCGACTTGAGAATCAAAACGGCAATATTATTCTGTCACCGAACTTTATTCCGCCGGCGCTTTCAATTTTTTCATCAAAAGTGTTGATGCGCAGTGTGAACTCCACCACCGAGTTGATCACGGCAACGGCCAACCGGTTGGAGGCCAACAAGAAAGAACGTGGCGTCCATACAGCAGAGTTCGGTACAAAGGACATGGTCTTTTTGCTCACGCTTCGGACTTTGAACCGTTTCGCGCCTATTTTAAGGCATATGCTCGGTAGTGGTTCTTCCGTTCACCCGTGGTCTGTCTATGGCGTACTCTGTCAACTCATTGGTGAACTGTCGACCTTTTCATCGAAGATAAATTTGGTCCGTATCCGAAAAGATGATCCATTCTACCTGCCTGCATATGACCATGAAACGTTATCGCATTGTTTTCGGCGCGCCATAAAAATATTGGTTAAGTTAATGGGAGATATTGCTGCAGATCCCGAGTACATTGCCTTGTTTGCTTTTAACGGCACGCACTACCATTTGGATTTGCCCGCTAAAATGCTGGAAGGACGAAAAAAATATTATTTGGTGGTCGAAACTGAAGCCGCCCCGGATCAGATTGTGTCTGAATTAGAGAGCATGGCCAAGCTATGCTCGGCCAAATACCTTGAGCTGTTAATTGCGCAATCACTGCCGGGGATCCAGATTCGCCACGTTGAACATCCGCCGCCGGAACTTCCCAGAAGAAGCCTGGGGATCTATTTCAGCATCAATCACAAGAATCGGTTGTGGCAAAAAGTGTTTGAAGAGAAAAATCTTGCCCTCAGCTGGGATACCAAACCTGAGGACGCTAAAATTGAGATGATGGTTTCGGGGAGGGATGAATAGTGCGCTTAATCGATTGCTTTATTGAATTGATTGTTTATGTGGTGCAAGTCGTTCGATCGGCTCATGAATCCCAGCTTGATTTTGAAGTCTTTAAAAATCAAGTGGATCAGTTGTTGGAAAAAAGTCTACACATCAAAAAAATGGGAACTTTTTCCGAGCAGAATTATAATTATGCGCGCCTGTCGGTCTGTGTATGGGTTGATGAGGCCATTTTGAATTCAATATGGGAACATAAGCGGCAATGGCAACGGGAGTCATTGCAGCGCCGGTACTACAATATGGCCGATGGGGGCCTCGAATTTTTCGAACGTCTCGACCAGATCGGACATGAAGATAGGGATGTCCGTGAGGTCGCCTACTATTGCCTGACCTTGGGGCTGGCGGGGCGCTATGTGGAAAAGGGAGACCACGTTGTTTTAGATCATCTGAAAGCTTCGAATTTGAAACGCCTGTTCGGAAGCTCGGCCGGAGAACCCACTCTGGAAAATCGGCAATTGTTTCCCGAGGCTTACCAGAAACTGACAATGCCACCTAAATCACAAAAGCGCTCTATGGGTTTGAGGACTTTACCACTAGTTGTCTGCTTTTCTTCTGTAGTGCTTTTTTTTGGTATGATGGTCGTTTATTTATTTCTATTGGGGATTGATTTGGACAGCGTAACGCATATGTAGGTTATTACAAAAATGATGATGGAATAATTGATGCACCAATTTAATCTGACGAAGACTTTGAAAACATTACTCGTTGCGGCTTTAATCGTATTATGTGTGCTGGTCATCTGGGCTTTGGTCCTTTTTGTCATCGGTTTGGAGGTGCAGTGGTGGGCCAAGGTCATGATTCTGAGCTGCATGGGTGCTTCGGTTGTGGCGGCTATTTTACTTCGCAAGCTTTTTGAAAAACGCCGCGAGATGAAATTCGTTGACGGCATTATCGGGTCGGAAAATATGCCGGGCAGCATTTCCGCATTGGATGATGCTTCCCGAGAACTGCGCCGCCGGTTCAAACATGCGATCGGAACCCTTAAAAAATCCCATCTCAAGCGCAAAGGCAATCCCCTGTATGTGCTGCCGTGGTATTTGATTGTGGGACGCAGTGGATCTGGAAAATCTACAGCTATCAAAAGTGCGCGGTTGCCGTCCCCATTCGGTGATATTAACCGCGTGGCCGGTATCGAAGGGACCCGCAATTGTGATTGGTGGTTCTTTGATGATTCAGTAGTGATAGATATCGCCGGACGTTACTCGGTACATCGAAATGAGGATCTGGATAAAAAAGAGTGGCGCACTTTTCTGGAGCACCTTATCAAATATCGCAAAAAAGAGCCCATTAACGGTGTGATTGTTACAGTGGAATCCCGTCAATTGCTGGAAAGCCATCTGGAAAATATAGAAAACGAGGGTCGCATCATGCGCAAACGGATCGATGAGATCACCAGTGTGATGGGGGCTAAATTTCCTGTTTATCTTCTCGTAACCAAAGCGGATCTGATCTACGGTATCAACCGCTATTGTCAACTGTTATCCGAGTCCTCCGTGTCCCAGGCCATGGGATTGATGAACCACAATGGTGAAACCGACATTGGGGCCTTTGTGAGCCAAACCATTGATGCCATTACCGAAAAACTCAAAGATATTCGACTTATTTTGGCGAACAAGGACGAGGTTAAGGCAAAGCACTATGTTGAACCTGAAGTCTTGCTTTTTCCAAATGAGTTCTCACGGTTGCGCAACGGCTTAAGTGCGTTTTGCAAAGGTGCGTTCAAAAACAATCCGTTTCAGGAGTTGCCTTTTTTGAGAGGAATTTACTTTTGCAGTGGCCGACAAGAGGGACGGCCTGTCAGCAGCCAAGCCGATAGCCTAAGCCAAGCCGGTGGCTTGGAGTTGCCGGGGACCGGGAATGGTTTTTTCCTGTTTGATTTTTTTGCCAAAATCCTGCCGGCTGACCGATCCCTTTTTTCTATGACCCGCGCAGCCAAGGAATGGCACCGGTTAACCCATAATTTGTGGTTGACTGGATTTGTCACGGTCATAATGATTTTCTGCATATTGCTGACCTATTCGTGGAATGAAAACAAAGCCATTATCAACATGGTGCCGGCCCAGTTCAAAAAGACCATCGTGTTTAATCATGACCCTGTTGACGATATCAGCCTTATGGCCGATTTCGGCCGGCTTATAAATGTTATCGAGGAGCGCAACCGGAAATGGAATGTTCCTCGTTTAGGATTACACGCAAGCATTCAATTGGAGCAGATCTTAAAGAAGAGATATTGTGCGCGCTATCAAGACCATTTCGAAGCGGGTGTCAATGCAAAGATCGAAAGTCGGATTGCCAACGGTGGTTGGGTCCAAGATGGGTTTGCACCGGCAGCTCAAATCATTCCCTATGTGGTGCGCCGCATCAACATGATTCAGGCCCGGTTTAAGGGTGCCGATGTTGCCCAGCTTGAAGAATTTCCCGCTCCAAATTTTGCCATGTTGCATGGTGATGCCTCGCTGATCATGGAGAAAGAGATCGCAGATCGTTATAAGCATGCCTTTATCAATTACCTGGTTTGGCAAAACGATGTTGAGCCGTTGAATACGAATCTGGTGGGTCTACAACGCCTGCTTGATAATTACTTTCATGACCACCAGGGAGATTTGCGCTGGCTGGTGGCATGGGCCAACCAGGACGCGCGCGATCAGGCCATCAGATTGAATCAATTCTGGCATGGCGATACGGCGGATACGCATCTGGTTTTCATTGGCCCGGCGTATACTGCGACGGGTCGCAAGCGTATCAGTGATTTTGTGCTCAAAGAGTTGGAAAACGCCGTGGCGCAGCCACTGTGGATTGTCAAACCCAAAGAGCACTTTGTAGCCTGGTACAAGGAGTCTTTTTACGGTGCCTGGATTGATTTTTCCATGAATTTTCACCAGGCTGAAAAACTGTTCGCGAATGCGGATCGCTGGGCGTTGGCCATCGGCAGACTTACCGGCGATGACAGCCCGTATTTAAAGCTTCTAAAAACAATGGAAGAAAATTTGTATGCCGTGGACGATAACAAGTGGCCGGAAATAAAACCGGACGCTGACAACGATCAACGTCTGGAGCGATGGCTGGCACAAATCAAAGCGTTCAACATCATCCGGAATGCTGTGGCCAGCGAGGCGGTGGCGGACAACAAGGTCACCGAACAACTCACACGCCGGGTTTCAAACAAAACCAGGATCGCAGCAAAACTCGCCATGGCCGGTATGGGAGAGAGCAAGCTTGCCAAAGGCAAACAGGCCTATAAACGCTATCAACAGGCAT
The DNA here is from genome assembly GCA_050291605.1 of Desulfobacteraceae bacterium. GTDB lineage: Bacteria > Desulfobacterota > Desulfobacteria > Desulfobacterales > Desulfosarcinaceae > JARRKU01. The sequence continues at coordinate 11,151 of JBNKKB010000156.1, read as the reverse complement.
TGCAGAATTTTGATGGCATCTCATCATCAGTCGTCCATGCTTACACCCTGGCCAAGAATGGATTTGAGGACGACCCGGCTTCGGCAAATTCCGCCGTGTTATCGGCCCAAAAAGCGGTGGAAACATTCAAAACGGCATTATCGCCGATTGAATATCGCCAACTTGATACCGAACAGAATCCTTTCTGGAGGCTGATTGCTGAACCTTTGGACATTTTGTGGCAATACACGGTTGCGCGGGCCGGTTGCCATTTGCAGACACTGTGGGATCGCGAAGTCCTGGTTAAAACCGAAGGTGTCTACAGCCGGCATCAGCTTGTCGCACTGTTGTTCGGCGAAAAAGGGTATGCGGATAAATTTATCCATAAACACGCCGGTCCCTTTGTGGAACAAAGTTCCAGGCGCGGTTACCAAAGCCGATCACTGCGAGGATGCGGTATCCCTTTTGATAAGAAATATTTTGCATTTATGAAAAAAGGAAAACGATGGAATGCCGTTTCCAGCGGCAATGGCCAAACCCATGTCGTCAGGGTGGCTGCTTACCCAACAGATGTCAATATCGAGGCGCGTGTCAAACCCCACATGACCCGCCTGGTGCTTGAGGGCACAGACGGCAGCACGGTATTAGAAAATCGACAATACCCCAATGAAATGAAATTTGATTGGTCGCCATCCAAAAGCGGAAATGTCACCCTGCAGATCATGTTGGGAGATATTACCTTGAAACGCAAATACACAGGATATTGTGCGTTCGGCAGGTTTTTACGGGATTTTCAAAAAGGAAAGCGTACCTTTACAGTTAAAGATTTTCCGGATTACCGGCATGAATTCGAGAGACTCGGTGTACGCGAAATTGAAGTGATCTATCAGCTTCAGGCCAGCCAGATCGATCCGATCATTCGCATGCTCAATACAGCCCCAGGGCGACCACCGGCAACGATCATAGCGTGCCCCCAAGTTGGATAACATGACAAGATGAAAAAACAGGCACAATGGACTTGGTTCGCATGGGGAAAACATCCCGGGATGGAAGACTTCGTATGGGCCGGCACCCAAACCCCTCTTTTTCAGCGTTTTACAAAATGGGTGGACAACGGATTTTCCAGGCTTAATGCTGATTCAACATTGCGTTCGCGCCACTGTTCCTGGCGATTTTGGACAAGAGGCATGGACCACCAGGTGGTTTGTGGATTGATACGTAACAGTTCAGATATCCATGGCCGCAGCTTTCCCTTGCTCTATATCGGCGCGGGTGAACTGAAAGAGTGGGTCAACAATTGTTCGATGTTACCGTTTGCTTTTGAATCGATTTGGAAGAGTTTCGAATACATCGCTTCGGCGAGATTTGACACCATCGGGCAGTTAAATAACTCACTGCAATTGTTACATCAGCCGTTACCTGAATGGCGTAAATACCAGCAACGCATTTATGATGCGGCCAACTTGGCCAAAACGGCGCGTTGTGAAGAAGCCATTGCGGGGCGCAAACGTTTGATGACAATTGATTGCCAACAGCCGGAGAATCTTCCCTATGATTGGCAGTTTTGCAAAAGCGTGATGTCACAGAACGACGACCAGGCCCCGACAGCCGTTTTTATTGGTGAGGTGAACCAGAGCGTCGCCGTAGCGATTATAAGCAACACATTAATTCCCGACGATTTTGTTTGGTTATGGAAACTTAATGCCAACGACAGCAATCGATCGATTCGATCCGCGGCCCAAAGAGGATGAGATGGCTTTTAAATTCAACATAGATGCCTATGCGTTGCCTATTCCCGGTCCTTACCCGTCGGGCACAGATCTACGCTACACGGAAGTGTACGACCAAATTAAAGAGGCCAAGCGCTCGGATGATATGTTAGACAAAGGGGAATGGTTCACGGACCCGAAGACCTCGGACTGGCGACAGACCATAGAAATATGCAGCGACGCTTTGATCAAAAAATCCAAAGACTTGCAGATTGCCGTATGGCTCACTGAAGCCTTGGTTCATGAACATGGCTTCGCGGGTCTGGCATTCGGCCTGCAGCTGATCTCCAAACTGCTAACCGTATATTGGAATTCACTTTTTCCTGAAATAGAAGATAGTGATTTGGGTTATCGGGCCGGCCCTTTCACTTATCTCAATGAAAAGCTGCTTACCGCTGTTTATCAGGTGCCTATCTGCGATCCGTCTAATACCAAAGGATTTGATTACTTTGCGTGGCAAGAGTCGCGGTTGATCGGCACAGACAGCGGCTTGGACAAAGCACAAAAAGACCGTCGCCAAGAGATGATGGATGAAGGGAAAATTTCCAATGAAGAATTCAAAGCGGCTGTCAATTTAAGCAGCATTGAATTCTACCAGGATCTTCGCCATCAACTGGCGGATTGCCGAGAGCAATTGATCACACTGGAAGATTTGAGCAGATCGTTATTTGAAACCGACCCGCCGGGATTTACCCAGCTTTCCGAATCTATGGATGCCTGTATACGCGTGGTTGAAAAAATTTATACCGAAAAGAAAAAAAGCGAAGTGGCTGCCGCTGAAGCCGATGACCTTGATAAGGATTTAAATGAGAACATGATAGTTGATTTCTCCGATTTGGATGATGATGGTCCGCAAGCAATGGGTGTCAACCTGTTTTCAAAACAGAACGCCATATCCGATATTTCGGATGCAGAGCGCGCGATGTGGAAAAAAGTCGCCGGCAAAGCAGGTAACGGTCATTTAAAACTTGCACTGGACCAACTCATGGCTGCGGCCGCACTTGCCCCATCCGTTCGTCAGAAGAACAGGTATTTGCTGCTGGTGGCCAAATTGTGCCTCAAGGCCGGCCGTCACGATTTGGCCAAACCCATCGTGGAAGAGCTGTATGCGCTGATTGAATCCCTTAAACTTGAAAAATGGGAACACCCGGCTTGGATCGCAGATGTTATCGAGACGCTATACAGGTGCCTGGAACACGATGGAGACGGGCAGACCGAACGGGCAGCCCAGCTGTTTAAAAAATTATGCACACTGAACATTACCAAGGCGGCCACCTTTCGATTCTGTGGGGTGAGTTGATGGGGCGACAAGGATAGGGTGTGTTGATTTGTTCATGAATGATGGATGGAGAGATGGAAGGATTGCGCCTGAATGACGAGAGGGAAAAGCGATTTATGACGCTGTGGGGTGCTGCGTTTATGGCTTATGCGATAGCGGCGCCGAAATAATTTAATGTTCAAGGAGGTTACTATGGCAGAAAGTATTCAACATAAACTAGACCGTGTTCGTCCACCGCGTGTCCACATTACCTATGATGTCGAAATTGGGGATGCTGTCGAGCAGAAAGAAATTCCTTTTGTAGTGGGTGTGCTAAGCGATCTTTCCGGGAAGCCGGAACAGCCCCTGCCCCCATTGAAAGCCAGGAAATATGTGGAAGTTGACCGTGACAACTTCCATGCCGTTCTTGAAGGCATGAGTCCTAGGCTGGCTTATAGGGTCGACAATAAAATCGAAGACGATGATTCCACGATCGGTGTCGAACTCAAATTCAAGAACCTTGACGATTTCCATCCTGAAAAGATTGCCGAGCAGGTAGAACCGATCCGCAAACTGGTAGAGGCCCGCAAAAAGCTCTACAACCTGATGGGCAAACTCGATGGAAACGACAAGCTTGAAGAATTGCTTCAGGATGTCATAACCAACACGGACAAACTTAAAGCGATTAGCAATGGACACGCAGACCCGAGCGATGACCAGGAAAAGGAATCAAAATAATTTCAGGCCTCCAGGGTGGGGCGAAAGGATACAACCATGGCAAATCAAACAGCCCAAGTAGAAACACAAGAGCCCGTCGCACAGCATAATGAGACGGACCTGTTGGAGCGAATTATCGGTGAAAGCAATATGGTCCGCGAAGAGAGCCAGAAATCCTGGGCCAAGGAGATCATCAGCGAATTCGCCAAAGAGGTCATGGAAGGCCAAATCAGCATCTCCAAGGATACTGAAGCCATGATCAATGCACGCATCGCCGAATTGGATCGGCTTATTTCCAATCAACTCAATGAAATCATGCACCATGAGGATTTTCAAAAAATGGAGGCCTCCTGGCGGGGTTTGAACTACCTGGTGCAGCAAAGTGAGACCGGTGAAAATCTTAAAATCAAAGTGATGAACGTCACCAAAAAAGAGCTTTTGAAAGACATGGAAAAAGCACCGGAGTTTGACCAATCCATGCTTTTTAAAAAAGTGTATGAAGAGGAGTTCGGCATGTTCGGCGGGCACTCTTACGGTGTTATTATTGGCGACTATGAATTTGGTTTTGCACCCCAGGATATGGCCTTGTTGGAAAAAGTATCCGAAGTAGCTGCAGCGGCGCATGCGCCTTTTATATCGGCTGCGTCGCCTAAGATGTTCAACTGGGAGAGTTTTACCGAACTTGGCGGTCCTCGTGACTTGGCAAAGATTTTTACTGCTGCGGAATATGTCAAATGGAAATCTTTCAGGGAGTCGGATGATTCGCGCTATGTCGGCCTGACATTGCCCCACATATTGATGCGCCTGCCCTACGGGAGCGATACCATCCCGGTGGAAGAATTCAATTTTGAAGAGGATGTCGACGGCACGGATCACAAAAAATACCTGTGGGGCAACGCCGCATATGCCATGGGAACCCGGATGACTGAAGCCTTTGCTAATTATGGCTGGTGTGCCGCCATTCGTGGCGTGGAAGGCGGCGGCCTGGTTCAAGGATTGCCTGCGCATACCTTTAAGACCGATGAAGGTGAAGTGGCCTTAAAATGTCCCACCGAAATCGCCGTCACCGACCGTAGGGAAAAGGAACTGGCCGATATGGGGTTTATCCCCCTGGTGCATTGTAAAGGCACGGACTACGCCGCTTTTTTCAGTACCCAGAGCGCCAATAAAGCCAAGCAATATGATTCGGATTTGGCCAATGCCAATGCCCGCTTATCATCACAATTGCAATACATCATGGCGGTTTGCCGATTTGCGCATTATTTAAAATCGATGATGCGGGACAAGATCGGCAGTTTTATGTCCTGTGAACAGGCGGAAAAGTTTTTAAACAATTGGATCAGCAACTATGTCGTGCTGGATGACAACGCCGGCCAGGAGATAAAAGCACGTTATCCGCTGCGTGAAGCACGTATTGAGGTGGCAGAGATACCTGGCAAAACGGGGGCCTACAAAGCGGTGGCCTTTTTAAGGCCGCACTATCAGCTCGATGAGCTAACCGTATCATTGCGGCTGGTCGCCGAGCTTCCGCCGCCGGCCAATGCTTAGATGCCGTGGCCAAAAAAGTTAAATCTATTTTACTCGCCAGTGCGCACCGGCACACCTCTACCTGAAAGTGGGAATGGTGCGCATTGGCAGGGGCATACGAATGCAAGAACCGCATGCGGCTTACCGCTTCATGCGGTAATACAATATAGATACCAAACCAAGCGTTGCGCCGGAGTCTGGCACCGGCAACAATTCTAACGCATGTGATGATAGACCTGAGCTAGTCTTAGAAAATTAGTGTGACAAGTTGTGAGTTCAGATCATCTATTTCACCTTCTCTGAAGGTGATTTATAAGGGATCGCTGGCTGCTGAAGAGTGCTGATTGTCTCTGCCATAACGGGGTTTAGGTTGACCCCGCTCTCGGAAACAACGCATGTTTTCAACTGTGCAGTCGACGATCATTTCAGGCAACAAACTATCTAAATTTAAGGAGGAAGTGGACATGGCATTTGATGCATTTATCAAAATTGACGGCATTGAAGGTGAAAGTACCGATGACAAACATGCAGGTTGGATTGAAATGACATCGTACAACACCGGTTTGACCCAAACGGTATCTTCAACGGCCAGCAGCGCCGGCGGCGCCAGTGCTGAGCGGGCTGATTTCCATGACTTTACCTTTTCAAAGCAAATCGACAAAGCCTCTCCCAAGCTGGCTTTAGCGTGTGCCGACGGCACCCATGTCAATACAATTTTGGTTGAATTGTGTCGCAGCGGAACGGATAAGGTTAAATTTATGGAGTATAAGCTCACCAATTGTCTGATCAGTGGCGTTTCCACCAGTGGCAATGGCGGCGAATTCCCTGTTGAAAACATTAATGTTGATTTCGGAAAAATTGAGTGGAGTTACGTCCAGCAGAAACGTCAGGGTGGTGGTGCGGCCGGTAATGTGGCCGCCGGATGGGATTTGGAGAAGAACTGCAAGGCGTAATCACTTGCAGTTGAATTTGGGTGCACACTTTTCGGACAGCGGTATTTACCGCTGTCCGAAAAGAAAGGTTGATAAAATGGCGGGACAGAAACAATACATCCAACTTTCGGTTTTGGATCGGTTTGACAGCAGCTCCGATCTGGGCGTTCTCGGCGGTCGCGGCTCCGACATTCAAGTTGTGCGCAAATCGGTGCTCAGGGATGTGGAGAACCTTCTCAACACCCGCCGGATCATCAGCGAACCGTCAACCGGTTATCCGTACATAAATGAATCAATGTATGTTTACGGTCTTGAAGACTTTGTTGCCAAAAATCCTAAAAATCCGGATGTGCGCCAGGCACTTAAATTCAGCATTGAAACGACGATCAGTAAATTTGAGCCGCGCTTAAGGCGGGTATCGGTTGAGTTTAACGACCAGGAAGGCAATGAGCAAAACTTGTGCTTTGCCGTGCGTGCCACCCTGTATGCCGATCCGGTCCATGAACCCATCTATTTTGACACCTGGTTTTCAGTCAATCGAGGGGAATACAGGATTAGACCCACCAATTAATAGTTATGAATTAAATATTTTTCAACATTTGTGCCATAAACGGGATAAATTCCATGGAAGACCCATTGCTCCATTACTACGAACGCGAATTGACTTTCATCCGTGAGTCCGGTGCCGCATTTGCCGAAAAGTACCCTAAAATCGCCAACCGACTCTTGCTTGAGGCAGATCGGTGCGAAGATCCACACACGGAACGCTTGCTCGAGGCCTTCTCGTTTTTAACCGGACGCATTCAAAAAAAAATTGACGATAGTTTTCCGGAACTCACCGAATCGCTGTTACAGATCATTTATCCACATTACACGCGCCCGCTGCCGTCCATGACGACCGTCAAGTTCATGCCGCACCTGCTAAATGTTCCCCCCTCTGGGCATTGGATCAGAAAGGGCACATCGCTTTACTCGCCACCCGTTAAGGGGACCAAACTGATTTTTAGAACGACCCAGGATGTCAGGCTCCTGCCCATCGAAGTCTCCCATGCAGAAATTGCTTTCCCCCGCGATCCAAGTACGGGCGCCCTCAACGGCATTAAAATTGAACTGAATACAGCACCCAAGATCAAACTTGGGCAAATCGAGTGGCCTGACACGTTACGCTTTTTTATAAACGGTCAGCCCCAACACGCATTCAAACTCTATGAGTTGTTGATGAACCACACAGTGCAGGTGGAAATCGTCTCTTTTACAGAAAAAAATGCGATCCGACGCAAGCACGGTTCACTGACCCTTTCAGCGGATCACATCCAACCCATGGGATTTTCAAGGGAAGATGCCATTTTGCCGTGGCCCGAACAATCCTTTGAAGGTTACCGCATGCTCTATGAGTATTTTGCGTTTCCCGAAAAGTTTCTATACTTCGAGCTTAGCGGGTTGGAGCAGTTGCGGCGAATCGATGGTGATGTACTTGAGATCAATATTTATTTAAACCATAAAGATACGGAACGCATGTTGATCCATCAGGATACCTTCTGCTTGTATGCTTCCCCGGCGGTCAATCTGTTCAAGCAAATCGCATTGCCCATAAGGGTTGAACACAAAAAGACGGATTATCCAATTTATCACGACATCCATAACAAGAGCACCACCGAGGTGTTCAGTATCGAAAAGGTGACGGGCATTACGGAAAATGGAGATGATACCATCCCCTACCAGCCATTTTACGCGCTGTCTCATTTTAAGGAGAAGCAGGACCACGACCCATACTGGCACATTCGCCGGCGCAAATCACCGCGCAAAGGCGACGATGGCATGGATGTCTTGTTGTCCTTTACCGATGCCGGCATGACGGCGACAGAGCCACAATGCAGCACGTTAACCGTTCATACCTTGTGTACCCACCGGGACCTGCCTTCTAGACTGGTGCCGGCAGGATTTGCGTGGGACTTTTTCATAGAAGATGAAAGTCCGTTGGAAGGCATCGCCTGTTTGATGAAGCCGACTTTGGCCCGTCGTCCCGAACCGGGAAGTCGGCAGCAATGGCGTTTGGTATCGCATTTGTCGCTCAATTACCTCTCGCTGGTTTCTCAAAATGGGCAAGGGCTCAAAGAGCTGCTCAAGCTGTATGATATCCATGATTCTCCAGTGACGCGCCAGCAGATAGAAGGAGTTGAAGCGGTGCAACAACGCCACGTGGCCATGCGCATCGGGCGATCGTTTTGCAGGGGTGTCGAGGTTGAACTCGTATTGAATGAAAATAAATTCGTGGGCTCCAGTGCTTATCTGTTTGCCTCGGTACTAGAGCGTTTTTTGGCGCAATATGTATCCCTTAACTCTTTTACAAGGCTGGTAGCGAAAAGCATCCAGCGCCAGCAGGTGATTAAATCATGGCCGCCCCGAAACGGAGAACGTATACTACTGTAAGGCAAGCTCTGTTTGAAGAGATATGCAGTTTTAATTTCTTTAAGGCCGTGCATCTTTTAGAGGGCTATAGCCAGGGAAGGCAGCTCGGCAAAAAGCTGTCGCCCAAATACGATCCAGTGCAATTTCGCGTGGCACCCGGTTTCTCCTTCCCGGCCAGTGATATATTGTCCATTCAAAATGGGACGGCCCACCCCACACCGGTAGTGACAATTAACTTTATGGGTCTGATCGGGCCCAAAGGTGTATTGCCGGATTGGTACAATGCCCATGCCCAGGCATTGAACCATAAAAAAGACTATGCCTTTACCGACTTTCTGGACCTTTTTCATCATCGGCTATTATCGTTGTTTTATTTGGCGTGGAAGAAATACCGTTTGGTTGAAAGTTATGACGGGACCGGCAATGATCCCATCACCCAAACCCTGGCTGATCTGAACGGTATCGGCACCCCGGAACTAAAAGCCGATCCGGAGTTTGAGCAAGTGGCTAGAAAGCGATTGATCTATTTTACGGGTCTGGCCTCACGAACGGTACCCACAGTGGCAGCTGTTGAATCCATCATCGCCAATGCCACCGGCATACCGGTGCGGGTAAAGCAATTTGTCGAGCGCATGATTCCCATTCATGAACAGGACAGAACTTGCCTGGGGCGCGCCAACAGCACGCTGCAGGCGGACGCCTTGTGCGGCAGCCGCATTTGTGATGTGACCTCATTTTTTATCGTGAAACTGGGCCCCATACCCTGGAAAAAGTACCTGTCTTTCCAACCCCGAAGCCGGAATCTGGCTTTGGTTAAGAAGCTCATTACATTCATCGTCGGGCTGGAATACGAATTTGAGATCCATTTGATTCTCATCGGACCGGAAATACCCAGTCTGCGGCTTGGCGGTGATAAAAAAAGCGGTCCGGTACTCGGCAGAACCGTATTGCTCAAATGGCCGGGCCAAGCATACTCGAAAAATATCGTCATCAAAGAAACTACAACCCATTGAATAGAAATTAAAAGGTTTCCGCATGCATTCACTTTTCTTGAAAAACATGGTTGAAAAACTCAATCCCGTTTGTCGCAAAGCACTGGAGGGGGCAGCCGGATTGTGCCAATCCAATACCCACTACGAAGTTGACATCGAACATCTGATGCTCAAGCTGATCGAGGACGACACCAACGACTTGGCGCGTATTTTGTCCTATTTTGAAATTGATAAAGCCAATGTACTGAGCCAGCTCACCGATGCCATATCCCGGTTTAAAACCGGCAACAGCCGCACACCGGCATTGTCTCCGCGAGTGCCGAAGCTGCTCTCCAAAGCCTGGTTGATGGCATCCATTCAATTTGAAAGCCAATGCGTTACATCCGGTCATCTGCTGCTCATCCTTTTGTCCAAGCCATACTACCGTGCGCCATTTCTGACCAGTGCCGGATCATTGACTGATATATCCGTGGAAATCCTGATGGAGAACTTCGCTGATATAACCGCCAATTCAACCGAGCAAAGATTTGCAGGGACCCCAACGTCCAAGTCAACAACGGATGCCGGCCATGCCCATCCGGCCAAGAGCACCGGCGCATTAGACCTGTATACCCTCAATTTGACGGAACGTGCCCGGGCCGGTCAAATTGATCCGGTGATTGCCCGCGATGAGGAGATCCGCCAAATGGCGGACATTCTCATACGTCGCCGCCAAAACAATCCCATCCTGACCGGTGAGGCCGGCGTGGGCAAAACCGTTGTGGTGGAAGGTTTTGCCTTGCGGGTCGTTCAGGGTGACGTGCCCGGGCCGCTGAAGGACGTCGAGGTGCGCACCTTGGATCTGGGATTGTTGCAAGCCGGGGCGGGCATTAAAGGAGAGTTTGAAAACCGCCTGAAATCAGTCATCAAAGAAGTCAAATCTTCACCGGTGCCCATCATTCTATTTATCGACGAGGCGCACACCATGATCGGCGCAGGTGGAGCTCAAGGCGCCGGCGATGCCGCGAATCTGCTCAAACCCGCCTTGGCCAAAGGTGAGCTGAGGACCATTGCGGCGACCACCTGGGCGGAATATAAAAAATACTTTGAAAAAGATGCCGCCCTGTCGCGCCGCTTTCAGGTCATCAAGATCGAAGAGCCGGATGAAGAAAAGGCCCTGTTGATGATGCGCGCCATTGCGCCTTTGTTTGAAGCCCACCATGGGGTGACCCTTACCGACGAAGCCCTGATCGATTCGGTGCGCTTGTCCATGCGATACATTTCCGGGCGCAAACTTCCCGACAAATCGGTCAGCGTTATCGATACAGCTTGCGCCAGAGTGGCTATGGGGTTTAACTCGGTGGCGCCATCGGTGGAGGCATGCCAACGGGAGATCGAGAAAAACCAACGCGAATTGGCGCGTTTGAGCGATGAACAGCGCATTGGCCGCAACCACACCGAGCGAATTGACGCCCTCCATTTAGATCAATCACAGGCCCAGCAGCGCTTGATCGTATTGCAGCAACGCTGGCAACAAGAGACAGAGTTGGTGGAACAGATCAAAGCATTGCGCCAAAGCATCCGTCAAT